>LARU01000002.1:1200000-1800000 GCA_001274695.2 Azoarcus sp. PA01 | reverse complement strand
GCGCCACTTCGGCGTAGGCCTGCGCCTTGTTGTCGGCGTTCACCGGCACGTGGTGGAACGGGATGCCGTGCCACTCGACAAGGCCGCGGAACGTGTCGTGGTTCGAGATCACGCACGGGATTTCGATGTCGAGCTCTTTCGACTGCCAGCGCGCGAGCAGGTCGTAGAGGCAGTGTTCCTGCTTCGACACCAGCACGACGACGCGCTTCTTGACCGCCGAATCGGTGATCGTCCAGTCCATCTCGAGCTCGGCCGCGAGCGGACGGAATCGTTCGCGGAACTCGGCGAGGTGAAACGGCAGCGACGAGGCCCTGATCTCGATGCGCATGAAGTAGCGCCCGAGCGCCTCGCCGTCGGCAGGAGGCTCGGCGTGCAGCGACGTCTCGAGGATCCAGCCGCGATGCTCGGCGATGAAGCCCGACACCCGCGCAACGATGCCGACGCGGTCGGGGCAGGACGCGGACAGCGTGAAATGGCGGTCGCGGTGCATGGCAGGACCCCGTCAGGCGACGCGGGCGAAAGCCTGGTCGATCTCGCGGCGCAGTTCGGCGTAGTTGCGCGTCACCGGAAACTGCGGGAATTCGCGGATGACGTTCTCCGGCGGATGGAACAGGATGCCGCCGTGCGCCTCGCCGAGCATCGCGGTGTCGTTGTACGAATCGCCCGCCGCGACGACCGTCAGGTTCAGCTCCTTGAAACGCTTGACGGCTTCGCGCTTCTGGTCGGGCATGCGCAGGTGGTAGTTCACGAGCACGCCGTTCGCGTCGGCTTCGAGGCGATGGCACAGCAGCGTCGGCCAGCCGAGCTGCTTCATCAGCGGCTTGGCGAACTCCTGGAACGTGTCGGACAGGATCACGACCTGGTAGCGCTCGCGCAGCGCGTCGAGGAACTCGCGCGCGCCGGCCATCGGCCCCATGCTGGCGATGACTTCCTGGATGTCGGGCAGGCCGAGTTTGCGCTCGGCGAGAATGTTCAGCCGGTACTTCATCAGCGTGTCGTAGTCCGGCTCGTCGCGCGTCGTGCGACGCAACTCGGGGATGCCGGTACGCTCGGCGAATTCGATCCAGATTTCGGGGACCAGCACACCTTCGAGGTCGAGACAGACGATCTGCACGGCAATATCCTGTAGCGGCAAGGGGAAAGCCGCGATTCTAGCAGCGGCGCGGGCGGCCTGCCGCGAATCCGGCTGCGGACCTCAGCCGGCGAGCAGGTTGCGCACGGCAAGGCCCTGGGCGGCGAAATGCGTCAGCAGCGCGCGCTGGTGCTCCGCATCGCGCGTCTCGATCTGCAGGATCACTTCGGTCATGCCGACCGCGACGTGCAGTTCGCCGCGGCGGTGCTCGACATGGCGCACGTTCATGCCGAGCTCGGCGATCGTCGTCAGCAGCGCGAGCAACTGCCCCGGCGCATCGGAAATCATCACCGCGACGCTCATCAGCCGCCCGCTCGACGCAAGGCCGTAGTCGATCGAACGGCCGACGAGCGTCATATCGACGTTGCCCCCCGAAATCACGACCACCGCGCGGTCGTCGGGCGCGAGGCGGACTTTGCGCTGCAGCAGCGCTGCGAGCCCGACCACGCCCGCGCCTTCGCCGATCGTGCGCGTGCGTTCGAGCAGCGTGACGATCGCTTCGGCGATCGCGTTGTCGTCGACGGTGACGATGTCGTCGACGTGGCGCGCGATCACCTGGCGCGTCAGCATCCCCGGGCGTTTCACCTTGATGCCGTCGGCGATCGTGTGCGCGTCCGGCCGCACCGCTTCGAGCGTGCCGTCGCGCAGGAAATGCCGCCACGGAGCGACCGCGTCGGTCTGCACGCCGACGACGCGGATCGCCGGATTCTGCAGCTTCAGCGCCAGCGCGACGCCGGAGATCAGCCCGCCGCCGCCGAGCGGCACGATCGCGACGGTCATGTCCGGCGCGTCTTCGAGCATCTCCAGGCCGCAGCTCGCCTGACCGGCGATCACGTCCCAATCATCGTACGGATGGATCAGCGCGAGCCCTTCGCCATCGGCGAGGCGATGCGCCTCGTCGCTGGCGGCTTCGAGCGTGTCGCCGACGAGGCGCACGTCGGCGCCGAGCTTGCGGCACGCCTGGATTTTCGTCAGCGGCGCGTTCGCCGGCATCACGACGACCGCGGAAAGTCCGACCCGCGCTGCCGCGCGCGCGACCCCTTGCGCGTGGTTGCCCGCCGACGCCGCGACGACGCCGGCAGGCCGGTCACCGCCCTCCAGCAGTCGGCCGATCTTGTGCGTCGCGCCGCGCAGCTTGAACGAGCCGGTGCGCTGCATGTTTTCGAGCTTCAGTTGCAGCGGCACGCCGAGCTCGTCGGACAGCGCGTCGTTCTGCCACTGGCCGGTGCGGACGATCGCGTCGCGGATGCGTTCGCGCGCGGCGACGAGATCGGGCAGTGCGAGCGGCACCGGAATGGACGACATGGCGATTCTCCGCAAACCGCCCCGAACGGGCGTTCGAATCGCTACTGTATGCGCAAAGCGGCGACGCGGGCAGTGTCTGCGGGAAACACGGGCCGCCTCTTGCAAGGGGAAACGAGGACAGGCGGCGTTTTCGTTTTAAACTGCCGTATCCCGCTTTACTCGATTGAGCACTACGATGATAGATGCGTACCTTTCACCGACTCCACTGATCGACAGCGACCACCCCGAAGTCCTTGCCTTCGCTCGCGCGCATTGCCGCAGCAGCGACGTCCGCGAGCGCGCGGTGTCGCTGTACTACGCGGTGCGCGACGGCTTCCGTTACGACCCCTATCGCATCGACCTGTCGGAAACCGGGATGAAGGCGAGCAGCGTGATCGCCAGCGGCGCCGGCTGGTGCGTGCCGAAAGCGACGCTGCTCACGGCGGTGTGCCGCGCGGCGGGAATTCCGGCGCGGCCGGGTTACGCCGACGTACGCAACCACCTCAGCACCGAACGCATGCGCGAGACTTTCGGCGCGGACCTGTACCGGTGGCACGGGTACACCGAAATCCTCATCGACGGCTCCTGGTACAAGGCCACGCCGGCATTCAACCTCGCGCTGTGCGAGCGGTTCGGGTTGCTGCCGCTGGAATTCGACGGCCGAAGCGACTCGATTTACCACCCCTTCGACCGCAGCGGCAATCAGCACATGGAATATATCCACCAGCGTGGTCACTTCCCCGACGTGCCACTGTCGCTGATGGCCGAAGATTTCCGCACGCATTACCCGGTATGGCTGGAACAGGCCGAGCAACTGCGGACGGAAGATTTTCTTGCGGATGTGGAAAGGGAAAACCAGCCCGCGTAGAGCGGAAAGCAGGAGACGCTATCCGTATTCGCGCTGTTCGCGCTTCACACCCGCTCAGTCGGCCTGCATCGCTTCGAGCTGCTCGGAAATTTCGAGCCAGCGCAGCTCGGCGTCGTCGACCCACCCGGCAAGCTCCGCCTGGCGCTTCAGCAGCGTCTGCAGCTGGCTGGCTTCGGCGCCGCTGTAGAGCGCCGGGTCGGCGAGGCGCGCGTCGAGGAGCTTTTTCTCGCCGTGCCAGTTGGCGAGCTTCTTTTCGAGCTGCTCGAGTTCCTTGACGAGCGGGCGGCGCGCGGCGAGCCGTGCCTGGCGCTCCGCCGCGGACTGTTCCCGGTCGGCCTTGCGCGCTGCCTTGTCGGCGCTGCGGTCCGGGCATTTCGCCGCTTCGCTCGCCTGCGCGCGGCGCTCGGCGAGCCAGTCGCGGTAATCGTCGAGGTCGCCGTCGAACGGCTGGATGCGGCCGGCATCGACGAGCAGGAAGCGGTCGCAGGTCGCACGCAAGAGCGCCCGATCGTGCGACACCAGCACCATCCCGCCGTCGTAGTCCTGCAGCGCCAGCGTCAGCGCGTGGCGCATCTCGAGGTCGAGGTGGTTCGTCGGCTCGTCGAGCAGCATCAGGTTCGGCCGCTGCCAGATCATCAGCGCGAGCGCGAGGCGCGACTTCTCGCCACCGGAGAAGCGGCCGCACGGCGTCGTCGCCGGCGTCGACGTGCCGCCGCCACCGTCGCCGCGGAAGTCGAAGCCGCCGAGGTAGTCGCGCAGCTCCTGCTCGCGCGTGCGCGGGTCGAGGCGCGCCAGATGCTGCAGCGGCGACTCGTCCGGGCGCAGCGTTTCGAGCTGGTGCTGCGCGAAATAGCCGATCGCCAGCCCCTTGCCTTCGCTGCGGCTGCCGGCGGCGAGCGGCAGCTGGCCGGCGAGCAGCTTGATCAGCGTCGATTTGCCGGCGCCGTTGGGCCCGAGCAGGCCGACGCGCTCGCCCGGGCGCAGCGTCAGGCGGATGGCGTCGAGCACGGTCCGCTCGCCGTAGCGCACGACGCCGTCCTCGACCTGCAGCAGCGGATCGGGCGCCGGCGGGCCGTCGCGGAAGCTGAAGCTGAACGGTGTGTCGACATGCGCGGCGGCGATGCGCTCCATGCGTTCGAGCGCCTTGATGCGGCTCTGCGCCTGGCGCGCCTTCGTCGCTTTCGCACGGAAGCGGCGGATGTAGTCCTCGATGTGCGCGATCTCGCGCTGCTGCTTGTCGAACAGCGACTGCTGCTGCGCGAGGCGCTCGGCACGCTGGCGCTCGAAGTCGGAATAGCCGCCGGAATACAGCGTCAGGCGCTGCGACTCGATGTGCGCGATGTGCGTGACGCACGCGTCGAGGAACTCGCGGTCGTGCGAGATCAGCACCAGCGTGCCGCGGTAGTCGCGCAGCCACTGCTCGAGCCACAGCACCGCGTCGAGATCGAGGTGGTTCGTCGGCTCATCGAGGAGCAACAGATCGGAGCGGCACATCAACGCCTGCGCGAGGTTCAGCCGCATGCGCCAGCCGCCGGAGAAGTCCGACACCGGACGATCGGCCTCGCCCGGCAGGAAGCCGAGGCCGTCGAGCAGCGCCGCGGCGCGGGCGCGCGCCGCGTAGCCGCCGATCTCGTGCAGACGAGCATGGAGTTCGCCGATATGCGCGCCGTCGTGCGCAGCTTCCGCCGCGGCGAGCTGCGCCTCGATGCTGCGCAGTTCGACGTCGCCGTCGAGCACATACTCGATCGCAGGTTTTGCCAGCGCCGGGGTTTCCTGCGCGACGTGCGCGATCTGCCAGCCGGCGGGGATGTCGAGGTCGCCCTGGTCCTGGTGCAGTTCGCCGCGCAACAGGGCGAACAGGCTCGACTTGCCGGTGCCGTTCGCGCCGGTCAGACCGACCCGCCAGCCGGGGTGGATCTGCACGGAGGCGGCATCGACGAGGATTTTGGCGCCCCGGGCGAGGCGGAGGTTGCGGAACTGGATCACGTCAGCGAATCGAAGGGCAAAGGCGTTATTCTACGCATCCCCCCACTGGACCGCTGCCGAATGCCGATGATCCCTCGCCTGCTGCCGCTGCTCTTCGCGGTCGCGGCCGCGACCGCGGGCGCTGCCGAAGCCGACCTCGAGCACGCCGAGCGCCTGCGCGACGAAGCCCGGGCGCTGCGCGCAGAGGCCGACGATGCGCTGCGGCGCGCCGAACCGGCGTGCTACGAACGTTTCCTCGTCAATCGCTGCATCGCCCAGGCCAAGGAACAGCGCCTCGACAAGCTCCGCCAGGCGCGCGCGATCGAAGCCGAGGCGAGCCGCCTCGAACTCACCGAAAAACAGCGCCAGGCCGCGTTGCGCGGCACGCTGCCGCCGGCCCTGTCGTCCGACGCCCCGGCGCCGCTGCCGGTCGCGCCGCCTCCTGCGGCGCCGTCCGCCGACCCACAGATCGCGCCCGATCCTGCGGCCGACGCCACGCGGCGGGAACGCGAGGCGCAGGCTGTGCGCGATGCCGCCGCTGCCCGTGACCGGCAACGCGAGCAGGACGCGGAAAAAGCGCGCGAACGCCTGAGCGCCGAAGCGGACGCCGCGAAACGGGCCGAAGATGCGGCACGCGACCGGGCGCGCTACGACGAGCGGATCCGCAAGCGCGAGCAGGAAAAGGAAAAGGAAAAGGCCGGCAACTGACGGCGGCCGGCGAACTCCGACGGGTTGCTTTCGGCGACACGCCGCCGGCTCCCCGCTCGCGCGGGCTTGAAGCTTTCCCGTCAGTCAGGCCGCCGGTTCGCCCAGTCGAGCGCGTCTTCGAGCCGGTCGTTGCCCCAGAAGAGCTCGTCGCCGACGCGAAACGTCGGCGCGCCGAACAGACCGAGCGAGGTCGCCTCCTCGGTCTGGTGCCGCAGCGCGAGCTTGTTGTCGGTCGCGACAGCCGCCGCGAGCAGTTCGCCGGCGGGCAGGCCGAGGTCGTTCAGGATCGCCTCGATGACTTCCTCGTCGCCGATTTCGCGATCCTCGGCAAAGTTCGCGCGCATGACTTCGCGCGAAAACGGCGCGATCCAGCCCTCTTCGACGCCCAGCAGCGCGACGCGTGCCGCGAGCAGGCCGCTGCGCGGAAAGCGGCTCGGCACGCGGAACGGCAGGTCGTATTTTTCCGCGAGCCGGGCGAGGTCGCGCCACATGTAGCGGCCTTTCGGCGGGTAGATGTTGAACGGCGAGTCATTCCAGCCGAGCGAGAGGAACACCGGCCCGAGCAGGAAAGGTCGCCACGCGACATCGACGCCGGCAGCGCCCGCGAGCGCTTCGAGGCGCATTACCGAAAGAAACGAATACGAACTCGCGAACTCGTACCAGAACTCGATTCGGGGTCGCTGCATGGGAAAGCCCTCCGTTCCTGTGGGTGATCGACTTTAGCGCAGCCGCACGGGCGCCGCTTCGGGGGACGGGCGATTCGCGATCCAGATGCCGGCCCCGACGAGCGCGAGCGCGGCGAACACCGCCGGCGTCAGCGCCTCGCCGAGCAGGAGGCCGCCGGCGAGCACGCCCATCACCGGCGTCAGAAACGAGAACGACGACAGGCGCGTCGCCGGATACTGGCTGATCAGCCAGAACCACGCGACATAGCTCGCGGCGGCGACGATGACGATCTGGAACGCGAGGCTCGCCCACACCACCGCCGTCGGTGCGAACACGCCCGGCTCGCCGAACGCGAGCGACAGCAGCGGCAGCACCAGCGCCGAAATGCCCAGTTGATACAGCAGCGTCTTTTCGGCCGGCACGCGGACGAGCGGACTGACTTTCACGGTCAGCGTGGTCGCGGCCCACATGCTCGCCGCGAGCAGCATCATCAGGTCGCCGATCCAGGCGCGACCGGATCCGAGCAGCAGGCTCTCGCCGAACAGCGTCAGCACCCCGAGGAACGCCAGCGCCATGCCCGCCCACTGCGCGCGGCGCATGCGCTCGTGCGGCAGCAGCCACACTGCGCCGAGCGCGACGAAAAACGGTGCCGTGTACAGGAAGATCACGCCGCGCGACGCGGTCGTGAATTCGAGCGCCCCGAAGATCAGCGCGAACTCGCCGGCGAACAGCAGACCGGCGACGAGGCCCGGCGCGAGCGTGCCGTCCGCCGACCACAGCTTCACGCCGCGCGCGCTCGCCCACGCCCACACCAGCGTCGTCGCGCCGAGCGAGCGCAGCCCGGCCTGCCATACCGGCGAAATGCCGGCATTGGCAAGCTTGATCGCGACCTGCTGCAATCCCCACACGGTGCACAGCAGCACCATCAGTCCCATGGCAAAGCGATCGAGATGCGGGCGAGGGGGCATGATTAACCTATTCGACGACCGTGACGCCCGGCGTGTCGGACGGGAACTGGAGGCGGGCGCGCAGCGCGCGGGTGACTTCGACGCGCCCGTCGGCACTGACGCGCAGCGCGTGGTCGATGTCGTAGCGGCGCGTGTATTCGCGCCAGTCGTCGCCGGCGATGAAAGCGGGCTTGCTCGCCGCGTCCGACAGCGTGCCGGCGTCCTCGCGCGGCGTGACGAGCACCGTCACTGACTGGCTGCCGGTCGCGGGCATGCCGGTGCGCGGATCGAGCAGATGCGAATAACGGCGCCCCTCGAGTTCGAAATAGCGCTGGTAGTCGCCCGACGTCCCGATCGCCTCGCCGTCGTACAGCGGCAGCGTCGCGAGCGGTTGCGGCTCGCGCGGATGCTGCAGCCCGAGGCGCCACGGCGTGTCGCCTTTCTTGCCGAGCGCCATGACGTTGCCGCCGATATTGACGAGCGCGTTGTCGATGCCCTTGTCGCGCAGGATCGCGACGGCGCGGTCGAGCGCGTAGCCTTTCGCGTAACCGCCCAGATCGAGCTGCACGACCGGATTGCGGCTCTCGACGCGCTTGCCGGTGATGACGAGGTCCGACATGCGCGGTCGCGCTTCGATCACCGTGCGCAGCGCCGCCGGATCGGGCAGGCGCGGCACGAATTCGTCGGCGTGAAAGCCCCACAGGCCCATCAGCGCGCCCATCGCCGGGTTGAACAGCCCGTCGCCGGCCGCGGACAGGCGCTGCGCGTCGGTCAGCATCGCCGCGAGCTCGGCGGACACCACGGCGGCTTCGCTGCGCGCGATCGCCTCGTTCAGCGCCGTCAGCTCCGAAGGCTGCCACGCGTGGTACGCGCGGTGCAGGCGGTCGAACTCCTGCAGCACCGCGCCCATCGCCTCGGCCGCGACTTCGTGCGGTTCGCCGTACACGGTGAGATCGACGCGCGTGCCGAACACATAGGCTTCCTGATGGAAGAGCTGCGGCTGCTTGCATGCCCCGAGGAGCACGACGCACCCCAGCGCGACCCACGCCGCGCCGAGGCGGGCCAGCCTGTGCCATCCGCGCATCAGGCGCAGGCCTGTTCGAGCTTGTCGACGAACAGCCCGGCGACCGAAAAACCGGTCTGCGCGGCGATCTCGACGAAGCACGTCGGGCTCGTGACGTTGATTTCGGTCAGGTGGCCGCCGATGACGTCGAGGCCGACGACCATCAGGCCGCGCTGCCACAGGACCGGCGCGAGGAATTCGGCGATCTCGCGCTCGCGCTCGGTCAGCGGCATCGCCACGCCGCGTCCGCCGGCAGCGAGGTTGCCGCGCGTCTCGCCGGGCTTCGGAATGCGCGCGAGCGCATACGGCACGACTTCGCCGCCGATGATCAGCACGCGCTTGTCGCCGTCGGCGATCGCCGGCAGATAGCGCTGCGCCATGATCGTACGGCGGCCTTCGTGCGTCAGCGTCTCGACGATGACGTTGCGGTTCGGATCGGAAGCCGTCACGCGGAAGATCTGGCTGCCGCCCATGCCGTCGAGCGGCTTGAGGATCACGTCGCCGAGCTCGTCGATGAACGCGTCGATGTCGGCCGCGTCGCGCGCGACCAGCGTCGTCGCGGTGAACTGCGGGAATTCGGTGATCGCGATCTTCTCCGAATGGTCGCGGATCGCGCGCGGATCGTTGAAGACGCGCGCCCCGCCGGCGACGGCGCGTTCGAGCAGCCAGGACGCGGTGATGTATTCGAAGTCGAACGGCGGGTCCTGGCGCATCACGACCGCGTCGAACGCGGCGAGCGGCAGCGACGCCTCGTCGCCCGCTTCGTACCAGCCGCGCTCGTCGGCCCGGGTGTGGATCGCGTGGCTGCGCGCGGCGACCACGCCTTCGCGCCAGGTCAGCGCCTCGCGCTGGATCGCCGATACGCGATGGCCGCGCGCCGCGGCTTCGCGCATCATCGCGATGCTCGAATCCTTGTAGGCCTTGAGGCCATGCAGCGGGTCGAGGATGAAGGCGAGGTCCAGCGGACGCGACGGCTGCACTTTCGGCTCAGGCACCGCGCGCTCGCCCGGAATTCGATCGGGATGGTTCATTCACGCCGCCAGCTCGGCTTCGGCCGGCATCGTTTCCTCGATCTCGATCGACGCCGCGAGCAGCGCGAGCCGGGCGACGACCCCGTACGCGTAGAAGCGGTTCGGCGCCGCGTCCGGCCCCTGGCGGCAGTCCGGCAGCGAGCAGCAGGTCTCGAACGCCAGCGGCTTGAAGTGCATGCCCGGCGCGTTGAGGTTCTCGTCGCGCGCGCGCTCGGTGTGGACGCGGTAGAAGCCGCCCACGACGTAGTGGTCCATCATGTAGACGACCGGCTCGGCGACCGCGTCGTCGACGGTCTCGAACGTATGCACGCCTTCCTGGATGATGACTTCGTGCACCTCGAGGCCTTCCTTGACGACGCTCATCTTGTTGCGCTGGCGGCGGTTCAGGCCGCGCACTTCGGACGCGTCCCGCACCGTCATCACGCCCATGCCGTAAGTGCCGGCATCGGCCTTGACGACGACGAACGGCGTCTCGGTGACTTCGTATTCGCGGTATTTCTCGCGGATGCGCGTGAGCAGCGTGTCGACCTCGTCGGCGAGGCGTTCCTCGCCGGCGCGTTCGTGGAAGTCGATCTGGCTGCACACGCCGAATTCGGGGTTGATGCGCCACGGGTCGATGCCGATGACCGACGCGAAATCGCGCGCGACGCGATCATAGACGGCGGCGTGGATCGACTTGCGGCGCACGTGCCAGCCCGCATGCAGCGGCGGGATCAGCCACTGGTCGTCGAGTCCCTTGAGGATCGCCGGCACGCCGCCCGACAGGTCGTTGTTCAGCAGCACCGCGCACGGCTCGAAGCCCGCAAGGCCGAGGCGCGCGCCGTGCCGCTCGAGCGGCTCGAGCGTCAGCGTGCTGCCGTTCGCCAGTTCGAGCGTCGTTGGCGCTGTGATTTCGGGCAGCAGTGAGCCGAGGCGCACGTCGAGCCCGGTGAGCTGCAGCACCGACACCAGCTTCGCGACGTTCTGCAGGTAGAACTGGTTGCGCGTGTGGTTTTCCGGGATCAGCAGCAACTGCCGCGCATCGGGGCAGATGCGCTCGATCGCCGCCTGCGCCGCCTGCACGCACAGCGGCATGAAAGCGTCATTGAGGTTGTTGAAGCCGCCCGGGAACAGGTTCAGGTCGACCGGCGCGAGCTTGAATCCGGAGTTGCGCAGATCCGTCGAGCCGTAGAACGGCGGCAGGTGATCCTGCCACTGCACGCGCATCCAGCGTTCGATTTCGGTCGCATGGTCGAGGAAGCGCTTTTCCAGTTCCAAAAGCGGGCCGGTCAGCGCGGTAGTCAGATGAGGAACCATGAGCTTTTCTCGGGAAAGTCCGCAGGCGGACGTGCCGCGGCAAGTGAATTGCAACCAATATTACACCAGCCGGCGTGGCGCGCTCCCACGCCACTCAGACCGCGGCGAACGCCCGGAAGTGCTCCGGCAGCGGCGCGTTTTCGAGGCTGCGCTGCGAAAACAGGAAGCGGCCATCGCAGACGAAACCCAGATCGGCCCAGTCGACATCGTTCAGCGCGTCGCGGAACGCCGCGAGGTCGATGTCCGCGCGGCGCGGGAAAACCGCCAGCACCGCGCCGTCGTAATGGCGGCAGGCGTGCAGGAAAAACGGCCGCGGCGTGCGGGTGCGGCCATTGACGTACACCCGCGGCTGCTCCGACTGATGGTAGCCGCGCCCCCAGTGCCACCAGTTCGACTCGTCGAAAGGCTGGACGCGCCGCGCGATCAGCCGCGCCTTGTGGGCGAGCAGCGCCGGCGGCGGCGGATCACCGGGCGCGATCCACAGCATGCGCCGCGTCTCGCCGGTCCGGAGCGTCGCCGAGCAGACGAAATCGCGGTTTGCGCCCGCCGCGCCCGCATACAGGTCGTCCGCGCCGGACACCGCGCCGACTTTGACGAACGCGACGTCCGACAGCCGCAGCGGATAGTCGCCGCGCGCGAACATCAGGTGGCCGGCGCATTCGACGAGGTGGCGAGCCTGCCAGCGCGGCGCGGCGAGCGCCGCGGCAAGCCGGTCGGCGACGCCGATCTGCGCATAGCGCATGTCGCGCACGAAGCAGTCCTTCTCGAAGCGCCAGATCAGGCAGTTCGGCACCGCGTCGTCGAACACCCGCGCGTCGCCCAGTTCGATCGCGTCGGTGATCGTGCCGGCAGCGAACAGCAGCCGGTTGAGCTTCACTGCCGACGTCCCCTTGAGGAAATCGCGCGGCGTGATGAAAATCAGCTCGCCGCCCGGCGCGAGATGGCGCACGCACTTCTCGATGAAGAACAGGTACAGGTTCGAGCGCCCGTCGAAATGTTCCGCGTGCAGCAGCCGTCGCGTTGCCGGCGGAATGTCCTGGAAGCGCACGTAAGGCGGATTGCCGATGATCGTGTCGAAGCGCTCGGCGACCGGATAGGCGAAAAAGTCCTCGTTCAGCGCGCCCGGCGGGCAATGCGTGCGGTCGAACTCGATACCCACCGCGCCGGGCAAGTGGCGCAGGAACGCGCCGTCGCCGCACGCCGGCTCGAGCACCCGACCGCGATTGCGCCGCAGCGCGAGCATCGCCTGCACGACCGGCTCGGGCGTGAACACCTGGCCGAGCGCGGCCACGTCGCGCAGGCCGAGTTCGAGCTGCACGCTCATGGGCGGCACTTCGCAGCACCGGCGCCGGGGTTTGCGCGGAAAAGCTGCACGGGTTTCATCGGCATCTTCGGGCTCGTATCGGGAAACGGCAAAGCCTGCGAAGATAAACTGCCGCGCAAACCGACGCAACGCGCCACGCGTGCCGGGGGCCCGGGAGGGAACCGTCTTCCCCGCCGCCCCTCTGACCTTCGATACCGGAGCCACGCATGGGACTGACCGCCGCTGACCTCGAAGACCTGCGCCAGGCGCGCGCGCTGCTCGAGAACCCCGGGCTGGCCGCGCGCATCAGCGACGTCGTCGGCTCGCCGATCGAGCGCGGCTTCGCGATGCTGCCGAAGAGCTGGAACACGGCAGTGATGAACGCGACGCGCAAGGCGATCGAGAGCGCGCTCGACGTCGCGTTGCGCACGCTCGAGCGCGAACCGGCCGAGACGACGTCGACGACCTCGAACCGCTGGCACAAGCTCGCAGTCGGGACGACCGGCGCGGCGGGCGGCGCGTTCGGCCTCGCGGCGCTGGCGATCGAGCTGCCGCTGTCGACGACGATCATGCTGCGCTCGATCGCCGAGATCGCGCGCAGCGAAGGCGAAGACCTCGGTTCGGCCGAAGCGCGCCTGCAGTGCATCCAGGTGCTCGCGCTGGGCGGGAAATCCGGCCAGGACGACGCCGCCGAAACCGGATACTTCGCGGCGCGCGCGGCGATGGCGAAAGCGGTCTCCGAAGCGGCGCGATACGCCGCGCAGCAGGGCACGATCGCCCGCGGCGCGCCGGCGATCGTGCAGCTCATCACCCAGGTCGCGTCGCGTTTTTCGATCACCGTTTCGCAGAAAGTCGCCGCACAGGCCGTGCCGGTCGTCGGCGCGCTTGGCGGCGCGGTGATCAACACTTTGTTCATCGACCACTTCCAGGACATGGCCCGCGGCCACTTCACCGTGCGCCGCCTCGAACGGCTGCACGGTGCCGACGAAGTCAGGCTCGTCTATAAGGAACGGTGAAGCTCGCCGCGGGGCCGCCCGCCCGCCGGCGAGCTTCCCGGCAACACACGAGGAGGCAGCGATGGTCGTTCGTATCGTGCGGCTCGGCACGCCGCGCGCCACCGAGGAAGGGCTGCGCATCGGGACGGTGCGCCGCCCGCCGCGCGGCGTGCCGAAAACCGAGTTCGCGTCGCGCGACTGGTACGACGTCTGGTATCCGAACCTCGCGCCGAGCGTCGCGACGATGAAAATGGCGCACCATGCCGTCACGCCCGCCGACTGGCATGCTTTCGCGAAACACTACCGCGCCGAGATGACGACGCCCGACAACAGCCGCTCGCTCGACGTGCTCGCGGCCCTGTCGCACAGTGCGAACTTTTCCGTCGGCTGCTATTGCGCCGACGAATCGCATTGCCATCGCTCGATTCTTCGCGCGCTGCTGACCGAGAAAGGCGCGCGAGTCGATCCGGCCGGCTCCTGATCCCTGCGCCTCGCCGCGGGAAAACTTACCGGCTTTTTGCAGTTCCTACCGCTCCGGCGTCATCACCGGCGGCCGGCGCCTGCCGCCGCCGGCATCGGGCCTCAGGTCCGTCGATTGCTGGCGCAACGCTTTGTCGTCATCGACGAATCCCGTTACCCGCTACCGGAGACCGTCATGCCTGTATCGCCTGGATCGCAAACGCCTTCCTCGGCTCCTCCGCCTTCGACGCCGCAGGAAGAGCTGCGCAGCTTCCTGTTCCTCGCCGTCGTTACTGCACCGGTGCTCGCCGTCATCGTCGTCGGCGGCTACGGTTTCCTCGTCTGGATGTACCAGCTGCTGTCCGGCCGGCTGCCGACGGCCTAGTGATGTCTCCGCCAAGCGCGCTACCCGAAGTCGCCGCGATGCGCGAAGTGCACATCGCCGGAATTCTCGTGCAGGCGCGCCCGGACTGCGCCGCGAGCGTTACGGCAGCGATCGACGCGATACCGGGACTCGACGTGCGGGCCGCTGCGGCCGACCGGGTGGTCGTCGTCAGCGAATGCCCGAGCGCCGCAGCGACGCTCGCGCTGATCGACCGCATCCGTGCGCTGCCCGGCGTGCTGAACGTCGCGCTGGTCTATCAGCACGCCGAAAGCGCCGCCGCGATGGAAGAGGAGTTGTCCGATGAAACTGACCCGCCGGGAGTTCATTAAGCACTCGGCCGCTGCCGCGACCGCCGTCGCGGCCGGAATCCCGCCTGACGCATTCGGCCAGAACGTCGTCACCGACGCGACGCTGACGCAGCTCAAATGGGACAAGGCGCCGTGCCGTTTCTGCGGCGTCGGCTGCGGCGTCAATGTCGGCGTCAAGGACGGCCAGGTCGTCGCGACGCACGGCGACAGCAACGCCGAGGTGAACCGCGGCATCAACTGCGTGAAAGGCTATTTCCTGTCGAAAATCATGTACGGCGCCGACCGCCTCACCGAGCCGCTGCTGCGCCAGACGAACGGACAATACGACAAGAACGGCGAACTGCAGCCGGTGTCGTGGGAGCGCGCGTTCGACGTCATGGCCGCGCAGTTCAAGAAGACGCTGCGCGACAAGGGCCCGAGCGCGGTCGG
Source organism: Azoarcus sp. PA01 (assembly GCA_001274695.2). Classification (NCBI taxonomy): domain Bacteria; kingdom Pseudomonadati; phylum Pseudomonadota; class Betaproteobacteria; order Rhodocyclales; family Zoogloeaceae; genus Azoarcus; species Azoarcus sp. PA01. The sequence continues at coordinate 1,785,161 of LARU01000002.1, read as the reverse complement.
GATGTTCGGCTCGGGGCAATGGACGATCTGGGAAGGCTACGCCGCGCTGAAGCTGATGAAAGCCGGTTTTCGCACCAACAACCTTGACCCGAACGCGCGCCACTGCATGGCTTCCGCAGTCGCCGGCTTCATGCGCACTTTCGGCATGGACGAGCCGATGGGCTGCTACGACGACATCGAGCAGGCCGACGCTTTCGTGCTGTGGGGTTCGAACATGGCCGAGATGCACCCGATCCTGTGGACCCGGGTCACCGACCGCCGGCTGTCGGCGCCGCACGTCAAAGTCGCGGTGCTGTCGGTGTTCGAGCATCGCTGCTACGACCTCGCCGACGTCGCGCTGACGTTCCGGCCGCAGACCGACCTGGCGATCCTCAACTACATCGCGCATCACATCATCCGCAGCGGCCGCGTGAATCGCGATTTCGTGAACCGGCACACGCGCTTCATGCTCGGCAACACCGACATCGGCTACGGGCTACGCCCCGAACATCCGCTGCAGCAGGCGAAGAATGTCGGTGACCCAGGCGGCGGCAAGCCGATCACGTTCGACGAGTACGCGGCCTTCGTCAGCCGCTACGACCTCGACACCGTCGCCGAGCTGTCGCACGTGCCGCGCGAGCGCCTCGAACGGCTCGCCGCGCTGTACGCCGACCCGGCGGTGAAGCTCGTGTCGTTCTTCACGATGGGTTTCAACCAGCACACGCGCGGCACGTGGTGCAGCCACCTGCTCTACAACCTGCATCTCTTGACCGGCAAGATCTCGGCGCCGGGCAACGGCCCGTTCTCGCTGACCGGGCAGCCGTCGGCGTGCGGCACCGCGCGCGAAGTCGGCACGTTCTCGCACCGCCTGCCGGCCGACATGCTCGTGACGAATCCCGAGCACCGCCAGAGCGCCGAACGCATCTGGAAGCTGCCCCCGGGCACGCTCCCGGACAAGCCGGGCTACCACGCGGTGCTGCAGAACCGCATGCTCAAGGACGGCAAGCTCAACGCGTACTGGGTGATGTGCAACAACAACATGCAGGCGACGCCGAACATCATGGAAGAGGCTTATCCCGGCTATCGCAACCCGGAGAACTTCATCGTCGTCTCGGATGCCTACCCGACCGTGACGACGCTCGCCGCCGACCTCGTGCTGCCGACCGCGATGTGGGTCGAGAAGGAAGGCGCGTACGGCAACGCCGAGCGGCGCACGCAGTTCTGGCACCAGCTCGTCAAGGCGCCGGGGCAGGCGCGCTCGGACCTGTGGCAGCTCGCCGAATTCTCGAAGCGCTTCCGCATGGACGAAGTGTGGCCGAAGGAGCTGCTCGACCAGGCGCCTTTGTTCCGCGACAAGACGCTGTTCGATCTGCTCTTTCGCAACGGCAGCGTCGACCGCTTCCCGAACTCGCAGATCGGGTCCGGCTACCTGAACGACGAAGCCGAAGCTTTCGGCTTCTACATCCAGAAAGGCCTGTTCGAGGAATACGCCGAGTTCGGCCGCGGCCACGGCCACGACCTCGCGCCGTTCGACCTGTATCACGAAGCACGCGGGCTGCGCTGGCCGGTCGTCAACGGCCGCGAGACGCGCTGGCGCTACCGCGAAGGCTACGATCCGTACGTCAAGGCCGGCGAAGAGGTGCGCTTCTACGGCCACGCGGACGGCAAGGCGGTCCTCTATGCGCTGCCGTACGAGCCCGCCGCCGAGGAGCCCGACGACGACTACCCGTTCTGGTTATGCACCGGCCGCGTGCTGGAGCACTGGCATTCCGGCTCGATGACGCGACGCGTGCCCGAGCTGCATCGCGCAGTCCCGAACGCGGTGTGCTTCATGCACCCCGAGGACGCCCGCAAGCTCGGCCTTCGCCGCGGCGACGCAGTCGAGCTGGTGTCGCGGCGGGGCGCGATGAAGACCCGCGTCGAGACGCGCGGGCGGGACAAGCCGCCGCCCGGCCTCGTGTTCGTGCCGTGGTTCGACGCGAGCCAGCTGATCAACAAGGTGACGCTCGACGCGACCTGCCCGATTTCGCTGCAAACCGACTTCAAGAAATGCGCGATCAACATCCGCAAGGCGTAGGAGAACGCAATGCGCGCCCTTCCTGTGATGCGTCCCGTCAGCCTCGTCGTCGTGTGCGCCGCTCTCGCCTTCGCGCCGGCCGCGACGCTCGCGCAGCGGCTAGTGCCTTCCGATCTGCCCGGCCATTACGACCGCATGCGCGGCAACGTTCCGATCCCCGAGGAGGCCACGCCGCAGCCGCTCACGAACCCGGACAACAGCGACGTGCGCCGCTCGCGCGCGTACGCGATGCAGCCGCCGGTCGTGCCGCACAAGATCGAAGGCTACCAGCTCGACCGCAGCGCGAACCGCTGCATGTTCTGCCATGCCCGCACGCGCACTGAGCAAAGCCAGGCGCCGATGATCAGCGTCACGCACTTCCAGGACCGTGACGGCAATTTCCTCGCCGAGCTGTCGCCGCGGCGCTACTTCTGCCTGCAGTGCCACGTTCCGCAGGCGCCGGTGAATCCGCTCGTCGACAACCGTTTCGTCGACGTCGAAACGATGCTGCGCCGCGGCAGTTCGCCTTCAGTGCCGCCCGGCGAAGCGGAGCCGGCGTCGCCGCGCCAGCCGGAGCAACGATGATCCGCCTGCTGCGCCGTTACTGGCAGGTGATCCGGCGCCCTGCGGTCCATTACAGCCTCGGTTTCCTGACGATCGGCGGCTTCATCGGCGGCGTCATGTTCTGGGGTGCGTTCAACACGGCTCTCGAAGCGACGAACACCGAAACGTTCTGCACCAGCTGCCACGAGATGCACGACAACGTCTACCAGGAGCTGCAGGGCACAATCCATTTCACGAACCGCAGCGGCGTGCGCGCGACCTGCCCGGACTGCCACGTGCCGCACCGCTGGACGTCGAAGATCGCGCGCAAGATGCAGGCTTCGAAAGAAGTCTGGGGCAAGCTTTTCGGCACGATCGACACAGCGGAAAAGTTCGAGGCGCTGCGCCTGCAGCTCGCGTCGAACGAATGGAAGCGGCTGAAAGCGAACGATTCGCTCGAATGCCGCAACTGTCACAAGTTCGAATACATGGACTTCACGCGCCAGAGCCCGCGCGCGAACCGTGCGCATTCGACTTCGCTCGCGAGCGGCACGCGCACCTGCATCGACTGCCATGTCGGCATCGCGCACCGCCTCCCGGACCTCGCCGGCATCGCGAAGCTCCCCGCGGAGCGCCGCAGTCCCGATGCCTTGCCGGCAATCGTGCGCAGCGGTGGCGTCGAACCGCCTGACGAAAGGACGGAGTGAGGAATTCTGCGCGCGCACGCTGATCCAAGCGCATATGGAGCATGAAAGCGCACGCACGCCGCGATCGTCGCGCAACCTCGTGACAGCGGCATGAGTTCGCGTGAACCTGCTCCCAGCGTCCCTCCAGGCGGTGGATCTGTCCCCGGTGCACGCTCAGTGGCGTTCGTTACCGCATGAACCTACTCGTTGTTGACATATCGAATACCCATTAAGCTGTATCCTTCACATGGCTTTCCGCGGTAGGGCCGGGCGGGCCCAACGCAACCCCGCGAATGCACAGGGAGCGTCTACAATGGCGCGCCGGGCGACCGGAGGCATGCAGGCGGCATCGCCGCTTCGCGCTTCTGGACAGCAAGCCTTGTTCTGGAGCGATGGCAATGGATGCACGATCGAGTTCCCCCTGGAAGAGGCAACACCAGCTTCCGCGCCTGATTCTTCTCGCGCTGGCAGGTGTTTTTCTCGGCGTTGTCGTCAACCCGGCGCTCGCGTTGCTGCCGGTCGCGCTCCACTTCCTCTTCAGGAGCTTCAGCGCGCGACCCGGCTCTGCGACCGAGAGTGCGCCGCCGCTGGTCGCCGACGATTTTCCGGAGCATGTCCCCGGCATTCTCGTCGAGACCGAACCCGCACGTACTGCGGAAGTGGCCCGCGCAATCGCGGCAGTGCCGGAGCTCGACATCTGCACGATCAACCCGGCAGGCAAGCTCGCCGTGATCAGCGACTGCACGCGTTTTTCCGACACGCTGGAACTGATCAGCTGGATGCGGGAACTCCCTGGCGTCGTGACGGTGACGCCGGTGTACCACCGCGAAAACGCTGACGCGGCGAACGACGCGTCGCGGCATCGCGCCGAAGAACGCCACACTCTTTAGCCCGCTCGCCCGGGCCTGTTGCCCCGTTGCATCCGCCACTGCGTCACGCGACACACGCGTCGAAGAAGCGCCAGAAAAGCTTCAACGCGTCGGGTCCGCGCGGATCGGAGAAAGCCTGCTTCGCGGCCCCGCCGCTCCACGCGTGGCCGAGCCCGGCGACGCGGATCATCCGCACGTAGGCGCGACGGTCGCGCTTCCAGTCGGTCACCGCGTATGGATGGCGCGCGCCGCGCCGCGCCGCACGGGAAATTCCCGCCGACGCGACGACCGGCGCCATCAGCCCGAGCCAAAGCGCGACGGACTCCTCGGCGTTCGCCCAGGCGACGCTGCGATCGGCGTCGCCGTGGATCACGATCAGCGGCGGCAGGCGGCGCCCGCCGAGCCGCTGGCGCAGCCCAGCGAGTTCGGGCGAGCGCCGGCCGCGCATCGCGTGCCCGGCCTGCAGCGCCGACGACGCGCTGTGCGGCACGGCGCCCGAGTGCGTGCCGACGGCGGCGAAAAGCGCCGGATAGCGCAGCGCGAGCGTCAGCGCCATCGCGCCCCCTGCCGACAGGCCGAGCGCGAACACCCGGTCGGCGCGCAAGCGGTGGGCGGCACAGACGTGGTCGACGATGGCTTTGAGGATCGCGGCCTCGGTCGCGACGACCGGCTCGCGCCCGAACCAGTTCCAGCAGCGGTTCGGGTTCGCCTCGGACGCCTGCTCGGGCAACAGCACCGCATAGCCTCCGGCACGGGCGTTCGCCGCGGCGCGCGTCGTCGCCGCGAAACTCGCCGAATCCTGGCCACAGCCATGCAACAGCACGACGAGCGGCAGCGGTCCGCGCACGCCCGGCGGCAGGTACAGGCGATAGCGGCGCATCGCCATCGGCCCGAGGCCCCAGCGGCCGACTTCCCAAAGCCCGCCGCCGCGCGTCGCGGGAGGCGGCGTCGGCGTCGCGACGCCGGTCAAGAGCTGCGTCGCAGCTTTGCGCAGCGCCGGTCCGGCGCGCTTCGCCGTCGCCTTGCCGGCCGCCCGGTTGATCTTTCCCGACGCGCGGGCCGTCGTCCGGGCGAGATCGAACCACACGCCGACCCAGCCGGATTTTCGTGCTCCCATCGACGATTTCTCCCTGTGATGGCGATGCCGGCGACTTGCCTCGCACCCTGCCGGGGAGGCCCGACGATAACCGCGATCGCCGCCGACGCCCGCAAGCCTTTGTTTCATTCCCGCTGCGCGCCGAATGCTCCGGCGCTCTCCGCCCGCGGTCGCGCCTGCGCCGCGGCGGCCGGATGCCATCCGGTGGTCTAAGCTTCGGAAAGGTTTACCGGCGTTGAAAGGGCAAGATGATGCGGCAGCGCGCCGCCCGCCGCCGCTACGGAGGGGAAAAGAATGAAAACGACAGCTTTCGCGCTCGCGCTTTCAGCTATCGCGGCCGCGGCGCCGGCAACTGCGGCCACGCCCGCGGCGGAAGGCGCAACCGTCAGGATCACGCCGCTCGGAAGCCACGACGGCGAATTCTGCGCGTTTGACCGCGCGATGGTGTTCGAGGACCCTGACGGCACCCGCATCCTCTACGACGCCGGGCGCACCGTGCGCGGCGCCGACGACCCACGGCTCGGCCAGATCGACGCGGTGCTGCTGACGCACGTGCATGGCGACCATCTCGGCGACGCGCACACGCCGGCGGCGAACGCGGGGGAATGCGGCAAACCGGATGCGTCGGTGAAAGTGACGCCGAATTCCAACACCGTGAACATCGCCGTCGGCAAGAAAGCGAAACTCGTCGTCGGCGGCGAAATGCACGGCTTTCTCGCCGCCCGTCTGAAGGCCGCGGGCGGCGACCCGAAGCAGGTCCAGCTGCTGCGCTTCGGCGGCAGCGCAAAAGTCGGCGGCGTCACCATCGCCAGCGTGCCGGCGGTGCACAGCAACGGCCTCGACCCGGCGTTTCTCGACGACGGCCACGCCGAAGCGCTGAAAGCCGCCGGCTTGACCGCTTACGTCGGCCCGCCCGGCGGTTACGTGCTGAAATTCTCGAACGGCCTCGTCGCGTACCTGTCCGGCGACACGGGCGTGACGGCCGAGCAGGATCTCGTCGTGCGGCGCTTCTACAACGCGAAGCTCGCGGTGATCAACATCGGCGGCACGTTCACGACGGGACCGGCCGAAGCGGCCCACGTCATCAACGAAATGGTCAAGCCGAACGCAGTGATCGCGTCGCATGCGAACGAGGCGGCGACGCGCGATGGCGAGCTGCTGCCCGAGACGCGCACCGCGCAGTTCGGCAACGCGCTAACGGCGCCGATGCGCGTGCCGCTGAGCGGCCGGACGATGACGTTCGACGCCGACGCGAAATGCCTCTCCGGCTGCTGAACGTCAGTCGGCGAAGTCCGCGAGCTTCGCCAGATAGGCACGAATGCGCTTCGCGTTGGCGCCGACATCGCTGACGCCGACGCGTGACGCCGAGCGGACATCGATGCGGCTGCCGCCTTGCAGCGGCGTGACGCGCACGACGACATCGTCCTTGAAGCCGAACCACAGCGTCGTCGCCGTTGCTTCGAGCCGTCCCGCGGCCGCGTCCTGCGCGACGATCTCCCAGCCCATCGCGCGCGCCGCCCGCAACGCGTGCGCGAACGCATCCTCCGGCGGCAGCGGCAGCACGAGCGGCCGGATGTCGGGATAGGCACGACGCTGGGCGTCGGCAACAGCCGGCCCGCCATGCTCGGGCGGATTCGACGCGTCGCCCCGCTGCGCCAGCACTGCGGCGAAAGCGGGCGGATCGTCGAGGTCGGTGCTGATGTCGTGAATCGGCGGCACCTGGCCGGCCGCCTGCATCCAGTACGCCGGCACGGCCGCCACGGCGACGCCGAGCACGAGTGCGGCGGCAAAGCTGCGCGCGTACCCGGCGCGCAGCTTCGGCACGAGCAGGCCGACGAGCGCGACCGCGGCCGCCGCGAGCCCGAAATACGCAGCCCATTTCAGCAGCATGAAGCCGGTGGGAAACGGCCACACTCCGAAGCGCGTGCCCGAGCCGGACAGGAACAGCACCACGGCGGCGAGGATCGCGACGCCAAGCGTGAGGCGGGACAGCATCATCGGTCGAATCTCCTCGGTTCGATTCCCGCACCTGCGGTGCTGGCGAATATCCTGCCGTCGCGCGACGCGTCCGGCGACCGGATTCGGACTGCAACTATAGGGCAGCGTCTCGGCTGCGGCCGCCGTTTTTGTCGGGATCAGGGAGCGCCGGGCGCCCGGAACCGTGGAAAAGCGACGCGCTGAACGCCGGCCTTGCGTTACACCCATTGACTTTTAGTATTGATTTTATGTATCGTTTGCAAAACTGATTGTTTGACATCAACCTTTTTGCTGCGCGGCGGTCACGCCGCTGTATGCGGGACGGCGAGCGCGGGGAAAAGACCCGGGGCCGGCCCGTCGCACGGCAACGGCAGCATTTCGACGAAGGAGGTTCGGCCAACATGAATGGGCGGGAACAGGACGGCATCGCCGGCAGCGGCGCGCCGCTGCTCGAAGGCACTGCGCGCGTCGTCGGAGTCGCCGGCACCGTCGCGTGGCTCGAGCCGGAGCCGAGCGCCGGGTGCGGCAACTGCGCGGCGTTGCGCAGCTGCGGTTCGACGACTTTCGCCCTCGCCAGCGGCGCCGGCACGTTCTCGCGGCGGATCGCGGCGCGCCGTTTTCCGGTCGCGACGGGCGGCGACGGGCCCTGCCTCGCAGTCGGCGACCGGGTCGTCGTCGGCGTCGGCGAGGACGCGCTCGCGACGGCCGCGCTGACCGCCTACGCGCTGCCGCTCGCGATCATGCTCGGCGCGGGCGCAACTGCCGAGCTGGCAGCCGGCAGCGACCTGGCCACTTTCGGCGCGATGGCCGGCGGCCTCGTGCTCGGCCTCGCGATCGCCCGCCGCGTCGCGTCGCGGCTTGCCGCCAGCGGCAGCACGGTGCCGCGCTTCGTGCGCCACGCGAGCCGCGACTTGTCGCGCAACCCCGTGTGAGCGGGAGCACGCGATGCACGAATATGCGCTCCTGCTGCTGTCGACCGCGCTCGTCAACAACGTCGTGCTGGTCAAATTCCTCGGCCTGTGCCCGGCGATGGGGGTGTCGAGAAGCATGGACGCGGCGCTCGGCATGGGGCTCGCGACGACTTTCGTCATCACGCTCGCCGCGGCCGCGAGCTGGATGCTCGAGCACTGGCTGCTTGCGCCGTTCGACCTCGGCTTCCTGCGCATCCTGAGCTTCATCCTGGTCATCGCGGCGGCCGTGCAATTCACCGAGATGGCGATCCGCAAGACGAGCCCGGCGCTGTATCAGAGCCTGGGCATCTACCTGCCGCTGATCACGACGAACTGCGCCGTGCTCGGTGTCGCGCTGCTCAACGTGCAGCAAGGCTACGGCTTCTTCAAGAGCGTGCTGTTCGGCTTCGGTTCGGCGCTCGGTTTCACGCTCGTGCTGCTGATCTTCGCCGGCCTGCGCGAACGCCTCGCGCTCGCGAGCGTGCCGGCCGCGTTCGCCGGCGCCCCGGCAGCGTTCATCACGATCAGCCTGCTGAGCCTCGCCTTCATGGGGCTGTCCGGCCTCGTCGCCACTTGAGGAGGAAAAAGAGGTGCTTTTCGCCGTCGTCAGTCTGACCGTTCTCGGCGCCGCGCTCGGCGTCATGCTCGGTCTCGCCAGCCGCTTTTTCGCCGTCGAGGCGAGTCCGGTCGTCGCCGAACTCGAGGCAATGATGCCCGGGTCGAACTGCGGCCAGTGCGGTTTCCCCGGCTGCGCCGGGGCCGCGGCGGCGATCGCGGCCGGCACCGCGTCCCCGGCCTGCTGCCCGCCGGGCGGACGTGCGCTCGCCGAGACGATCGCCGCGCGGCTCGGCATCGCCGTCGATCTCGCCGGCATGCGTGACGAAGGCCCGAAAGTCGCCGGCATCAGGGAAGAGATCTGCATCGGCTGCACGCGCTGCATCAAGGTCTGCCCGACCGACGCGATCCTCGGCGGACCGAAGCAGATCCACAACGTGCTGCGCGACGCCTGCACCGGTTGCGGCAACTGCATCGAGCGCTGTCCGACCGAAGCGATGGCGATGCAGCCGCTGCCGGTCACGCTGCAGCAGTGGGTCTGGCCGAAGCCGGCGGCCGGCGCCTGAGGAGACGCAATGGGCTTCATCGACCGCTTCCTGCGCACGCGCAAGTTCAGTCGCGGCATCCACCCCGAAGACCACAAGCGGCCGGCGGCGGACGCGCCGCTGCGCAAAATGCCGCTGCCCGAGCGGCTGTACGTGCCGCTGCTGCAGCACGTCGGCGCGCCGGCGCGCCCTGCCGTCGCCGTCGGCGATACCGTCAGCAAGGGACAGCGGATCGGCGAGCCGCAGGGCGCGATCTCCGCTGCGATCCACGCGCCGACTTCGGGGCGAATCGTCGCGATCGGCGACATCGTCGCACCACACCCGTCGGGGCTGCCGGTCGCGGCGATCACGATCGAAAGCGACGGCCGGGACGAGTGGACGCCGCTGACGCCGTGCGCCGACCCGTTCGCGCTCGACGCGGCCGAAATCGGCCGACGCGTTTCGGCAGCCGGGGTCGTCGGTCTTGGCGGCGCGGCGTTCCCGTCGGCGGTCAAGCTCAGCGGCGGGCGCGATGCGAACGTCGACGTGCTGATCATCAACGGCGGCGAATGCGAGCCGTTCCTGTCGTGCGACGACCGGCTGATGCGCGACCGCGCCGCCGACGCGATCGACGGCATCGCGATCATGCTGCACGCGACCGGGGCGCGCGAAGCGCGCATCGGCATCGAGGACAACAAGCCCGAAGCGATCGCGGCGATGCGCGCGGCCGCGGCCGGACACGCCAAAATCCGCGTCGAACCGGTGCCGACACGCTACCCGATGGGCTCGGAGAAGCACCTCGTGCTCGCGCTCACCGGGCTCGAAGTGCCGGCGAACGGTCGCCCCGCCGATGTCGGCGTCGTCGTGCACAACGTCGCCACCGCAGCCGCCGTGCGCGACGCAGTGCGTTTCGGCCGGCCGCTGCTGTCGCGCCTCGTCACCGTCAACGGCGTGTGCGTGCGCGAGCCCGGCAACGTCGAAGTGCTGATCGGCACGCTCGCCGATGCGGTGCTCGAATTCTGCGGCGGCGTGCGCGCCGACCGTGGCGCACCGGCGCGGCTGCTCCTCGGCGGCCCGATGACGGGCATGCAGGTGCCGACGCTGCACGTGCCGGTCATCAAGGGGAGCGGAGGCATCCTCGTCCTCGATCGCGACGAAGTCGGCGTGCGTACGCCCGGCCCGTGCATCCGCTGCAGCACCTGCGTGCGCGCCTGCCCGGTCGGCCTGTTGCCGCTCGAGATCGCCCGCCGCGTTCGCGCCGGCGATCTCGACGCTGCGGTGAAGTTCGGCCTCAAGGACTGCATCGCGTGCGGTTGCTGCGCCTACGACTGCCCGTCGCACATTCCGCTGGTGCAATACTTCCATCACGCCAAAGGCGAGCTCGCGGCGCGGGACCGCCACAAGCTGCGCAGCGAGGCGACGAAGACGCTCGCGCAGGCAAGAGCCGAGCGACTCGAACGCGAAGCGCGCGAGAAGGCCGAAACCGCCGCGCGGCGTAAAGCCGCGCCGGACGCGCAACCGGCTCCGGCACCCCGGCCTGCCGTCGCGACACCCCCGGCAGGAGAATCCGCATGAGCACGCTGCCTCACGCCTCGCCTCCCGCTTCGCCACACGCCCACGGCGGCGCGTCGATAGCGCGGACGATGCGCCACGTGCAGGTCGCGCTGCTGCCGGCGACGCTGTTCGGCTTCTGGCTGTTCGGCTGGCCCGCGGTGCATCTTTTCGTCATCACGGTCGGCACGTGCGTGCTGACCGAGCTCGTCTGCCAGCGCCTGATGGGCCTCGACAGCAGCTTCGGCGACGGCTCCGCCGTCCTGACCGGCTGGCTCCTCGCGCTGTCGCTGCCGCCGTGGGCGCCGGCGTGGATCGGCGCGCTCGGCGGCTTCATCGCGATCGCGATCGGCAAGCAGCTCTTCGGCGGCCTCGGCCAGAATCTTTTCAACCCGGCGATGGTCGCTCGCGTCGCGCTGCTCGTGTCGTTCCCCGTCGTGATGACGCAGTGGGTCGCGCCGCTGCCGATGACGGCCGACGGCGCGCCCGGCTTCGGCGAAGGGCTGTGGATCACGCTCGCGTCGCCGCCGCTTCCCGACGCGATTGCGTCGGCGTCGCTGCTCGGCCACGCCAAGACGGAGCTTTCCCGCGGCGTCGATCTGCTGCACGCGCTCGGCGCGGCGACCGATCCGCTGTTATCGTGGGCCGGCGCGCGTGCCGGCAGCCTCGGCGAAACCGGCGCGATCTTCCTTCTCGCCGGCGGGCTCTATCTGCTCGCCACCGGGGTCATCCGCTGGCATATCCCGCTCGCCGTCCTCGCCGGCCTCGCGATCCCCGCAGCAATCGGCCACGCGCTCGATCCGGCCCATTACCTGCCAGCCTCTGCGCATCTGCTGTCGGGCGCGGCGATCCTCGGTGCGTTTTTCATCGCCACCGACTACGTGACGTCGCCGAACACCGCGTTCGGACAGCTCGTCTTCGGCTTCGGCATCGGGCTCCTGACGTGGATCATCCGCAGCTGGGGCGGTTATCCGGAAGGCATGGCGTTCGCGGTGCTGCTGCTGAACGCGCTGACGCCGGTCATCGACCGCTACTGCCGGCCGCGCATCCTCGGCAGGACTTACCGTGGCGCCCCGATCGACGCCGCCGCGCAGCGAGGTGTGAAATGAGCGGATCCGATCGCGCGCCGGCACTCGACGCGGTCCGCGAGACGCTGCCCTACCAGCCGGTGCTGCTCGGTGCGATCGCGCTCGTCGCCGGCACTGCGCTCGCATGGGCGTTCGAGGCGACGAAAGTGCCGATCGCCGCCGCCGAGGAAAAAGATCTGCGCATGACGCTCGCGCAAGTGCTGCCGAGCGGCTTCGCCGACAACGACCTGCTGGCGGACGTCGTCGAGCTCGACGGCGCGAAAGGCAAAGTCACGGTGCATCTCGCGAAGCACGCGGGCATGCCGGTCGGCGCGGTGTTCAAGACCGCCGAGCGCGGCTATGCCGGCGACGTGACGGTGCTGATGGCCGTCGACGCGCGCGGCACGGTGCTCGGCGTGCGTGTCCTCAAGCACACCGAGACGCCCGGCCTCGGCGACAAGATCGAGACGGCGAAGTCGCGCTGGATCGACGGGTTCGCGGGCAAATCCCTCGCCGACCCGGCCCCCGCGAAGTGGGCCGTGACAAAGGACGGCGGCGTGTTCGACGCGTTCGCCGGCGCGACGATCACGCCGCGCGCGGTCGTCAAAGCCGTCAAAGGCGGGCTCGACTTCTTCGCCGCCCATCGCAGCGACCTTCTCGGAGACAAACCATGAACATCGGCGGCATCGTCAGGGACGGCGTGTGGGAGAACAACGTCGTCTTCTCGCAGATGCTCGCGCTGTGCCCGGCGATGGCGGTCACGACGACCGGCACGAACGCGCTCGCGATGGGGCTGGCGACGACGGCAGTGCTCGTCGTGTCGAACGTCCTCGTGTCGATGATCCGCAGGACGGTGAGCTCGCAGGTGCGCATCCCGGTTTTCGTCGTGCTGATCGCGACGCTGGTGACGATCGTCGACATGGCGATGAATGCGTGGGCGCACGAGCTGCACAAGATCCTAGGCCTCTTCATCGCGCTGATCGTCGTCAACTGCGCGATCCTCGGACGCGCCGAAGCGTTCGCGAGCAAGAACGGCGTCGCGGCTTCGGCCCTCGACGGGCTGGCGACCGGGCTCGGCTTCACGCTCGCCCTCACGGCGATCGGGCTGATCCGCGAGCTCCTCGGCTCCGGCACGCTGTTCGCGCAGGCGAGCCTGCTGCTCGGACCGGGCTTCGCGTTTCTCGAGATGCGAGTCCCGGAGTACGACGGCGCGCTGTTGATGATCCTGCCCCCGGGAGGCTTCGCGGTGCTCGGGCTGCTCCTCGCGGCCAAGCGGGTATTCGAAACCCGGCGGCAGGCAGTGCCGCAGGTGCCGGCTTCCGTGCCGAGCGCTTGAAGGAGAAAACGCAGATGTCCATGAAAATCGGCGTCGCCTATTCGGAGCCGTCGCACCAGGTGTGGCTGAACCTCGAAGTCCCGGACGGGACGACCGTCGGCGCGGCGATCGAGCGCTCCGGCATTCTTGCGCAGTTCCCGCATATCGACCTGGCAGTGCAGAAAGTCGGCGTTTTCGCGAAAGTCGTGAAACTCGACACGCCGCTCAAGCACGGCGACCGGGTCGAGATCTACCGCCCGATCACGTGCGACCCGAAAGCGGTGCGCAAGAAAGCCGACGCCGACGACACGTCCGCGAAAAGCGCAGCGATACCGGCCTGACCGACCGCTCGCGCCGCCGCGGCGCCCGGCGGCACCGGCCATCTCCCCTTCCGCTCTCGAAGCGGACGTGGGTGTTGTCGAGGCGCTCGATGAGCGGCCGGTCGAACTCGGGCGGGCACTCCTCGTTCGGCACGCGGTTCACGTCGTTCTTCGTTACGTTGCGTCGATCGGATCGCGAGTAGCCGCAAGACAAAACGCATCCGCCGCTCGGCCAACCATGCTGTCCGGCCCTCCGGGAAAGCCCGGAACAGCCGAGCTCGTTCCGCATTTCCCCTATTTTCTTTGTGTATTCAATAAGTTTTTACGTTTGACGCCCATCAATTTGCGGGGAAATTTCCGTCTCTAGACTTTGCACTACCTCACAGGAGGTATCTCACTATTATTAAAGTGGCAGTCAAATACGACCGTTCGCCCTGAGCCCGAACGGCATCGGCTTGCAGGATTAATAACAAAAAAGGTATTTCGATGAACAAACTGTTTTTGGCGGGCGCTCTTGCAGCGATATCGATGGGAAGCGTCAGCGCTGCACACGCGACCGATGTGACTTTCGCTGTCGGCCAGACGGGCGACTCGACGATGGTTTATCGGGTCAGCACTCAGGTCGACTTCGGCAGCCGCTGGCTGCAGAGCAGCACGGGGCATCTCGGCGGTTACTGGGATGCGGGCTACACGTACTGGGAAGGCGACGAGACGGCCAGCAACCACAGCCTGTCCTTCAGCCCGGTGTTCGTCTACGAATTCACCGGCACGACGTTCCGGCCGTACGTCGCGATCGGCATCGGGATCGCGGCCTTCAGCAGCACCGAGGTCGAAGGCAACGACCTCGGCTCGTCGTTCCAGTTCGAGGACCGCCTTGGCTTCGGCGTCCGTTTCGCCGATCAGGAGCTCGGCGTGCGGGTGATCCACTATTCCAATGCCGGGCTCAAGCAGCCGAACGACGGAGTCGAGACATACACGGTGCATTACCGGCTGCGCTTTTGAAAAGGGCAAAGCGTCACGGCCGCCAGGACTAGAATGGCTGCCATGCTCGAACGGACAGGAAATCCGGTTTGTCGCGCCTGCGCTGGCTGATCATCGAAGTCGGCCGGCGTCTGTGGCTGCGGGCAACGCTCTTTGCCGTGGCCGGGATCCTCACTGCCGCTGCCGGAATCGTCCTCGCGCCACTCATTCCTGCCGACTGGCCGGGCAAGATCGGCGCCGCGAGTATCGGCAATGTGCTGGAGATACTCGCATCGAGCATGCTGGCCGTGACGACGTTTTCACTGGTGACGATGGTATCTGCCTACGCCACCGCATCGAGCGCGACAACGCCGCGGGTCGCCGAGCTGCTGATTCAGGACAGCAGCGCGCAGAATGCGCTGGGCACTTTCGTCGGCAGTTTCCTGTTCAGCCTGGTTGGCATCATTGCGCTCAACGCCGGCGTGTATGGAGACAGTGGCCGGGTGGTGCTGTTCGCCGGCACGATCGGAATCATCGGCGTCATCGTGCTCACGCTGCTGCACTGGATCGACTTGCTGGCACGGTTCGGGCGTGTCGGCGATGCGATCGACCGCGTCGAGGCCGCCGCGGAGCATGCCCTGCGGGCGCGCTGGAAGCATCCATCCCTCGGCGGGCGCATGCCGATCGGACCGCCACCGACCGTCGCTTCGGTCACCAGCACCCGGATCGGCTACCTGCAGCATATCGACGTGGACACGCTGGAGCGGCTGGCGTGCGCGGCAGGCGGCGAAATCCACGTGGACGCAATCCCGGGCGACTTCGTCGATACGGTCGCGCCACTCGCCTGGTTCGACTTCGTGCCGGATGACAAATTCCTGCACGCCGCACGTCAGGCTTTCCATGTCGGCGAGCGACGCTCCTTCGATCAGGATCCTCGCTTCGGCATCATCGTGTTGTCGGAGATCGCATCGAAAGCGCTATCACCGGCAATCAACGACCCCGGCACCGCGATCGCGACACTCGCCGCCCTGGCCCGCGTGCTCGCGCTCCTGACCGAAGCGCGGGACGAAGACAGCGAAATTTTCCATCCACACGTTTTCATCCCGCCGCTCGCGGTCGAAGACCTTTTCAACGATGCGTTCTCGCCCATTTCCGCGGCTGGAGCCGGCACGCTGGCCGTGGGCATCCGGCTGCAAAAAACCTTGCGCTCGCTGTCCCGCCTGGCCCACCCGGCCTTTCGCGCCGCGGCGCGACAGCAGTCGCAACTCGCGCTGGGGCGAGCCCGGCACGCCCTGCCCCTGAAAGAAGACGTGGCGAAAATCGAGCAGCTCGCAGCCGCGCTCGGGTGAGCCCTGAAACTCCACCCCACGCCCCCCTCCGCCTCGGCGGGCGCATGAGGAACGCCGTTTGCACCGCAACGGCAAGCGGCTGCGACGCCGCGCGACGTCCCGATTCCCCTCCAACCGCTCCCCGCACGATGCCCGACGATCCGCTCCCCGAAATCCTGCGACCATCGCACGACGCCACCTGCGGCAGCCCTGCCGGCCGGCAGTCGCGACGCGCGGAAGGTAGCCGATGAAAGCGCGGCGCGACGCCGGCGGAGCGGGCCGGGACGTTCGCGGCGACGCCGCCCGCACGCGCGAGAAACTGCGGGCGCTCGCGTGGCTGCTCGACAGTTCGATCCGCCTGCCCGGCGGCTTCAGGATCGGCGTCGAAGCGTTGATCGGCCTCGTGCCGTTTCTCGGTGACGCGGTGGGGGTGCTGCTGTCGGGCTACATCGTGCGCGAGGCCGCGCGGCTCGGCGTCCCGCGCGGCGTGCTGCTGCGCATGATCGGGAACGTCGCCATCGAGGGGCTCGTCGGCCTCGTGCCAATCCTCGGCGACGTGTTCGACGCAGCGTGGAAAGCGAACCAGCGCAACGTGCAGCTGCTCGAGCGCCACTTCGACGACCCGGTCGCGAGCACGCGCAGCAGCCGCCGCCTCGTCGCACTGGTCATCGTCGCGCTCCTCGTCGTGATGCTGCTCTTCGCGACGATCTCTGCGTTTTTCGTCAAGGCGATCCTCGCCGCCGCCGGCGCGTGAGCCGGTGCGCAGCGGCCAGCCGGTCGTCGCCGCCGCGAGTCGCCGCAGCGCCTGTTGACCGTGACGCCTCTGCCGAACCGACGGGTGCCATCGAAGCGCTTCACACCAGCCACGCGAGTGCGAAGATCCCGAGCATCGCAAACGTGATGCCGAGCTTGGCGACGATCGCGATCACGAAGCCGAGGCCGGCGGCCAGGCCCGCCCGGGCGGCCTGGCCATGGCTGCGGCGCGCGATCAGTTCTCCGACGGTTGCGCCGATGATCGGGCCGACGACGACACCGATGAAGCCGCCGAGGATGCCGAGCACGGCGCCGACGAGCGCGCCCGTGACCGCGAGCCCGCTCGCGCCGACCCGTTTGACGCCGAATGCCGACGCGAGATAGTCGACGAACCAGGCGAGGGCCGCGAGCACCCCAAGCACGACGACCGTGACCCCGCCGACCCGCACGTAGGCGTCCAGCCACGCGAGCAGCCACAGGCCCGCGAAGACGAGCGGCGTTCCGGGCAACAGCGGCAGGATCACGCCGGCGATCCCGGCGACGATCGCGACGACCGCGACGATCAGCAGCAGCAGTTCCATGACGTCGGTCGTCGCGAAAGCGCAGGAGCCCACAGGATCAGGATCATCATAGGGTCAGCTCTTGCAATGCAGGCTCACCGCTTCCAGGGCATGGCCGGCACTCACGAGGACTCGTCGCCCGCTTCGGGGAACTGCCCGGCAAACCGGCCGATCCATTCGAACGCGGCTTCCTCGGCGCTCAACTCGCGCCCCTCGAGGCGTTGCACGCTGCGCCGGTATTCCTCGATGTGGCAGACCTGCTCGACCATGCGCGTGCGATAGGCTTCGTCGGCATCGAGGAACTGCACGCCGAGTTCGAAGCGGTTCCCCGTGCGCCGGCACCAGGCCACACGGCCGCAGGTTGCGAACGTCGGTTCGATAATCGGAATGCGCACCTCGACGAGGCTGCCCGGCTCGATCGCGGAGTCCGAATCGAACTCGATCCCACCGAGGCTCACGTTCCCCGCGGGATGAAGCTCGCCGCCGGCGTGCTCGCCGGCACGAACTTCGATCGGAATACTGACCGGATGCCGTATGAATCGCCTCATGGCCGTCCTCAGGCGCGCGCCGTCCATCGCAAGGTCAGCTCATCGACCGCCGCGGCCACGTTCAGCGCTCCCGCTGACCGAGGTCCGCGCCCTGGCGCAGCAGTTCGTTCTGCACTGCGGAGACGGACAGCGCGCGCGGAGCCTGGTCGTGGCGCGCGGCCAGGGCGGCGCACACTCCCGCCGCCTGCCCGGTCGCCATCGAGATCGGCATCACGCGAAACGACGAATGGGCCTCGTGGGTGCCGGAAATGCCGCGACCTGCCACGAGCAGATCGTCGACCCCTTGCGGGATCAGGCAGCGCAGCGGAATGTCGTAGGCTTCTCCGGCAGGGATGCGCTTGAGCACCGTGCCCTTGCCCTCGGGGTTGTGGATGTCCACCGGGTAGGTGCCGCGCGCGATGACGTCGTCGAACTTGCGCGCGTGCAGGAGATCGTCCGCGGTGAGGCAGTACGCGCCCAGCACGCGCCGGGTCTCGCGCACACCGATGGTGACGCCGCTTTGCAGCGCGTAGGCCTTCTCGAACCCCGGCACGTAGCGCTGCAGAAAACGCACCACCTGGCGCATCTGGCGGCGGCTCTCGATCTCGGCATGGGTGAGGTCCCACACATCGGTACCGAGCACCCGCGTGACCCGCGTGCTGTTCACGCTCACTTCGCCGTCGTGGGGCGTGGCGAAGAACAGGATGTCCTCGCGCGTGAGCTCGAGCTCGCCCGCTTCGGTGGCTTTGCGCACCAGGTCCCACAGGCCATGGACCCCGCGCCACTGGTCGGGATGCCGCTCCGCGTAGGCGGCGAAAGCGGCGCGCGCGAACTCTCCCATGCGGAACATCAGGGTCATCGGTTGCACCAGGCCGTCCGGATCACGCCCGATTTCGTAGCGTGCGCCCGCCTGCGCCGCGACGTCGGAGTCTCCCGAACAGTCGACCACCACCCGCGCTTTGACGACCACCGGGCCGGACTTGGTCTCGAACACCACCCCGTCGCGGACCCTCGTCCCGGCAAGGCCGCTTGCCAGAGCGTGGAACAGCAGCTCGACGCCCGCGTCGTCGAGCATTTCGATCGCCACCAGCTTGAACGATTCCGGATCGAACGGCACCACGTATCCGGTCTCCAGCGTCGGCGCCCGCGCCCCGCCCGCCGCCACCAGGCGCTGGACGAGCTCCTGCAGCACGCCGGCGATGACCGAATGACCGGGACCGTGGTCGTCCGGCAGCAGATTCGTCACCCCCTGGAGCCTGAAGGTGGGCTGCTGCGTGTGGAAGGACATCAGCGGCATGACGAGTGCCGCCGTGGCGTTGCCGCCGAGAAAGCCGTAGCGCTCGACGAGCACGGTGCGCGCACCGGCGCGTGCCGCTCCGAGCGCCGCGCCGATGCCTGCCGGGCCGCCGCCGACCACCAGCACATCGGTCTCGGCCGCGAGCGCCGCCGAGCGCGGCGGCAACGGAATCGAACGCATGGACGAGGGTTTGCTCAGCGCCGGCACGGTTCAACCTCCTTTCAGGCTGCGCATCGAAGCGCCGGCGTGGAGCAGCGCCACCAGCAGGCGATTGTTCTCGCGCGCCCGCTCCTGGAGCGCCGGCAGCCGCTGCTCGAGGTGGCGGCGCAACACGTCGCGCCGGTCCCAGGAACGATCCACGTTGGCCAGCAGGCGCCCGGTATTCACGTCGTTCATCGGCGGCATCTCCAGCTCGAGATCCTGCAGCAGCCCCGTCACTTTGGACGCGTAGGGCAGCGCGACGAAAGGCACGCCCTGGATCGCGGCGAAGATCAGGAAATGCAGTCGCATGCCGATCGCCAGCTCGAAGTGCCCCATGAGGGTGAGAAGCTGGCCGGGCGTGTACTCGCCCTTCAGCAGCGTCGCGCGCTGCACGAGCTGCATGCGCGAGAGCACCGCGTAGCTGTGCTGCATGTCCACGTGCTGGCGCTCGAGCGGCACGAACACGATGTCCGCGTCGAGACGATCGGCGATGAAATCGGCCGCGTTGGCGAACAGGCTGTGACAATGGTCGATGTTGATATCCGGGGCCGCGGGGCCGGGCTCGCGGACCGAGGCGCCGATCAGGCGGCGGCCGTGATCGATCCCTTCGCGCCGCAGCGCGTCCTTCGGCAACGGCTCCGGTGCGAGCAGCAGGGCCGGATCGGCAGTCACCCGCACATCCCGGTCCACTCCGATTTCTTCGAGCAGGCGCCGCCCCTGGCGGTCGCGCACGGTAATGATGGCGGCGCGGTTGAGCGCCTCGCGCACCAGGTCCCGGTTTACCGTGCGCACCAGCGGGCCGGCACTGATGGCATAAATCATCACCGGCACTCCCGCTTCATGGGCGAGCATGACTTCGCGCAGGTAGATTTCGGCCTCGTCGTCGTAGAGGATGCCGCCGCCGCCCAGCACGAACACGTCCAGGCCTTCGACGACCGCGCGGGCTTCGTTGCGCGTGAGCTGGCGCACCGCATGGACGTGATCGACCTTGTGGCGACGACTCGTATCCTCGACGTTGCGCGAGAACACCGTGATCTCCACCGGCAGCGAGGCGCGCAGCTCGGACACGATGGAGCCGAGAATGGCTTCGTCACCGAGGTTCAGGCCGCCATAGGACCCCGAAATGCCGACGCGAAAGACGCGAGCGGCGTCCGTCGCCGCCGCTGCGGGCGGCTCGGGCGTCGCCTTGGGGCGTGCGCTGCGTGCTCCGGATTCACGGTCTTCCATGGGTCTATTCGCCTGGGGTACTGGCTGATCGACCGCCCGCGGGAAGCAGAGTTCAGCTGCCGGTTCTGCAAGCGCTCGAGCGCCTGCCTCGGAAACGGGCCTGCGTGGATGAAGCGCAGCGTCGATCAACCAGGAGGCGGACGGGGCGGAACCCGGCAGAATCCCTGCATCGGGATGCTCAGCGCGTCGTTAAACTTGCTCGAAAGATTCTGCACGCCGATCCACGCGGTGATGGCGACGATTGCGTCATCCTTGAAGAGGCGCTTGAGCGCGGTCATCGCGCGGGCGGTGCCGGCCTCGTCGTTCAGCGTTACCGCTTCGGCGTAGGCGAGCGCCGCCCGCTCTTCATCGCTGAAAACCTCGGGATGCTCCAGCCAGCGGTCGATGAAGTCGATCTTCTCGTGCGCCCCCTGGGCGGCGAGGAAATTGTGGGCATTGAAGTCCACGCAGAAATCGCAATGGTTGAGCTGCGAGATGCGCACGCTCAGCAACGTCCGCAGCAGCGGGCCGGGCGAGGCCAGCCTTTTGAAGCGTCCGATCAAAAGGAGGAAGACGAACATGATCCCCGGTTGCCGCCCCCACGCCCACATGGGCGACAGCACCTGCCCGTACTTGCGTTTCTGGTACGCGAAAACCAGACGCACATACCAGGGAAAGTCACGTTCGGAAAGTTCGTCGAGTCGGGTGGCCATGAGCGGAACGCAAAACAGGAACAGAACAGAAATCGAGGGGACCCGCATGCTCGTCGCAATCCAACATCCGCGAACGATGTCGCATCGGCAGCGCAACGGGCGGACGACAGGGCGGCGAGCAAAAGGGCCGGCTACGGACGACGATACCAACGCGATGTTCCCCAAATCATCCAATTCGACTGACCGTCGCAGCAGTCGTTCGGGGGGCGGCTTCGTGGATTCGGCGTCGGGCAGTTGTCGGCCGCTTGCTCCCGGGTGAAGAGTTCGTTCTGCTTCGGGCTGACCGACCCCGGCGACCGTCGTCGCCCTCGATGATCGCGCATGTCCCTCACGGTGGCGGCGAAACAGCCTGCTTCGTTCCAGCGACGAAACTGCCGATCACCGTTGCCACCGGCTGCAACGTTGTCGGCTCCGCAGCAGCTTTTACATGACCTGACGCTGCCTCGCATCCAAGGGGACGGCGGGCCTCGGGATTGCATTGCTCCTCATGCAGCTGCGAGGGGACCGTCATGACAACGCAACAGAAACACAACGAACCGGAGCGCGAACTTTCGCTCGATCGTGCGAGGGCCGTCGCGAAATGACCGGACCGATGAATGCCGCCTCGCGCGAGCCGGTGCCGCGCGTCGCGTCGATCGCCGTGTTGCGCCCGAACCAGGTCGGCGACTTCATGTTCGCGCTGCCGGCGCTCGCGGCGCTGCGCGAAACCTATCCGGCCGCCCGCATCGTCTACCTCGGTCGCGCGTGGCACAAGGAATTCCTCGAAGGCCGCACGCCGCTCATCGATGAAGTCGTCGTGCTTCCACCGATCCCCGGCGTCGGCGCACCGCCGGACGCAGTCGTGGACGAGGACGCGGTCGAGTCGGCGTGCGAAGCGCTTCGGCGCCGGAATTTCGATATCGCCTTCCAGTTCTACGGCGGCGGGCGGCATTCCAACCCATTCGTCCGCCGCCTCGGCGCGCGCTTGACCGTCGGAGTGAGGGCCGGCGACGCCGAGCCGCTCGACCGCTGGCTGCCGTACGTGCCCTGGCACAACGAGCGCCTGCGGCTTCTCGAAACAGTCGGGCTCACCGGCGCGCGTCCGGTCGACCTGCAGCCGCTGCTGCCGGTGCTGCCGCGCGATCGCGCCGAGCTCGCGAAGCGTCTGCGGCTGCCGGCTGACCGGCCGTTGGTGGTGCTCAGTCCCGGCGCGACCGACCCGCGTCGCATCTGGCCGGTCGAGAAGTTCGCCGCGGTCGCCGACGAGTTCGTGCGGATGGGGGCGTGCGTCGTCGTGCAGGGCGGCGGCCCGGACGATCGACGGCTCTCCGCGAGCGTCGTTGCCGCGATGAGCGAGCCGGCGATCGACGCGGGTGGCGTTTTGACGCTCGACGGTCTCGCAGCGCTGCTCCACCGGGCGCGCCTCGTCCTTGCGAGCGACAGCGGCCCGCTACAGATGGCTCAGGCCGTCGGCACCCCTGCAGTCGGCATCTATTGGTTCGTGAACCTGCTGGTGTCGGGGCCGCTGACCTCGTACCAGAACCGCTGTGCCGCGTCGCTGCGCCGCGCGTGCCCGGTGTGCGGCGAGGACAACCTCACGCGGCGCTGCAAGCACGACCCGTCCTTCGTCGACGACGTCAGCGTCGAAGAGGTGAGCGCGCTCGCACTCGAATTATGGAAGCTTGGGGAGGCCGCTTCCTCACCGAGCAGGCTTCCCGCGATACTTCGCTGAACCCCCTGCGCCCCCACGGCCGCGCTGCCGCTCGCAGTCAAGCGGCAGCGGCGCGCCAGCGGCGACCGGGCATTCCGCTCCTGGCGGGTTCCCGCGTCATTCGATGTTCTGTACCTGCTCGCGCATCTGCTCGATCAGCACTTTCATCTCCATCGCGATGCCGGTGACGTCGGTGGCGGCGGATTTCGACGCCAGCGTGTTCGCTTCGCGGTTCAGCTCCTGCATCAGGAAATCGAGCCGTTTTCCCGCTGCACCGCCGGCGGCGAGGATGCGTTCGACTTCGTCGAGATGCGTGCTGAGGCGCGACAGCTCCTCGGCGACGTCGATGCGGTGGGCGAACAGCGCGACTTCCTGGCGGATGCGGTCCTCGTCGAGCGAGGCGACGGCGTCGCGCAGCCGCGTCGCGAGGCGCTCCTGGTATTCGCTGACGATCACCGGCACGCGCGGCTCGGCCTGGGCGACCAGTTCGCGCAGGCGGACGAGCCGCTCGCGGATCATCGCGGCGAGCTTGTCGCCTTCGCGCCGGCGCGTCGCGGCGAGCTCGTCGAGCGCGGCCTGGGCGAGTTCGAGCAGCGCCGGCTGCAGCTGCTCGAAGCTCACGCCGTCGTCGGCGAGCATGCCGGGCCAGCGCAGCACTTCATTGACCGACAGGCACCCGGCCTGCGGCAGGCGTGCGCGCACGAGCTGTTCGGCGTCGCGCAGCTGGTCGAGCAGCGCGGTGTTCAGCGCGAGGCTGCGCGGCGCGGCGCCGTTCGTCTGCAGGTTGAGGCGGCACTCGACCTTGCCGCGCGTCAGTTTCGCCGTGATCCGCTCGCGCAGCGCCGGTTCGGCCTGGCGCAGTTCGTCACCGATGCGGAAGAACAGATCGAGGTAGCGTGAATTGACGCTGCGCAGTTCGATATGCAGGCTCACCGCCCCGAGGTCCCGCGTCTGGGCGGCGAAACCGGTCATGCTGTGGATCATGAAGTGTCTCCGGGAACCTGCCGCGATCCTTTACACTGCAGGTCCAATCAAGAAAATCTCGCGGAAAGCCGGCTCCGGCTCTCCCCCTGTCGATGCCGCCTCAAGCCAACTGCCCTCTGCCCTCCGGCTTCCAGCTGGACCAGTATCAAATAGAGCGGCAGCTTTCCGTCGGCGGTTTTTCGATTGTCTATCTCGCCCGTGATCGCCACGGCACCCCGGTCGCGATCAAGGAATACCTGCCGAACTCGCTCGCGCTGCGCAAGGACGGCGAGCTCGAGCCGCAGATCACCGAAGAAAACCGGCCGGCCTTCCGCTACGGCATGAAATGCTTCTTCGAGGAAGGGCGTTCGCTCGCGAAGCTGATGCATCCGAACGTCGTCCGGGTGCTCAATTTCTTTCGCGCCAACGGCACAGTGTACATGGTGATGCAGTTCGAGCGCGGCCGCACGCTGCATGACTATATCCACAAACACCGCGACGGCGTGCGCGAGGCTTTCATCCGCGCCGTTTTCGCACGCATGCTCAACGGCCTGCGCGAAGTGCACTCGCACAAGCTGCTGCACCTCGACATCAAGCCGTCGAACGTCTATCTGCGCAACGACGGCACGCCGGTGCTGCTCGACTTCGGTGCCGCGCGCCAGACCCTGCTGACCGGCCAGCCGCTGCTCAAACCGATGTACACGCCCGGCTTCGCGTCCCCGGAGCAGTTCACGAACCGCAACGCGCTCGGGCCGTGGAGCGACATCTACAGTGTCGGCGCGAGCCTGTACGCCTGCGTCGCCGGAACCGCGCCGCCGCGCTCGGACGAGCGCAGCCGGCACGACACTTTCGTTCCGGCGACCCGGGCCTATGCGACGCGTTATTCGGCGCAGTTGCTGCAGACGATCGACTGGTGCCTGAAGCTCGACCCGCTCGAGCGCCCGCAGAGCGTCTATTCGCTGCAGAAGACGCTGATGCGCCGGGGCGAGGAGGTGGTTCCGGCGAGCCTGTTCGGCGACCTCGGCGCGCGCATCAAATCGTTTATCGGCCGCACTTGAGAGGCGCGCGATGAAATTCACGATCTACCAGGAAAGCCGCATCGGCCGGCGCAAAAGCAACCAGGACCGTCTCGCCTACTGTTACTCGCGCGACGCGCTGCTGATGGTGATCGCCGACGGCATGGGCGGGCACCGACACGGCGAGATCGCTGCGCAGCTGGCGGTGCAGTCCATCGTCGAAGCGTTCCGGCGCGAAGCGACGCCGACCCTTGGCCAACCGGGGCGCTTCCTGTCGCGCGTGCTGATGAACGCGCACAGCGCGATTGTCGATCACGCGTTCGACAAAGATCTCGATGACACGCCGCGCACGACGATCGTCGCCTGCGTCGTCCAGGACGGTCTCGCACACTGGGCGCACGCCGGCGACTCGCGCCTCTACCTGCTGCGGGACGGGCGGGTTGCCGCGCGCACGCGCGACCATTCGCGCGTGCAGCTGCTGATCGACCAGGGCCTGCTCGACGACGAAGCCGCCGCGCATCATCCCGAGCGCAATCGCATCTACAGCTGCCTCGGCGGCACGCGCACGCCGCAGCTCGAACTGTCGGTGCCGACGCCATTGCGTGACGACGACATCCTCGCGCTGTGCACCGACGGCGTATGGGGCCCGCTGCGCGACCCGGGCATCGTCGACGGGCTCGCCGGAACCAATGTCATGGACGCCGTGCCGAAGCTGCTGGACCACGCCGAGCAGCTCGCCGGGCCCGGCTGCGACAACCTGTCGATGATCGCGATGTGTTGGCACGACGAGCGCGGCGCAGCACACGACGACATCGAATCGACACAGACGCTGGCACTCGATCGGGTCACGACGCAGCTCAACGTCTTCGGCCGCGCGCGCGTGCCGGCCGCCGCCGGCGACATCAGCGATGACGAGATCGAGAAAGCGATCGCCGAAATCAACCAGGCCATTCACAAGTACAGCAGATAGGAATCCTCCATGCGTCCCAGCCAACGCCGCCCCGACCAGCTGCGCCCGGTCACGATCACCCGCAACTTCACCTGCCATGCCGAAGGCTCGGTGCTCGTCGAATTCGGCGCGACGCGCGTGCTGTGCACGGCCAGCGTCGAGGACAGCGTGCCGCCGTTCCTGCGCGGACGCGGCCAGGGCTGGCTGACTGCCGAATACGGCATGCTGCCGCGCGCGACGCACACGCGCAGCGCGCGCGAAGCGGCCAAGGGCAAGCAGAGCGGGCGCACACAGGAAATCCAGCGCCTGATCGGCCGCAGCCTGCGCGCGGTCGTCGACCTCAGCGCGCTCGGCGAACGCCAGATCGTCATCGATTGCGACGTGCTGCAGGCCGACGGGGGCACCCGCACTGCCGCGATCACCGGCGCCTGCGTCGCGGTCCACGACGCGTTCGGCAAACTCGTCGCCGAAGGCAAGCTGCCGCACAGCCCGCTGCGCGAGTTCGTCGCCGCGGTGTCGGTCGGCGTGTTCCAGGGCGTGCCGGTGCTCGATCTCGACTACCTCGAGGATTCGGGCTGTGACACCGACATGAACGTCGTCATGACGGGGTCGGGAGGTTTCGTCGAAGTGCAGGGCACTGCCGAAGGCGCGACGTTCTCGCGCGCCGAACTCAACACGCTGCTGGAGCTTGCCGAGTCCGGCGTCCGCCGGCTCGTCGAAATGCAGAAAGCGGCGATCGACCGGAACTGAACTCATGACGACCCGGCTCGTTCTCGCTAGCAACAACGCCAAGAAGGCCGTCGAGATGACGGCGCTGCTCGCGCCGCTCGGCATCGAGGTGCTGTCGCAGTCGGCGTTCGACATTCCGGAAGCCGACGAGCCGCACCCGACGTTCGTCGAGAACGCGCTCGCGAAAGCGCGTCACGCTGCCGCGTTGATCGGGCTGCCGGCGGTCGCCGACGACTCCGGGCTGTGCGTCGCGGCGCTCGGCGGAGCGCCGGGCGTGCAGTCGGCGCGCTTTGCCGGCGAACCGAAATCCGACGCGCGCAACAACGCGCTGCTCGTCGAGCGGCTCGCCGGCAGCGCCGACCGGCGCGCGTTCTTCTATTCCGTCGTGGTACTGGTGCGCCATCGCGACGATCCGCGGCCGCTGATCGCCGACGGCGAGTGGCACGGGACGATCCTCTACGCGCCGCGCGGCGCCAACGGCTTCGGCTACGATCCGCTGTTCTTCGTCCCGGAGCTCGGGCAGACGGCCGCCGAGCTCGACGCGCAGCTGAAGAACACCCTCAGCCACCGCGGCGCGGCGATGCGCCACCTGCTCGCCCGCCTGTCCACCGAACCGCTGTGACCCGCCATCGCATTATCCCCGTCGCGCCCGCGCCGGCCGTTGCCGCACCGCTGCCCGAGCGAGCGCAACTGACGGCGTCGCCGCCGCTCGCGCTGTACGTGCATTACCCGTGGTGCGTGAAGAAGTGCCCGTACTGCGACTTCAACTCGCATGCGTCGCGCGGCGGCACGGGCGAGATCCCGGAGCAGGCCTACATCGACGCGCTGCTCGGCGACATCGAGACCGCGCTGCCGCAGGTGTGGGGACGGCGCGTGCTGTCGGTGTTCATCGGCGGCGGCACGCCGAGCCTGATGTCGGCGGCAGCGCTCGACCGCCTGCTGACCGGCGTGCGCATGCTGCTGCAGCTCGACCCGCTGGCCGAAGTCACGCTCGAAGCCAATCCCGGCACCGTCGAGGCAGGCCGCTTCCGCGATTACCGCGCGGCCGGCGTGAACCGCCTGTCGCTCGGCATCCAGAGCTTCGACGACGCGCAGCTCGTGCGCCTCGGGCGCATCCATGACGGGCGCGAAGCGCGCGTCGCGATCGACACCGCGCTGGCGAACTTCGAGCGCGTGAACCTCGACCTGATGTACGCGCTGCCGCAGCAGACGCTCGAGCAGGCGCTCGCCGACCTCGACATCGCGCTCGCGACCGGCGCGACCCATCTGTCGTGCTACCAGCTGACGCTCGAGCCGAACACGCCTTTCCACCACGCTCCGCCGCCGCTGCCCGATACCGACGCCGCGGCCGACATGCAGGATGCGATCGAAGCGCGGCTCGCCGGCGCGGGGTTCCGCCACTACGAGACCTCGGCGTTCGCCCGACCCGGCGAGGAATGCCGCCACAACCTGA
The DNA here is from genome assembly GCA_001274695.2 of Azoarcus sp. PA01. Classification (NCBI taxonomy): domain Bacteria; kingdom Pseudomonadati; phylum Pseudomonadota; class Betaproteobacteria; order Rhodocyclales; family Zoogloeaceae; genus Azoarcus; species Azoarcus sp. PA01. Next base: position 1,757,328 of record LARU01000002.1, on the reverse strand, counting down.
ACTACTGGACGTTCGGCGATTATCTCGGCGTCGGCGCGGGCGCGCACGGCAAGCTGTCGAGCTTCGAGGGGATCGTGCGCGAGATGCGCCACAAGCACCCCGGACGCTACCTCGACGCAGCGAAGAGCCGCGAGTTCGTGCAGGAACGCCGCTCGATCGGCGTCACCGAGCTGCCATTCGAATTCATGATGAATGCGCTGCGCCTGACCGGCGGCGTCCCGCCACGGCTGTTCGCCGAGCGCACCGGCCTGCCGCTCGCGGTGATCGAGGACGAGCTGAAGACGGCGCGCGCGCAAGGCCTGATCGAAGTCACGCCGGACGTCCTCCGCCCGACCGAGCGCGGCCGGCATTTCCTCAACGATCTGCTGACGCTGTTCCTGCGCGACTGAAGCGGTGCGACTGAAGCGGTGCGGGAGGACCGGGTCGGCGGCCACGCGCGTCACGCCGGGCGGCACTCCGTCGCGAGCGGCCGGTCGGTGCGCGAATCGAGCAGCATGCTCTTCCACGGCAGGTCGATCCACACCAGGCCCGCGTCGCGCGCCTCGAAGCGGGGCAGACCCGACGACGACACGTCGCGCCGCAGATCGAACGAGCGGCCGGCCCACCCCAGCTCGAGACGATTCGCGTCGCGCAGGTCGCGGCTGACGCGCACCTTCACGCCGAATTCGCAATCGTAATCGCCACTCGCGAGCTCGAAGTGCAGCTGCTGATCCGGCCCGACGCGGGTTGCCGGCGGCACGTCGGGCGCGCGCGGCGTGTCGCGTGTGCCGGCACACGCGGCGAGCAGCAGCGGCAACAGCACGACAGCCAGCGCCCGGCGCGGCGACGGGACGGCCGTGCAGTGCAAATCGGGATTCGGCATGGGATCGTCCTCGGCTAGAGCGCTTCGCAAAGACAATGCGTATAGAGGTGGCGCGGGTCATTCCAGCGTAGCAGCTCGTTGGCATCCTGCTGCAAACCCTCGATGACGACGGCGAGCGGCGACGCGGCAAGGATTGAAACGCCCGAAAAGCCGCCGTCCGGCGCGAGCATGGCGACGAAGCGCTGCAGGAGCCGCTGGCCGGGGCCGACGTCCGCTCTCGGCCACACCGTCTCGTAGCGCTTCAGTCCGGCGCGCGACGCGGCCGCCGCGACCGCCGCGTCCAGGCCGCCGAGCTGGTCGACGAGACCGAGCTTCGTCGCCGCCTCGCCGGTCCAGACGCGTCCGCGCGCGACGGTGTCGACTTCGGCCGCCCTCATGTCGCGCGCCTTGGCGACGGTTTCGAGGAAGCGCCGGTAACCGTGTTCGATGCCGAGCTGGATCGTCTTCGCCGCCGCCGGTTCGAGCGGGCGGCGCGGATCGAAAGCACCGGCGAGCGGGGCGGTCGCGACGCCGTCGGTATTCACGCCGAGCTTGTCGAGCGATCCGGCGAGCTCCGGAAACAGCGCGAAAATCCCGATCGACCCGGTCAGCGAAGCGGGGCTCGCAAAAATCTCTTCGGCGCCGGTCGCGATCCAGTAACCGCCGGACGCGGCGACCGAACTCATCGACGCGATGACCGGCTTGCCCGCCTCGCGCGTCAATTCCAACTCGCGCCGGATCACTTCCGACGCCCACGCGCTGCCGCCGGGGCTGTCGACGCGCAGCACCAGCGCTTTCACCCGCTCGTCCTCGCGCGCGGTGCGGATCAGGTGCGCGAGGCTGTCGCCGCCGACCGCCGACTGCGTGTCGCTGCCGTCGATGATCGCCCCCTGGGCGACCAGCACTGCGACGTGGTCGTCGTGCGCGGGCCGCGTGGCGTGCACCACGGCGAGATAGTCGTCGGCCTCGACGCGCCGGAAATCCTTGCCGTCCTCGCTTGCGCCGACGCGCGCCTTGAGCAGCTCGCGCCACTCGTCGCGGGTGCTCGCGCGATCGATCAGGCCGGCATCGCGCGCCGCGCTCACCGCATCGCCCCCGTTGCTGCGAGCGCGGCGGGGTAAGCGTTGACGTAGGCGTCGAGCTTCTCGGGCGCGAGGCGGCGGCTCGCGATGAGATCCTCGCGCACGCCGCTCCACAGCCCTTCGAGCAGATCGCGCGACGCTTCGCGGTCCGCCTCCGACATGTCGTTGCGCGTGAAAGGCTCGCTGAACGCCTTGTATTCGCCGACGCGGAACACGTGCATTTTGACGCCGAGCTTGTCGAGCGCGCCGGCGAAATAGCTGACGTAGCGCGCAAACCCTTGCAGCAGCACGAAGCCGTCGGGCCCGACATGGACTTCGTCGGCGACGCTGGCGAGGTAGTACTGCCCCTGCGTGAAGCGTTCGCCGCGAGCGAACACCGGCTTTCCGCTCTGCCGGAAAGCGACGATCGCGGCGCGCAGTTCGGCGAGCTTCGACAGGCCGCTCGGGCCGAGCCGGTCGGTTTCGATGACGAGCGCCTTGATCCGCCGGTCGTCGCGCGCCGCCTCCACCGCTTCGAGCAGATCGTGCAGCGCCGTTTGGGAAGGCGCGACACCGCCATTGCGCAGCAAATCGAGCGGCGTCTCGAACGTCTTCTGCTCGACGAGCGGACCGGCCGGGCGCAGCACCAGCGCCGCGCCGTCCGGCACCGCGGGCAGCGCGCGCCACAGCAGCACCGCGACAAAAGCGAGCAACAGCAGGAATACCGCGTTGAGGAGCACGCGCCGCAGCACGTCGATCGTGCGCCACAAGCCCGCGAGAAGCGCGCCGAAAAAGGCAAAGAGGCGTTTCACCATCGTTCAGATCTCCGTTCGACGCGCGCTTCGCTCAACCGCGCCGCCTGAACACCAGGTCCCAGACGCCGTGCCCGAGCTTCAGACCGCGGTTTTCGAATTTCGTCAGCGGGCGGTAAGCCGGACGCGGGGCGTAGCTGTCGGCAGTATTCTCCAGCGCGGGCTCGGCGGCGAGCACCTCGAGCATCCACTGCGCGTATTCCTCCCAGTCGGTCGCGCAGTGCAGATAAGCGCCGGGCGCGAGCCGCGAGGCGATCAGCGCGACGAAGTCGGGCTGGATGATGCGCCGCTTGTGATGACGCTTCTTGTGCCACGGATCGGGAAAGAACACATGCACGCCGGCCAGCGCCTGTTCGGGAATCATGTCGCGCAGCACTTCGACCGCGTCGTGCTGGACGATGCGCAAGTTGTGCAGCTCGCTTTCGGCGATCAGCTTGCACAGGCTGCCGACGCCCGGCCCATGCACTTCGATCGCGAGAAAGTCCTTGTCCGGCAGCGCGGCGGCGATTTTCGCGGTCGTCTCGCCCATGCCGAAACCGATCTCGACGATTTTTGGCGCCGCGCGTCCGAACGCCGCGTCGAGATCGAGCGGCGCGACGCGGTAGGGAATGCCGACTTTCGGCAGCGTCTCGTCGAGGTGGCGCTGCTGCGCGACCGACATGCGTCCCTGGCGCAGCACGAAGCTGCGGATCGAGCGGCTCGAAAAGCGCGCTTCCGCATCGCCGGCGACACGGCCTTGCGGAGCCGGCAGCGATTCGTCCGGAGCGGCGGACGGAGGCCCGGTTTCCGGCGGGTTGTGGGGGGGAAAAGTCATTGTCGGGGATCGTAACGTCGTGCGAGGCCGTGCCGGCGCTGTGCCGGCATGGCGAAAAGGGTCGACGCGCGCGGCGCAGGTGGCAGGCGGCGCGCGCGGCGTTCGTTCAGGAGCCGATCAGGCCGCTCGTCGGCGAGCTCGGATCGGCCGAATAATGCTTGCGCGGCATGCGTCCGGCAAGAAACGCCTCGCGCCCGGCCTCGACCGCCTTTTTCATCGCCGACGCCATCAGCACGGGGTTTTTCGCGTGCGCGATCGCCGTGTTCATCAGCACGCCGTCGCAACCGAGTTCCATCGCGATCGCTGCGTCGGACGCGGTGCCAACGCCGGCATCGACGAGCACCGGCACTTTCGCCTGGTCGATGATCAGCCGCAGATTCCACGGATTGAGGATCCCCATGCCGGAGCCGATCAAGGACGCCAGCGGCATCACCGCGACGCAGCCGATCTCTTCGAGCATCTTTGCCTGGATCGGGTCGTCGGCGCAGTACACCATCACCTCGAAGCCGTCCTTGACGAGGGTTTCGGCTGCCTTCAGCGTCTCGGGCATGTTCGGGAACAGGCTCACCGGATCGCCGAGCACTTCGAGCTTCACCAGCGCGTGACCGTCGAGCAGCTCGCGCGCGAGCCGCAGCGTGCGCACCGCGTCGTCGGCCGTGTAGCAGCCGGCCGTGTTCGGCAGGATCGTGAAGCGCTCGGGCGGCAGCACGTCGAGCAGGTTCGGTTCATCGGCGTTCTGGCCGATGTTCGTGCGGCGGATCGCGACGGTGACGATCTCGGCGCCGCTCGCGTCGATCGCGGCGCGCGTCTCGGCGAAATCCTTGTATTTTCCGGTGCCCACCAGCAAACGGGAGCGGTAGGACTTGCCTGCGATCACCAGGGAGTCGTTCATGTTCGGCCTGTAGGAATCGGGTTGATGAAGGCGCGCGGTCCAGCGAGCGCGGCGCCGGGGCGGCGAAACTTCAGCCGCCGCCGACCGCGACGACGATCTCGAGCCGGTCGCCGTCGGCGAGCAGCGTGTGCGCATGCTGCCCTTTCGGCACGATCTCGCCGTTGCGCTCGACCGCGAGACGCTTGCCGGCGAGCTGCCTGGCTTCGAGCAGCGCGAGCACCGTCGGCGCCTCGTCGAGGCGCTCGGGTTTGCCATTGATGATGAGCTCAATCATGCTGTAGCTGTCGAGGTGCAGTGAACCGAAATCTTACCACGCCCTCCGCGGACCCTTGCCCGGTCGCCGGTTTGGGCGAAACCCCCGCGCCACAGGCACGCCTAACTCGCGCATTGCGCGCCGCCGCGCCGGCCATTAGAATGACAGCCCTGTTCAGAGCAAATTGGCCTGAATCGCGGGCGTCGTATAATGGTAATACCCTAGCTTCCCAAGCTAGAGCCGTGGGTTCGATTCCCATCGCCCGCTCCATACCCCCTCCAAGAGCTTGTTCCCATTCGGACTCGCCCCTCTTCCTGCATGACCTTCACCGTACCGGCGGACGGCGAGGGCCGGTCGTCGCCTTCCCAGATCAGCGAGGGTGCGAAGCGGCAAACGCGGGAAACCCCGTCGCTAACGCCATCGCCGGGATGCCCAGTCCGCTATAGCCCCAGCCCAGTTCCTCGAAAATCAGCGGGGTCATGCGCGTCTTTTGCTGCGGCCTCATCGAGCCGATCGCCTTGAGATCTGCGCCCGGCCGTCAGGCCGGGCGCACAATTTTGCCTTCTTCAGCGCAGCTCGAAGGCTTCCTGGTGAAAGCGCAGCCGTGGCCCCCAGATGCGCAGCAGTCCGGCACGCAGTTGTTCCGCAAAGGGACGCGGACCGGCAGAACCAGACTTCGGCGCTGCGCGGCCTGCCCCGGTCGCCGCCCTGCGCGGCCGACAGGTGTTCGGCGGTGAGCACGCTGCCGGCACTGCTGTCGTGCACATGCAGCGTGACCGACGGCAGTTCGGCGCACAAGCCCTGCAGACGGGCGGCGAAGGGGTCGCGTGCGAGGTCACGAGTGCTGTAGTGCAGGTCGGCGGCCGGCGCATCCTCCGGACGGGTGCGCAGGGCATCGAGCCAGGCGAGGAAGGGGGTGACGCCGATTCCCCCCGCAACCCAGATCTGGCGTGCCTTGCGGTTGTGGCGATCGAGGACGAAGCGGCCGTAGGGGCCTTCGACGGTGACCGCCTGCCCGACGGCGATCCGGCTCGAGAGCTGGCGGGTGTAATCGCCCAAGGCCTTGATCTGGAAGCTCACGTTGCGATCGCCCCGGTCGGCGCTGGCGATGGTGAAGGGGTGGGCGCCTTCGAAGCGGTCGAAGCCGACGAAGGCGAACTGCCCGGCGCGATGCCCGCGCCAGTCGCCGTCGAGGCGGCAGACCACTTCGGTGACATCGGCGGCGGGCGAAGACACTCCGGTAACGACGCCATGCACGCGCCGCTCGCGGCCGATCCGCCCGGTGAGCGAGAGTGCCGCAGCGACGCTGCCGGCGGCCAGCAGCAGGGCCAGCAGCGCACCCGCGGGCTGGGTCCAGTAGGCGATCGGAGCAAGCACCGCGGCATGAAAGGCGAGCATCAGGTAGAGCACCGGCATGGCGCGGTGAATGTGGCGCCAGAACTTGTACGGAAAGCGCTTCAGCAGGCTCAGCACGACCATCGCCAGCACCAGGTAGATGGCGAACTCGCCCAGTTCCTCGCCGGCCTCGCGCAGGTTTTCGAGGAGGCCGCCGAATTCTTCCTCGTGCGGGCGCCCGCCGCGGCCGAAGATCGACTTGACCAAGTCATCGGACATCTCAATCAGCCAGTGCAGCAGAGCGAACACGCCGGGGAGAATGCCGGCCCATTTGTGCACGCGGAAAATGCGGTCCATGCCGCCGAGCGGGCGCTCCAGCCACGCCGGACGGGTGGCGAGCACCATTGCCAGCGACATCAGCCCGATCGCGAGCAGGCCGCTGAGGTAAAGCCCCTGCTCATACACCAGGGCGCGTGCAGCCGGTCCGAGCGGGGCTCATTTTGCGCTTGACGCCCGCGGGGGTTGAAGCGGCTTCGGCAGCCGATGCAGCGGCCGCGAGCGATCCCGTCCGATCGATCAGCGGTTCAAGCGGCGATTCGGCTGTTCAGTCGATAGCGAGGCGCCGATAGGCGCCGCTGTGGAAGATCAGCGGCGGACGGTCCTCGCGATCGAAGCGGACGACTTCCGACAGGAACACGAGGTGGTCGCCGCCTTCGTGGCGCACGGTGTTGCGGCATTCGAAACGGGCGCAGCAGCCGCGCAGCAACGGCACGCCGTACAGGCCCTCGTCGAGGTCCAGGCCGGTGAATTTTCGTCGGAGCGCGTCGCGAAAAGCTGCGACAGGTGCTGCTGGTCTTCCGAACGAAAATTCGGGCTCGTCATGACGTTGGCGAGCCAGCGCTCCGCTTCAATCGAAGTCGGCTTACCCGATCTGTTGGCGCCGCACCCACATCCCGTTCGGGCCGAGCCCTTCGGCAAGCTCAGGACAGGCTTGTCGAAGCCCTGCCCCCGCTGTTCGACCACTCAGGACGAACGTTTTCATTCAATTCTCAACCGAAAAATTTTTCATTAATGCGCGCTCCTCTGACAGGTCGGCCGTGCAAAATTATCCGATCTGTTGGCGCGGCACCCACATCCCGTTCGGGCTGAGCCCTTCGGCAAGCTCAGGACAGGCTTGTCGAAGCCCTGCCACCGCCCTTCGACGGGCTCAGGGCGAACGGTTTTATTTATTCAGTTGCCGTTTTAACAACAAGCCCTGTCGGGCGTTTTTTCTCGGGATATTGCCGCCATGCTCTGGTTACAGTCTTTGTGGTTCGCAGCGGGGTTGGTCGCGTTGATAGTGGGCGCCAACTCTCTTGTTCGCGGCGCGTCGAAGCTGGCCTTGTCGGTGGGTTTGTCACCCCTGGTGGTCGGGTTGACGATCGTTGCTTTCGGAACAAGCGCCCCCGAAATGGCGGTATCCACCGGCGCGGTGCTCGACGGGCAGGGCGATATCGCGGTAGGAAACGTCGTGGGAAGCAATATCCTCAACGTGCTGTTCATCTTGGGAGCCAGCGCGCTGATCGTACCTTTGGTGGTGCACGTTCAGCTGATTCGGCAGGAGATTCCGATCATGCTGGGCGCGTCGTTGCTGCTGCTGGCTCTGGCGCTCGATGGCACCATCAAGCTGTGGGAGGGCGCGCTCTTGCTGGTCCTGATGCTCGCTTACACGGCGTTTCTGGTCATTCAGTCGCGCAAAGAGAGCGCACAGCAGGCGTCCGAATTCAATGAAAAAATCCAAGCTGCCGAACAAGGCGGCTGGGATACGCGGTGGGCAGTCCAGCTTGGCTTGATCGTCGCGGGACTGGCACTGCTTGTGCTGGGATCGGACTGGCTGGTGAGTTCGTCGGTCGCGTTTGCCCGGGCGTTCGGCGTCAGCGATGTGGTCATCGGCCTCACCATCGTCGCTGCTGGCACTTCGATGCCGGAAGTGGCGACCTCACTGACGGCGGCATTCAAGGGCGAGCGCGACATTGCGGTCGGCAACGTGGTCGGCAGCAACACGTTCAACATTCTGGGCTGCGTAGGCCTGAGCGGAGTGGTGGCCGGCAGCGGCGGCCTGGCTCTGGCCCCCTCTTTGCTCAACTTCGACATCTGGGTGATGCTGGCTGTCGCTCTGGCCTGCTTGCCGGTCTTTCTCACCGGGCGTGAGATCGCGCGCTGGGAAGGCGCCGTATTCCTCGGCTACTACCTGGCCTACGTCACTTACCTGATACTTGCCGCTCAGCAGCACGACGCCTTGCAAGCTTTTTCCGCGACGATGCTCGGGTTTGTCGTTCCGCTGACGATCATCACTTTGGTGGTGTTCTGGCTGCGCCAGCCAATGGCGAGAACGCGTTGAGCGTTGATTTGCGCCGGTGGCCGGTGTAGCGCAACGAGCGCCACCGGCAAACGCGGTGACGTTCGGCCGCGGCGCTTCAATCGGCTGCGAGCCGCCGGTACACGCCGCTATGGAAAATCAGCGGCGGGTGGTCTTCGCGGTCGAAGCGCACGACTTCCGAGAGAAACAGCAGGTGGTCGCCGCCTTCGTGGCGCACCGTGTTGCGGCACTCGAAGCGGGCGCAGCAACCGCGCAGCAGCGGCACGCCATACAGGCCATCGTCGATGTCGAGGCCGACGAACTTTTCGTCCGAGCGCGTCGCAAAGAGCTGCGACAGGTGCTGCTGGTCTTCCGACAGCACGTTGACCGCGTAGTATTCGCAGGCTTCGAATATCGGCAGGCTCTGCAGATGGCGGGCGAGGCTCCACACGATCAGCGGCGGGTCGAGCGAAACGGAGTTGAAGGAATTGACCGTCAGTCCGATCGCCTCGCCGTTCGCCGCCCGGGTCGTGACCACGGCGATGCCGGTGGCGAACATGCCGAGCGTGTCGCGGAACGCGCGGGTGAATTCCTGGTGGGTGACGGGCGGCTGGGACATGAGCGGGGGCCGGGCGGCGGATCGCAGGTTGTCGCCCGCCGCCGCTGAAGTGAATGGAGCCGGTGATTATCGCTGCGCAGGCGGCATCGGGCAACGCAGACGAAGGGAACAGCGGGCAATGGAGACACACACGACTTTCGCCGCACGGCTCATCGACTGGCATCGCCGCGAGGGCCGGCACGACCTGCCGTGGCAGCACCCGTGCGGCCACGCCCCCGATCCGTATCGTGTCTGGCTGTCGGAAATCATGCTGCAGCAGACGCAGGTCGACACCGTGATCCCGTACTACGCGCGCTTTCTCGCGCGCTTCCCCGACCTCGCGGCGCTCGCCGCGGCGCCGGTCGACGAGGTGCTCGCGCTGTGGAGCGGGCTCGGCTACTACGCCCGCGCGCGCAACCTGCACAAGGCGGCGCAGAAGGTGGTCGACTGTCACGGCGGGAACTTCCCGTCGCGTGCCGCAGCGATCGCCCGGCTACCCGGCATCGGCCGCTCGACCGCAGCGGCGGTCGCGGCGTTCGCGTTCGGCGAGCGCGCGGCGATCCTCGACGGCAACGTCAAGCGGGTGCTGTGCCGCGCGTTCGGCGTCGCCGGCTTTCCCGGCGAGCGGGCAGTCGAGACGCAGCTGTGGGCGCTCGCCGAATCGCTGCTACCGCAGACGGACGTCGGCACTTACATCCAGGCGCAGATGGATCTGGGCGCGACGGTGTGCAGGCGCAGCCGGCCGGCGTGCGCACGCTGCCCGCTCGCCGACTCGTGTGTCGCCCACCGCGAGGACCGCCTCGCCGAGCTGCCCGCGGCGCGTCCGCGCAAGATCGTGCCGCAGCGCCGCGTGCGCGTCGCGGTGATTCACGCGGCCGGGCGCGTGCTGCTCGAGCAGCGCCCGCCTGCCGGCATCTGGGGCGGGCTGCTCGCGCTGCCGGAAATTCCCGACAGCGAGCCGGACGCCGCGCAGTGGCTGCAAACGCGCTTCGGCCTTGCGCCGCGCGCGAGCCTCCCGCTCGCCCCGCTGAACCACGCGTTCACGCATTTCCGGCTCGAGATTACGCCGATCCGCTTCGACGTCGAGGCCGCCGGGCGCAGCGTCGCCGAAGTCGGGCATCGCTGGCTCGCGCTCGCCGATCTGGACGCGGCCGCGCTGCCGACGCCGGTCCGGCGCATTCTCGACGCGCTCGCCGCCGCGGCGTGAGCCTCAGCATGACTCCGTGCACTCCGCCGCGCCGGCGACGCTTCGCAGCGGCGCCATCATCGCCTCGAATGCGTCGGCCGCGAGCGGCTTGCTGATCAGGTAGCCTTGCAGGTAATCGCAGCCCAGCGCACGCAGGAATTCGCGCTGCTCGGCGGATTCGACGCCTTCGGCGGTGACGCGCAGCCCGAGACTGTGCGCCATGTTGATGATCGCTTCGACGAGGCTCGCGTCGTTGCCGTCGTCCGGGCAGTCGCGCACGAAGCTGCGGTCGATCTTGACGATATCGACCGGGAAGCGCTTGAGATAGGACAGCGACGAGAAACCGGTGCCGAAATCGTCGAGCGCGAAGCAGATGCCCTGCTCCTTGATGTCGCGCATGCGGGCCTCGACGTTTTCGTCGCTACCGCCCATCAGCACCGATTCGGTGATCTCGAAGACCAGCGAACCGCATGTCGTGCCGCCTTCCGCGAGCAGCGCGCGCACGAGCTCCGGCAGGCCGGTTTCGCGGAACTGCACGCCCGACACGTTCAGCGTGAGGCGCAGCGGCGGATAGCCGCGCGCGAGCCAGTCGCGCCGCTGGCGCACGACTTCGCGCAGCACCCATTCCCCGATCGGGACGATCAGCCCGCATTCTTCCGCGACCGGGATGAATTCGAGCGGCGAAACCGTGCCGCGCTCGGGATGCTTCCAGCGGATCAGCGCTTCGGCCCCAACGAGCGCGCCGCTCGCGCAATCGACGATCGGCTGGTAATGCAGCTCGAACGCGCGCTGTTCGACGGCAATGCGCAGGTCCGCTTCGAGAAGCACGCGCGCGAGCGCATCGGCCTGCATGTGGGGAGCATAGGGCTGGGCGCGGTTCTTGCCCGCCTGCTTGGCCTTGTACATCGCGATGTCGGCGTTGCGCAGCAGCGTCTGGACGTCGTCGCCGTCGTCGGGAAACACGGTGATGCCGACGCTGCCGGAAATATGATGACGCGCGCCGCACAACGCGAACGGCTCGCGCAGCACGGCGACGAGCTTGTCGGCGATCGCGCCGAGGTCTGCACGGTCGGCAAGGTCGTGCACGACCACCGTGAACTCGTCGCCCCCGAGGCGCGCGACCGTGTCCTCGTCGCGCACGCAGGTGTTGAGGCGGCGCGCGACATCGACCAGCAGCTCGTCGCCGACGTCGTGGCCGAGCGAATCGTTGATCCACTTGAAGCCGTCGAGGTCGAGGAACAGCAGCCCGACCTTGCACCCATGCCGACGGGCATGGGCGAGCGCGCAACCGAGGCGGTCCTGCAGCAGGCTCCGGTTCGCGAGCCCCGTGAGCGCGTCGAAGTTGGCCTGGCGCCACATCGCGACTTCCTGCTGCTTGCGCTCGGTGATATCGCTGAACAGCGTGACGTACTCGGCGATCTTGCCGTCGGTGTCGCGCACCGCGGTGATCGTGACCCACTGCGGATAGCTGTCGCCGTCCTTGCGCCGGCTCCACACTTCGCCGGCCCAGCTGCCGCTCTCGACGATCGACGTCCACATCGCGTCGAAGAACGCCGCCTCGTGGCATTCGGGCTTGAACATCGACGACTTGCGGCCGATGACGTCGGCAGCGAGGTAGCCGGTAATGGTGCAGAACGCGGGATTGATCGACGTGATCACGCCGCGCGCATCGGTCGTCATGATGCCTTGGCTGCAGGCCTTGAACACCACCATCGCCTCGCGCATGCGCTCCTCGAAGCGCTTGCGTTCGGTGACATCCTGGACGATCGAGTAGAGCAGCTTCCTGCCGGCAATCTCGATCGGACTGCTCGCCACTTCGACGTCGCGCACGTCGCCGCATGCAAGCCGGTGGCGGAAACGGAACGCGTCGGTCTTGCGCGCCTGCGCAGTGTCGAACCGGATCTGCTCGCCACCCGGCACCTTGATGTCGTCGATCTTCATGCGCGTCAGCGAAACCGGATCGTAGCCGTAGTATTCGCAGGCTTTCGCGTTCGCATCGACGATACGGCCGTCGTCCGGATCGCTGACGAGCATCACGACGCGACTGTTCGCAAACAGCTCGCGGTAGCGCAACTCGCTTTCGATCAGCGCCTCTTCCATGCGCACGCGCTCGGTGAGGTCGCGCACGAGCACGATGAAGCCTTCCGGGGCGAGGCCGGTGCCGGCGAGGCGACTGACCGATGCGCTGAAATGGTGCGTGCCGCGCGGCAACTCGAGCGTGTATTCAACCTGCTTCGCCCCTCCGGTCGCGGAAATTTCCTCCAGCGCCGCGTCGAACTTCGCGACCACTGCCGGCGGCAGCGTTCGCGCATACGACCGACCGAGAAAGCACTCCGGCGGCATCAGCAGCAGTCCGGGATCGGGCGCGTGGAATTCCGCGATGCGCCGGTTCCGGTCGATGACGAACATCAGGTCGGGCAACGACGCGATCAGCGCGGCGAGCTTCACTTCGCGATCGCGCAGCTCACGCTCGGCCCGCTTCTGCAGCGTGATGTCTTCCTTGACCGCGACGAAGCCCGAAATCGTTGCATCGACTGCCCGGATCGGCGCGATCGACGCGCGCTCCCAGTAATGCACGCCGTCCTTGCGCACGTTCTCGAACTCCCCGCGCCACACGTGGCCGTGCGTGATCGTCGCCCACATTGCCGCGTATTCATCCGCGGAACGATTGCCGGACTTGAGGATGCGCGGGTTCTTTCCCATCACTTCTTGCGCGGTGTAGCCGGTGCTGCGTTCGAACTGCGGATTGACGTACTCGATGTTTCCGCTGCGGTCGGTGATGACGATCGATGCCGGACTGCATTCGACTGCCGTCGACAGCTTGCGCAGCTGCTGTTCGCCGACATGCGCGACCGACTGCGCGCGATCCAGCTCCGCCTCGCGCGCCCGCACTTGGGCGCTGCGCGCTGCCCCCAGTCGCCGGAGCTCGGCGCGCTGCGCGCGCACCTGCGCGATCTGGCTTGCGAGCACGCCAAGCAGCAGGCTGAACAGCAGCGCCACGGCGGCGTTCAGCGACAGCACCCGGTTGTCGCCCTCGACGCTCGGCAGCCAGATGCCGCCCCCCAGGCCCAGCACGAGCAGGCAGGAGATCATCGCCGCGACAAGGAAAACGACGATGCCGACGACGAGCGGGCGGCGCTGCCGACCGCACTCCGACCAGTTCGCCATGATCACTCCGGCCCCGTTCGGCGGGGTGCATCGGACATCAAACGTTCCTTCACGCCCCGGCTCCCTGACAGGCAGAACACCATTTTAGTGCGACGCCGTGCAATTTCGATGCCAAGCACTTCACCATTGTCCCCAATTCATCACGCGCTGCCCGATCCCCGCCCAGCAACACGACGCTCGCGCGGGAAATCGCCTGCGGAATCGCGATCACCCCCAGTACACCCCCTAACGCCCCGGCAACACGACGCGCGGCGACTCTATCACGGGTGCCGTTCCCGCAGCTCGTCGAGTCCCGCCGCGGGGATGCGCTGCGCGCAGCCCCGGGAGTCGAATGACCGATTCGTCGAACTGCCGGCCGGACAGACGCGCAGCGATGCTATTCTCGCGCCCGATGATTCCGATCGATATTCTCGTCTATGGCATCGGCCTCGCCGGCGTCGCCGCGCAGGCGGCTGCCGGCGTACTCGAAGCCGGGCGCAAGCGCTTCGACCTTTTCGGCATGGTCATCGTCGCGCTCGCGGCAGCGCTCGGCGGCGGCTCGTTGCGCGACCTGCTGCTCGACCGCACGGTGTTCTGGATCGCCGATCAGAGCTACCTGATCACCGCCTTGACGGCCGGGCTGGCGGCGTTCGCGCTGGTGCGCTTCGTGCACCTGCCGGGCAAACTCTTCCTGCTGCCGGACGCGGTCGGCCTCGCGCTGTTTACCGTCAGCGGCACGCAGGCGGCGCTGGCGCTCGGCACGCCGTGGCTCGTCGCGAGCCTGATGGGCGTCGTCACCGGTGTATTCGGCGGCATCGTGCGCGACGTGCTGTGCAACGAGGTGCCGCTGGTGTTCAGCGGCGAACTGTATGCGACCGCGTCGTGGGCCGGCGCGCTGCTGCTGATCGCGATGAAAGCCTCCGGAGCGACGCCCGGCGTGTCGGCGCTCGCCGCCGGCGTCCTGGTGCTCGTAATCCGCCTCGGTGCGATGCGCTTCGGCTGGCGCCTGCCAGTGTTCAGCGCGCGCCTGTAGTCGGGTTCGCCCCCACCAGGCGGCCGGTCAGGCGCACGCGCGCGTTCTCGCTGACGAGCCCGCCGAGCGTCAGCCGGTCAACCCGCAGATCCGCCTCGACCGGCCAGTTGCGCCACGCCGTCAGGTCCGCCGGTGCGGGCTGGGCGGCCGGCGGCGGCAGATAGCGATCGAGGTCGAGCCGGTCGAGCGACAGCGTCACGCTCAGCGGCGGCACCGCGTCCGGCTCGAAGTGCCAGCGACCGTCGAAACGGCTGCGCTCGAAACTGCCGGCGAGCGTGCCGCGGACGACGGACGGCGCCGCCGGATCGAAGCGCAGGTCGCCTGAAAACGACACGATCAGCGGCGCCGGCGTGCCTCCCGGGTGCGGCAGCTCGACCGTGCCGCCGTTGAACGTGGCGTCGCTCGCCGTGTCGCGGGGGACCGCATCGGCCGCTGCGCGGCCGGCGGTGCCGTCCGCCGGCATCTCCAGCATCGCGAGACTGCCCTGCACCGCCAACGTGCTCTCGCCCGCCGCAAGTTCAAGCGCGAACCGGCTGTCGCCGAGCCGCACGGCGCCGTCACGTTCCCGGCGCAGCCGCGCGACGTCCACGTCAGCGCGATCGACGCGCCACTGCGCCACACTGCCCTCGGCGCTGAATGACAGGTTTTCGATGATCGCGGCGCCGTCGTCGGATCGATAATTTCCGCTCGATGCGATTCGCACGTCCGCCGCGAACGCGGCAGCCGCCGTCGCGCGAGCGTGCAGCTCGAACGTGCCCGGCATGCCCGGCGCGAGCGGGCCCGCCGTGAGGCGCAGTTCCGACAGGCCGGCGAGCGGCTCGCCGCGAGCGCCGACGACGCGAAGCGACGTGTTCGTGACCACGAGCCTGCCGATCGGCACGCCGGCACCGTCGCCCGCTGTCGTGTCCGGGCGCAGCCAGCCGGCGAAGTTCCAGTCTCCTTCGTCGCCGCGCCGCAAAGCGATGTCGCCCCCTTCGAGCGTCAGCGCCGACAGCGCGACGCGACCGTGCCGCAACTGCGCCGGATCGAGCTCGAGCGCCAAAGCGCGGATTTCGAGCATGTCGGCTTCACCGTCGCCCGCGACCCGCATGCCGTTGACGACGAGCGCCGGCGCCGGCCACAGCCGCACGCGAACGGGGCCGTCGACGCGCACGGCCGGCACGACGCGGGCCTGCAGGCGGCGTTCGAACTCGGCCCGCAGCCATTCCCCGCCGAAATACATGGCAGCGGCGATGACGATCGCGGCCAGCGCGAGCACCAGCGCGAAGAAAACCGTCGCGCGGCGCATGCGCATCGCCCGGGTCATGTCACCGCTGCCCCATCGCGCTGCGAACGCGCCGCCGCTGTGCAGCGCCACCGGCAGGCGCTAAGATGGCGCCGGCATCGGTTTCGCGGCGCCCTCGGGGGCCGACAACGACAGGAGAGTGTCCCGAATGAGCTTAATGCGTGAGTTCAAAGAGTTCGCGATGCGCGGCAACGTCATCGATCTGGCCGTCGGGGTCATCATCGGCGCGGCGTTCGGCAAGATCGTCGATTCCCTCGTCAAGGACATCGTGATGCCGGTGATCGGACGGCTGCTCGGCGGCGTCGATTTCCGGCACTTGTACATCAATCTCGGCGACCAAACTTACGAGACGATGGAAGCCGCCGAGAAGGCCGGCGCGCCGCTGGTGAAATACGGGCAGTTCATCAACACGACGATCGACTTCCTCATCATCGCGTTCGCGATCTTCGTCGCCGTCAAGGCGATCAACCGCCTCAAGCGCTCGGAACCGCCCCCGCCCCCGCCGCCGGTGGAGCTCGAAGAAGTCAAGCTGCTGCGCGAAATCCGCGACGCCCTCAAGCGCGGCTGAAACGGGCGAGGCCGTCGGCAACGGCGTCGCCCGCAAGGCTTCAGGCGTGGTCGCCGACGTACGGGTTGCTGCGGCGTTCCTCGCCGAACGTCGAAGTCGGCCCGTGACCGGGGACGAACGTGATGTCGTCACCGAGCGGAAAGAGTTTGTGCCGGATCGAGCGGATCAGCGTCGCGTGGTCGCCCTGGGGGAAATCGGTGCGGCCGATCGAGCCGGCAAACAGCACGTCGCCGACGATCGCCAGGCGCGCATCGGCATGGAAGAACGCGACATGGCCGGGCGTGTGGCCTGGTACGTGGATCACGCGGAGCCGCTCGTCGCCGACCGTCACCGTGTCGCCATCGTGCAGCCAGCGCTCGGGCTCGAAGCTCTCGGCGCCCGGAAAACCGAACGTTTTGGCCTGTTGAGGGATGCCGGCGATCCAGAAAAGGTCCGCTTCGTGCGGCCCTTCGACCGGCACTTGAAGCTCGCGCGCGAGCTGCGCAGTGCCGCCGGCGTGGTCGATGTGGCCGTGCGTGATGAGGATCTTCTCGATCGTGACGCCGAGCTCCTTCGCTTTCACGAGGATGCGCTCGAGGTCGCCGCCGGGGTCGACGACCGCGGCCTTGCGCGTCTTGTCGCACCACAGGATGCTGCAGTTCTGTTCGAAAGGGGTCACGGGGACGATACGCAGGTCGATCATGGCAGGCGAGGATCCGGGTTGAGCAACGCAACAGTTTAGCCGGTTAATTTCACTTCGCTAGCGCAGCAGCGCGACGCCCTTGACCTGCGCATACACGTCGCGACCCGGCACGATGCCGAGCTGCGCGGCCGAACGGCGCGTGATGCGCGCGAGCAGCGCCGTGCCGGCCACGTCGAGACATACCAGCGTGCGCCCGGGATCGGCCTCGTCGAGCGACACGACGCGCGCCGGCAGCACGTTGAGGATGCTCGAATCGTGGCGCTCGGACAGCGCGAGGCTGACGTCGCGGGCGAGCACGCGCGCCCTGACGCGGGACGCGACCGGCGCATCGAGGCCGGTGATCCACAGCGGCAGCCCGGCGAATTCGAGCCGCGTCAGCGCATAGGCTTCGTCATGCGCGACGACGCGCGCGTCGATGACGACGAACGCGTCCTCGTCGTGCGCGAACGGCAGGTCGAGGCGCGCCATCACTTCGCCGATCGGCCCGGCGGCGAGCGCGCGCCCGTCGGCGAGCAGCACGACGTGGTCGGCGAGCCGCGCGACTTCCTCGGGCGCGTGGCTGACGTACACCACCGGGATGTCGAGCTCGGCGTGCAGGCCTTCGAGATACGGCAGGATTTCCTGCTTTCGCTTGACGTCGAGCGCCGCGAGCGGCTCGTCCATCAGCAAGAGTCGCGGGCTCGTCGCGAGCGCCCGCGCGATCGCGACGCGCTGGCGCTCGCCGCCGGACAGGCGCCCGGGCAGGCGTGCGAGCAGCGGTTCGATGCCGAGCAGCGCGATCGCCTGGTCGAGCGGGATGCGCCGCGCCGCGGCCGGCACGCGCTTCAGGCCGAATTCGAGGTTGCGCCGCACCGTCAGGTGCGCGAACAGGCTCGCTTCCTGGAACACGTAGCCGAGCGGGCGGCGGCATGTCGGCACGAAGAGACGCCGTGACTCGTCCTGCCACAGCTCGCCGCGCACCGCGAGATACCCGTGCGCGGCGCGCTCGAGCCCGGCGAGACAGCGCAGCAGCGTCGTCTTGCCCGATCCGGAATGGCCGAACAACGCGATCACGCCGCGCCCCGGCAACGCGAGGTCGACGTCGAGCCGGAAACCCGGCCAGCCGAGTCCGAAGCGCGCCCGGATCGCGGTGTCGTCGCCGGCGATCGCGCCGGTTCGCGCGCTGCCGGGAGCGAAGGGCGCCGCGCCGCTCACCGCAGCACTTCCTTTTTCCGCCCGTACAGCGCGAGCAGCACGACGAAGCTGAACACCAGCATGCCTGCCGACAGCCAGTGCGCCTCGGCGTACTCGAGCGCTTCGACGTGGTCGTAGATCTGCACCGAGACGACGCGCGTCTTCTCCGGGATGTTGCCGCCGATCATCAGCACGACGCCGAATTCGCCGACCGTGTGCGCGAAGCCGAGGATCGTCGCGGTGACGAAGCCGGGCCGCGCGAGCGGCAGCACGACGCTGAAGAACGTGTCGATCGCGCCGGCGCGCAACGTCGCTGCGACTTCGAGCGGGCGCTCGCCGATCGCCTCGAACGCATTCTGCAGCGGCTGCACGACGAACGGCAGCGAGTAGAACACCGAGCCGACGACGAGCCCGGCGAACGTGAACGGCAACAGGCCGAGCCCGAGCGCCTGCGTGAGCTGGCCGACCGGACCATGCGGACCGAGCGCGACCAGCAGATAGAAGCCGATCACCGTCGGCGGCAGCACCAGCGGCAGCGCGACGACCGCGCCGACGACGGCTTTCCAGCGCGAGCGGGTGCGCGCGAGCCACCACGCGACCGGCGTGCCGACGACGAGCAGCACTGCCGTCGTCACTGCGGCGAGTTCCAGCGTCAGGCGGATCGCGGCGAGGCCGGCCGGATCGAGCGCCATTTAGCGGTCGTATCCATGCGCGCGCATGATCGCGGCGGCTTCGTCGCCTGCGAGGTATTCACGCAGCGCGCATGCAGCGGGATTGTCCCGGGCGCGGGCGAGGATCACGCCGTCCTGGCGGATCGGCGCGTGAAGCTGCGCCGGCACGACCCACGCCGAGCCGCGAACGATCGTGCCATCGGCGCTCACCTGCGACAGCGCGACGAAACCCAGTTCGGCATTGCCGCTCGCGACGAACTGGTAAGCCTGTGCGATGTTCTCGCCGGTCACGAGCTTTTCGCGCAGCACGTCGGCGAGACCGAACCGGTTCAGCACTTCGAGGGCGGCCGCGCCATACGGCGCCGTTTTCGGGCTCGCGATGGCGAGATGACGGAAGTCGCCGCGCTTGAGCGCCTCGCCGTGCGCATCGACGAAACCGGGCTGCGCCGACCACAGCACGAGCCGGCCGATGCCGTACGTGAAACGGCTGCCGCGCAACGCCAGCCCTTCCTCTTCGAGCTTCGCCGGCGCCTTCGCGTCCGCGGCGAGGAAGACGTCGAACGGCGCGCCGTTCCTGATCTGCGCGTAGAACTTTCCGGTCGCGCCGAACGCGAGCAGCGCCTTGTGACCGGTATCGCGCTCGAACGCCGCGGCGATCTGCTGCATCGGCGTGGCGAAGTTCGACGCCACCGCAACGCGCACTTCGCCGGCATCGGCCGGCAAAACGAGCGCAAGCAGCGCGAGCGCGACGAGACGGCGCAGCCGGCCAATCATCGCGAACCTCCCGGCGGGAGCCGAAGTGCGTCGCCCGCTTCGACCATGCGGTCGATCAGGCCGCTTTCGCGCACTGTCGGCGTGCCGCACGCGGCGAGCAGCACCGCTTCCGGCCCGGCGAGCACGACTTCGCGCGCCGCGCGCGTGACGCCGGTGTACAGCAGTTCGCGCGTCATCACTTTCACCGCCGTCGCCGGCAGCAGCACCACCACTTTCGCGAACTCCGAGCCCTGCGCCTTATGCACCGTCATCGCGAACGCGGTGGCGTGGGCGGGCAGGCGCAGCGGCGCGAGCTCGCGCCAGCCGCCGGCGGGGTCGGGGAACACGACGCGCAGCTCCCCGTGCGCATCCGGCAGGCAGATGCCGATGTCGCCGTTGTAGAGCCGCAGCAGGTAATCGTTCTTCAGCACGATCACCGGCCGCCCCGGATACCACGGCGACGCGGCAACGCCGGACCCCTGAGCGACTGCGGCGCGGGCGTGGCGCGTGAGCCGTTCGTTCGTCGCGTCGGTGCCGCGCGGCCCGCAATGCACTGCGCACAGCACGCGAAAACGGTCGAACGCGGCGAACACCCGCGCCGGATCACCGTCGTACGCGCGCAGTGCGTCGAAATAACCGGCGTAGCCCTGCTCGAGGCGTGCCAGCACCGCAGCGGCCGGCGCGTCTGCGTCGTCGGCGAGCCATTCGACCGACGGGTCGCCGCCTTCGCGCAGCCACGCGAGCACTTCGTCGCCGGCGCCGGCGTTGATGCCGGCGGCGAGCCGGCCGATGCCGGAGTCGGCGGAAAAGCGGTGACTCTCGGAGAACCAGGCGACGCTGCCGGCAAGCGGCGTCGCGCGACGCCGCCCGGGCGGCACGATCGCGGCGGCCGGCGTGCCGGTCAGCGCCGCGAGCCGCGCGACGCAGGACGCATCGAGCGACGGGTCGGCGCACAGCTCGGCGAACACTGCGCCGGCCTCGACCGCGGCGAGCTGGTCCTTGTCGCCGAGCAGGATCAGCCGCGCGTGCGGCGGCAGCGCGTCGACGAGGCGCGTCGCGAGCGCGAGATCGAGCATCGACGCCTCATCGACGACCAGCACGTCGAGCGCGAGTGGGTTGCTGGCGTGGTGGCGAAAGCGCCCCGGCTGCGGCGTCACGCCGAGCAGGCGATGCAACGTGTGCGAGGTCTGCGGCAAGCGAGCACGCACGCCATCCGGCAGCGACACGCTGCGCGCGCGCAGCGCGTCGAGCATGCGCGCGGCGGCCTTGCCGGTCGGCGCGGCGAGCGCGATCCGCAGCTCCGGTTCACTGCTCAGCAGGCACGCGAGCAGCGCCGCGACGGTCGTCGTCTTGCCGGTGCCGGGTCCGCCGCTGATGACGGTCAGGCGCCGTTCGAGCGCGAGCGCGACCGCGAGCTTCTGCCAGTCGGCGCGCCCGTCGAGCCGCGCAGCGTTGGCGGCGAACAGTTCGCCGAGGCGCTCGATCGCGGCCGGCGGCGACGCCGGCAGCGCGCTTGCGGCACGCGTGACGAGCGCGGTCGCGAGGCGCCGTTCCCAGTCGTAATGGCGGCGCAGGTACAGCCGGTCGGCCGCATCGAGCAGCAGCGGCCGCGGTTCGGGCGCCCCGGCGCGGCCGACGACGCCGCTCGCGAGCAATGCGTCGCGCAGCGCGGCGACCGTCTCGTCCGCGGCGACGAGCTCGGCGAGCGGCACACACACGTGCCCGGCGGCGACCGCGAGGCTCGCGCGCATCGCCGCAGCGCGCAGCCGCGGCACGCACGCGTCGGGTGCGCCGGCGGCGCGCGCCCAGCTCACGACATGCGCGGCAAAACCGTGCGCGAGATCGGCGTCGGCGCTCTGGTCGGGGCGCAGGTCGAGAGGGTTCATCGTACGGGTTCCGCGGCGGGGACGCCGCCGATCAGGCGGTCGAGGCTCGCGAGAGTCCCGGCGTCCGGGCGATGGAAATACACGCCGGCCGGATGCTTGCCGAGCTGCCAGCCGGGCCGAACGCCGCGCACGAAAAGATACAGCACGCCGCCGAAATGGCGCTCGAAGTCGTAGTCCGGCACGGTGCGCCCGAGATGGCGGTGCAGCGCGACGGCATAGAGCAGGTGCTGGAGATGGTAGCCGTGCGTGCGCATCGCCTCTTCGACGCGCGCCGGCGCGTAGTCTTCGGCGGTGAAGCCGAGGTGGTTCGATTTCCAGTCGAGCACGTAGAAGCGCCCGTCATGCTCGAAGACGAGATCGATGAAACCTTTCAGGTAGCCGGCGAGCGCGCCGAACGCGAGCCGCGGCACAGGGTAGCCGGCACGGGCGAGCCAGTCGTTCAGCGCTTCGGCGGACAGCCGCGGCGCCGGCAGGTGGAAACCGAGTTCGACGAGCTTGCGGCTGCGCGGGATGCGGCCGAGCACGATGCCGCCGGGCAGCGGCGTCGCGAGCACGTCATCGACGAGGCGCTCGAGCATGCGCGCGAGCACGGCCTCGGCACCGCGCTGCGGATGCCCGGCGAGCGCCGCCGCGATCGCCGGCGCGCGGCTCGCCGCAGCGCAGAAATCGAGCCGTTCGAACACCGCGTGGATGCAGTCGCCGGCCGCAGGGCCGCGCGGAAAGCACAGGATGTCGTCATCGGCGAGCGGCGCCGGCGCGCGTTTTCCGTCGCCGTCGGCGCGCAGTTCGCCGCGATCGACCCACGCGTCGTGGTCCTGCGCCGCCGCCTCAGTGCCTGCGCCGTGGCTCATCGCGCTGAAACTGCCGATTCGCCACGCCGACGGCAGGCGGGCCGGCGGCGGCAGCACATGCAGTGCGTCGGCATTAGGTTCGAGATTCGCGAGCCGCGCGCCGCCGCCGGTCGGCAGGTTGACGATCGCCAGATCGGGTTCGGCACGCTCGAGCAGCCGCGCCCACGCCGCCTCGATGTCGTCCGTCGTCAGCTTGTGCCGGAGCCACTCCGCGTGGCTTGAGCCGGCGCCGGCGACGAGCCAGTTCAGCAGGCTGCGTGTGCTCTCGGTCGGCGACGCCGTCTTGCCGTTCTTCTTCAGGTAGCAGCCGGCGACGA
Source organism: Azoarcus sp. PA01 (assembly GCA_001274695.2). Taxonomy (NCBI): domain Bacteria; kingdom Pseudomonadati; phylum Pseudomonadota; class Betaproteobacteria; order Rhodocyclales; family Zoogloeaceae; genus Azoarcus; species Azoarcus sp. PA01. Next base: position 1,734,832 of record LARU01000002.1, on the reverse strand, counting down.
GATAGCAGCGGTACACGGCGCGCGTCATCGCGACATAGACGAGGCGCAGGAACTCGGCGTCGCGCTCGCGGCGCATCAGCGCCTTGACATCCTCGTCGTCGCGCGCGGCGGGGCGAAAGTCGAGCAGCAGCCCACCTTGCGCGTCGTGATACACGCAGCCTTCGCCGTCATCGCCGCGGCCCGGGAAGCCGTCCCACAGGAAAGGGCAGAACACGACGCCGTATTCGAGCCCTTTCGAGCGGTGGATCGTCACGATCTGCACGAGGTTGCGGTCGGATTCGAGCCGCACCTGTGTCGCCTCGCTGACCTGCGCTTCGCGCCGCCGGCTCGCGAACCAGCGCAGCAGCGCGTCCGGCGACGGGTGTTCGGCGGCCACCGCATGCAGGCATTCGGCCAGATGCAGCAGGTTCGTCAGCCGCCGCTCGCCATCGTCGCGCGCGAGCAGGCGCACGTTGACGCCCTCCTGCACGATCCAGCGCCGCAGCATCACGCCGAGGCCGCGCGCGAGCCACACTTCGCGCAGCTCGGCAAAACGGGCGATCACGCGCAGCAGCTCGGCTTCGTCGGCGACGAGCGCGTCGAGTGCGGCGGCGTCGCGGCCCATCAGCGCGGTCGCGAGCGCCGCCGACAGCAGCGGCAGGTGCGCCGGCTCGGCGATCGCGAGCAGCACGCGCTCGAGCTCCTCGGCGTCCGGGCTGTGGAAAACGCTCTGCTGCGACAGCTCGACGCTGCCGACGCCGAGCGCGGTGAGCGCTTCGCGCATCCGTGCGCCCTGGCTGTGGCTCTTGACCAGCACCGCGATGTCGCCCGGCGCGAGCGCACGTCCGCCGATCGTGATGTTCCCGGCGGCGCCTTCAGCGATGAGCCGGACGATCTCCGCCGCAGTCGCTGCCGCCGCGCTTGCGACGACTGCGGCGCGCAGCGGCAGCACGCCGTCCGCATCCGGCGCGATCCACCACACGCGCAGCGACGCCGCATCCGCTGCGGCCGACAGGTCGACGAACCGCTGACGCGGTTTCGCGCCTTCGCTGACCGGCTCGTACGCGAGCCCGTCGAGCACGAACGCTGCGGGGTTCGCCGTGAACAGCGCGTTGCACGCGCCGATCAGGCCGCCGAGCGAACGCTGGTTGTGGCTCAGCGTGTAGCGCGAGTCGGCAGCGCTGCGGGCGTGCAGATAAGTGTGCAGGTCGGCGTTGCGGAAGCTGTAGATCGCCTGCTTCGGATCACCGACGAGGAAGAGCCCGCCGTGCCGTCCGCCGGTGGCGTAGATGCTGCGGAAAATCTCAAACTGCAGCGGATCGGTGTCCTGGAATTCGTCGATCAGCGCGACCGGGTAGCGCTGGTGCAGCGCCGCCGCGAGCCACGGATTGTCGGCGCCGGCGAGCGCTTCATGGGCGTTGAACAGGATGTCGTCGAACGCGATGCGCCGGCGCTCGCGCTTGGTCGCGCGCAGCCGCGCCGCGCCCGTTTCGAGAAAGCGGCGCAGCAGCGCGAGGCGCGCGGCGTCGAGCGCCGCGATGACTTCGTCGCGCAGCGCGAGCACGCGTACCGCAGCGTCGAAGAAAGGGTGCTGCGGCGCGCTGCAGTGCTTCTTCACGCATTCATCGATGCGCGTCGCCGAAAACAGCGCGAACTTGCCGTCCTGCACGTCGAGCGGCGCGAGCGGATCCCCGCCGGCGAGCCAGCTCGTCCAGCTCTTCGCCGCCAGCGCGACGCCGTCGGCTTTGTAGCTCGTCGCGTTCAGCTGCGGCAGGCCGGCGAGCAGAGCGTCATGGGCGTCGCGCCCGTCGCCGTTCCACAGCGCGCACGCGTCGGCGAACGCCGCCTGGACCGCGGACAGATCGGGTTTCACCGCGCCGCCCGCGTCGGGCCAGCGCTTTTGCGCGAGGGGGCGGGCGAGATAGCGCCCGAGCAGCGCGGCCCAGCGCTCCGGACTGTCGCCGCGCGCGATCAGCAGTTCGCCGAGTTCGGCCGGGCAGTCGTCGCTGGCGATTTCGCGGCGCCAGAAGTCGCGCGTCGCCTCCAGGCGCAGCTCGAGGTCGTCTTCGGCGAGCTCGAGCGCGAACGGCAGCGCGGCGGCGAACGGCGTGTCGGCGAGCGCGCGTTGGCAGTAACCGTGGATCGTGAAAATCGCCGCTTCATCGAACGTCTGCAGCGCCAGGTCGAGCCGCTCGCGGATCTGCGCGCGCGCGATCGCGCGCGCTTCGAGCGCGGCGACGAGCTGCGCGACGAACGGGTCGCCGCCGCCGGCGGCGCCGTCGAGATACGCGAGCGTGCCGGCGATGCGCTCGCGCACGCGGCTTTTCAGTTCGGCGGTCGCGGCGCGCGTGAACGTGACGACGAGGATCGCGTCGACCGGCAACTCGCGCTCGACGAGCAGGCGCAGGAACAGGCCGCAGATGTTCCACGTCTTGCCGGTGCCGGCCGACGCTTCGATCAGGCGGATGCCGTCGAGCGGGCAGCCGAAGACGTCGAGCTCGTCGGCGGCGCAAGAGCCGGGCGCGGGCATCGTCATGTCACAGCCTCGGGTCGTCGAGATGCGCGACGAGCGGCTGCAGCACTGTCGCGGCGTGGTCGTAGAATGCGTCGTCGAGCGGGTCGGGCAGCCCGCGGAACGCGAGCCGGATCGCCGCGTCGCGGCATTCGCTGAACTCGGGCCGCGCGCCGCCGCGCCATTTCTGCTCCGCCTTGTAGCGGCTGCGGTCATTGACGATCCACGCCCACGCCGATTTCGGAAAGAACGGCAGCGGCCGCATCAGGCCTTCGCGATACAGCGCGACGAGCGCCGCGAGCTGTCCGCGCGCGTCGTCGCAGTGCCGCAGCCGATAGACGCCGTCGCGCGAATGCCATTCGGTGCCGAGCTCGCGAGCGCCGGGCGCGGCTGCGCACAGCGCGAGATGCGCGATCCAGCCGGCGACATAGTCGTTCGCGCGCGCGGCGTCGTAGCGGTGGCGCACGAGGCCAGCCGGACCCAGATCGCCGAATGCAGCGTCGAGCGTCCAGCGTTCGCCGCCGAGGTCGAACTCGAGCTGCGCGTGCAGCGGCGGCAGCGGGTCGGGCGCGAGCGCGGCACGCAGGCCATCCGCATAGGTCCGGAGGACGTCGAGCTCGCGCTCGAGCAGCCGCTCGCCGAGCGGCCCGGCCGGAAACTCGCCGCCGGCAGGCGCGAGCTCGCGCACCGCTGCCGGATCGCGCCCCGCCAGCAGCGCCGGCAGCAGCCGCTCGGCAAGCGCCTGGCGCTCGCGCCACGCCGGCAGGAACGCTTCGTCGTCGAGGAGCTCCTCGTCGCCTTCGGGCACCGTCACGCCGAGCCGTTCGCGCAGCAGGAAGCGGGCCGGATTGCGAAAGAAGCGGATCAGCCGATCGAGCCCGACCGTTCGCCACTCGTCGGATGGCGGCGGCAAGGGTGCGGCGAAGAACGGCGCTTCGCCGGGCACGCCGGATGCGCAGCCCTCTTCCTCTTCGCGCTCGTCGTGCTCGTCGTCACGAGAGACGGCGCGCGCAGCGGGCAGCGCGCGCGCGGCCGCCTGCAGGCGGGCGCGCAGCGCGTCGCAGTATTCGGCGTTGAAGCTCGCGAGCCGCGGGTCGCGCTCCGGGTCGGCGAGAAAGTAGCTGCGCGAGAACGCCTGCAGCGGATGGACGACCGTCAGCCGGCGCCGCGCGGCGGCAAGCGACGCCGGATCGAGCGGATCGGCGGCGCACGCGCGCGCGGCGTAGTCGAGCAGCTCGTCGACCAGCACCGACGGCGGTTTTTCGCTGTTGTCACGCACGCTGCGGCCCGCGTACGACAGATGCACGCAGTCGCGTGCGGCAAGCAGCAGATCAAGGAACAGGTTGCGCTCGTCGTCGCGGCGCTGGCGGTCGCCGCGCGCGCCGTGCCTCGCCATCAGGTCGAACTCCACCGGCCGCTCGGCGCCGGGGAACGCCCCGTCGTCGAGGCCGATCGCGCACACGACGCGGTACGGCAGGCTGCGCAGGCTCGTCATCGCCGCGAACGTCACCGCGCCGCCGGGCACGCCGCCACGCGCCGGATCGTCGAGCAGCGCGGTGAGCGCGTCATGCACGAGCGCGAGCGGCACCGCGCTGCGCAGCCCGCCGGCGATCATGTTCGCGTGCAGCTCGGCGCTCGCCGCGAGCACGGCGCGCCGGTCGTCGGCCCACTCGGCGTCGGGCGGGACCAGGCGGTCGAGCAGTTCGACGAGCAGCGCGCGCCAGCCGTCGGCGTCTTGCGGGCGGCGCGTGGCCGCCTCGAGCCACTGCAGCGTCTCGACGTAGCGCCACAAGCGCCCCAATGCGAGCGCGTCGCCGCCTTCGGGATTGCCGGCCCGAGACGCCCGCCGAACAGCGCCGGGCCACTGCCATCGCCGTCCTCGTCCGTGCTTGCGTCTCCATCCCCGAGCGCATACGCGAGAAACAGCCGGTGCAGGCCTTCGGCGAAGCTGTGGCGGTCCACGCCCGGCAGATCGAGCCGGCGGCGATGGGCGCCGTCGAGCCCCCAGCGCACACCGGCCGCGCGCAGCCATTCGTGCACCTGCTCCAGGTCCGCGCCGTCGAGGCCGAAACGGCGCGCGACCGGCGGCTGCTGCAGCAGGTCGAACACGCGGCTCGCCGGGAAGCGGCTCGCGGCGAGCGCGAGCGCCGCGTCGAGCACGCGCGCGACCGGGTTGACGCGCGTCTGGCCGAGGCCGGTGATCGTCCAGGGAATGCGACGCGACGCCGGCGCGGTGCCGAATACCGCTTCGATCAGCGGTGCCGCGGCGTCGAGATCGGGCGTAACGACGAGAATCTCGTCGGGCCGCGGCGGGTGCGGCGCGGCGAACAGCGCGAGCAGCCTATCGTGCAGCACTTCGAGTTCGCGCGTAATCGAATGGCACACGTGCACCTCGACGCTGCGGTCGTCGTCGGCGAGCGCAATGCTGCCCGGCGCGAGGTCGACGAGGTCGAGCACCGCGTCGTGCAGCTGTGCGAGCAGGCTCGCGCCGCCGGCCGCAACGAACAGGCTGCTCTCGATTTCCGGCGCACCTTCGCCTTCGAACAGCAGGTCGATGTGCGCCTGCGTCTGGCGCCCCCACGCGGCGAGCAGCCGGTTGCCGGATTCGAAATAGAGATCCTGCTGCCGGCCCGCGAGCCACGCGAGGCGGCGCGGTTCGACGATCTCGAACCAGTATTCGCGGCACGGATTGAGCACGTACAGGCGCACGTCGACCCGCTGCGACAGTTCGCGCAGCACGTCGCGGTACAGCGGCGGCATCGCCGGCAGGCAGAACACGTGCACCGACTCCGGCAGGAGGCCGGGCAACGCATCGCCGGCTGCGGCGATGACGCGGAAAAAAGTTTCCGCCGGGTGCTCGCTGCGCGTCCCCAGTTCCGCCGTCAGCCGGCGCCACAGCCCGGCTTGCCAGGCTTCATCGGCGCGGGCGTCGTCGGGCAGGCCGCTAACCGTCCGCCCTCCCGACCATTCGGCGAGCCAGCGCGGGCGGTACGTGAGGTAGTGATCGAAGACACGCGCGACGCGCTCGGCGAGCTCGAAGCGCATCGTCGCGTCGGCTGCCCCGAGGTAACGCGCGAGGCGCGCGTGCGCGCCGGTCCAGGCCGCGTCGTGGAACTGCTCGAAAATCCGCCACCTGAGCAGCGCCGGCGCGAACGGGGACTGTTCCCCGACCGGGACGACTTTGTCGATCTGGCTCCACAGCCATTGCGCGAGGTATGCGAAGCGCAGGTTCGCCGCAACGCCTTCGCGCCGCGCGACCGCGAGCTCGACGCTGCGGCGCAGTGCCGCGCTCGGCACGACGATCTCGCGCGCGCCGAACGGGCCCGGCTGCTCGATCGCGAGGTGCGCGAGCAGCGTTTCGAGGAGCACTTCGTAGCGGTTCGAGAAGGCGAGCGAGAGCATCGGCACGGAGCGTGGCGGATCAGGGCGTCATGTTACCCGCTCCGCGCGCTCCCGCGTCGCGCCGGCGCGTCGCTCAGGTTCCCAGACCTTGGCGCGGGTTGAACGCGAGCTCGCGCGCCATCCGCTCGTAGAACTGCCGCGCCGCCTCGGTGTCGGCCGGCGGCAGCACGATGTCGAGGACGAGGTACAGATCACCCGGCTCGGCCCCCGGGATGCCGCGTCCCTTCAGCCGCAGCTTGCGACCGTTCTGCGAGCCCGGTGGAATCCGCACCGAAACCGTGCCGGAGGGCGTCGGCACATCCACGGAGGCGCCGAGCGCTGCTTCCCACGGCGCGACCGGCACCGTCTCGAAGACGTCCCGGCCGTCGACGCGGTAGCGCGGGTGCGGGCGAAAACGGACTTCGAGGAACAGGTCGCCCGCCGGGCCGCCTCCGGCACCGGCCCGTCCCTGTCCGGCGAGCCGGATCTGCTGTCCGTCACGCACCCCTTTCGGGATGCGCACCTGCAGCGTGCGCTCTCGCGTCGTCACATGGCCGTGCGGGTCGAGTTCCGGCGCCCGCAGCCGGATCTCGCGCGTCGCGCCATGGAACGCGTCATCGAGGTCGATGACCACCTTCGCGTGATGGTCCTCGCCGCGCGCGTGAAAGCCGCGCGAGTGGAACTGCGCGCCGCGGCCGCCTTGCCCCATCTGACCGAACAGCGTCGAGAAGAAATCGCTGAAGTCGCCCGCGTCGCCGCCGCGCGTGAACTCGAAGCCGGCATCCCAGTCCGGCGGCGGCCGGAAATCCTGACCGGCGCGGAAGCCGCGGCCGAGCTGGTCGTACGCTGCGCGCTTTTCCGGATCGGACAGCACCGCGTTCGCCTCGTTGACCTCCTTCATGCGCAGCTCGGCGTCGGCCGCCTTGCTGACGTCCGGGTGGTACTTGCGCGCGAGCTTGCGGTACGCGCGCTTGATCTCGTCCGCCGACGCGTCGCGCCCGACGCCGAGAACCTGATAGTAGTCCCTGAATTCCATGCGTTCGGATCTCCCGGTTCATTTTGCGTGGCAATCGCCCCGCATATTGACTACAAGATAGGGGTGACGGCACGGCTTGAAAAGGCTCTTGAACTCCGTCGCCCCGAACATATATGGGGAGTGCGGGGCCGCGGGCGCGTCGCCTGGTTGCGGCGGATCGCCAAGTCCGCGGCAAGTTGAACCTGGATGGATCAAGGAGGTTGCCATGTATGAGTCGCTTCTGAACTTCCCTGGCGGGCTGTTCGCCGATTTCGACCGCCTGCAGCGCGAATTGCAGCAGGCGTTCGGCACGGTCGGCCAGCCGAGCAGCATTCGTGCGGTCGCGAGCGGCGCGTTCCCGGCGATCAACGTCGGCAGCACGCCGGCGTCGGTCGAGATCTACGCGTTCGCGCCCGGCCTCGACCCGGCGAAGCTCGACGTGCAGATCGACCGCGGCGTGATGACGCTGTCGGGCGAGCGTCAGGGCGCGCTGCCTTCGGGCGACGAGCGCCAGGCGGTGTACGCATCCGAGCGCTTCTCCGGACGCTTCCGGCGCACCGTGAGCCTGCCCGAAGATATCGACCCGGACCGCGTCACCGCGAACTATCGCGACGGCGTGCTGCACATCTCGGTTTCGCGGCGCGAATCGGCGCAGCCGAAGCGCGTCGAGATCAAGTAAGCGGTCAAACGGACGGAGGATATTGCGATGAACGACAAGCAGGAAGTAACGAAAGCGGAACGCCAGAGCGACACACCCGCGCTGCTGCCGCGCGTCGATGTCTTCGAGGACGGCGCGGGCATCACGCTGCTCGCCGATCTGCCCGGTGTCGCGAAGGACAAGCTGACGCTGCGCGTCGAAGGCGACACCTTGCAGCTCGAAGGCGAGATTTCGCCCGAGACGCCCGCGAACATGGAAGCGGTCTATGCCGAGCTGCGCCTGCCGCGCTACCGCCGCGCCTTCACGCTGAGTTCGGAGCTCGATACGGACAAGGTCGAGGCGCAGTTCAAGGACGGCGTGCTGACGCTGCGCATCCCGAAGCACGCGCACGCCCAACCGCGCAAGATCGAGGTCAAGATCGCTTGAGCGCCGACCACGACGATCGACAGGAGGTGTCACGATGAACAGGATGGCCGAGTTCAAGCACGGTCTCGAGGAGGCATGGCACTCGGTCGCCGACGGATGGCGACAGCTGCGCGAGCGCGCTGCCGGCGCGTTGACGCATTTCGGTCCGGAAAAGGCGGCGTCCGCCGCCGACGCGCGCGCGCCGGAATCGGCCCAGTTCCCGGCCGCAACGTGGGCGCTGCTCGCCGGCGACGTTTTCGAGGACGACGACAAGCTCGTCGTGCGTGGCGAAAAGCGCTACGAGCACGAAGCGACCGCAGGCCGCTACCGCGTGCGCCAGTGCGCCTACGGCAGCTTCCACCGCGCGATCCCGCTGCCGTCGCCGGTCGAGGCCGATGGCGCGAAGGCAACTTACCGCAACGGCGTGCTCCGCATCGAGCTGCCGAAAGCCGCGCGCGCGAAAACGCGGCGCATCGAGATCCGCGGCGGCTGACGCGCACGGGTGGCGGGCCGGATAACATGCCCGCTGCCCGCTGCCCGACATGCGACGGATCGAGCGGATGGCGCGCATTTACCCGGAAGGATGGCAGCACATGCCCGCGAGCGGCAGGCTCGCGCGCGCGCTCGACACGCTCGCAACGCTCGCCGCCGGCCTGCCGGACGACCACGCGATCTATCACAGTGTGCATTGGACCCGCGTCGCGCGCGGCCACGCGCTGTTCGGCGCGATCGACTTCATCGTCGTCGGGCCGACCGGGCGCCTGCTGCTGATCGAGCAGGAATCGGGCTTCCTCGACGAGACCCCGCAAGGGCTCGTCAAGACGTACACGAAGGAAAAGAGCCACGTCGGCGTGCGCATGGCGCACAGTGCCGGGCAGCTGCGCGAACGGCTCACCGCGTTCCTCAAGGGCCACGAGGCGGACGTCGAGACGCTGCTGTACTGCCCCGACTACACCGTCCGCCAGCCCGGCAGCGCCGGCGTCGACCCGGCGCGGATCGTCGACGCCGGGCGCCGCGAACATCTCGCCGCGATCGTGCAGAGCCTGTTGCGCGAAGGGCCGCGCGACCGCGTCGTGCTCGACAACATCCACCGCTTCCTCGCGGACCAGCTCGAACTCGTGCCCGACGTCAACGCGTTCATCGGCCAGGCCGAGGCGCTGTACACGCGGCTTGCCGGCGGCCTCGCGGAATGGGCGCGGCGCATCGACATGCAACCGTTCCGCCTGCGCGTCACGGGCACTGCCGGTAGCGGCAAGACGCAGCTCGCGATGGCGGTGTTCCGCGATGCGCTCGCAGCCGGGCACCGGCCGCTGTACGTCTGCTACAACCGCCCGCTCGCCGACCACATCGCGCTGATCGCGCCGTCGGGCGGCGTCGTCGCGACCTACCACCAGCTGTGCGACCGCGTGCTGCGCGCGCACGGCGAGGTTCCCGACTTCTCGCCGCCGGATGCATTCGCGCGCCTCGAACAGGCGTTCCGCGAACTCGACCCCGGCGAGGACTGGCGTTTCGACGAGCTGATCGTCGACGAAGGCCAGGACTTCCGCGACGAGTGGCGTGACGCGCTGCTGCGCCTGCTGCGGCCCGGCGCGCGCGCGTGGTGGCTCGAAGATCCGCTGCAGAACCTCTACGGCCGGCCGGAAATCGCGCTGCCCGGCTGGGTGCGCATCACGAGCGAGCGCAATTACCGCAGCCCGTCGGACATCATCGACACGCTGAACCGCGCGCTGCCATTGCCGCGCATGCTCGAAGCCGCGAGCCCGCTCGGCGGTTCGAGCGTCGAGATCCTGACGTGGAAAGATGAAACCGCGCTCGTCGAGCAGACCAAGCGCGCGATGACTCGCGCACTCGGCCTCGGCTTTCGCCGCAACATGATCGCGACGATCACGTTCCGCGGCCGCGAGCACTCGCTGTTCACGCCGTACGAGCGGCTCGGCGCGCACCGGCTGAAAGCTTTCACCGGCCGCTACGACCTGCTCGGCAACCCGATCTACTCCGAAGGCGACTTCCTGATCGACTCGGTGTACCGCTTCAAGGGCCAGGCCGCGCCGTGCGTGATCTTCACCGAGATCGACTTCGACGCGCTCGACGAGCTGACGGTGCGCAAGCTCTTCGTCGGCGCGACGCGCGCGAGCATGAAGCTGATCGTGGTCGCGTCGGAACGAGCGGCGCGGCTGTTCGCACAGCCGCCGGAGTGACGCTGACCCGGATATTTCACCTCAGGTCTTCGCGGCGTGGAGCGTCATCTCCAACTTGCGCGTGTCGAAGCCCTTGCCACGTAGTCGTTGCAACAGCTTGTCATAGACGTCCGGGCTGACTTTCGGGCTTCGGGAGAGGATCCACAGGTATTCACGTTTCGGCTCGCTGACCACCGCCACTTGGTAGTCGGGATCGAGGTCGATCACCCAGTAGTCTCCCCAGACGGCGGGAATGAAGGACAGCCATGCCGGCGCGAAGCGGACTTCCAGTTTCGGCGACGACTGATCCCCGATCTGGCGCGCTGCCCCGATAGCCTCGTCAAACTGGCCATCTTCGATACGGCACCGGTTGATGACGTGCAGATTCCCGTCGGGCTGGAGGCTATATTCCGCCGTGGTGTCGCCGACGCATTTCTTCTGGAACCGGTTCGGGTACTTCGCAATCTCGTACCAGCGCCCCATGTAGCGCGGGACGTCCAGGGAAGCGATCGTGGCGAGCGGGCCGTCATCGGCGGCCGGGGAGGCGGCGAGGTGAGCGGAGAGCCCGAGTACACACGTTCCCAGGAGCATTGCAGGCCACTTTTTGAGCATGGATCTTCCTCAATTGATTCCATCGAAGCTGTCGTCGTCCGCGCGCTGAACTTGCAGCGCTTGCCGTCCCCGCAGACCTCGAGGACACAAACGGACGCCCTCGTAGCCGCCAAATCTCCTGGCTGTCTGCGCACCGACGCGAAGCCTCCGCCGTTCTCAAAGCCGGTTCAGGCCGATGACTTGGCTGAGCGCGAACACCGGCAGACGGGGATTTCCCGGAGGCTCTCGGCACGGTGTCCCCGGTCGAGTCCGGCATTCATCCTTACGGGATTGCCCGCACCGTGTCCGTCACTCGCAGGTACTTGCACTCGGGGTGCTCGAAGTACTTCGGCCGCTCGCACGCCTCTTTCATGCAGCGGTAGAGGGAGAAGTGCGTGCGCGTTCCGCACAGCACGCGCGGATTGTTCGACTCCTTCCTGACAGCTTCGGCGGGAGGCGGCGGGCTTGGCGTTTCCTCGGCGACGACGTTAGACACCGGCGGCACCTCCTCGGGCGGCGCTTGCGCCAGCGGTGCCTCTTCCCCCGCAGCGGGCTCGCCCGGCGCCGCTGCCGGCGCAGCGGTCCCGGGTAACGGCAACTGCGGCTCGGCCGCCGCGCCGGAGGGCACCGACGATGCGGGTAATTGCGCCCGCGGCTCGGGCAGGACGGTCACCGGTGGCTCGGGTGGGACGAGAGAAGCGGGCCGTCCGTCCCGCTCCATGCTGTGCGCCAGGGCGTCCAGTACCCCCTTCGTGTCACGGTAGTCCGACCACATCATCCAGCCGCCCGCCCCCAGGACGGCGAGTGCCACCACCGCGACACCGCCGAACAACGCCCGGCGCCAGCTGCCCGCTTTCGCGTCGCCCCGCGAGTGCGCAGATCCGCCGAGCTGCGCCGCATCCACGCGTGGGGCGGCCTCCAGAACGGCACGCCAAGCAGCATCGCCGGCATCGTCGACGCTCGCGCCCGCAGCTTGGCGGGGAGGTGATTCGAGCCGGGCCCCGGTTTCCCACGCCAGCGCCGTTTGCAGGTTCGCCTCTGCTTCCATTGACCGAGGCTCCGAGCGCCCGGGGGAAGCGTCCTCGACGTTTCCGTCCTCAGCGTCACTCGGAAAAACATGGAAAGGCGCGTTCTCCCGGGAGGACGGGCGCGGGGGCGACGTCTCGTGCCGCTGAGCTTCCTTGACCGCGGGCGGCACGACGATGGATGCCGCGACGCTGCGGCCGCCGAGCAGCGCCCGCCGGAATTCGGCCACGCTCTGGGGCCGCTCCTCGGGCCTGACGTTGAGGGCCCGTTCGATCGCCGCGACGAAGGCCACGCTGTAGTTCAGTTCCGGAAAACTGCGGGCGAGGCGATCCACCACCTCGAACAGCGGCTCCAGCTGGTCGTCCAGCACGCGTGCGGTCGAGGCCACTGGCGATTGACCGCTGACGCAGTAGTAGGCGACCGCGGCCAGGGCATAGAGGTTGGTCCACGGCCCCTGCCGCAGCTGTGTCGATTCGGCGTACTGCTCGATCGCTGCGAAGGCCGGATCGAGGATGGCGGTGAGTGCCTCGTCGCGATCGCCAACGGCGGGGTGCGCGGCGCCGAAATCCAGCAGCACCGGGCGGCCGTCGGGCAGCAGCAGGACGTTCCCCGGTGAGATGTCCCGGGGATAGCAGGAAACGCCGTGCAGAAGGTCGACCGCGCCGAGCAGCGGCAACAGCAGGCCGCGCAGCCAGGCTTCGTCCGGCGGTCGCTCCATGGCCTGACGCGCGACCCTGAGGGTGACCCCCTCGTAGTAGGGCATCACGGTATAGGCGGTGCAGTTGGCCTCCCAGAAGCGATACACGCGCACCAGCGCCGGGTGGTCGAAACGGGCCAGCAGTCTGGCCTCGTCGACGAAGGACTTGAGGCCGAGGGTGAAGGTCTGCGCGTGCCTGTCGGAACGCAGGACCACCTCCGTTCCGCTGCCCCGCGACGCGAAGGCGGCGGGGAAGTACTCCTGGATGGCGACGTGGCGCTGCAGGCCATGATCCATCGCCAGATAGACGATGCCGAATCGCCCCTCGCCGAGGACGGACAGAAGCTCGTACTCGGCGAGCCGGGTGCCAGGCTGCAACGCATTGTGGCTCGGCTCGATCCGGCGCTGCACCAGTTCGGCCCCGATGCCGGGACCGCTGAAGGGAGGAAATTGGGAAGGAGAAGGTCGGTTCATGGGGCAATCGGCGAAACTGAGGCCGTCCGCGGGGAAGCGCTTCGACTTCGGCTTGGTGGCCGAAAATCTAACCGTCGGCGGCGGCCAGGAGAAATTGACACGGTGCAACAAGGGTACGCGGCTCGCCGGGAATCGGTGCGGTTGCTACTTTTTTTCACAATTCCGGCCGAACCGGGGCGGTTCGCTGGCGCGAATGGAATGCCGCGCTTCCGCTTCCCCCGACCCATCGGGCGAAGCGGGCTTGAACGCTGCGGCGAGTCACGGCAAGGCGGCTCGGCCGCACCCAAACTGAACATTCCCGGTCCCGAAACATGCAGGAGCTGATGGCTTAGAATGGGACGATGAGTTTCACCGTCCGCGCCATCACTCTCGACCTCGACGACACGCTGTGGCCGTTCGCGCCGATCGGCGCCCGCATCGAGCAGGCGATTCACGACTGGATGCTGTTGCATAGCCCGCGCACCGCGCGGATGTTCCCGATCCCGGCGATGCGGGCGCTGCGCGAGCGGACATTCGCCGACAACCCGGACCTGGCACACGACGTCAGCGCGCTGCGCCGGCTGACGCTCGCGCACGCCCTGCGCAACAGCGGTGCCGATCTGTCCCTGCTGGAACCGGCGTTCGAAGCGTTCTACGCTGCGCGCAACCAAGTGGAATGCTATCCGGACAGTCTCGACGCCCTGCGACGCATCGCCGCGCGGATGCCGGTGGCGGCGATCACCAACGGCAACGCCGACCTGCAGCGCATCGGCCTGGCCGGGCACTTCGCCTTCCAACTTGGCGCGTGCGAGCACGGCGCGGCCAAGCCAGACCGCGGCATCTTCCTGGCCGCGTGCACGCGTCTGGGCTGCAGGCCGGCCGAAGTGCTGCACGTCGGCGATCACGTCGAGACGGACGTAGCCGGCGCCGCACGCGCGGGCCTGCGCGCGTGCTGGCTCAACCGGGTCGGCGCACGCTGGGAGCGCGAGGACCTGCGGCCCGACCTGGAGTTCGCCGCTCTCACCGACCTCGCGGACTGGCTGGACGCGCAGGCGCGCGAGGACGGCTCCCGGACGCCGCCTGCGCAGGGCCGACTGGGGAATCGCCCGCCTGATCCGTCAGTGCCCGGGCGGTAGCGGGGCAGGCCGTCGCTGCTGCTTGCCGGCCTGCCCATGGGGATACGGCAGCGGCACTATCGGGAACACCTGATTCATGACGAGCAGGACTATCGTGCGCACCTCCGGCCTCGCATGGCCCGCCCTGCGCCGCCTGGCGCTGCCCTGGCTGCTGCTGGCGCTGTACGCAGCTGGCGCCAGCGCGGCCAACTTAGCCGGAGGCCCGATGGCCGGGCCGGCGACGGCCGGGCGCGTAGGGGTGTGGTTGATGACCGACGCCCCCGCGCAGGTGCAGCTCGAGTACTGGCCGCACGGGCGGCCCGACGCGACCAGGCGCAGCCCGCCCGTCGCCGCCACCGCGGAGCGCGGCCACACCGCACGCGTCGACCTCGACGGTCTGCTGGCCGCCACCCGCTACGTCTACCGCGTGCTGCTCGACGGAACCCCGGTCGAACTCGGCGAGGTGCCCGCCTTCACGACCGCACCCGCGGATCCTGGCGCGCCTCGCGAGCTGGTCATCGCCACCGGCTCGTGCAACTACGTCCCCGACCCCCCTCACGAAGTCACGCAGAACTCCTTCGGCGCCGGCTTCGAGATCTTCAATACCCTCGCCGCACGGCGACCCGACGTCATGCTGTGGCTCGGGGACAGCATCTACTACCGCGACGACGACTTCGCGCCCGCGGACGAAGCCGCCACGCGGATGCACCGACGCTGGGCGACCACGCGCGGCTTCGCGCCGCTGCAGCGGCTGCTGCGCACCGGCCAGCACGTCGCAATCTGGGACGACCACGACTATGGCCCGAACAACTCGAACCGCGACTTCGCGCTCAAGGCGACGGCGCTGGAGCTGTTCGGGCACTACTGGGCGAACCCCGGCTACGGACTGCCGGGCGTGCCCGGGATCTTCGCCCGGGTGCCGCTCGGCGACGTCGAGCTGTTCCTGCTCGACGACCGTTACCACCGCGACGACGATGCCGCCGCGGACCCGGCGCGGACGATGCTCGGCGCGGCGCAGCTCGAATGGCTCAAGCGCGCGCTGCGCGACTCTCGCGCCACCTTCAAGCTGATCGTCAACGGCAGCCGCATGCTCACCGACCGCCCGTCGCCGCAGCAGCGCGGCGGCGAGGGCTGGCACAACTTCCCGCGCGAGCGCCAGACGTTCCTCGACTGGCTCGCTACCGAGCGCATCGACGGCGTGTTCTTCGTCTCCGGCGACATCCACTACACCCACCTGACCGCGCGCGAGCGCCCCGGCACCTACCCGCTGACCGAGCTGACCTGCTCGCCGCTGACCGCGCGCGTGCATCCCCGCCCATTCCCGGTGCACGAGGTGCCCGGGACGCTGGTCACGCAGCGCAACTTCTGCACGCTGGAGTTCTCCGGGCCGGCCGGCGCGCGACTGCTGCGCGTCGCCGCGTGGAACGCCGCGGGCACGCGCCTGTGGCAGGAGGAGTTTGCGGCCGCGCGGCTACGCACGCCGTGAACGCGCCCACGCGTCGCCGGGATATCGACAGCGACGCGCGCCGCGTCAGCCTTTCTTCGCGAACTTCCCCAGCAGCTGCTGCAGCTTCTCGGCCTTGCGGCGTTCGGCTTCCTCGGCCTCGCGCTTCGCCTTTTCGGCTTCGAGCGCGTCCTTCTTGCGCTTCGCGGACTCGGCGAAGCGCTCTTTCAGCGTCTGCTTCGCGTGCGCGCGCTGCTCCTCGGTGACTTCGCCTTCCGGCTTGCCGTCGAGGTCGAAGCGCGCGGTCGCCTTTTCCATGGCTTTCAGGTAGCGCGTCGAGGCGGTGTGCAGGCGCATTGCGCTGCGGATCACCTTGCGGTCGAGGTCGGGGAAGCGGGCGGCGATCGCCTTGTCGATGCGCAGCGCGAGCGGCTTGACGTCGCGGAACGTCGGCGACGCTTCCTGCAGCTTCAGCAGCAGGCCGCGCGCATCGACGTGCGGGCGCTTCGCCGCGGGCTGCGCTGCTGCGGTCGCTTCTGCGGTCGCTTCTGCGGTCGCTTCTGCGGTCGCTTCTGCGGTCGCTTCTGCGGTCGCTTCTGCGGTCGCTTCGGCTGCGGTCGCTTCGGCGGTCTGCGCTTCGGCGTCGAGGGCTTGCTCGTCGAGCGCTTCGGAACGGGTTTCGGTAGTCATTGCTGGGACGGAAAGCTTTCGGCTGCGGACGGGAGCGCGCATGATCGCACGAAATACCGGACGATGGCCGCCGCGACGCCGCGGCCATCGTCGTGCTTCAGGCGTGCGCCGGGCTTCCCGCGCTCAGCTTCACTGCGCAGTACTTGAACTCCGGGATCTTGCCGAACGGGTCGAGCGCCGGCTGCGTCAGCAGGTTCGCCGCCGCCTCGACGTAGCAGAACGGCATGAACACCGAACCGCGCTGCACCGCTTCGTCGGCGCGCGCTTCGAGGACGATCGCGCCGCGTCGCGTCTCGAGGCGGACGTGCGCGCCGGACGCGAGCGCCTGCGCGGCGAGGTCGTCCGGATGCACCGAGCACCACGGCAGCGGCTCGAGCGCGTCGAGGACGTCGGCGCGGCGCGTCATCGAACCGGTGTGCCAGTGCTCGAGCACGCGCCCGGTCGTCAGCACCATGGGGTACTCGGCGTCGGGCAGTTCGGCCGCCGGCAGCGGGCCGACCGGGACGAAGCGCGCGCGCCCGCTCGGAGTGGGGAAATCGGTCTCGAACAGCACCGGCTGCGACGGCGCGTCGACAGCGAACTTCGGCGCGACGACGGCGCCTTCGGCTTCGAGCGCCGTCCACGTGATGCCGGCATAGCTCGGCAGCGCTTGGCGCAGTTCGTCGAAAATCTCCGCGGGGCCGGCGTAGTCCCACGCGAGGCCGAGGCGCTGCGCGACCTGCTGGATGATCCACCAGTCGGGGCGCGCGTCGCCGGGCAGCGGCAGCACCGGCGACGAGAGCTGCACGACGCGGTCGGTGTTGGTGAAGCTGCCGGTCTTTTCCATCAGGCTCGACGCCGGCAGGATCACGTCGGCGAGCATCGCCGTTTCGGTGAGGAACAGGTCCTGCACGACGAGGTGCTCGAGCCCGGCGAGCGCGGCGCGCGCATGCGCGAGGTCGGGGTCGGACATCGCCGGATTCTCGCCTTCGATGTACATGCCGCGGATCCCGCCCGCGAGCGCGGCGTCCATGATCTCGACGACGGTCAGGCCCGGCACGTCGGACAAGGGCGTCGCCCACAGCGCTTCGAACCGCGCGCGGATCGCCGCATCGTCGACGCGCTGGTAGTCCGGGAACATCATCGGGATCAGGCCGGCGTCGGACGCGCCCTGCACGTTGTTCTGGCCGCGCAGCGGATGAAGTCCCGTGCCGCGCCGGCCGATCTGGCCGGTCATCAGCGCGAGCGCGATCAGGCAGCGCGAGTTGTCGGTGCCATGGATGTGCTGCGAGATGCCCATGCCCCAGAAGATCATGCTGTTCGGACCGTTCGCGTAGAGGCGGGCGACTTCGCGCACGGTCGCGGCGGCAATGCCGGTGATCGCTTCGACGCGCTCGGGCGGGTGCGCGAGCGCCGCGGCGCGGAACGCGTCGAAGCCGGTCGTGCGCGCCGCGATGAAAGCGTCGTCGGTGAGCCCTTCCTCGATGATCACGTTTGCTAGCGACAACAGCAGCGTCACGTCGGCATCGGGGCGGAACTGCAGGTAACGATACGCGTGGCGCGCGAGCGGGGTTTCGCGCGGGTCCATCAGGACGAGCTTCGCGCCACGCTCGACCGCGTTCTTCATGAACGACGCCGCGACCGGGTGGTTCGACGCCGGGTTCGCGCCGATGACGATCATCACGTCGGCGAATTCGACGTCGCGCACCGGGTTCGACACCGCGCCCGAGCCGATGCCTTCCAGGAGCGCCGCGACCGACGACGCGTGGCACAGCCGCGTGCAGTGGTCGACGTTGTGCGTGCCGAATCCGGTGCGCACGAGCTTCTGGAACAGATACGCTTCCTCGTTGCTGCCTTTGGCCGAGCCGAAACCGGCGAGCGCGTGCGGGCCGTGTTCGGCCTTGATGCGCGCGAGCCCCGCGGCGGCGAAATCGAGGGCCTCGTCCCACGTCGCTTCGCGGAACGCCGCAAGCGGGTTCGCGGGGTCGAGATCGACCGATTTCGCGATCCCGGGCCGGCGGATCAGCGGCGCCGTCAGGCGGTGCGCGTGGCGCGGGTAGCCGAAGCCGTAGCGCCCTTTCACGCACAGCCGCCCGGCGTTCGCGGGGCCGTCACGGCCTTCGACGTGAATGATTTTCGCCGTCGGGCCGTCGCCGGCGACGTGATAGGTCATCTGGCAGCCGACGCCGCAGTACGGACACAGGGAGTCGATCGCGCGCATCGCCGGCTCGCCAAGCGGCTCGATGCGAGCGGCGGGCGCGGGGATCGGCGCCGCCTTCCCGGCGAACGCGCCGCGCACGGCGACGGGTTCGCCGGCGGTCTGCCCTGGAAAATCGGCGAGCGCCGCCGGCAGCAGCGCGCCGGTCGGGCAGGCCTGCACGCATTCGCCGCAGCCGACGCAGCTCGAGCTGCCCATCGGGTCTGCAAAGTCGAACACGATCGCGGTGTCCGCGCCGCGCCGCGCGAGGCCGATGACGTCATTGACCTGCACTTCGCGGCACGCGCGCACGCAGCGCGTGCACTGGATGCACGCCGCGAGGTCGACTGCGATGCCGGGATGGCTGCGATCGGGCAGCGGCTGTGCGCGCGAAGCGAAGCGCGAGCCGGTCACGCCCAATTCATCGCACCAGTGCGCGAGCTCGGAGTTCGGTTTCTCGGCCGCCGCGGGCACGTCGGCGCGCAGCAGTTCGAGCACCAGGCGCTGCGACGCGCGCGCGCGATCGCTTTGCGCGCTGACTTTCATGCCCGCCTTGGGGGCGCGGCAACAGGACGGTGCGAGCACGCGCTCGCCGTCGATCTCGACGACGCACGCGCGGCAGTTGCCGTCGGCGCGCATGCCGTCGGTGTAGCACAGGTGCGGGATGTCGACGCCGGCGCGGCGCGCGGCGAGCAGGATCGACTCGCCGGGTTGCGCATCGATTTCACGGCCGTCGAGTTCGAAGCGGACCGGGTTCGTCGGAGCGTTCATGCCGCGCCCTCCTCGTTCTCGCCGGCGACGCCGACTTCATGCGGGAAAAAGCGCAGCACCGATTGCATCGGGTTCGGCGCAGCCTGGCCGAGGCCGCAGATCGAAGCGTCCATCATCACTGTTCCGAGTTCGGTCAGCAGCGCGGCGTCCCACGCCGGCTGCTTCATCAGTTCGGCGGCTTTTGCGGTGCCGACGCGGCACGGCGTGCATTGGCCGCAGGATTCGTGCGCGAAGAATTCCATCGCGTTTTCGGCGAGCACGCGCGCGCGATCATGCTTCGAGAACACGACGATCGCCGCCGAGCCGATGAAGCAGCCGTAAGCGCCAAGGGTGTCGAAGTCGAGCGGCACGTCGGCGAGGCGCGCCGGCAGCATGCCGCCGGACGCGCCGCCGGGGAAATAGCCATACAGCTCGTGACCCGGCAGCATGCCGCCGCAGTGTTCATCGACGAGTTCGCGCAACGTGATGCCGGCGTCGGTGACGACGACGCCGGGCCTCGAAACGCGACCGCTGACGGAGAAGCTGCGCAGCCCTCGGCGACCGTTGCGGCCGCGGCTCGCGAACGGATCGGGCCCGCCCGCGACCGCGGGGGCGACGATATCGCGCACCCACCACAAGGTTTCGAGGTTGTGTTCGAGCGTCGGGCGGCCGAACAGGCCGACTTCGGCGACATACGGCGGGCGCAGCCGCGGCATGCCGCGCTTGCCTTCGATCGACTCGATCATTGCCGACTCTTCGCCGCAGACATACGCGCCGGCGCCGCGCCTGAGCTCGATCGGCGGCAGCTGCGGCCATTCGGCCTGCACGCGCTGCAATTCCTCCGCGAGCAGATGGCGCAATGCCGGGTATTCGTCGCGGATGTAGATCCAGATGCCGTCGATGCCGACGACGTGCGCGGCGATCAGCATGCCTTCGATGAAGCGGTGCGGATCGGTCTCGAGGTAATGGCGGTCCTTGAACGTGCCGGGCTCGCCTTCGTCGATATTCACGGCCATCAGGCGCGGCGCGGGCTGCGCGGCCACCGTGCGCCATTTGCGCGCGGCCGGGAAGCCTGCACCGCCGAGGCCGCGCAGGCCGGCGGCGTCGAGCGCGGCGACGACCGCATCACCTGCGACTTCACCGCTGCGCACCGCGTCCCACAGCCGGTAGCCGCCGGCCGCGCGGTACGCGTCGAAGCGGATCGCGTCAGGCAGCGGCTCGTCGCGCTCGCCGCCGGCGACGACGGCGGCGACAGTGTCGGCGTTCGCGTGCAGCACCGGCTTCTGTCCGACGACCGCGACCGGCGCCGCATCGCAACGCCCGACACACGGCACGCGCTGCACGCGCACCTCCGCCCCGAGCCGGCTCGCGAGCGTCGCGGCGAGTTCGACGCCGCCGGCGATCGCGCAGCCGAGCGATTCGCACACGCGCACGGTCAGCTTCGGCGGGGCTTCCGCGCCGGCGGGGACGATGTCGAAATGATGGTAGAAGCTCGCGACTTCATAGACTTCGGCGCGCGCGAGCTGCAGCGCGTCGGCGAGCGCGGCGAGATGGTCGGCGTGGAGCGCGCCGTGCTCGTCCTGCAGGCGGTGCAGGTATTCGATCAGGCGGTCGGCGCGCGGCGTCTCGCCGGCGAGCGCGGCGGATGCGGCGAGCCGTGCCGACGCCGGCAGCGGCTCGCGCCGTCGCGGCCGGTCGGCCGATCGGTCGCGGGCTCCCTTGGCCGGGCGCGCGCCCGCGCTGCGCTCTTTCTCATCGATCATGCTCGTGCTCACGATTGCGCCTCATCCGGTCCTTGATCCGTGTGAAACCGTCGCCGGCTTTCAATCCTCGGCGACGGTAAAGTTGCTTTTCGGCGTGCCGCAGTCCGGGCACACCCAGTCGGCGGGCACGTCTTCCCACTTCGTGCCGGCCGGGATGCCTTCGTCGGGCAGGCCGTCGGCTTCGTTGTACGGGAAATAGCACGCGGTGCATTGATACGTGGCCATGATGTCGGTCCTTGTCTCTGTGGTTCGGGGTCGGGGGCAGAGCTGTTTGTGGTGGTGCTGTTTTGTCTGCTGCGTCGGGCTCAGGACGGCGCGAGGAAGCGGCTGAAGCGCTCGCGCCATTCGCCTTCGATCGGCGTCGCGCGCGGCGCGCCGCCGAGGTCGGCCCAGACGACGGTCTGCTTCGCGCGAAAGCGCACTTCGTCGCCCATCGCGGCGGTCGTCGTGATGTCCATCGACGTGTTGCCGATGCGGTTCACGACCAGTGTGAACGTCAGGTCGTCGCCGTGCATGCTCGGCGCGATGAAATCGACTTCGAGGTGGCGCATCGGCACGCCGCGGCGGATTTCGGCGTGGAGCTTGTAGAAGTCGATGCCGATGCCTTCATCGAACCAGTCCTCGATGACTTCGTTGCACAGCACCAGGCACTGCGGATAGAAGACGATTCCGGCCGGATCGCAGTGGTGGAAGCGGATGGATTTCTTGCATACAAATTCCATGGTCAGTCCTCGAGGATGCGGGAAACGAATTCGCCGACCGCATCGATGACGGCGGCCGGCTGGTCCTTGTGCGGCGAATGGCGGCAATCGGCGAGCTTGACGAGTTCGACGTCGGGCGCGTGCGCGGCGATGCGTTCGATCTGCGCCATCGTGCCGTATTCGTCGTCTTCGCCCTGGATCGCGAGCACCGGGCAGAGAATGCGCGGCACATATTCCTCGATGTTCCACGCGCGAAAATCCGGGTGCAGCCAGATGTCGTTCCAGCCCCAGAAGGCCGCGTCGACATCGGCGTGGTGCTTGGCCAGGCGCGTGCGCAGGTCGGTCGTCTGCCACGCGACTTTCGCCTGCGCGATGCTCGACACCGAGATGTCCTCGACGATCACGTGCGGCGCCATGACGATGACGGCGGTCAGCGGCGTCGCGGTGCCGCCGGCGCAGATCAGCGCGATCGACGCGCCGTCGGAGTGGCCGAACAGGATCGGCCGCTCGAGCCCCAGCGCGGCGAGCAGCGCCGGCAATACGTGCAGGCCTTCGTCGTGCATGTAGCGCGTGTCGCGCGGCAGCCGGGCCGGATCGGAGCGACCGTAGCCGGCGCGCGAATAGACGACCGCTTCGCAGCCGGTCGCGTCGGCGATTTTCTGCGGGAAGTCGCGCCACATCGCGACCGAACCGAGGCCTTCGTGCAGGAACACGATCGCCGGGGCGCCGCTGCGCGGATGCGCCGACGGCAGGCGGACGTACTCGAGGCGCGTATCGCCGACTTGTACCTGTTTCACTTCAAACTCCCGATGTTTCCTGAACCGTTGATCATTGTCCGCCGCGGTCAGCACGCAGCGGGCACGGACCGCCTCGCCCGCGCCTCGCCGCACGCCGGAACAAGCGGATCGACTGGGATGAAAACGCGCCGCGCTGCTTACATCGAGCAGCCGCGCGCGGGATCGGCGAGCGCTTTCTGGGCGACGCCGACGAGCTTGTTCTCGCGGCCTTCGACCTCGCGCAGATAGACGTCCTGCACCGGGTTGTGCGCTTTCGAGATCGTGAACGCGCCACGCGGGCTGTCGATCTTCGCCGACTCCATCGCCTTGATCATCGCCGCCTGATCGAGCTTGCCACCCTTGACCGCTTCGAGGCCTGCGCCGAGGAGCTGCGCTGCGTCGTAGCCGTGCACCGCATAGACGTCCGGTTTCAGGTCGTAAGCCGCTCTGTATGCCGTACGAAAGCTCTTGTCCTTCTCGTTCGTCAGGCCGTCGGCGTAGTGCAGCGTCGTCAGCACCCCTTCGCCGGCGCCGTTCATCGCGTCGAGCGTGCCTTCGGTGAGGTAGCCGGTGCCGTACAGCGGGATTTTCGCCTTCAGCCCGGCGGCGTCGTAGTCCTTGACGAACTTCGCCGCGCCGCTGCCAACGAAGGACGCGAACACCGCATCCGGCTTGAGATTCGCGATGTCGTCGAGCAGGTGCCGGAAGTCGACGCTCGGGAACGGCACGAAAAGCTCTTTCGCGACCTTGCCGCCGGCCTGCTCGAACGCTTCCTTGAAGCCGGCGGCCGACTGATCGCCGAAGGAATATTTCCACGACACCGTGACGACGTTCTTATGGCCGCGCTCGGCCGCGAGCTTGCCCATCGCGTATGCCGGCTGCCACGTCGACATCGAGGTGCGGAACACCGTCGGCGCGCACAGCGAGCCGGTCAGCTCGTCGCTGCCGGCGGTCGGGATGATCAGCAAAGTGTTGGTGTCGCGCGCGACTTTCGCCATCGCCAGCGCGGCGCCCGAATGCACCGTGCCGACGAGCACGTCGACGCGATCGCGCTTGATCAGCTTGCTCGCATTCTCCGTCGCCGTCGCCGGGTCCGACTTGTCGTCGGCGAAGAAGTATTCGACTTCGCGCCCGCCGAGCTTGCCGTCGTGCTCGGCGACGTGCTGCTTGAAGCCGTTCGTGATCGCGTTGCCGATCGCCGCGTAAGTGCCGGTGTACGGCAGCAGCAGCCCGACTTTCACCTTGTCGGCGCCGTGCGCGAGCGCCGGCAGCAGTGCCGTGCCGGCGATGCTGACTGCGGCGACGGCGCCGGCAAGGCCGCGCCACTGTCGTTGCGAATGCTTCACTGATCGTTCCTCCTGTCATCGGGATAATGGGACTATGTCGCCCCATTATCCTTTACGACCCGGACCACGCGCCATCAACGCGCCGCGCCCTGCGCGCGCAGCTTGAAGCGTTGGATCTTGCCGGTGGCGGTTTTCGGCAGCTCATCGACGAACTCCATCCAGCGCGGATACTTGTAAGGTGCCAGATGCGCCTTGACGTGCTGCTTGATCGATTCGGCGAGCGCCGGCGTGCCGCGCACGCCCGGCTTGAGGACGATGAACGCTTTCGGCTTGATCAGCTGGTCGTCGTCCTCGTGCCCGACGACCGCCGCTTCGAGTACCGCCTCATGCTCGATCAGGCACGATTCGACTTCGATCGGCGACACGTAGATGCCGCTGACCTTGAGCATGTCGTCGTTGCGTCCGGCATAGATGTAGTAGCCGTCGGCGGTGCGCGAATACTTGTCGCCGCTCCGCGTCCACGGCCCCTGGAACGTGTCGCGGCTCTTCGCGCGGTTGTTCCAGTACATCGCGGCGCTGGTCGGCCCGGAAATCTGCAGTTCGCCGGGTTCGTTCGCGCCGTCGATGACGAAGCCGGCGTCGTCGATGAGGCGCAGCTCGTAGCCCGGCACGGCCTTGCCGGTCGTGCCGTAGCGGACTTCGCCCGGGCGGTTCGACAGGAAGATGTGCAGCATTTCGGTCGAGCCGATGCCGTCGAGGATCTCGACGCCGAACCGCTCGGTCCAGCGCCGGCCGATGTCTTCCGGCAGCGCTTCGCCGGCAGACGTGCACACGCGGATCGCGAGCTCGCCCCCTTTCGGGCAGTCCGGGCTCGCGAGCATCGACGCGTACAGCGTCGGCACGCCGTAGAAGATCGTCGGACGGTGCTCGCGCAGGCGCCTGAAAGCGGCTTCGGGCGTCGGCCGCTCGGCCATCAGCACTCCGGTCGCGCCGGCCGCGAGCGGGAAAGTCAGGCCGTTGCCGAGACCGTAGGCGAAGAACAGCTTCGCCGCCGAGAACACGACATCGTCCTCGCGGATGCCGAGGATCGGCTTCGCGTACAGCTCGTAAGTCTGGATCAGGCTCGAATGCACATGCACGGTGCCTTTCGGCGCGCCGGTCGAGCCGGACGAGTAGAGCCAGAAACACGGCTCGTCGCAGGTCGTCGGCGCGCTGCGGAACTGGTCGGACGCGCCGTCCATCAGCGCGGTGAGCGAATCGGCAGCGTGCGGCGAACGTTCCGCACCGGCGATGACGAGGCGCTCGAGCGTCGGCACGCGCTCGAGCAGCGGCGCGAACGTCTCGGCGAGCGGCGCGGACACGACGGCGAGGCGCGCGCGGCAGTCGCCGAGCATGTATTCGTAGTCGGACGCGGTCAGCAGCGTGTTGACCGCGACCGGCACGACGCCGGCCTTGATCGCGCCGAGGAACACCGTCGGGAAGTCGATCGTGTCATGGACGCACACGAGGATGCGCTGCTCGCGCATGATGCCGAGCACGCCGAGCGTGTTGGCGAAGCGGTTCACGCGCGCCGCGAGTTCGTCGTAAGTGTAGCTGCCGGCGTCGTCGATGAACGCGACCTTGCTGCCGCGCCCGGCCGCCAGGTTGCGTCCGATCAGGTCGTCGGCCGCGTTGTAGTCGCGCGGCAGGGTGATGTTCGGCGAACCCGCGCCGGGCTGCGCCGCACTGAGCGTGTGCATTGTGTCTTTCCTCCGTTTGCCCGGCTCGTGCCGGGTCGTGTCGTCCGTCACCGGTCCTGACGCCGGTGCTTTCGCTGGTTCGAAGCTCTCGCCGGCCGCGGTTCCCGGGGCGTGGATGCGGCGCGGCTGCCGAGCGGATGCGCGGATTCAGGCTGCGGCGCGGGTGAATTCGATCGCCCCCTGCGGCAGCAGGTACAGCACGTACGCGCGGCCGCCGCTGACGGTCGGGCGATGGACGCTGCCCGGACCGTAGACGAACCAGCCGGCGCCGTGGCCGTCGAACTTCGCGTCGCCTTCGAGCGGCATGATCATGTCGATCTCGCCGTTCGGGTGCGCATGCTGCGGCCCGACGACGTCCGACATCTCGACGACGTCGACGCTGAAGCCGTGGATCTCCGGGCAAGGCTTGACGACCCGGCCGAACTTGATGCCGCCGTGCTCGCGCTCGCACATCCAGCCGGCGGCCACGCCGTCGCGACACGCCGCGGCGATCGCGTCGAACTCCGGTCCACCGGGCGGAAAGCGTTCGTTGAGGAATGCTTCGAGCTGCTTGTCGAGCGGCCGGCCCTGGATCTGCTCGGTCACGTTCGCGATCAGCGCCCGGAAGTTTTCAGCGGTCATCGTCGGGGTCTCCTGTCGGGATTGGGGGTGCAAATCTTATTAACGCGGCAATCAAATACAACCGTTCGCCCTGAGCCTGTCGAAGGGCGTTGACAGGGCTTCGACAGGCTCAGCCCGAACGGTATCTGCCGCCCGGTCAATATTATTTATAGCTGGTTTCAGCTGCCGAGCAGCGCGGCGTCGGCCGCGTCGCGCGACAGCGCTTCGAGCAGCGCCGGGCCGCCCTGGACGACGCAGCGCCGATGGTACGTCGCCAGCGCGCGCAGGCCGCCGAGCTCCTCACCGCCGCCGGCGCGCCCGGGCCCGCCATGCAGGCAGGTCGGCATGACGTTGCCGTGACCGGTGTGGTTCGCGCCGACTGCCGCGTCGACGACCATGACGCGCCCATGCAGCTCGGCGATGCCGGGGACGAGCTCGGCGAGGAACGCCGCATCGCCCGAATACACCGACGCGACGAGCGAGCCGCGGCCGCGGCGCGCCAGTGCGATCGCCTCGGCCGTGTCGGCGTACGGCAGAACCGTCGCGACCGGGCCGAACACTTCGACGTCATGGACGTGGCGGGCGTCGAGTCCCTTGTCGCAGTACAGCAGCGTCGGCTGCACGAACGCCGAGACGGCCGGGTCGGCATCGACCGGGGCGAAATCCGCGCCGCCGCCGAACACCGTCTCGCATTCCTCGCGCAGCTTCGCCAGGCCTTCGAGCGCCGCGGCCTGCTGCGCGCGGCTGACGAGCGGCCCGACGCGCACGCCTTCGCTCTTCGGATTGCCGACACGGTACGACGCGAGCTTCGCGGCAACGGCGTCGGCGAGCGGCCGGCTGACGCTTGCGGGGGCGAAGACGCGGCGGATCGCAGTGCATTTCTGCCCGGTCTTGATCGTCATCTCGCGCACGATCTCCTTCACCGCGAGATCGAACTCGGGCGTTCCGGGCTGCGCATCGGGCCCGAGGATCGCGCAATTGATGCTGTCGGCTTCGATGTTGATGCGCACCGAGCGGGCGACGACGTTCGGATGGGTGCGCATGCGCGCCGCAGTGTCGGCCGAGCCGGTGAAGGACACGACGTCGCATTCGCCGACGTGGTCGAGCAGGTCGCGCGCCGAGCCGCACACGATCGACAGCGCGCCCGCGGGCAGGATGCCGGCCTTTACGACGTCCTCGACCATGCGCTGCGTCAGCCACGCGGTCGGCGTCGCCGGCTTGACGAGCACCGGCACGCCCGCGAGCAGCGCCGGCGCGGCTTTTTCCCACAGCCCCCAGGCCGGGAAATTGAACGCGTTGATGAACACCGCGACGCCGGAGAGCGGCATCAGGAAATGCTGGCCCTGGAACGCGTCGGTCTTCGCCAGCGGCACGCGGGCGCCTTCTTTCAGATGACGCGCCGCGCCGAGCGCCTTGCCGGCGCGCGCGTAGCTTTTCAGCGTGAAGATCGCGCCGTCGACGTCGAACGCGGCGTCCGCTTCGGTCGAGCCGGAATTGCGCAGCGCGATGTCGAAATATTCGGCACGGTTCGCGCTCAGCACTTCGACGATCGCGCCGAGCAGCGCGGCGCGATCTTCATACCCGAGCGCCCGCAATGCCGGCCCGCCGCTGTTCCGGGCGAATTCCAGCGCCCGTCCGGTATCGATGCCTTCGGACGAGACCCGCACCAGCTCCTCGCCGGTCACCGGATCCTGCAGCGCGATGCCGTCGCCGGCGCCTTCGAGCCATTGCCCGTATACGTAATTAGCCAGTTTCACGTTGTCTCCTCGTCCTCTTGTTTCTGCATCGCCCCCGCACGCTCGAGGGCGATGACCAGGTGGGGTGGCCGCGCCGGGGCGCAACTCGTGGAAATAGAATACACGCGCCTTATCCTTCGTCAAGAACTTTACTGCATTATTTGTCTCAACTCCCGGCTGCTGAATGCACTTTTTAGCGCACAGCTCGCATCATCTTCGGGTGAGTGCGGTAGTTTCCTGCAGTCTGCTTCATTGTCACGCAAAACAAAATGCACTTTACCTCTTGACGCCACCAAACGCCTGCACTATTGTTCAACCCAACAGCACCGGCAACTGCACGACAGGAACCCAGATGAGCTTCAAGACCGACTCCGACGAGACCGCAGTGGATCACCGCGACGACACCGTCACCGGCGCCTCCCCGCTGCTGCCGACGCTGGGCCGGCGGGTGCGGGAGATCCGCGACCGGCGCGGCATGACCCGCAAGCTCGTGGCGCGCGAAGCCGGCGTCTCGGAACGCCACCTCGCGCACCTCGAAGGCGGCGAAGGAAACGTGTCGATCGTGCTGCTCGACAACATCGCCCGTGCGCTCGACGTGTCGGTGACCGACCTGCTCGCGCCGGAGACCGAAGACACGGTCGAACGCCGCCTGATCCGCCGCTTTCTCGAGCGCCTGCCGCAGCACCGCCTCGAAGAAGTGGTGTTCCGGCTGATGCGCGACTTCGGCCACGACGAAGCGGTGCGCAGGAAGCGCATCGCGCTGATCGGCCTGCGCGGCGCCGGCAAGTCGACGCTCGGCGGACGGCTGGCGCGCGACGAAGGCATGCCGTTCATCGAGCTCGACCGCGAGATCGAGAAGGAAACCGGCATTCCGGGACGCGAGATTTTCGCGCTGTACGGCCAGTCGGGGTATCGCCGCATCGAGAAGCGCACGCTCGAACGCGTCATCCGCGAGCATCCGCGGGCGGTGATCTCGATCGGCGGCGGCGTCGTGTCGCAGCCGGAGACTTTCGAGCTGCTGCTGTCGAACTGCCTGACGATCTGGGTCAAGGCCCAGCCGGAAGAACACATGGCGCGCGTCATGGCCCAGGGCGACCTGCGGCCGATGGCGGGCAACGACGAGGCGATGAACGACCTCAAGCGCATCCTCGAAGCCCGCGAACCGCTGTACGCGAAGGCCGACGACGTCCTCGACACGACGGGCGAGACGGTCGATCAGAGTTTCATGAAGTTGCGCCAGCTCGTCATGAGCTGACCCCCCACGAGAGAAGAGGAGACAGAGATGGAAGCAGTCGCGAAGAACCAGGAAACCGCCGTCGAGCGCGTCGATTACCGTACCGAGCCGTCGAAGTACCGCCACTGGTCGCTGTCGACCGACGGCGCGATCGCGACGCTGACGCTGAACATCGACGAGGACGCCGGCATCCGCCCGGGCTACAAGCTGAAGCTCAACTCGTACGACCTCGGTGTCGACATCGAGCTGCACGATGCGCTGCAGCGCGTGCGCTTCGAGCACCCCGAAGTGCGCACCGTCGTCGTCACGTCGGGCAAGCCGAAGATCTTCTGCTCCGGCGCGAACATCTACATGCTCGGCCTGTCGTCGCACGCCTGGAAAGTGAACTTCTGCAAATTCACCAACGAGACGAGGAACGGCATCGAGGATTCCAGCCAGCATTCGGGCCTGAAGTTCCTCGCCGCGTGCAACGGCACGACTGCCGGCGGCGGCTACGAGCTCGCGCTCGCGTGCGACGAGATCGTCCTCGTCGATGACCGCAACTCGTCGGTGTCGCTGCCCGAAGTGCCGCTCTTGGGCGTGCTGCCCGGCACCGGCGGGCTGACGCGCGTGACCGACAAGCGCCGCGTGCGTCGCGATCACGCCGACATCTTCTGCACGATCTCGGAAGGCGTGCGCGGCAACCGCGCCAAGGAATGGCGCCTCGTCGATGACGTCGTCAAGCAGCAGCAGTTCGCCGAGCACATCAAGGCGCGCGCCGAAGCGCTCGCCGCGCAGTCCGACCGCCCGGCAAACGCGAAAGGCGTGCCGCTCACGCGCCTCGAGCGCACTGACGACGAGAACGGCTACCACTACGAGTTCGTCGATGCCGCGATCGACGCCGCCGCGCGCACCGTGACGCTGACCGTGCGCGCGCCGTCGGCCGTCACCGCGAAGACTGCCGCCGAAATCGAAGCCGAAGGCGTCAACTGGTGGCCGCTCAAGATGGCGCGCGAACTCGACGACGCGATCCTGAACCTGCGCACGAACCACCTCGACGTCGGCCTGTGGCAGCTGCGCACGGCGGGCGACGCCCAGGTCGTGCTCGACCTCGACGCGACGATGGTCGCGAACCAGGACAACTGGTTCGTCCGCGAGACGCTCGGCATGCTGCGCCGCACGCTGTCGCGGATCGACGTGTCGTCGCGCAGCCTGTACGCGCTGATCGAGCCGGGCTCGTGCTTCGCCGGCACGCTGCTCGAGATCGCGCTCGCCGCCGACCGCAGCTACATGCGTGACGCCGCCGACGCCGAAAACCGCATCGGCCTGTCGGCGATGAACTTCGGCCCGCTGCCGATGGCCAACGGCCTGTCGCGCATCGACGCGCGCTTCTACCAGGAAGAAGCGCCGGTTGCCGCCGCGAAAGCGAAGGAAGGCAGCCTGCTGACGCCCGCCGAAGCGCTCGAACTCGGCCTCGTGACGGCGATCCCGGACGACCTCGACTGGGCCGACGAGATCCGCATCGCGATCGAGGAACGCGCCGCGCTGTCGCCGGACGCGCTGACCGGCCTGGAAGCGAACTTGCGCTTCGGCCCGGTCGAGACGATGAATACACGGATTTTCGGCCGCCTGTCGGCGTGGCAGAACTGGATCTTCAACCGCCCGAACGCGGTCGGCCCGACCGGCGCGCTGAAGCTCTTCGGCTCCGGCAAGAAGGCGCAGTTCGACTGGAACCGCGTGTAAAACCCAACGCAACCCATACTTACAAACACCCCGAGGAGCACAGAGATGATCAACTACAGCGAACGGATCCCGAACAACGTCAACCTGTCGGAAAACAAGACGCTTCAGCGCGCGCTCGAGCAGTGGCAGCCGTCGTTCCTGAACTGGTGGGACGACATGGGCCCGGAGAACTCGACGAACTACGAGGTCTACCTGCGCACCGCCGTCAGCGTCGATCCGAAAGGCTGGGCCGATTTCGGCCACGTCAAGATGCACGACTACCGCTGGGGCATTTTCCTCGCGCCGCAGGACGGCCAGAAGAAGATCACGTTCGGCGAGCACAAGGGCCAGGACGTGTGGCAGGACGTGCCGGGCGAATACCGCTCGACGCTGCGCCGCATCATCGTCACGCAGGGCGACACCGAGCCGGCGTCGGTCGAGCAGCAGCGCCACCTCGGCCTGACCGCGCCGTCGCTGTACGACCTGCGCAACCTGTTCCAGGTGAACGTCGAGGAAGGCCGTCACCTGTGGGCGATGGTGTATCTCTTGCACGCGCACTTCGGCCGCGACGGCCGCGAGGAAGGCGAAGCGCTGCTCGAGCGCCGCTCCGGCGACGCGGACAACCCGCGCATCCTCACCGCGTTCAACGAGAAGACTCCGGACTGGCTGTCGTTCTTCATGTTCACGTTCATCACCGACCGTGACGGCAAGTTCCAGCTCGCGTCCTTGGCGGAATCGGCGTTCGACCCGCTCGCGCGCACCTGCAAGTTCATGCTGACCGAGGAAGCGCACCACCTGTTCGTCGGCGAGTCGGGCGTCGCCCGCGTGATCCAGCGCACCTGCGAAGTCATGAAGGAGCTCGGCACCGACGATCCCGCGAAGCTGCGCGCGGCCGGCGTCATCGACCTGCCGACGCTGCAGAAGTATCTGAACTTCCACTACAGCGTCACCAGCGACCTGTACGGCGCCGAGATCTCGTCGAACGCCGCGACCTACTACACGAACGGTCTGAAAGGCCGCTTCGAGGAAGAGAAGATCGGCGACGACCACCAGCTGCAGAACTCGGAATACGAAGTCATGGACGTCGCCGGCGACCAGATCGTGACGCAGCGCGTGCCGGCACTGTCGGCGCTGAACGAGCGGCTGCGCGACGACTGGATCGCGGACGTGCAGGCCGGCATCGACCGCTGGAACCGCATCCCGGCGAAATTCGGCTTCAACTTCCGCTTCACGCTGCCGCACAAGGGCTTCAACCGCCGCATCGGCATGTTCGCCGGTTCGCATGTGAGCCCGGACGGCCGGCTGCTGTCCGAAGCCGAATGGACGCACCAGCACAGCAACTGGCTGCCGACCGACAGCGACCGCCTGTACGTGCATTCGCTGATGGGCCAGTGCGTCGAGCGGGGCAAGTTCGCGAACTGGATCGCAGCGCCGGGTCGCGGCATCAACAACCAGCCGATCGACTTCGAGTACGTGCGTTTCAACTAAGCCATCGAAAAAACGGGGGACGGGCGCAAGCCCGCTCCCGCCCCAGTGGAGACAGACAGCCATGAACGCGCCCGCAGAGCACGCAATCGCCAAGCAGCATCTGATCGACCCGGAAATCTGCATTCGCTGCAACACCTGCGAAGAGACCTGCCCGGTCGATGCGATCACGCACGACAACCTGAACTACGTCGTCAATTTCGATATCTGCAACGGTTGCCTCGCGTGCGTGCCGCCGTGCCCGACCGGGGCGATCGATTCATGGCGCAACGTCGAACGCGTCAAGCCGTACAGCCTCGAAGAACAGTTCAAGTGGGACGTGCTGCCCGACACGACCGAGCTCGACAATGTCGACGCGCCGTTCGCCGTCGCGCGCCCCGACGACGAGCTGCCGGCCGAAGTGCAGCACATCACCGAAGTCGCCACTGCCGGCCAGGGCGGCCCGGCGCTCGCGCCGTGGTCCGCGTCGCACCCGTACGTGAACCTGTACGCGCCGACGCGCCCGATCACCGCGACCGTCACCGGCAATTACCGGCTCACCGACGCGGACGCTTCGAGCGACATCCACCACGTCGTCCTCGACTTCGGCTCGACGCCGTTCCCGGTACTCGAAGGCCAGTCGATCGGCATCATTCCGCCAGGCACCGACGACAAGGGACGCCCGCACCTGCTGCGCATGTACTCGGTCGCAAGCCCGCGCGACGGCGAGCGCCCGCACTACAACAACCTGTCGCTGACGGTCAAGCGCGTCACCGAAGACCATGAAGGCAAGCCCGCGCGCGGCGTCGCGTCGAACTACATCTGCGACCTGAAGAAAGGCGACGCGGTGCAGGTCACCGGGCCTTACGGCTCGACCTACCTGATGCCGAACCACCCCGGCTCGTCGATCATGATGATCTGCACCGGCACCGGCTCGGCGCCGATGCGCGCGATGACCGAGCGCCGCCGCCGCCGCCGCGAGCGCAACGAAGGTGGCGAGCTGGTGCTGTTCTTCGGCGCGCGCGCGCCGTCCGAGCTGCCGTACTTCGGCCCGCTGCAGAAGCTGCCGAAAGACTTCATCGACATCAACTTCGCGTTCTCGCGCGTGCCCGGCGAGCCGAAGAAATACGTGCAGGATTCGATCCGCGAGCGCGCCGACAAGGTGTTCAGCATGCTCAACGACGACAACTGCTACATTTACATCTGCGGCCTGAAAGGCATGGAATCGGGCGTGCTCGAAGCGTTCCGCGACATCTGTCGGGCGAACGGCGCGGACTGGGAGGCGCTGCAGCCGAAGCTGCTCGCCAACGCGCGCTTCCACGTCGAAACTTACTGACCCCGAAGGAAAAGCCGTCATGACCCGCTCCGTCTTCATCTGCGACGCGATCCGCACGCCATTCGGCCGCTACGGCGGCACCCTGTCCGGCGTGCGCGCCGATGACCTCGCCGCGCTGCCGATCAAGGCGCTTGTCGAGCGCAACCCCGGCGTCGACTGGCAGGCCGTCGACGACGTGCTGTACGGCTGCGCCAACCAGGCCGGCGAAGACAACCGCAACGTCGCGCGCATGGCGGCACTGCTCGCCGGCCTGCCGGTCGAAGTGCCCGGCAGCACGATCAACCGCCTGTGCGGCTCCAGCCTCGACGCGATCGGCATGGCCGCGCGCGCGATCGCCGCGGGCGAAACCGAGCTGATGATCGCCGGCGGCGTCGAGAGCATGAGCCGCGCGCCGTTCGTCCTCGGCAAGGCCGACAGCGCGTTCTCCCGCACGGCGAAGATCGAGGACACGACGATCGGCTGGCGCTTCGTGAACCCGCTGATGAAAGCGCAGTACGGCATGGACGCGATGCCCGAAACCGCCGAGAACGTCGCCACCGACTTCGGCGTCAGCCGCGCCGACCAGGACGCGTTCGCGCTGCGCAGCCAGCAGCGCTGGGCCGCCGCTGCCGAGCGCGGCTTCTTCGAGCGCGAAATCGTGAAAGTCGAAGTGCCGCGCAAGAAAGGCGAGCCGCTCGTGCTCGCCGCCGACGAGCATCCGCGCCCGGACACGACGCTGGCGACGCTCGCCAAGCTCAAGGGCGTCGTGCGCCCCGACGGCAGCGTCACCGCCGGCAACGCGTCGGGCGTCAATGACGGCGCGTGCGCGCTGCTGCTGGCTTCCGAAGAAGCGGTCAAGCGCCACGGCCTGACGCCGCGTGCCCGCGTCCTCGGCAGCGCCGCAGCGGGCGTCGCGCCGCGCATCATGGGCATCGGCCCGGCACCGGCGACGCTCAAACTGCTCGCACGGCTCGGCATGTCGGTGCGCGACTTCGACACGATCGAACTCAACGAAGCGTTCGCCGCGCAGGGACTGGCGGTGCTGCGCCAGCTCGGCCTGCCCGACGACGGCGCGCATGTGAACCCGAACGGCGGCGCGATCGCGATCGGCCATCCGCTCGGCGCATCCGGCGCCCGGCTCGTGACGACGGCGCTGAACCAGCTCGAGACTACCGGCGGGCGGTTCGGCCTCGCGACGATGTGCATCGGCGTCGGCCAGGGGATCGCGCTCGCGATCGAGCGAGCGTAATCCGTCCGGCGCGGGGAAAAGAGGTGCAGCCGTGAAACCGGAAGCGATCCAGATCATCAGGGACGAGCACCTCGCGATCAGCGCGGTGCTGTATTCGCTGCGCTACCTCGTCAAGGAGATGCGCCGCGGAGCGGCGCCGAATTTCCCGGTGCTGCGCGCGATCCTCGACTACATCGTGTCCTATCCGGACCGCTGGCACCATCCGAAGGAAGACAAGTACCTGTTCGCCGCAGTGCGGCGCCGCACGCGCGAAGCCGACGGACTGATCGCGCGGCTGGAGCGCGAACATGCGCTCGGCTATCCGATGGTCGACGAGCTGAAGAAGCAGCTCGTCGCGTTCCAGAGTGGCGACGGCGACGCCCGCGACGCGTTCTTCGCCGCTGTCGACCGCTACACGGCCCTCGAATGGGAGCACCTGCGCACCGAGGAAGACGTCTTTCTGCCGATCGCCGAACGCGTGCTCGATGCCGAGCAGTGGGCCGAGATCGCGGTCGCGTTCCGCGAGAACGACAACCCGCTGTTCGGCATCAAGCCCCGCGAAGAAGCCGAAGCCTTATACCAGCGCATCCTGAAGCTCGCCCCGGCGCCGATCGGATTCGGCAGCAACGGCTGAACCGCTGCTCGTAACAGTTGTTGCAATGCACAAAACATGTTGACGTGCCTCGGCCCGCGACTACAATGGAATTGTGCACTGCAGCAGGATAAGCCTCCCGACAGCGGGCCTGCGTGCGGTTGCCGAATGTTTCGACCCTCCAGGAGCCTGCCATGACCCATACCCCCAACCCGTTCAGCGACCTCGCCAAGCCGGCGCTCGACACGTACCTGAAATCCGCGACCACCGCTTTCGAGTCCGTCGAGCGCCTGATCGCCCTGAACCTGAACACCGCGCGTTCGGCGCTGGAAGACGGCAGTGGCTTCGTCCGTGCGCTGCTCGCCGCGAAGAACCCGACGGAAATCCTGGATCTGCAGTCGTCGTTCGCCCAGCCGCTCGCGCAAAAATCGCTTGCATACTATCGCAGCGGCTACGAGATCGTCGCGCAGAGCCTCGAAGAGTGTCTCAAGCCTTACGAAGCGCAGTTTGCCGAAGCGAACAAGCTTGCGACCATTGCCATCGAAAAAGCGGCCCGCTCCGTGCCGGGGGGTGGCGAAGTCGCAGTCGCGGCGATGCGTTCGGCGATGGCGACGGCAAACTCGACGTATGAGAGCGTGACGAAGGCAACGCGGCAGGCTGTCGAGATCACCGAAGCCAACGTCGCCGCCACAGCCGACGCGACGATCAAGGCGATCGAAGCGAACGCGGCCGCAACAAACAAGAAAAGCGACTGATTTTCTGGGACGGCGGCCTGGCAACCGTCGTCCTCACAGCATCGGACTTTCCGGCGCCTTCGGGCGCCGGAGTTTTTCCGCCGCGTGATCCTCGCGCGGAACCTCCCTCATTGCCGCCGCGTCAAAAGTGGTCGGGCGCGTTGCCCGTCGTTGCCTCGTCAGGAGCGCGACCGTGACCCTGCAGACCGCCTCGGCGCACTGCGCGCCTCGCAACACCGCCCACGTCAAGTGTCCGTGTCCCGCTCCGGAACGCGCTCCGGGTGCTTCCATCCGGAGACGTCGGTGCTGAGCGACGCTGCGCGAGTCGCCGAGAAATGTTTCACGCGGTCTGCCTGATGATCATGCTGTCGCTTCCGGTGATCCTGCTGAATCCCGCCTCGGCGCAGATGGCGCCGCTCGAGGCGGCTGTGGCCAGCGAACCGGCCGCGGCCTACCGGCTCGCCGTACGCCTCGACCCCGGCAGGCGCGAACTGTCCGGCGACGCCGAGATCACGATCGACAGCGAAGCGCCATTCGAGCTGCTGCTGAACTCCCGCTTCGAAGCCGGCTTGCTGCGCATCGACGGGGAGCCCGTCGCGCTCAAGCCGCGCCATCAGGGCGCGCTGCAGCGGTGGTCGGTTCCGGCGGGCGTCGCCGGACGCACGCTTGCGCTGTCCTGGCACGGCACGCTCGCGGCCCTTGCGCCCGGCGTCGAACACCGCGACACGCTCGGCATGCAGGAACCGGTCGCGGATCCTCACGGCAGCTTCCTGCCGTCGTCCACCGCGTGGTATCCGCTGGTCGCCCGCAAAGGTCGCGCGCTGCTGCACGCGTTCACGCTGAGCCTCGACCTTCCCGAAGGGCAGCACGGCCTCGTCGCCGGCCATCTGCAGTCCGAGTCCGCCCGCGGCGGGCGGCTTGTCGCCCGATTCGACTTCCCGCATCCGGCCGAAGGCATCGACCTCGTCGCCGGTCCATACCGCGTCACCGAGCGGCACGTGCGCTCGAGCGACGGCCGGCCAATCTTGCTGCGTACCTATTTCCATGCCGAACTCGAACCGCTCGCCGCCGGCTATCTCGACGCGGTCCGCGACTATCTCGCGTTGTACGAGAGCTGGATCGGCCCCTACCCGTTCACGAGCTTCGCCGTCGTCTCGAGTCCGACGCCGACCGGCTTCGGCATGCCGACGCTGACTTATCTCGGCATCGAAGTGCTGAAGCTGCCGTTCATCAAGGCCACGTCGCTCGGCCACGAAGTGCTGCACAACTGGTGGGGCAACGGCGTCTATCCCGACTACGCGAGCGGCAACTGGAGCGAAGGGCTGACGACGTTCATGGCCGACTACCATTACGCCGAACGTGCCGGCGCCGACAGGGCGCGCGCGATGCGCCAGGGCTGGCTGCGGGAGCTGTCGGGCATTCCGCCCGGTGCCGACCGTCCTCTGGCAGCGTTCACGTCGCGCACGCACGGCGTCGATCAGGCGATCGGCTACGGTAAGGCGGCAATGATGTTCGTGATGCTGCGCGACCGCATCGGCGAGCCGGCGTTCGACCGGGCCATCCGGCGTTTCTGGCAGACGCAGCGCTTTCGCGTCGCCGACTGGGACGACCTGCGCGCGGCATTCGAAGCGGAGTCGCGCCAGCGGCTCGAACACTTCTTCGAGCAGTGGCTCGAGCGTGCGGGCCTCGCCGAAGTCGCGCTCGTCGAAGGGCGCGCTGCCGAGGGCCACGTCGCCGTGACGCTGACGCAGGGCGCACCGCCGTACGTCATCGAAGTGCCGCTGCGCGTCGGTACGACGGAAGGCGAGGAAAATCGCCGCGTCCGGCTCGAACGGACCGAACAGCGCTTCGAGCTGGAACTGGGCGCGGAGGAAGCGGCGACGCGCATCACGCTCGATCCCGAGAACCGGCTGCTGCGGCGGCTTCATCGCCGGGAAGCGCCGCCGATCCTGCGTGAGCTCCAGTTCGATGCACGAACCGCACTCGTCACGCTCGGCGACGCGACCTTCGCGCCCTCCACACGATCGCTGGCGATGCGGCTGCTCGATCATCGCTTCGACTCCCAGGCCGCGGAACTCCCGCCGGGCGACCGCCCGCTGCTCGTGATCGGAGAGCACGACGCTGTTCTGCGCTGGCTCGAACGTCACGCCCTTCCGCCGCCGCCGTCCGAAGTCGCCGGTAAAGGCACCCTGCGGATGTGGACGCTGCGCCTCGATTCGGGCGTTCCGCTGGCGATCGTCGCTGCCGCCGATAGCGGCGCGATCAACGCCGCGAGCCGTCCGCTGCCGCACTACGGACAGCAGAGCTGGCTGGTTTTCGATGGCGCGAAAGCCGTCGCCCGCGGGGTGTGGCCGGCACAGCCCGTGTCCGTCCCGGTGAGTCACCATTAGGGAAGCGCTGAATAAATCAAAACCGTTCGGGCTGAGCCTGTCGAAGCCCTTGTTGTTGCAGGGAATGCCCTTCGACAAGCCTGTGCTGAGCGAAGTCGAAGGGCTCAGGGCGAACGGAATAAATCAGCGCTTCCTTAGGAGTCCGGCACCGGGACGGCGGCGGCGCATCAGCCGGGTTGGCTGCCCGGCGTCCCACGGCCGAGTCCCCGCGCCGGGAGCGTGGAGCAGCGCCGAGCCGGGCGTGGCCGACTACTTCGTGCAGCTGATCTTCAGCGAAGAGAACTCGTCGAAAAACCCCATCTTCTTGCTGACGTCCTCGACCTTCTGCCCCGCTTTGAAGGTGGATACGAGATCGTTGTAGTTCTCGTTGTCGTACACCTGCACGGTCGCTTTCGGGCCGGTCTCGACGCTGCTGATCTTGCCTTTCCAGTCGATGCCGAACGGGCCCGTCATGTCCGGCATGTCGACCGGTCCGACGAGCGTCAGCGTGTCACCACGGAAATTCTGATCGTCATGGAACTTGGCCCAGCAGCCCTCTTTCATCGCCGGGTCCCGGTCGGCGACGGTGACCGGGACGAGCATGTAGACGACCGGGTGCCCCGCCGAATCCTTTTGCCCCGACTGGGCGGATTGCGCTGACTGTCCTGACTGTGCCGGCTGAGTGGTCTGGCTTGGTTGCCGCTCGTTTCGCGCCTCGCCCTGGCTCGTCCGTTCCGTCGGCGGCTGCGTCGCCTGGCTGAGCTGCAAATTGCCTTCGGCAAAAGCCGAACCGGCAGCGACCGCAAGCGATAGCGCAAGGATATTCGTCGAAACTGCGAGTGTTCTTTTCTGCATGTCCATCTCCTTTTTACCAACGTGGGACCAGCCGACAACGGGCACGGGTTGCATACTGCGGCCCGCCGCCGGCTATCGCTGGTTTAGCGATTCGCGTGCCCGCCACGTCCTCGACTACTCTGCGGGCGTCACTGCGCGCGCCACGGTGAACATCATGTAATCGACCGCTGCCCGCACTTCATCGTCGCTCCACGAACCCGGACTGCCGCCCTTCGGCGGGCAAAATCCGCTGTTGCCGTGGTATCCGTCGATCGCGTGCCGGTACAAGGTTTCCTTGCCCTTGTCGATCCGCTGCCGCCATTCATCGCTATTCGTCAGCACCGGCGCCTGCGCGGCGCCGCTGTCGTGGCAACCCATGCAGCCTTCCCGGTACACCGCGTAGCCCTTCGCCAGATGCGGGTCGGTCGGCTTTTCCCCGGTCGGATACGAACGCGGAACCGGCTGGGGTTGC
Source organism: Azoarcus sp. PA01 (assembly GCA_001274695.2). Classification (NCBI taxonomy): domain Bacteria; kingdom Pseudomonadati; phylum Pseudomonadota; class Betaproteobacteria; order Rhodocyclales; family Zoogloeaceae; genus Azoarcus; species Azoarcus sp. PA01. The sequence goes on along the minus strand of LARU01000002.1, from coordinate 1,695,219 downwards.
TGCGGCCCTGCGGGGTTCGGCGGGCGGGAAGTCCTCTCCGGGAGCGGCACGACGGGGTCCGGGTCCTGGTCTTCCGCACACGCGGAGAGTGCGATCGCGACGACAAAAGCAAGTGAAAGGCTCGTGCGCATTGGAGCGGTTCCTCGTCGTGAAAAACGGTGGCGCGACAAGCGAAGCAAACTGCGACCCCGCCGGGACGCCTTCGAAACTGCAACCGGGAAAGACCAACGGCCGATACAGGACGCCGGGAAAAGTTCTGCTCACGGCGGCAACGACGGCGACGGCGTCGTTCGCCGAAGAATGATGCTACACGTCGGCCCGGGCGGCCCCTAGTGTGCTGAGTTAGAAATTCGCATACAAAATCGTTCAAGGCTGGCGAGGATGTCGTCAGTTGATTTGGTCCATGCGAAGGGTTTGGGATCATCGTTGTAGCGAGCAAGGTAGTCGCGGATGGCCTGCTCGAGTTGGCGGGTGGAACGGTGGGTGCCGCGACGAATCTGTTTTTCGGTGAGCTCGGCAAACCAGCGTTCGACCTGGTTGATCCAGGAGGCCGAGGTCGGGGTGAAATGGACGTGGAAACGCGGATGACGGGCAAACCAACTCCTGACCTTTGGCGTCTTGTGCGTGCCGTAGTTGTCCATCACCAGATGGATGTCCAGACCGGCTGGGACGTTGGCTTCGATGGTGCGCAGAAAGGCCAGAAACTCGCGGCTGCGGTGGCGTCGGTGCAGTTCCCCGATGACTTCTCCGGTGGCGACATCGAGCGCCGCAAACAAAGTCGTTGTGCCGTGGCGCATATAGTCATGCGTTCGCCGTTCGGGAAGTCCCGGCGCCAGCGGCAGGATCGGCTGGGTGCGGTCGAGCGCCTGGATCTGGCTCTTCTCATCGACGCACAACACCATCGCCTTGACCGGGGGATCCAGATACAACCCGACGATGTCGCGGACCTTGTCGACGAACAGCGGATCGGTCGAGAGCTTGAATGTTTCCTGCCGGTGCGGTTGCAGGCCGAAGGCGCGCCAGATGCGGCTGACCGCCGTCTGCGACATCCCCATCTCGCGCGCCATGCTGCGCGTACTCCAATGGGTGGCATTCTTCGGCACCGTTTCGAGCGTCTTGGCAATCACCGCATCGACACGGGTATCGTCGATCGTACGCGGCGCCCCCGAGCGCGGGGCATCGAGCAGGCCATCGAGCCGATTCGCGTCAAAGCGGTTGCGCCATTTCGATACCATCTGCTGCGACACCGACAAGCGTTGCGCGACAACCTTGCTGTCGACACCCGTCGCACACTCGAGAACGATCCGCGAGCGCAATGCGAGCGCCTGCGCGGTCTTACGCCGACGCGTCCAGGCTTCAAGCTGCTCGCGCTCGCTCTCGTTCAGCACGATCTCCACCTTCGGTCTGCCCATCGCTGCCTCCTGTCGCCAATCGTACGGCATGAGAGACCAGCGGATGAGCTAGTTGTTCAACAAATTTTTAACTCAGGACACTAGTAGTCCGTTCCAGCAAACCAGTTACCGTTCGCGGTGAGCCTGTCGAACCGCAATTGCCTTGCCGCAACTGGCCTTCGACAAGCTCAGGCCGAACGGACTCATTGGAATGATTTTTCTGGAACGGACTACTAAAATGCCGGTTTGAGCGTTTCCCTCCGATGCCCGCCACGACACTCCCGCTGCGCCTTCCGGAACTCCTCGCCCCCGCCGGCTCGCTGCAGATGATGCGCACCGCGTTCGCGTTCGGCGCCGATGCCGTTTATGCCGGTCAGCCGCGCTATTCGCTGCGCGTGCGCAACAACAGCTTCGGCAAGCTCGACGTGCTCGCGCAAGGCATCGACGAGGCGCACGCCGCGGGCAAGGCGTTCTACCTCGTCAACAACATCTACCCGCACAACACGAAAGTCCGCAGCTTTCTCGCCGACCTCGAACCCGTCGTCGCGCTCGGTCCCGACGCGCTGATCATGGCCGACCCGGGCCTGATGATGATGGTGCGCGAGCGCTGGCCGGACATCGCCATTCACCTGTCGGTGCAGGCGAACACGACGAACTACGCGGCAGTGCGCTTCTGGGCGTCGATCGGCGTCAAGCGGATCATCCTGTCGCGCGAACTGTCGCTCGACGAAGTGGCCGAGATCCGCGACGCGTGCCCGGATGTCGAGCTCGAGCTATTCGTGCATGGCGCGCTGTGCGTCGCCTATTCGGGCCGCTGCCTGCTGTCGGGCTACTTCAACCACCGCGACCCGAACCAGGGCAGCTGCACGAACTCGTGCCGCTGGGACTACAAGGTCCACGACGCGGCCGAGGACGACAGCGGCGACGTGCGCCGCGTGCCGCAGGGCACGGGCCCCGGCAGCGGCCCGCGCCACGCTGCGAGCGAGCGCGTGTGGCTGATCGAGGAAGGCACGCGGCCGGGCGAACTGATGCCGGTCGAGGAAGACGAGCACGGCACCTACATCCTGAACTCGAAGGACCTGCGTGCAGTCGAGCACATCGCGCGGCTCATCGCGATCGGGGTCGATTCGCTGAAAATCGAAGGGCGCACGAAAAGCCCGTACTACGCCGCGCGCGCGAGCCAGGCATACCGCCGCGCGATCGACGACGCGGTCGTCGGGCGGCCGTTCGACGTGCGCCTGCTCGGCGAGCTCGAAGGGCTGGCGAACCGCGGCTACACCGACGGGTTCTACGAGCGGCATCACACGCCCGAGCACCAGAACTACCTGCGCGGCCACTCCGAGTCCGGCCGCAGCCTGCTCGTCGGCGAAGTGCTCGGCTTCGATGCCGTGCGCGGCCTCGCCGAAGTCGAGGTGAAAAACGCTTTCGGCATCGGCGACCGGCTCGAGTTCGTGCATCCGGGCGGCAACGACACGGTGCGCCTCGAACGTCTCGAGGATGCGGCCGGCGCACCTGTCGCGCGCGTCCCCGGCGCCGGGCGGCGCGTATGGCTGCCGCTGCCGCCTGCGGTCCGCGGCGCGGCACCGTGCTTCATCGCCCGCTTTCTGTAGCCTGCTCGCCCGGCCAACGCGGGTCGGGTTCGGCGGCGCGGCGACGCCACCCACGGCGTGCTCCGCGTCGGGCACGCGGGCTGCAACGGACGCAAGACACGGCGACGATGCGGGAGGCGACATGCATGCAAAACTGATCAACGACGCACCCGAGCGCACGTTCGCGTTGATTTTCGACCGCGGCGACGAAGTCGTCACCAGTCTCGAGCGCTTCGCCGCCGAGCGCGCTCTGGCCGCGAGCCGGCTGACCGCGATCGGTGCGTTCGAGCGCGTCACGCTCGGTTACTTCGACTGGGAGCGCAAGGAGTATCTGCGGATCGACGTCGACGAGCAGGTCGAAGTGCTCAGCCTCATCGGCGACATCGCGCTGCAGGACGGCCGCCCGAAGCTGCACGCGCACGTCGTCGTCGGGCGGCGCGACGGCACCACCCGCGGCGGCCATCTGCTCGCGGCCGACGTGCGCCCGACGCTCGAGGTCGTGCTCACCGACGCGCCCGCCCACTTGCAGCGGGTTTTCGATCCGGTGAGCGGGCTCGCGCTGATCCGCGCGCGATGAGCGGCAGCGTGAGCAGGTAGCCGGGCGAGCCGACTCCCATCCCCAGCCTCCGGGCGGTTCGCCCCGGCCAGCATCGGGCTGATTCGGTCTTCCTCAGCCTCGAACTGGCACGCCTATCCATGCGGCAAGCAGTCGGATCGAGCATGTAAAGCTTACACGCCGACGTTCAGTGGGACGAAGACGAGACCCGTGCGTATTACGACACGCCGAACATCACCCCGGCCGCGATCCTCAGCGGTGAGCTCGCCCCCAGGCAGGGCGCGAGCGAGACAGGCGAGTTGCACAAGGCGCTCCAGCCCTGAACGGGCCGGTCGACGGCCTGGACGGCGGACAGCCGGCCGTCGCGAGACACGATGCGCAGCCGCCCGGGCCGCGCGCTCACGAGCCTCCGGCCGGCGGGCAGGAATGCGCGGCCCCACGGATGCTCGAGGCTTTCGGCGATCGTTTCCTCAGCCGTGCGTCGGCTCGGCGTGGCGCTCGGTGCGAATTTCGCGCATCAGGAAATAGTTCAGTCCGGTGCGGATCACCGCGACCGCGGCGAGCTTGCCGAGTTGCTCCCAGCTCGGTGCGATCGCCGTCGACAGGATGTCGGCGGCGAGCTGGAACTCGAGCGCAAGCGCAAGATAGCGCGCGAAGCGCAGCCGGATCGAGTTGAAGTCCTGGCCGCGCTGCTCGCGCCAGTGCACCGCCAGCGCGCGCAGCGCGACGACGAGGCCGACGGCGACGATCGTCGCGCTGAGCGTCTCGACGAAAAGCCGCAGCCACTCGACGCCGAAGCGGACCCATTCCTCCGTATGACCGAACATCGCGCGCCTCCGCTCCCGGTTGTCTGCCGGTCCCCATTACGCGCGGTACCGCCTCAGCATCCACACCGCGGCCCGCTGCAACGCGACCAGCAGCGCGGTGATCACGACCGCGAGTCCGAAGATCGCGATATTGCTCTCGTCGCCCGCACGCAGCGCGAAGCTCAGCGCCGTCGACACCGCCGGCGGATGCACTGCGTCGACGACGATCATCAGCACGATCGCGGCGACCATCGCGATGCCCGCCGAGACGTAGCCGGGGCCGAGCGCGACGTAGGTCAGCAGGCCGATCCCTGCGGCCGACATCTGCGCGACGACGAGCGTCGTGACGCGATTGGTCGCATGCTCCGGCTCGAGGTAAATCAGGAATGCACTCGATGCAAGCGACGCGAACAGCAGGCGCTGGTCGCTCAACATCTGCACGAGCCCGAGCACCGCCAGCACGGTGAGCGTCGGCAGCAGCGCGAGCAGCATCTCGCCGCGCAGGCCCAGGCGACGCGGCGAGGTTCGCGGGCGGCTCATCGGGTTCTCCGAACGGACTGAAGCGGCCGCACGCGGGCCGCCTGGGAGGTTCCGGCAGCAATCGGCATGCCTTTTCGGGGCGGCGACGCGACCGGCGACGCGCGCACCGCCGCGCTACGATGCCGCTTTGGCGGCCCGTCCGGCTAAAGCTGCTCGGGCTTGCCCGGCCGCGCGCCGGAGTCCGCCTGGCTCCACGCGAGCATGCCGACGAAAAGCATCAGCCCCCCCGCCAGCGCAAGCGCGAGCGCCGGGAACGTGAAGAGGAACACTCCCCAGCGCAGCTCGCGGAATACCATCGCATCATCCGGGTCGGACGGATTCACCCACACCGTGATTCTCGGCGAAGCCTGCAGGCCGGCGATGACCGCCTGGCTCGAGTCGCGCGCGTACTGCCCGTCGTGCGGATCGTAGCGCACGCCGTCGTGGTCGACGTCTCCGAAGCGGTAGCGATAGCGGATCCGCACTGAATCGAGCGGCGGATGCAGGTTCGACGGCGGCCCGTGCAGGCTCACGGACTCGATCGAGGCTTCGACCGGCTGCCAGCCGCGACTGCGCAGCGACTCCACCGACGGCAGGACGCCATACGACACGACGCCGAGCAAGCCGAGCATCAGCAGCCCGACGCCGAGCAAAGGCAGGCCGATGCCCAGTGCCACGCGAATCGCGGCAAACGGAGAGGACGGCAGCTGGCGGATCGGAGACATGACTCAAGTTTGACGCCGACAACGCCGGGATACCAGAGCCGGGCGCAAAAAAATGGGATGAAATCCCACACTGCGACAGCCGCTCCCGCGCGCCACAGCCTTCTGCGCTATAATGCAAAGCTTTGTTTTATCTGAAAATCAGGATTCCGCCGTGCTCGTCGCCGCCAACATCACCATGCAGTTCGGGGCCAAGCCCCTGTTCGAGAATGTCTCCGTCAAATTCGGCGAAGGCAACCGCTACGGCCTGATCGGCGCCAACGGCGCGGGCAAGTCGACGTTCATGAAAATCCTGTGCGGCGAGCTCGAGTCGTCGGCCGGCAACGTGTCGAAAGATCCGCATGAGCGCATGGCCTACCTCAGGCAGGACCAGTTCGGCTTCGAGGATGTGCGCGTGCTCGACGTCGTGCTGATGGGCCACGAGGAGATGTGGGCGTGCATGGCGGAGAAGGACGCGATCTACGCGAACCCCGAAGCGACCGAGGAAGACTACATGCACGCCGCCGAGCTCGAAGGCAAGTTCGCCGAGTACGACGGCTACACTGCCGAAGCGCGCGCCGGCGAGCTGCTGCTCGGCGTCGGCATCGGCACTGAACTGCACAACGGGCCGATGAAGAACGTCGCGCCGGGCTGGAAGCTGCGCGTGCTGCTGTGTCAGGCGCTGTTCGCGAACCCGGACATCCTGCTGCTCGACGAGCCGACGAACAACCTCGACATCAACACGATCCGCTGGCTCGAGGACGTGCTGAACCAGCGCGACAGCACGATGGTGATCATCTCTCACGACCGCCACTTCCTGAACCAGGTGTGCACGCACATGGCGGACCTCGACTACGGCACGATCACCGTGTACGCCGGCAACTACGACGACTACATGGAAGCGGCGACGCTCGCGCGCCAGCGCCAGCAGTCCGCCAACGCCCGCGCGAAGGAAAAGATCCAGGACCTGCAGGAATTCGTGCGGCGCTTCTCGGCGAACAAGTCGAAAGCCAAGCAGGCGACGAGCCGCCTGAAGTTGATCGACAAGTTGAAGCCCGAGGACGTCAAGCCGTCCAGCCGCCAGTATCCGTGGATCCGCTTCGACTACGACGACAAGGACAAGCTGCACCGCCTCGCGTGCGAAGTGCAGAACCTGTCGTTCGCGTACGAAGGCATGACCAAGCCGCTGATCGACAAGTTCTCGATCGCGATCGAGGCGGGCGAGAAAGTCGCGATCATCGGCGAGAACGGCGTCGGCAAGACGACGCTGATGAAGCTGCTCGTCGGCCCGCAGTCGGGAGGCCTCGCGCCGCAGAAAGGCGCCGTCAAATGGGCCGAGAAAGCGAAGCCCGGCTACTACGCGCAGGATCATGCGGCCGAATTCGCCGGCACCGAGAGTCTGACCGAATGGATCGCCGACTATGCGCGGGTCACCGTCGACTCGCAGGGCGGCGATCTCGAGACGCTGATCCGCGGCACGCTCGGCCGGCTGCTGTTTTCCGGCGACGACGTGAGAAAGCCGGTCAACGTGATTTCCGGCGGCGAACAGGGCCGCATGCTGTTCGGCAAACTGATGCTGTCGCGACCGAACGTGCTGCTGATGGACGAGCCGACGAACCACCTCGACATGGAATCGATCGAGTCGCTGAACACCGGCCTCGAGAAGTTCGCCGGCACGCTGATCTTCATCTCGCACGACCGCGAGTTCGTCTCGTCGCTCGCCAGCCGCATCATCGAAATGCGGCTCGACGGCACGATCATCGACTACCGCGGCACCTACGAGGAATACCTCGCGAGCCAAGGCCTCGAGTGAGCTGAGTCTCGACGGTCCGAGCGCACGACAGCCGCCTGCAAGGGCGGCTTTTTTGTACCCTGGCCCCGCGCCGCACCGGCAGGGCCGGTAGGCGCCGCTACGGCATTCGCGGCAGCTGCGCCGTCGTCAGCTACAATCGCCGAAACACTTCCCTCGTCCATCATGATCGGCATCTTCCTCATCACGCACGGCACGCTCGGCGAATCGCTGATCCAGTGCGCGAGCCACGTGCTCAACAAACGTCCCGCGCAAACCGTGCAGCTCGGCGTCTCCGCCCAGGACGATCCGCTCGACATGCTGCCGCTCGCGCGCCAGATGCTCGCATGGACCGACAGCGGCCACGGGGTGCTGGTGCTGACCGACGTGTTCGGCGCGACGCCGTCGAACATCGCGACGAAGCTCGCGGTGCCGGGGAGGATCGAGATCATCGCCGGCGTCAACGTGCCGATGCTGCTGCGCGTGCTGACTTACCGCGAACGGGACATGAACACGCTCGTGCAGCGCGCCGTCGCGGGCGGCTGCGACGGCGTCGTGCACATCCAGTGACGAGGCGGACCCGCGATGCCGAGAGCTGAAACCGAAATCATCAACAAACTGGGGCTGCACGCGCGCGCGTCGGCGAAACTCACGCAGACGGCCAGCAGCTACGGCGCCGACATCTGGCTCGAGCGCAACGGCCGCCGCGTCAATGCGAAAAGCATCATGGGGGTGATGATGCTGGCCGCCGCGCAGGGCTCGCGGATCATCGTCGACACGTCGGGACGCGATGCCGACGCGGCTCTCGAAGCCATCCTGGAGCTGATCGCGGACCGCTTCGGCGAGGGAGAGTAAGCCATGCCCTTCACGATCCACGGCCTGCCGGTTTCACAGGGCATCGCGATCGGCCACGTCCATCTCGTTTCGCACGCGATGCTCGAAGTCAATCACTACCACGTCGCAGCCAAATACCTGCCCGAGGAAATGGACCGCCTCGACGAAGCGGTGGCGACGGTGCAGGGCGAGCTGATCGGCCTCAAGGCCGCCGCGACAACGGGCCAGTCGCACAGCGAGGTCGGCGCCTTCGTCGACCTGCAGCTGATGATGCTGTCCGATCCGATGCTCGTCGACGCCGCACGCGAGCTGATCGAAGCGCGCCGCTGCAACGCCGAGTGGGCACTCGTCCAGCAGATGGAACACGTCGTCGAGCAGTTCGAGCAGATCGAAGATCCGTACCTGCGCGAACGCAAGGCCGACGTCGTGCAGGTCGTCGAGCGCCTCGTCAAGGTGCTGCTCGGCCATCCGGGTCACCTGCCGCCGAAACGCCGCGACGGGCTCGGCACGATCGTCGTCGCGCACGACCTGTCGCCGTCCGACACGATCGGTTTTCGCGACCACAACATCGACGGCTTCGTCACCGACGTCGGCGGCCCGACCAGTCACACCGCGATCGTCGCGCGCAGCCTGCGCATTCCGGCAGTCGTCGGGCTGCACCACATCCGCCAGCTCGTCGAGGAAGACGAGCTGCTGATCATCGACGGCACCCGCGGCGTCGTCATCGTCGGACCCGATGAACATATCATCGAGGAATACCGGCTGCGCCGCACCGAGCTCGAAGTCGAGCGCTCGAAGCTCAACCGGCTCAAGGACACGCGCGCGACGACGCTCGACGGCGAGAACGTCAACCTGCTGGCGAACATCGAGGGGCCGAAGGACCTCAACCAGGTCAAGGCGGTCAATGCCGACGGCGTCGGCCTGTACCGCACCGAGTTCCTGTTCATCGGCCGCGACGCGCTGCCCGACGAGGAAGAACAGTACGAAGCCTATCGCGCGGTGCTGAAGTCGATGCCCGGCAAGCCGGTGACGATCCGCACGTTCGACGTCGGCGCGGACAAGGCGCTCAACGGCGTCGGCACGCGCTTCGAACCGAACCCGGCGCTCGGCCTGCGCGCGATCCGCTACTCGCTCGCCGAACCGCAGATGTTCAAGACGCAGCTGCGCGCGCTGCTGCGCGCGTCGGCGCACGGGCAGCTGCAGATCATGATCCCGATGCTCGCGCACGCCCACGAAATCGACCAGACGCTGACGCTGATCGAAAAAGCCAAGGTCGAACTGCGCGCCGAACGGGTCAAGTTCGACGAACGGCTCGCGGTGGGCGGCATGATCGAAGTGCCGGCCGCGGCGCTGGCGCTCGGCATGTTCATCCGGCGTCTGTCGTTCCTGTCGATCGGCACGAACGACCTGATCCAGTACACGCTCGCGATCGACCGCTCGGACGAAGCCGTCGTGCATCTGTACGACCCGCTCCACCCGGCAGTGCTGAAGCTGATCAGCGGCACGATCCAGGCCGGCGCGCGCTTCGGCCTGCCGGTGTCGGTGTGCGGCGAGATGGCCGGTGATCCGGCGTATACGCTGCTGCTGCTCGGCATGGGGCTGCGCAATTTCTCGATGCATCCCGGCAACATCCTCGAGATCAAGCAGCAGGTGCTGCGCGCGGACGTCGGCGAACTCGCACCGCGGGTGCAGCGTATCCTGAAGATGGACGAGCAGTCGAAAATACGCGAGGCGGTGCTGCGGCTCGCGGGCTGAGCCGGGACGCCGACGCAGCGATACGGGGAACGGAGAGCGAATTTGGGATTGCGGTGGAAATCGGGCCTGTGGCTCGCGGCGCTGTTGGCGCTGCTGGCGCTGTTCGCGCTGCTGGCCGGGCGGGCCGGCCTCGACGCCTTCCGCGATCATTTCGGCGCCGGCTTCGCGCGCAACCACGCACTGCTGCAGGCGCAAAAGCTCGTCACGCTGATCACGCGCGAACTGAGCCTGTCGCAGCGCCTCGCCGAACTCGAAAGCGTTCGCCGCTTCCTGCGCGGCACGGACGACTCGGGACAGGCGGGCGTCGACGCGGAACGGTTCCGGCGCGCGTTCGCCGACACTTCGGTGTTCCTCATCGCCAATGACAGCGGGCACTACTACTTCAGCGACGGCCGCGCACCCGATGCGTGGGTGAAGCCGAGCTACACGCTGCAGCGCAGCGACCCCAAGGACGGGTGGTATTTCGCCACGGTCCGCGACGCCCGCCCGTATGCGCTGAACGTCAACGTCGACGAAAAGCTCAAGGTCACGAAAGTCTGGTTCAACGTGTTGGTGCGCGAAGACGAAGGCGGACGCGTGCTCGGCCTGGCCGGTTCGGGGCTCGACCTCACGCGCTTTCTCGCCACTTTCGTCGGCGCCGTCGATTCGGGCGTGACGAACTTCATCATCAATGGCGACGGCGCGATCCTCGCCCACCCCGACCAGTCGCTGATCGAGTACTCGGCGCTGACCAAAGCCGCTCCGCGGCGCACGCTGCACGGGCTCGTCGAGGACGGGGCGGATCGCGAAGCGCTCGACGGCATGCTCGCCGGCTTGCGCGACGCCCCGGGCAGTGGCGGCGCGCTGCGCGTCGATCTGCAGGGCCAGCCGCGCGTCCTCGGCGCGGCCTACGTGCCGGCGCTCGACTGGTACGTGATCACCGCCGTGGACCTCGGGGCGGCGCAGGTCATCGACGAAACCGTGCTGTGGCCGCTCGCGCTCGGCGCGATCGCGCTGCTGCTGCTGTTCGCGGCCGCAGTCAGCATGGGCGTCGACCGGCTGATCCTGCAGCCGCTGGTGCAGCTGACCGACTCCGCGCAGCGCATCGCCGCGGGCGATTACCGCCAGCGCCTGCACACGCGCCGCGCCGACGAGCTCGGCTCGCTGACGCGGGCTTTCGACGGCATGGCGCGCCAGATCGACGCCCACACCAGCGAGCTCGAAAGCCGCGTCACCGAACGCACCCGCGATCTTGCCGAAGCACGTGACCGCATCGCCGCGACGCACCGGCAGATTCAGGACAGCATCCGCTACGGGGGCCTGATCCAGCACGCGATGCTGCCGCACCGCGAGCTGCTGCGCGCGCTGCCCGACGACCACTTCGTGCTGTGGCAGCCGCGCGACACCGTCGGCGGCGATTTCTACGTGTTCCGCGAAGCACCGGGGCAGTTCCTCATCGGCATCGCCGATTGCGCGGGGCACGGCGTGCCCGGCGCGTTCATGACGATGATCGCGCACGCCGGCTTCGACCTGGCCGTCCAGGAGCTCGAACTGTCGGATCCCGCCGCGTTGCTGACGCGCATGGACAGCGCGACGCGTACGCTGCTGCCGGGCGATGGAGCGAGCCGCCACCTCGCGACCAACATGGATGTCGGCCTGTGCCACGTCGACCTCGCGAGCGGCCGCGTGACTTTCGCCGGCGCCCACGTCGATCTCTACCGCTGCGAGGGCACGCGCTGCGAGCAGATTCGCGGCAGCCGGCGCAGCATCGGCGAGCGGCGGCGTGCGATTTACGAGAATGTCATCCTCGCCGACGCTCCCGGCTGCACGTATTATCTGACTACCGACGGCTTCCTCGACCAGGCCGGAGGCGAACGCGGCTACGGCTTCGGCACGCGCCGCTTCGCAGCCGCGCTCGGCGGGATCGCCGCGCAGCCGATGAAGAGCCAGGAACAGGCGCTGCGGCGCCACCTGGCCGAGCACCAGGGGAGCTGTCCGCAGCGCGACGACATCGCAGTGATCGGTTTTCGTATTCCAGGTCGGGCGGCTGCGCCCGGCCCCGTTTCCGGGGAGTGAGGATGGAAGAGGTGGATGTGTTGTCGTTGCGCGAAGCGTTCTCGCGCCAGGGAATCATGCTGGGCTTCAACGGGCCGTTTTCGGCCACGCTGATGGAGGAGATCGGCAAGGCCCTGCGCAAGCACATGGAGGGGCTCGCCGAGTCCGCGTCGGCGGTCACCGACGTTTTTTCGGCCTATATCGAGCTGAGCCAGAACATCCGCCACTACGCCGCGTCGAGCGGCGTGAGCGGCGCCGCAGCCGAAGCGACGATCATCGTTTCGCGCGACGACGCGGGGCATTACGTCGTCAGTGCCGGCAATGTCGTGCTCCATGACGACGGCGAGGCGCTGGTCGCGCGCATCGGCGAACTCGCCGCCCTCGACAAGGCCGCGCTGAAAGCCGCGTTCAAGACGCAGATGCGCAAGCCCCGCGACCCGCAGGCGAAGACCGGCGCCGGACTCGGGCTGATCGACCTGGCGCGCCGAGCGAGCCAGCCGCTCGCCTGCAGCGTCAAAACCCTTGACCCCCAACACGCCTTCTTCAGCCTGCGCGTGGTGATTTGAACCGAGGTCCGAAGTGAACGATTTCGAGATTCCTGCCACCGAATCGACGCCCCTCATCCGCACCGACCGCACCGCCGGGCGGCTGGAAATGAGCGGCGACTCCTATCCGGAAAATTCCTTCGAGCTGTTCCAGCCGGTCATCGACTGGATCGCCGGCTTTCTTGACGATGTCCTGCAGCCGCTGACGCTCGAGCTGAAACTGTTGTATCTCAACACGAGCAGCGTGCGCGCGATGATGGACATTTTCGACGCGCTGCAGGATGCGCACGAGCGCGGGCAGGTAGTCACGGTGAATTGGCGCTATGACCGTGACAACGAGCGCGTCGCCGATCTGGCTGCCGAATTCAAGGAAGACTACACCTTCCCCTTCGAGATCATTCCGGGTTCGTGACAATGAATTCAGCATTTCCCCTGCGGCCCGGGGAGCACCCGCTGCACGAACGCATCGAGGCGCTGCTGAGCGATCCCGAACACCGGGACAACCCGTTGCGCGCGCCGCTTGCCGAGCTCTACGACGCTTTTTCGGACCACCTCTGCCAGCTCGAGCGCATCACCCGCATCAGCGACCACTACCAGGCCGCGGAGCGCGACCGCGGTGCCGGCCATGCCGTCAATTACCGGCGTCAGCTGCGCAGGCTCGAAAAGATCGTGCGCATCAGCGACCAGTACCAGGGCATGCTGCGCGAACTCAACCAGCGGCTCGAATGGCTGTCCCATCGCGACGCCCTCACCGGGCTGCCGAACCGGCGCCATGCGCTGAAGCGCTTGCGCGAGGAGCATCTGCGTGCCCAGCGCGGCGGCCGCTCGTTCGTCATCATGATCATCGACATCGACCACTTCAAGGACATCAACGACACTTGGGGGCACGAGTTCGGCGACCACGCGCTGACGGCCGTCGCGGCGCGCCTCGCGGCCTCAGTGCGCGAATACGATGTATGCGCGCGCTGGGGCGGGGAAGAGTTCCTCGTGATGCTGCCGGACACCGAACCCTGCACCGCAGGCGACAACGCCGAGCGGCTGCGCGCCTGCGTCGGGGGCGATCCGTTCATCATCGACGAGCGGCAGCTGCGCATCACCGTCTCGCTCGGGGTCGGCAGCTGCCGACCCGGCGAGGAGCTCGCGGAATTCATGAAACGGGTCGACGACGCGCTGTACCTCGCCAAGCACGAGGGGCGGGACCGCATCATGTTCGCCGCCTGAGCCGGTCGTGCGGCGAATTTGACAATTGCGCACGGCCACGCTAATTTTTCGCCTTCACGCGCCGATTTGAACCACAGCTTGCGGGCGCTCAATAAATCCGGCTAAAGCGAGGGCGACCCAGTCCGCGTTTCCCAGCCGGCTGGGTTTTTTTGTCTACAGCGAACAACATGATCCAACCCCAATCCGTCGGCGTCGTCGTCCCGCAGCGGGCGCATTTCGCCGAGCCGCTGCCGCTGCGCAGCGGCGACGCGCTGCCCGAATACGAACTCCTGTACGAAACCTACGGCGAGCTCAATGCCGCACGCAGCAACGCCGTGCTGGTATGCCATGCGCTGTCCGGCTCGCACCACGTCGCCGGCCACTATGCCGACGATCCCGGCAACATCGGCTGGTGGGACAACCTCGTCGGACCCGGCAAGCCGCTCGATACGCGCAAGTTCTTCGTCATCGGCGTCAATAACCTCGGCGGGTGCCACGGCACGACGGGCCCGGCGTCGATCAATCCGGCGAGCGGCAAACCGTGGGGTGCGGATTTCCCGTTCGTCACCGTCGAGGACTGGGTCGCGGTCCAGGCGCGGCTCGCCGACCGCCTTGGCATCGAACGTTTCGCGGCAGTCGTCGGCGGCAGCCTGGGCGGCATGCAGGCGCTGTCGTGGACGCTGCAGTACCCGGAGCGCATCGCGCACGCGGTGCTGATCGCGTCGGCACCACGGCTCACCGCGCAGAACATCGCGTTCAACGAAGTCGCGCGTCAGGCGATCCTGAGCGACCCGGACTTCCACGGCGGGCACTACTACGAGCACGGCGTCGTGCCGGCACGCGGGCTGAAGCTCGCGCGCATGCTCGGCCACATCACTTACCTGTCCGACGATGCGATGGCCGACAAATTCGGCCGCACGCTGCGCCACGGCAAAGCGGTCTACAGCTATGACGTCGAGTTCGAGATCGAGTCCTACCTGCGCTACCAGGGCGACAAGTTCGCCGGCTTCTTCGACGCCAATACCTATCTGCTGACGACCAAGGCGCTCGACTACTTCGACCCCGCGTTCGAGCATGGCGGCCTGCTGCGCGCGGCGCTCGCGCGCGCGAGCGCGGACTTCCTCGTCGTGTCGTTTTCGACCGACTGGCGCTTCTCGCCGGCGAGAAGCCGCGAGATCGTCTACAGCCTGCTGCACAACCGCCGCAACGTCAGCTACGCGCAGATCGAGAGCGACGCCGGGCACGACTCGTTCCTGCTCGACGACGCGCATTACCACGGGCTGCTTGCCGCCTATTTCGACCGCATCAAGGTTTGACGATGGCCTACCGCTACGACTACGAAGTGATCACGAAGTGGATTTCGCCGGGCGAGCGGGTGCTCGATCTGGGCTGCGGGGACGGCAGCCTGCTCAGGCACCTCGCTGAAGTCCGCGAGGTGCAGGGGTACGGTGTCGAGAACGACGCGGACAAATTGCTGGCGTGCGTGCGCAACGGCGTCAATGTGATCCAGATGGACATGGAAAAAGGCCTCGCCGGGCTCGAAGACGGCTTCTTCGACCACGTCATCATGAGCCTGTCGCTGCAGGCGATGCACAACACCCAGGGCATCCTCGCCGAGATGCTGCGCGTCGGCCGCGAAGCGGTCGTCAGCTTCCCGAACTTCGGCTACTGGCGCCACCGCCAGAGCATCCTCAACGGCCACATGCCGGTTTCGGAAAGCCTGCCGCACCAGTGGTTCAACACGCCGAACGTGCGCTTCTTCACGATCGCGGACTTCGATGCGCTGTGCGCAATGAACGGCATCGTCGTGCGCGAGCGCCTGGCTTTCGACGAGAGCACGCTGATCGAGGAAGAGCCGAACTTCCTCGCCAGCGTCGCGGTGTATCGGCTCGGCCGCCCCGACTGAAGCGGTCCGCGACAAGCCGCGGTACTGCGCGGCCGCCACCGCGGACCCGGCGTGCTCAGCCGACGACGAAGTTCGCGACGTCCACTTTCAGCACCGGGCGCCCGAGCACGACCGTGGCGACTGCCGCGAAGCGCTGCGCCCACTCGTCGGCCTGCCTGAAACGCTCCTCGCCGCCATATTTGGCGACGTTGAGGATCATGTCGAGCGCAAGAATCTTCCCCATCGGGTTCGACGGCGTGCATTCGAGCGTCTCGAACTCCTGCGACAGCCAGGCACGCGCCTGATCCTTCGTCAGGTCCGCCGTGTCGGCCTCGTGCACCGTGAATTCATAGTCGCGTCCCGCGCCGAACGATACGACGACGTGCAGGCTCATGTTCGTCTCCCTTCCAGTGGTTATCAATTGGATTGCCCCGAACCCCATTCTCGGGTGCCGGGGTGCCGCGGGCAAGCCCATACGCGCGCGTATCGTTGCAGTGCAGGCTTGTAAGGCCGGAAACGGGCTGTCAGAATCGCCCCAGACTGGGCTGGTCCTGCGCGGATGGGCTCCGGATGGCAACGCTCCCAACCGCTCATAACCTGCCGGCATGTTTTCGCACAAGACGGTTCTCCTTTCATTCGCATTGTCCGTCGTCCTCGCTGCACCCGCCGGTCTCGCGCTCGCGTCGGGCACCGCTGCGAGGCAGAGCGACGCACCGGCCGCCACCGCGCCGGCGACTGCGGGTTTTGGCGCCGGAGTGCTGACGCTGGCGGTGCTGCTCGCCGCAGGACGCCCGATCTACCGCCGTTATCGCCGCCGCCGCGAAGCGCTCGTTGCCGGGGGGATTTCCAGCGCCGCCCAGGCGGGGAGGGCGGGCATTTTCATGACCGCCGACGCGGGCGTGACCGTACACGCCTGCGGGGAAAATGAAGTGGTGCAGCGCGCGGCGATGCTGCAGACGATCCTCGACCACATTCCGTGCGCCGTGTCGCTCGTCGACCACGAGCTGCAGCTCGTCGCGTGCAACGAGGAATTCAAGCGTTTGCTCGATTTCCCGCCGGACCTGTTTGCCGATCGCCTGCCATCGCTCGAGACGCTGTTCCGCTACAACGCCGCGCGCGGCGAGTACGGCCCCGGCGACCCGGACCAGGTCGTCGCCGAGCTTCTCGCCCGCGCGCGTCACGCGGCGCCGCACAGCTTCGAGCGCCGCCGGCGCGACGGCACGGTGCTGCTCGTCCAGGGTCAGCCGCTGCCGCAGGGCGGCTTCGTCACGACCTACGCCGACATCACTGCGCGCAAGCGCGACGAGGAGCGCCTGCAGCTCGCGGACAAAGTGTTCGAAAACAGCCCCGACGCGATCGTCATCACCGACCTGGGCCATCGCATCGTGTCGGTCAACCCTGCCTACACCGAGATCACCGGCATCGCTGCGGCGGCGGCGCAAGGCACGTGCTTTCGCCCCGGCGGCGAGGACGGCGAGGAGGGCGAGGGCGGGCCGGATTCGCGCACCGTCTGGGCGATCGTCAGCGCGCACGGTTCGTGGTCGGGGGAAACGACGGGCGTGCGCTGCAACGGGCAACGCTATCCGCGCGCGTTGATGATCAACGGCGTGCGCGATCCCGAAACGCGGGCGATCACGCATTTCATCGCGATTTTCTCGGACATCACCGCGCGCAAGCGCGCCGAGGCGGATATCCAGCATCTGGCCTACCACGACACGCTGACCGGCCTCGCGAACCGCTTCTCGCTGACCGCCCGACTGCAGCTGTCGGTCGCCGAGGCGCGGCGCAACGGGCAGCGGCTGGCGGTGATGTTCCTCGATCTGGATCGCTTCAAGCACATCAACGACTCCCTCGGCCACCCGGTCGGAGATGAACTGCTGAAGCAGGTCGCACGGCGCCTGCGCGAGGCGGTGCGCGAAACGGACACCGTCGCGCGCCTCGGCGGCGACGAATTCGTCGTCGTGCTGCAAGGCATCGGCGGCGCGCACGACGTCACGCACGTCGCGGCGAAGCTGCTCGCGGAGCTGTCCGCGCCGTATTGCGTCGAGGCGACCGAGCTTCACACGACGCCGTCGATCGGCATCAGCCTGTTTCCCGACGACAGCGCCGACCCGGCGGCGCTGATGCGCAACGCCGACACCGCGATGTATCACGCCAAAGCCGCGGGGCGCGCGAAGTTCCAGTTCTACACCGACGAGATGAACCGTGCTGCGACGGCGCGGCTCGATCTCGAGCGCAAGCTGCGCGGCGCTGTCGCACGCGGCGAATTCGAGCTGTGGTACCAGCCGCAGTTCGACGCGCGTCACGGGCACCTCACCGGGCTCGAAGCGCTGGTGCGCTGGCGTCACCCGCAGGACGGGCTGATCGCGCCGCTGCGCTTCATCCCGCTCGCCGAGGAAACGGGCGTCATCGTCGAGATCGGCACGTGGGTGCTTCGCGAGGCCTGCCGGCAGGCGCGGCAGTGGCTCGACGCGGGGCTGCCGGAGCTGCGCATCTCGGTCAACCTGTCGGTGCGCCAGCTGCGCGAGAAATGCCTCGTCAGCACGGTGTCGACAACGCTCGCGGCGAACGGCCTGCGCCCCGGGCTGCTCGAACTCGAAATCACCGAAAGCGCAGTCATGGACAACCCGGGCGAAGCGGTCGCGCTGCTGCAGGCGCTGAAGGATCTGGGCGTGCGCATCGCGATCGACGATTTCGGCACCGGGCACTCGTCGCTGTCCTACCTCAAGCTGTTCCCGCTCGACCACCTGAAAATCGACCGCTCCTTCGTTTCCGACATCGAGCACGATGCGAACGATGCGATGATCGTCGCCGCCGCAGTGTCGCTCGCGCACAACCTCGGGCTGTCGGTGATCGCCGAAGGGGTCGAGTCGGCAGTCCAGGTCGCGCGCCTGCGCGAACTCGGCTGCGACGAGCTGCAGGGTTTCCATTTCAGTCGCCCGGTGACCGCGGACGTCGTGGAAAACTCGCTGCGCAGCGCGTGGCGGACCGCCTGACGGTCTCCGCTCGTCGCCTTCCTCGACGGCAACGCGGATCGCCGGCGCAATCTGGGATAATGCGCGCCACCCTTCGCCGAGTGCCCCTCGTGTCCGAATTGCGCCGCCCTGCCTGGCTCGAAGTGCTGCTGAACCGCCGCATGCTGATCTGCATCTTCACCGGCTTCGCATCGGGCCTGCCGCTGTACCTGCTGCTGAACCTCGTGCCGGCCTGGCTGAAGACCGAAGGCCTGTCGCTGAAAGCGATCGGCGCGTTCGCGCTGATCCAGTTCCCGTACACCTGGAAGTTCCTGTGGGCACCGCTGCTCGACCGCTTCGGCATCCTGCCGTGGCTGGGCCGGCGCCGCGGCTGGATGCTGGTGTCGCAGCTCGGGCTGGTCGCCGCGATCGCGTGGCTCGGCCAGCTGTCGCCCGTCACCGACCTCGGCTTCGTCGTCGGGCTGACCGCCGCGATCGCGCTGCTGTCGGCAACGCAGGACATCGCGCTCGACGCATTCCGCCGCGAAATCCTTCCCGAGATCGAGCTCGGCCTCGGCAACGCGATCCACGTGAACGCGTACCGCGTCGCCGGCCTCGTGCCCGGCTCGCTGTCGCTGATCCTCGCCGACCACCTCGCGTGGGGTCCGGTGTTCGTGATCACTGCGCTGTTCATGCTGCCGGGCGTCGCGATGACGGTCTTCTCGAGCGAGCCGCGCGAAGCCGTCGGCACGCCGCGCACGCTGCGCGCGGCGGTCGTCGAGCCGTTCCGCGAGTTCTTCGGTCGCCACGGGCTGCGTTCGGCGCTGCTCGTGCTCGCGTTCCTGTTCCTCTACAAGCTCGGCGACTCGCTGTGCACCGCGCTCGCGACGCCGTTCTATCTCGACATGGGCTACAGCAAGACCGACATCGGCATCGTCGCGAAGAACGCCGGCCTGTGGCCGTCGGTGATCGGCGGCATCCTCGGCGGACTGTGGATGCTGCGCCTCGGCATCAACCGCGCGCTGTGGCTGTTCGGCCTCGTGCAGGTCGTCACGATTCTCGGCTTCGTCTGGCTCGCGTGGCTCGGACCGATGCCCTCGGATGCGGGCCGCCTCGCGGTGCTCGCGATCGTCATCGGCGGAGAGGCGATCGGCGTCGGCCTCGGCACGACCGCGTTCGTCGCGTACATGGCGCGCACGACGCATCCCGCCTACACTGCGACGCAGCTTGCGCTGTTCACGAGCCTGATGGCGATGCCGCGCACGTTCATCAACGCTTCGGCCGGCTGGCTCGTCGAGCGCATGGGCTGGTACGATTTCTTCTGGGCATGCTTCTTCCTCGCGATTCCGGGCATGCTGCTGCTGATGAAAGTTGCGCCGTGGAACGGCGAAGCGAAAGCGGTCGCCGCGATGCCGGGCCGCGCCTGACCAACCCCACGCCATGACGACCGACCCTTCCGTCCGCGCCCTGATCGCCGCTGCCCGCACGCTGGCCCGCGAAGTCGACGGCCTGCGCTTCGCGCCTCCCGTCAGCCACGTCTACAACCCGCTCGACTACGCGTGGACGATCCACGAAAGCTACCTGCGCCGCTACGGCGCCGGGCCGAAGCGGGTGCTGTTCATCGGCATGAATCCGGGTCCGTTCGGCATGACGCAGACCGGCGTGCCGTTCGGCGAAGTCGCGGCGGTGCGCGACTGGCTGGGGCTGGCCGGGCCGGTCGGCAAACCGGCAGTGGAAAACCCGAAGCGTCCGATCGAAGGCTTCGCGTGCCCGCGCTCCGAAGTCAGCGGGCGCCGCCTGTGGGGCCTGTTTCGCGCACGCTTCGGCACGCCGGAAGCGTTCTTCGCCAGCCACTTCGTCGCCAACTACTGTCCGCTGGCGTTTTTCGCCGAAGGTCGCAATCTCACGCCGGACAAGCTCCCCCCCGCCGAGTCCCGACCGCTGCTCGCGGCCTGCGACGAACATTTGCGCCGCGTCGTCGATGCGCTGGAACCCGAATGGGTGGTCGGCGTTGGCGCGTGGGCGGAAAATCGCGCCGCCGCGGTGCTCGCCGGGCGGCCGCTGCGCGTCGCGCGGATCCTTCATCCGAGCCCGTCCAACCCGGCCGCGAATCGCGGCTGGGCCGAAGCGGCGAGCCGCCAGCTCGAAGCGCTCGACATCTGGACGCCCTAATCATCACTGCCGAGAAGAAACGATGCACGAAATCGATCAGCTGTTCTCCAACAACCGCGACTGGTCCGAGCGCATTCGTGGCGAGGATCCCGCGTATTTCCGCCGCCTCGCCAACCAGCAGTCGCCGCAATACCTGTGGATCGGCTGCTCCGACAGCCGCGTGCCGGCCAACCAGATCATCGGCCTCGCACCGGGCGAAGTCTTCGTCCACCGCAACGTCGCGAACGTCATCGTCCATACCGATCTCAACGCGCTGTCGGTGATCCAGTACGCCGTCGACGTCCTGCAGGTCAAGCACATCCTCGTCGTCGGCCACTATGGCTGCGGCGGCGTCGGGGCGGCGCTCAACAACAGCCGGCTCGGCCTGATCGACAACTGGCTGCGCCACGTGCAGGACGTGCGCGACCTGCACGAGACGATGCTGACGGCGATCGAAGATCCGCTGCAGCGCATCAACCAGCTGTGCGAGCTCAACGTGATGCAGCAGGTCGTCAATGTCAGCCAGACTTCGGTGCTGCGCGAAGCCTGGGAACGCGGCCAGCGCGTGATGCTCCACGGCTGGTGTTACGGCCTGTGCGACGGGCTGGTGCGCGACCTCGGCGTCAGCGCGGCGTCGCGCGGCGAAGCGCTGGAGCGCTATCGCGACGCAGTGAGCGCGCTGCGCACGAATCCGCGCTGAACGCCGCGCGGCTCACACTTCGAGCGGGTCGACATCGAGCTGCCAGCGCAAGTCGCGCGGCAGCCGCTGGGCGCGCAGCATGGCGATCCAGCGCCCGACGAAGTCCTGCAGCAGCGCGCGTTCCCCGGCCTCGACGAGCAGCTGCGCGCGCTCGCGGCGTGCGAGGCGGGTCATGCGCATCGGCACCACGTCGAACACCTGCAGTCCGTCGGGCGCGCTGTCCTGCGCAAGGCGCCGGGCATGGGCGAGGAACTTCATCGCGTCGTCGAGCGCCGGCGCATCGGCGCGCAGCATCGCCTGATGGGTGAAAGGCGGAAACCCCGCCTGGCGGCGCTCGTCGAGCGCCCGCGCCGCGAAAGCGTCGAAATCGTGGCGCACCAGGCAGCGGTACAGCGGATGTTCCGGGTATTCCGTCTGGATCAGCACTTCGCCGGGCAGGTGCGCGCGCCCGGCCCGCCCGCCGACCTGCATCAGCTGCTGGAACAGGCGCTCCGGCGCGCGGAAGTCGGCCGCGTGCAGCGAGGCGTCGGCGCCGATCACGCCGACCAGCGTGAGCCGCGGGAAATCATGCCCTTTCGCCATCATCTGCGTGCCGACGAGGATGTCGGCTTCGCCGGCGGCGATCGTCGCGAGCATCGCCTCCCACTGCTTTCGCGTGCGCGCCGAGTCGCGATCGACGCGCAGCACGCGGGCGCCGGGAAAAAGCTCGACGAGCCGCGCCTCGATGCGCTGCGTGCCGCGGCCGAACGGCTGGATGTCCTGGTTGCCGCACACCGGACAGACGCGCGGGATCGCGCTGTCGCAGCCGCAGTGGTGGCAGCGCAGCCGGCGGTCGGCGAGATGCACGACCAGGTTCGCCGAACAGTGCGGACACGGGCTGACCCAGCCGCAGGACGGACACGACAGCACCGGCGCGTAGCCGCGGCGGTTGATGAACACGAGGCTCTGTTCGCCGCGCGCGAGGCGTTCGCCGATCGCCGCCTGCAGTCCCTGGCTGAGCCCGTCGTCGAGTCGCACGCGTCGCGTGTCGATGCGCCGCACTGTCGGCAGCGTGCTCGCCACCGCACGCGCGGACAGGCGCAGGCCGCGGTAACGCCCGGCACGCACGTGCTGCCAGCTCTCGAGCGACGGCGTCGCCGAGCCAAGCACGATCGGCACGTCGCGTTGCCGCGCGCGCCACACGGCGACGTCCCGCGCCGAATAGCGCACCCCTTCCTGCTGCTTGTACGACGCGTCATGCTCCTCGTCGACGACGATCAGCCCGAGCCGGGGCAGCGCGGCGAACACCGCGAGGCGCGTGCCGAGCACGATGTCGGCGCGGCCTTCGAGCGCCTGCACGAAGCCGCGCGAGCGCGCCCCTGCGGCAAGTCCCGAATGCAGGCTGATCACGGTTGCCGACGGGAAGCGGCCGGCGACGCGCGCTTCGAGCTGCGGCGTCAGCGCGATCTCCGGCACCAGCATCAGCACCTGGCAGCCGGCTTCGAGCGTGCGCGCGGCAAGGCGCAGATAGACTTCGGTCTTGCCGCTGCCGGTGACCCCCTGCAGCAGCCACGGCACGAAGCCCGTTCCGGCGGCGAGCACGGCGTCGATCGCCGCGCCCTGCTCGGCCGTCAGCTGCGGCAGTTCGCCTGCGGCGTCGACGGGACTGGCGCGCCGCACCGGGACGATCCAGCCCCGGCGCAGCGCCTCGGCGAGCGCGTCACCGGACGGGCGCGCGCGCGCCACGCTGTGCCGCACGACGCCGAGCGCGGCCAGATCGCGCAGCAGCGCGAGCGCCCGGCTCGGCCGCCGCGGCGCCGAAAGCGCGGCGCGGCCTGCGTCGCCGACGTCGAGCAGCGGATCCGCTTCGCGGTCGCTGACCGCGTCCGCACGGCGCAGGCCCGGCGGCAGCGCCAGCGCGATGACTTCCCCGGGAGGCGCGTGGTAATAGCGCGCGACGAACGCGACCAGTTCGAGCCAGTCGCGTGGCAGCGGCGAGACTTCGCGCTGGACGTGGCGTACGGCTTTCAGCCGCGCGGCATCGATCGCGGAATCGTCGGCAATCGCGACGATGACGCCGCTCTTCTCGCCGCGCCCGAACGGCACGCGGACGCACCGCCCGACATCCCCGTCGGTCGCATCTTCGGACGTGTAATCGAAGAGCTGCGGCAGCGGAACCGGCAGGGAAACGCGAACGATCGGCATGTCTGATTCAGACCTTCGTGGGTCTTACTTTTGCCGTCGGAAAAAGTGCCCGGGCAGTCGTGCGGCGGGGTGAAAAACCGCAGCTGACCTCTACCGGATAACCCTTAAACGCCTTGTCCACATATTCTGTGGATAACTTTGTGAACAGCTTGGGTGAAACGCCGTGAATCCGGTATGCAGCAAGCCATTCAGTCACTTTGCCTCAACAGTAAGCAAATTTTTTCTCCATGTTTTTCAGAGACTTATTCTTGCAGCGCAATATCGCGAACGCTTGTCGTGCAGCTTCGCCCCGGAACCGCGCAGTGTGCATAAGTCAAGCTGTTTCAAAATATTTTCTTCTTGACAGCTGCCGCCCGGCGCACGATGGACGCGGCCATCCCATGGTCATGGAATCCGCTTTCCTCCGAACGCAACCCCCGAAGCAGCGTGCGAGACGGATGTGCGGGAGCGGCAGTTCCGATCGCGCGCTCAGCGTCCGCCGCGCAATTTGCGGCTGTGCTGATGCACGGTGTCGACGAGCACCGAGACCGCTTCCGGGGGCGTGAACTGCGAGATGCCGTGGCCGAGGTTGAACACATGTCCGGGGTGCGGACCGAACGCGTCGAGCACGCGCTTCGCTTCGGTCGCGATCACTTCGGGTGGCGCAAACAGGATCGCCGGATCGAGGTTGCCCTGCAGCGCGACCTTGTCCCCGACGAGCGCACGCGCGCGGCCGATATCCATCGTCCAGTCGAGTCCGACCGCGTCGCAGCCGATCGCGGCGATGCTCTCGAGCCACAGGCCGCCGCCTTTCGTGAACACGATGCTCGGCACGCGCTCGCCGTCGCGCTCGCGGATCAGGCCGGCGACGACGCGCTCGAGGTACGGCAGCGAGAACTCGCGATAAGCCGCTTCGGACAGCACGCCGCCCCACGAATCGAACACCATGACCGCCTGCGCTCCCGATTCGATCTGCGCGTTGAGGTAGGCGACGACCGAATCGGCGGTGACGCGCAGCACGTGATGCAGCAGGTCGGGCCGCGTGTACGCCAGGGTCTTGATGCGGCGATAGTCGTCGGACGAGCCGCCTTCGACCATGTAGCAGGCGAGCGTCCACGGGCTGCCCGAAAAACCGATCAGCGGCACGCTGCCGCCGAGCGCGCGGCGGATCTCGGCGACCGCATCCATGACGTACTGCAGTTCGGCGTGCGGGTCGGGGGCGACCAGGTTGCGGATTTCCCATTCGTCGCGCAGCGGGCGCTCGAAGCGCGGGCCTTCGCCTTCGGCGAAGTACAGCCCGAGTCCCATCGCATCCGGCACCGTGAGGATGTCCGAGAACAGGATCGCCGCATCGAGGTCGTAGCGTGCCAGCGGCTGCAGCGTGACTTCGCACGCCAGCGCCGGACTCTTGCACAGCTCCAGGAAGCTGCCGGCGCGGCGCCGCGTCTCGCAGTATTCCGGCAGGTAGCGCCCGGCCTGGCGCATCATCCACAGCGGCGTGTAGTCGGTGGGCTGGCGCAGCAGCGCGCGCAGGAAAGTATCGTTCTGGAGACGGCTCACGGTTACGTCCTTTAGTCTGCCGGTTCGAGGCAAAGCGCGATTATCCGCGTTTTGCGGCGTCATGCCGACCCCGGCCTGCAATGTCGCGGCAGGCCGGCGTCAGCGCCGCCAGAAAACGGGCGTCAGCACGACGAGCAGCGTGAAGATTTCGAGCCGCCCGAGAATCATCGTGAACGCCAGGGTCGCGGTCTGGAAATCGTTGAGACCGGCGTAATTGGACGCCGGGCCGATCGCGCCGAGTCCGGGTCCGGTATTGTTGAGGCATGCGACGACACCGGAAAAAGCGGTGATGATGTCGAGGCCGGTCGCTGCGAGCACCAGCGTCAACGCGACGATGCTCACCATGTACATGAAGCTGAAGCCGAGCACCGCATGCAGGATGTCCTCCGACACCGGCTGGACGCCGAGGCGCACCGGATGTACCGCGTTCGGGTGCAGCGAGCGCACGATTTCGCGGTACACCTGCTTGTACAGGATGATCGCCCGCATCATCTTGATGCCGCCGCCGGCCGAACCGGAACAGGCGATGAAGCTGCCGAGGAACAGGATCCACATCTGCGCGAACATCGGCCACAGCGTGTAATCGTAGGTCGCGAGTCCGAGCGACGTGGACATCGACACGACATGAAACGCGACGTAGCGCAGCGTATTGAGGACATTGGCGTGCGCTTCGACGCTCATCAGATACGTGGTCAGCACCGCGACGCTCGCGAGCAGCACGCCGAAATAGAACGGCAATTCGGGATCGGACAGATACGGGCGCGGACTGCGGCGCACCAGCGCGAGGTAGTGCGTCGCATAGTTCAGTCCTGCAAGCAGCGCGAACGTGATCGCGACCATCTCGACGGGCACGCTGTCGAAATGACCGAGCGACGCATCCTTGCTCGAGAAACCGCCCAAGCCGGTCACCGTGAAGGCATGGATCAGCGCTTCCCAGCCGTCGAGGCCGGCGAGCCACAGGCTCAGCCCGCACGCGGCAGTGAGCAGGATGTAGGCCGTCCACAGGCCTTTTGCCGTCTCCGTGATGCGCGGCGTGAGGCTCGACTCCTTCATCGGCGTCGGCACTTCGGCGCGGAACAGCTGCCGGCCGCCGATACCCAGCAGCGGCAGGATCGCGACCACCAGCACGATGACGCCCATGCCGCCGATCCAGTGCATGAAAGTGCGCCACAGGTTGATCGAGATCGGCAGCTGGTCGAGGCCGCTGAGGACGGTCGCGCCGGTCGCGGTCAGGCCCGACACGGCTTCGAAGTACGCGTCGAGGACCGACAGACCGGGCAGGTAGCTGAACAGCGGAATCGCGCCGAACACCGGCGTCACGACCCACGTCAGCGCGACGAGCAGGAAGCCGTCGCTCGGTTTGAGGTCGCGCTGGACGCGGCGCGTCAGCGCCCACAACACCAGCCCGGCCGCGCACGTCACGAGCACCGCGTCATCGAATGCGCGGGTCGCGCCGTCGTCGAGGAAAAACGACACCGCGAGCGGAAAGCCCATCAGCACGCCGAACATCGTCACGATCAGGCCGAGGGCGCTGAGGACCGGAAAGTAGCTGCGCATCGTCTACAGGAACGTGAAGCCGACCTGGAAAAGCTTCTCGACCTGGCGCACGAGCTTCTTGTGCGTGCAGAAAACGATCACGTGGTCACCGCTCTCGATCACGGTGTCGTGGTGCGGAATGACGACGCCGCGCCGCATCACCTTGCCGTCGGGACGCAGTTCCTCGCGCACGATCGCGCCGATCGTCGCGCCCTTCGGCAGCGCGATGTCCTCGATCGCCCGCCCGACGACGTTCGAGTCCTTCTCGTTGCCGTGCGCGATGATCTCCAGCGCTTCGGCTGCGCCGCGGCGCAGGCTGTGCACGGCGACCACGTCGCCGCGCCGCACGTGCGCGAGCAGCGAACCGATCGACGTCTGCGCCGGCGAGATCGCGATGTCGATCGGCCCGCCCTGCACCAGGTCGGCATAGCTGCGGCGGTTGATCAGCGCCAGCGTGCGACGCGCGCCCATCCGTTTCGCGAGCGACGTCGACATGATGTTGTCTTCGTCGTCGTTGGTCAGCGCGAGGAACAGGTCGATCTCGTCGATGCCTTCGTTCTCGAGCAGCTTCTCGTCGGTGGTGTCGCCGCGCAGCACCAACGCCCGCCTCAGCTGCGTCGCAATCGCTTCGGCGCGGTGCTTGTCGACTTCGATCACCTTGACGTTGTAGTCCGCCTCGACCGAACGTGCGAGCCGCAGGCCGATGTTGCCGCCGCCGGCGATCATGATGCGTCGCGTCACGCGGTCCGAGCGGCGCATCTCGCGCATCACCTGGCGGATATGCACGGTCGCGGCGAGGCAGAACACTTCGTCGCCGGGCAGGATCGTCGTGTCGCCTTCCGGGATCAGCGGTTCGCCCAAGCGGTAGATCGCGGCGATCCGCACTTCGACGTTCGGCATGTGGTAGCGCAGCGCTTTCAGCGGATGGCCCACCAGCGGTCCGCCTTCGAATGCGGTGACACAGATCAGGCTGAGCACGCCGTCGGCGAATTCCAGCACCTGCAGCGCTTCCGGAAACGCAATCAGGCGCTTGATGTAGTCGGTGACGATCTGCTCCGGGCAGATCGAGAAATCGACCGCGAAGTTGTCGCTGTTGAGCAGTTCCGGATGCTCGACGAAATCGGTCGAGCGCAGGCGTGCGATGCGCGTCGGCAGGTTGAACACCGTTTTCGCGACGCGGCACGCACAGAGGTTCGTCTGGTCCGACTGCGTCACCGCGATCAACAGGTCCGCGTCATCGGCACCGGCATCGCGCAGCACCTGCGGCGAAGCGCCGTTGCCGAGCACGGTGCGCAGCTCCAGGCGGTCGCGCAGGATTTCGAGATGCTCGGCGTTGGTATCGACGAGCGTGATGTCGTTGGCTTCGGAAACGAGGTTTTCCGCAACCGAGGCGCCGACCTGCCCGGCACCGAGGATGATGATCTTCACCGTCCGGATCTCCTGTGGCGCATGACCGGCCCGCATCCGTCAGCGGCCGGGAAGCCGCACTTCACCGCGCCGGTCGGGTTCAATTTTCCTCGCTCCGGCGGCCGGCCTGCAGGCCGAGCTGTTTGAGCTTGCGGTACAGATGGGTGCGTTCGAGCCCGCTTTTCTCGGCCAGCCGCGTCATGTTGCTGCCTTCGAGACGCAGATGATGCTCGAAGTACAGTCGTTCGAACGCTTCGCGCGCCTCGCGCAGCGGCTGGTCGAGGGACACGCCGACATGACCTTCGGTGGATGGGATCAGCAGCCGCCGCACGTCGGCGATGCCGATCTCCTCGTCGAGCGTGCCGAGGGCAAGCGACTTCACCGCCGCGCGCAGTTCGTTGTATCCGCCGCTCCACGGCTGCGCGCGCAACGTGTTGAGCGCGCCCGTCGAAAACTGCCGGCGCGGCACCTCGCCCGCCTCGACCAGGTGCAGCAGCAGCTGCGCCGCGAGTTCGGGCAGGTCGTCGCGCACGTCGGCGATCGACGGCGGCGCGAGGCTGACTTCGAACAGCCGTGCGACGAGCGACTCCTCCCACCCTTCACGGACCAGCGCGTCGAGCGCGTGGTCGGTCGCAACGACGAGGCGCAGGTCGTAGCGCTCGAGGCGCTCGAGCGCGAACGCGAGGTTCTTCTGCTGAGTACGCGCCAGCCGCGACAGTTCGGGCACGAACAGGACGCCGCCCTGGCACGCCTGCAGTTGGTTGACGTCGAGCGGCGGCGACACCGTGGACAGATCCAGCCACGGCGCCCCTTTTGCTTGGAAACTGCGCGCGGCGAGTTCCGCGAGGCTGCCGGCGCCGATGCGCAGCAGCAGCACGCGCGACGTCACTGCGACCTGCTGGATCAGCCGCTGCAGCTCGCGCAGCGGCACCGAACGCGTAAACGCGGCGAGCGTCAGCGGCGACGGCGCGCCCGGTGCGGCCGGGCGTTGCAGCCCGCGCTTCACCGCCGCGAGCAGCTTCTGCAGGCCGATCGGCTTTTCGAGGTAGTCGATCGCGCCGATGCGCGTCGCCTCGACTGCGGTGTCGATCGTGCCGTGGCCGGACATCATCACCACCGGCATCGTCAGCTGCCCGTTGGCGGACCACTCCTTCAGCAGCGTGATGCCGTCGGTGTCGGGCATCCAGATGTCGAGCAGCACCAGGTCGGGGCGCGCGGCGTTGCGCGCGTTGCGCGCGGCGGCAGCGTTCTCCGCGAGCACGATGTCGTGCCCTTCGTCGCTGAGTATTTCGAAGAGCAGCTCGCGGATGCCGACTTCGTCGTCAACTATGAGTATGTTCGCCATGGGTCACTTGTCGCTGGTCGGAGGTGCGAGCCGCAAGCGGATGCGGACTTCGGCGCCCCCGGAGTCTCTGTTCATCAGGCGGATTTCTCCACCATGTTCGTCGATGATCTTCTTCACCATCGCGAGGCCGAGGCCCGTCCCGCGGCTCTTCGTCGTGAAGTAAGGCTCGAACGCATGGGCCAGCACGGTCGCCGGGAAGCCCGGCCCGTTGTCCCGTATCAGCAGCCCGGCGTGGTCCCCTTCGCCGCGCGTGACCAGCGTCACGACGCCGTCGTCCTGTTCGGCCAGCGCATCCTCGGCATTCTGGAGCAGATTGTGAATGACTTGCCGCAACTGCGTCGCATCGCCCGCCACCGCAGGCAGACCGCGCTCGAGTTCGGCGCGCACGTGCACCGGCGAGCTCTCGTACAGGTTGAGGATCTCGGCGATCAGCGCATTGAGGTCGACGCTGCCGATGACCGGGCCCGGCAGTCTCGCATAATCGCGGAACCCATTGACGAGATTCTTCATCGACTCGACCTGGTTGATGATCGTGCGCGTCGCCCGCTCGAGGATCTCGCGCCCTTCCGCATCGACCCGGTCGGCGAGCTTGTAGGCCAGGCGTTCGGCCGACAGCTGGATCGGCGTGAGCGGATTCTTGATTTCATGTGCGAGCCGGCGCGCGACTTCCGCCCACGCGGCCGTGCGTTGCGCAGCGACGAGCCGGGAAATGTCGTCGAAGACGACGACCAGGCCGCCGCCGGAAGCGGTCGGCAGCCGCGCGCCGTGGATCAGCAGCGTCTGCGTGCTGCCGTCGGCACCGGGGAGTTCCACCTGCTCGTGCCAGTCGCCGTCATGCTCGTCGAAACCTTTCAGCAGCGCGTCGCGAAAGCTCTGGTGGCGCGGCCACTGCGCCAGCGGCACCTCCTCGAACCCGCTCAGTTCGTCCTCGAGGATCGCCATCGCACCGGCGTTCGCGGCGCGCAACGTGCCGTCTCCGGCGAACGCGAGCACGCCGGTCGACAGGTTCGCGAGCACGCTCTCGAGATAGGCGCGCGCCGACTCGACCGCGGCGCGGTTGCGATCGGCCGAATCTCGCGCCTCGACGAGCTGGCGCGTCATGCGGTTGAACGACTGGGTCAGCACGCCGAGCTCGTCGTGCGCCGGCAGCGCCTGACGCGGACTGAAGTCCCCTTGCGCCACGGCCTGCGTGCCTTCGGCGAGGATCAGCAGCGGCGCGACGAGGCGACGTGACAGGATGAACGCGACCGCGACCGCGGCAAGCAGCGCGAGCAGCAGCGTCAGCGTCAGCGTCAGCGTGTAGATGCGGTTCAGTCCGGTGCGGCCGAGGGTGAGTTGCTGGTATTCGCGATACGCTTCCTGGACCGCTTCGGCATGGCGCGCGAACGTTTCCGGGACCGGCTGCGTCAGCTGCAGATACTGCGCCTCGGCACTCAGGATGCGCGACGGGATCGGCACGACGACGCGGATCCTCAGCCCGTCGCCGGGCCGGGTATCGACGATGTGATAACGCTGCGTCTGGCGCGCCTGGCGCAGCTGCGCGACCGTCGGCAGATCGGGCAGAAAGCCGCCGAATTCGCCGGACACCGTCACCAGGACCTGGCCGTTGGAGCCGATCACCGAGGCGCTGCTGACACCGGCGCGCTCGCGCAGGCGATTCAGCAAAGTCGGGGAAACAGGCGCCAGGCCTTCGAGCTCGAGCGCCATGTCCTGGGCCTTGTCACCGATCTGCGACGCCAGGTAGTCGAGCGCGTTCTGCCCGAGCGCGATGCCCCCTTCGAGCGCGTAATCGACGCGCACGTCGAACCACGACTCGATGCTGCGGACGACGAACTGCAGCGATACCGCATAGACGATGATGCCGGGGACCAGCGCCATCAGCGCGAACATCAGCATCAGCCGGTACTTGATCCGCGAGCCGAACTGGCGATCGCGGTACTCGCGCCACAGCGCGCGCAGCTGGAAACCGACCAGTCCGCCGAGCGCGACCGCGACCGCGCCGTTGATCGCGAGCAGATACGGATAGCTTTGGGCGAAGAGCTCGGTATTCGAACTCGCCGACGCCAGCAAAAACAGCGAGATGCCGGCGACCGCCGCAATGACGATCAGCAGGACCGGTTTCATCGTGGGGCGCCGGCGAGGAACGTCCACCGCATCCAGTCGGTCCCGAGATTCCAGTCCCGGCTGCCGAGCGCAGTGACCTGGAACGGCTTAGGCAACAGGCTCGTATCGAGGAAAAAACGCAACGCGGCGCGATACGATTCGCCCGTATCGAGCTCGTCGACGGGGATGATCTGCCAGTTGCGGATCCGCAGCATTGTCCGCACCGCTGAATCGAGCGTGTCGAAACTCTGGTGGAAGTTGCCGACCGACAGGCGGAAGCTGCGCGTGATCGCGTGGTACGAAAGGCGGAAATTCAGCGAGCGCTCGACGACCGTCTCGTCGAACCAGTACCAGCGCGGCTGCTCGACAATGAATTCAGCGGTGAAATACAGCGACACGCCATGGGTCACCGCATCGGCGAGCCGCTGGTTGAGGTCGAGGTCGATGTCGGCGTTGACCACGTATCCCTCTTCGCTCGCGACGATCTCGGCGTAACCGATATCCCCTTCCGCGACCGCCGGCAGCGGCAGCAGGCCGACGATGAGCGCGAGCAGCGCGGCGCGCAGCAGCTTAGCGATGCTTGCCGAGGAGCGCGTAGAAAAAACCGTCAT
Source organism: Azoarcus sp. PA01 (assembly GCA_001274695.2). NCBI lineage: Bacteria > Pseudomonadati > Pseudomonadota > Betaproteobacteria > Rhodocyclales > Zoogloeaceae > Azoarcus > Azoarcus sp. PA01. The sequence goes on along the minus strand of LARU01000002.1, from coordinate 1,663,085 downwards.
GGTCCGTAGCGGGCAGCAACTGGCGCTCGAGCCTGCCGTCGATCTCGAGCCGCTCGAGATCGGGATGGCGGGCACTCAGCCGCGCGATCTGGGCTGCATTTTCTTCGTTGAAAACGGAGCAGGTGACGTAAAGCATCCTGCCCCCGGGCGCCAGCGTCGGCCACAGCGCGTCGATGATGTCGGCTTGCTGCGCGGCGAAGCGGCGCACGTCCTCGCGTCGCCGCAGCCACTTGATGTCCGGATGCCGGCGCGCGACTCCCGACGCGGAACAGGGCACATCGGCAAGGATGCGGTCGAACGGCCGGCCATCCCACCACGCGTCGAGGGCGCGGCAATCGGCGGTCAGCACCTGCGCGTGCAGGCCGAGCCGCTCGAAATTGTCGCGGATGCGCTGGACGCGTTTCGGATCGAGCTCCAGCGCGACCAGCTCGACCGGCATCGTCTCGAGGATATGCGCAGCCTTGCCGCCCGGCGCCGCGCACGCGTCGAGCACCCGCTGGCCCGGCGCCAGATCCAGCCACCGCGCCGCCCACTGCGCTCCCGCGTCCTGCACCGAAACGCGCCCGCTCGCGAAGCCCGGCAGGCTCGCGACCGGCACCGGCTTGTCGAGCACGAGCGCTTCGTTCGCGAGCCGCCGGTAGCCGATTCCCGCGTCGCGTAGTTCCGCTTCGACGGCCTCGACGCTCACCCGCGTGCGATTGACGCGCAGCGCCATCGGCGGCCGTTGGTTGCCCGCTTCGAGCGCGGCCTGCCAGTCGTCGGGCCACGCAGCTCGCAGCTGCGCGACCCACCACGCGGGATGGCGATAGCGCGCGGCCTCGTCCGCCTCGACGAGACCCGCCAGCTCGTGTTCGTCGCGCAGGCGCTTGCGCAGCACGCCGTTGACGACGCCTTTGAGCCCCGGGGCGAGCACTGCAGCTGCATCGACCGCCTGATCCACGACCGTGTGCGCCTGATCCGGGCGGTGTTCGAGGCGATGCAGTGCAACCAGCAACAAGGCGTGCAGCGCGACCGGCAAGGGTTTGTGCAACAGGTGGCGCAGCACGACGTCGCCGCGCCCGTAGTCGCGCAGCGTCCCCCACGCCAGATCGCGCACCGCGCCGCGCGTCGCGTCCGGCCACGCAGGATTCGCGCGCAGCAGCCGCTCGTAGGCATCAGTCAGGCTGGCGCCCCCGAGGACCGCTTCGACGAGAGACGCCGCGTGCAGCAGCGCATAGCCGAGGCTGTCGCTCGGAAGCACGGGGCGGCCTTTGGCCGGTCGGGAGGAAATGGTCACGGGAATCGGAACTTTGCTGAATGGCACCTGGCTCCGCAAGCTACGCGAGGCGAAGTGCACAGGTAATTTGGCAACGTCTGGGTGATGCAGCGCGTCGCGCCATTGTAATACTGCAGCGCGATAATTCCGCGCCCGCCAAGGCGTTTATCGGCGCGTCGTCGGATGATCGACTCCTTTGGTCGCGAGCGCATCGCGTCGAGCGCTATGACCCGACAACGGCAACGCCGGCATTCGATGCGGATCGGACGAAGCGTCCGGACGTGTTCCACGTGAAACTTTCGTCACGCTGCGACCACATCGAACAGCATCTTTCCGATCAGCGCCGCAACGACGCCGAGAAACATTTTTCGCACGAATCGCGCGCCGTGGCGCAGCGCGAGCCGCGAACCGACGAGCGCACCGACGAGGTTGGCGCAGGCCATTACTCCGGCGGCTTGCCACAAAATCGCGACGTGCGAAGTGAAAAACGCGATCGCCGCCAGGTTCGTCGCGACATTCACGATCTTCGCCGTCACCGATGCGCGCAGAAAATCCATCGCAAGGAAACGGACGAACAGGAAAATCAGGAAGCTTCCGGTCCCCGGCCCGAAGAAACCGTCGTAGAACCCGACGCTCGCACCGATCAGCAACGCCAGCGCAGTCGCATGCTGCGGCTCGGCCATTGCATCTGCCGTGCCGAAGTCCTTTCGCATGAACGTGTAGATTGCGACCAGTATCAGCAGCAGCAGGATCACCGGCTTGAGAAGCGCCGGCGACAGATGCGCGACGGCACGCGCTCCGAACCACGCTCCGCCGAGCGCGGCGCCCGCAGCCGGCAGCGCGATTCGCCACGGAATCGCCACCCGCCGCGCGTACTGTATCGCCGCACTGCTCGTGCCGACGATGCTCGCGAGCTTGTTGGTGCCGAACAGCGTCGCGGGCAGGCTCGCGGGAAAAGCCGTGAACAGCGCCGGGATCTGCACGAGCCCACCACCGCCGACCACCGCATCAACGAAGCCGGCAAGAAAGGCGGCAAGCCCGAGAAAGAACAGGACGGTTTCGGCATCGCCCATCAAAGCAGGCCTGTTTCACGTGAAACAGCAGGTCGCCCGGACGCGCCTGCCCGGCCGAATCGATCCGCCGCCCGGCACCGACAATGCAGGCGGATCACGTCGCTAAAGAAGCGGACGAATCGGCAGCGTGGCTTGCCGCGCACCGCTCATCGCTTTCCGATCGGAATGGGCGCACTTGTCGAAAACCATGCAGAACGAGTTAGAGCAGCGGAGACGAAAGGGCGAATTCTACCAGCCGTCGTTCTCCCCTTCTCCCCAACTATTTTCCCCGCAACCACATACCGTTCGCGCTGCTGACCTTCCACCTCGCTCAGACCGGACTGTCGAAGCCTCGGCGGGCGCCTTCCCGATCGCTGCCTTAAATAGCTAGCGTTCCGCTGGAGGACTCGGCTTCCATTCCTCGTCGTCGGCCCCGCGACGCTCGACGATCGCTGTCTCCTTGCGCAGGACGACTTCCTCCTTCCGTTCTACCTCGCGGCGGTGTCGAACAATCCGCACCTCTTCCTTGAGCAGGAGGCGATGCTCGACCACCGCCACCGTTTCATACACTGGAACGATCAGCACTGCGCCTTCTTCACGCGGCTCCGCCCGTTGGTCGACGAAGCGGTTTACCGGGACGCGCTCGACAGTCAGTTCTTCGACGACGTCCGTTACCGGCACGAACTCGGTCTCCTCATGCAGCGCGATGCGCACTCGCACGCTGTCACCGGTGTGCTCGGTGACCCGCGCGATCGAAACCTCTTCCTCGACGACCGGAATCACCCGCGTGGCCGACTCATTCTCTTCGTCGGCTGAGTGCGGAGGAGCGTTCTGCTCGGAGCGGCGGGGTTTTTTTGACGGAGGCATGGTCTGGAAAAGCACGAGGGAATCCGTATGCAGGTTTCAAAAGGAAGCAATCGCCGGTCCCACCGATTCTCGACCCGTCACCGTTCATTTTCCCGCGGGCAGTGTAATTCCCGCCTTGCCTATGTAAGTCCGCGAAGGGTGCGAGGCGCCGCACGAGGTATCGCGACAGTCCGGCAAAGAGGCGACGAAGGGCATACCGATTGCTGCAACCGCAGGCCTTTCTTCAACTCAACCCGGGAGCAAGACATGACCCAAACTGTTGTGGGTGTTTTCGATACTGCAGACGCTGCCCTGTCTGCCGAACAAGCGCTTCTGAATCGGGGGTTCGACCGGTCCGCGTTGCACCGTACGGCCGCTGATACCGCGTCCGCGACGCTCGAGGAGCGCGATGAGGGATTCTTCAGCGGCATCGGCCGTTTTTTCAGCAACCTCTTCGGCACTGACGACTCGGACGAAGTCGGCGCCTATTCGGAAGCGGTTCGACGCGGCGCGACCGTGCTCACCGTCGACCTGCCCGATGGCGCAGACGTCGCTCCGGTGCGCGATGTGCTCGAGGAAGCCGGCGCGATCGACATCGACGAGCGCACTGAATACTGGCGTCAGCAGGGCTGGACCGGTTATCGCCCCGACTCGCCGCCACTGAGTGCGGAAGAAATCGCAAACGAGCGCAAGGCGGTGCTGCCGGTCGTCGAGGAGCAACTGGACGTCGGCAAGCGGCAGATGAAAAAAGGCACCGTGCGAGTGGTTTCGCGAACCGTCGAGACACCGGTCCGCGAAAATGTCCAGCTGCGGGAAGAGCACGCTACGATCGAACGTCGCCCGGTCGACCGGCCCGCAACCGGCGAAGACCTGAAGGCGTTCGCCGAGAAAACAGTCGAGGTGCAGGAAACCGCCGAGAAAGCCGTCGTCAGCAAGACGGCCCGCGTCGTCGAAGAAGTGCGGGTGGGCAAAGAGGCCACCGAGCACACCGAGACGATTGAAGACACGGTACGGCGGACCGAAGTGCAAACTCAGCGCGACGGAGGGGAAACCGGCACGACAGGCACGACGCTGCGCACTTTCGAGGAATACGAGCCGGATTACCGGCAGGACTTCCAGACCCGCTATGCCGCGCAAGGCGGGCGGTACGAGGAATACGCTCCGGCTTACCGGTACGGCTACACTCTCGCAAGCGACGCACGTTACCGCGGACGGATGTGGCCCGACATCGAAACGGACGCACAACGCGACTGGGACCGAGACCACCCCGGCACCTGGGAGCGCATGAAGCTCGCCGTGCGCCACGGCTGGGAACGTGTGACGGGACAACGGTGAGAAGCGGCCGGAGGGCTCGGGCTCGATGCTCTCCGGCAGTTCAAAGATAGGTCGACCTGCAGAAACGCTTTCGTCGACCTCTTCAACGTCCGGAAGCATCGCTACCGATGCATGGAGCTAGAAAACCCGCGCGATGACGCGGCGGAACACGGTTTTATCGAAAAGCCTCGCTGTATTGGGCACAATTTGCAGATTGCCTAGCAATGTGCCAGCCGTCGCCGGCGTCGGAGCCGACCTTTTCACGTTGCATTTCAACGAGAATGGACGAGTCGTCCGGACGGGCCGAAACACCGGCCCCTCCTGAAATTCCGGGTTCATGTCCTCGACTGGACGGCCGACGTTGGCTTGATACGACAGGATCTTCACCCCGGCGGAAGCGGAGTCGTGGCAGCCGAAGAAGCTGTCCGCGCAGGACGGGAAGGTGATGTGCCACGCCGTGACGAGGCCCGGCCTGATCGAGCGGCGCGTATCGAGCGGCTCGTTGACGACACCCGACCTTCGGCGCATTCTCTCTCGCCGACGGACCTTGACACCCATTGAAATTCCTGCCTCTGGAGGGCGTCGATGTGGGCTCTCTTCCCGGGTCGCTCCGAAAGCCTCCGCCCGCGGGTAACCGGTTTCGTGCGGGCCGCGGAGAACTCGAGCGCGATCGCTGGCCTTCTGGTAAGCATCGAGCGTTGGGCCGAGGCCGCCGCGCCCCGCATCGTCGACGCGGCGACTGATCCGGGTGCCGCTATCCCCGCGGACGCTCACGTTTCGCTCGGCAGCGCGCTGAGCAAGGCCGATGGAAGCTTCGAGCTTGATGCGCCCGGTCGACCCGCGGCGGGCTACGTCGACGTGCTTACCGTGCGTCCGCCCGCGCGACCCGGCGGGCCGATGCGGCCATTGTTCGCACAGTTGCTGCGCTACGCGGGAGAAGGATCGCGGGCAATCGCGATCGATCTGCCCGTCACCCGACTCGCCGACGTCGGAGTCGCGTTCAGGCGCGAGGGTCTCGGCGCGTGGCCGGAAACGGGCCGCTTGCTCGCCGCGGCACACCAGCGAGAGCAATCTGCGGAGCGGCCGTCCTCCTCCTATTCCCGACGCTACACGGCGGAGCACGACGCGGCTGATGCGCGTTCGCCCGGGCGGATCAGCGCTCCCGGCGGGCGCGGACCGCGCCTCGAAGTGCGCACGGCGGTCGACGCTGAAGCCGAACCGCGCCCGCGCGACGTCGCGCGGGCCATCGGAAAGCTCGCCTGGCCCGAACCCGCCGGACGCGTGGTCGTGCGACAGGATCCGGATTCGGGCGATTTCACGGTCGCGGCGCCGCGGCTGCCGCTACGTCTGCGTCGCCCCGACGCCACGCCCGACCCGTTCGCGCAGCGCCGGCTCGAAGCGCGCTGGGCGAGTGCGCGGGACGAAGGGCGCCGCGGCGCCGAGGACGGGGCGGGAGCAAACGCGGATGAAGGGCCGCAGGGCAATGTCGCGTCGTCGGGAGGACGCGAACGATGACATTGCAAACCTTTGTCAACCAGTTGGGCGAGCTTTCCCCGCGGTTCGGCTCGACGCTCACGCCCGATCCGATCGACGACCTCGCCGTCTACGACTTCGCGTATCACGAGTTCCTCGTTCCGATCGAAGATGCGGAGACGACCTCGCGCGAGCGGCTCAGCGCCCAGGCGCTCGCTTACCTCGACGCGCTCGAGGCCGCCGGCGTCCCCGAGGCGCAGTTGATCCTCGCCGAGGTGTTTTTCGGTGGGCTGGAAGCAAGCCTGCGCGCGGCAGCGTATGCGAACTTCGCCCCGCAGGCTGCGGCCGCGAACCTCGCGCCGTGGATCGCCGACCTGCATACCAATCACCTTGCCCTGCTGAACAAGCTGCTCGGCTACTTCGTCCGGCTCCCGTACCGCCAGCTAGCCTACTTCCGCAAGCTGCGCGACAGTTTTCTCGCCTACATTCGAACCGAGCCGTTTCGCTGGCGCGGATGGGAGGTGTTCGAGTTCGTCGTTTCGGTCTTTTTCGGCGTTCCCTTTGACGATCCCAATTTCGCACAGACGGCGATCGGTTTCGGTGTCTCCAACCTCGGCAACCCGCAGGCACCCACACGCGGGGCGTTCGAATGGTGGCTGTGGCTCGAGCTGCAGAAACCGCCGCTCGTATTCGAACCTGGAGAATTCAGGTACCCCTTCCTCGTCGCGGCGCCGTTATCGGTGAACTTCGGTTTGCGGCGGGTGCACCGCCAGTACTGGCGGCTGCTCGGCCGCCAGAAAGGCGAGGTGATCCGCACGGTTCCTCTGGGGCCGGGACAGACCGAGCGCGTGACGACCAAGATCATTCGTCGGCGCCGCACCGAAGAGACTCGGCAGACGCAGGAAGAACGCGAAACGACGACGGAAACGGTGGACACGGTCAAGGACTCGAGCGAGCTCGTCAACGAAGCCTCGAACAGCTTCAACTGGAATGTTTCGACGACCGCTTCGGCGAGCTTCGGCGGCTTTGGCAGCGCCAGCACGACAGCCGGAGTCGGGGGCGCCAACGAAGACCGGTCGCGCGACACGAGCTCGCGCCTCAGCGAATCGATGCAGAAGGCCGCGAGCAAGGTTCGCAGCGAGACGCAGGTGATCGTCAAGGTCGAAGGCGAGATCGGCTTCGAGGAAGAGCGCTTCTCGGAAATCGTCAATCCCAATAACGAGATCGCGATCACCTACGAGTATCACAAGCTCCAGCACCGGTACGAGGTATTCACCGAGCTGAAGGAAGTGCAATCGGTGATTTACGTCGCGGAGACGTTGCCCGAGCCCGACGCGATCGGCGCCGAGTGGGCGCGACGCCACGACTGGATCCTCATGCGCGCGCTGCTCGACCAGTCGTTTCGCGTTTCGCTGCAGGAACTATCACAGGACGCGCCTGACGAGGATCCGATGCAGGGTGTCGCGGGCGACCCGTTGAGAGGCATGTTCGACGCCGCGGTCGGCGCCTTCGCGAGCTTCAATCCCAACTCGGCGGGAACCGGTCTCACCATTCCCGACATCTACGCCGCCCCGCAGGAGGCCTATCGCGAGCATCTGAACGCCGCCGCAGCCCGGCGTCGGGCGAATGCCATCCGCGAAGCGAAGCATGCGCGCCTGTTTCGTCATCTGCGCGACAACATCCTGCACTACCAGCAGGCGATCTGGGCGCGCGAGCACCCCGACCAGCGGATCCTGCGCTACACGAAGGAGGGACGGGTCGTGCCGTTGCGCTGGATCGGCGCGACCCCGCAATTGCGGCCCGACGGCACCTACCAGGGCACCGAGATCGTTCCTGACGGTGATGCGGTGCCGCTGGTCGAAGTGATTGATCCCACCGGGCCGATCGCTTACTTCGGCAACTACGCGGTGTTCGAGCTCTCGCCGGTTCTTGCGGCGCCCGAAGCACGTGTCGCGGCGATGGGCTACCAGCTCGAAATGAATCTCGCCTACCTGCTGCAGATGAGCCGCGCGCCTTACTACGACCCGCAAACCGAGGCGCTCATCGATCCCGGGCTCAGGGCCGAGCGCGAGCGCCAACGGGCCCGCTGGCCGAACGGCCTCATCCAGCTCACCGATGCGGTCGTGTTCGATCTCGTTTCGTACCTGCCGAATCTGGCCGATGCGCTCGCCCCGGGCGGCCAGGTCGCGCGCGACCCGAACGACGCGACGCGCCTCGCCGCGGCGATTCCCGCCGACACCTACGCCGAGTACCTGTTCCGCCGCGACACCACGCGCCGCTTTCTCGTCGATTCCAACAACCTGTACCTGTCCTTGCAAAGTGGCGAAGGCGCGGCGCTCGAGCCGTTCAAGCGCGCTCATCGCTTGCTCGACGTGCTGAAGACGGAGCAGGAAGTCCTCGCGATGCAGACGAAGAACGCGCGCCGCGCGGCGCTCGTCGCCGATGCCGGCGCCTTCGATCCGGACATCGAAAAGGTGATCGTCGTACCGAGCAGCGCGACGGCGATCGCCGCGGCGGGGGCGGCCACCACGACAGGCGTCGGCGCAGCGCCGGGCGGTGCCCGGACGCAGCCGACACGGACGACGGCCGCGACCGACGCGGTGGCGTCCTCGCCCGCGCCGACGGGGCCCGGCGGACCAGGCGAACCAGGCGAACCAGGCGGAGGTTAGGTTGGCGACCGAACCGCCCGACATCCCCCCCGTCACGACACCGGGAGTCGCGCAGGGGCGTGCGGCCCTGCCCGAATCGCCGCTTCCGGCCGAGCCGCCGTCCGTTGCCGATGCCGTCGCGCGGCTCGCCGACTTCGCGCGGCGCGCCTATCGCGACAACCTCGAACGCCGCTTGCGGACCTTGCTGTACCCGACCGATCACACCGTGCTCGAAGCGCTCACCGAGACGTATCAAGCGGCGGGCCTGATCGGTCCGCTGCCGCGCAGGCAGGATCCCGGCGAGCCGACGATCCGCTACGCGACCGAGGTGCGCCTGCCGTTTCTCGCGCAGGTGCGCGAGGCCTATCTCCGGGATCTCGCGGTCGTGATGCCGCTCGTCGAGGAGCAGGCGTTCTATGAGGCGATCCGGCGGCTCAATGCGCACGAGGTGCTGCGGATCAACCTCGAGTTCGACATGCTCGATCCGGTCGCGCTGCGCGACCTGCATGCCGCCGCGCGCGCTTATCTCGCGAAGCGGCGCCGCGCCCTGCACGGCCTCGTGCGCGAGACCGCGGGATTCACGAACGAGGACTTTCTGGCGGCCGAGCGTGGCGTGCGCGAAGCGATCGACAACGAGCATCTGAAGCTGCTTGTCGCACACAAAGATCGCGACAGCCTGGTTCCGGAGCTCGCGATGAGCGCCGACCGCGCGGAAGCCGCGGTGCGCCGCGTCCTGGCCGAAGCCCGCGAGGCGATCTTCGAGTTCGGCGATGAACTCGACGCGAACCGCGACCACGTGTGGCGCTACCCCCCGGCTGTCGGCGGCGCGGCGCCGCGCGTGCTGCGGCTGGCAGGCGTCAACGGGGACGCCGCGCGCTTTGCCGCCTATCTCGAGAATCTCGCCGACGAGAAGTCGTTCGACCCGCTGCAGATCGCGTTCTTTGTCGCGGGGGTTGCCGTGATGGCGGTCGGCCTCGCCGTGTTTCCCGGCGGCGGGCTGATCGTCGTGACGCTGGAAGGCTTGGATGCCGGAATGGCCGTTTACGCCGCCGTGCGCAGCTATCGGCAGGAGCGCGAGACGGAACTGGCGAATCTCGCCACGGTGCTCGGTCAGGGCGCACCGTTCGCGCCGCGCGAGGCAAGCTACGGTCTCGTGGCGCTCGAAGGCTGGACCGCGTTGCTGACCGCAATGGGCTTTCTCGGCGTGCTGAGCCGTACCGCGAAATCGGCGCGCGCGGCGGCCGCGCCGGTCGTCGAAGCGGACGTCGCCACGGCATCGCGTGGCCTACAGGCGGCTCCCGAAGGGGCGCAGGCGAGGCCGGCGATCGCGCGGCAGCGCGCCGCGGAAACGCCCGCGGCGGCGCGCGAAGCCCGGCGCGAGGCGCGCCCGCGCCGCGGCGCGACCCGGGTCATCCGGCCTCGCGTGGAGCGCCGCCGCGCGGTGGGCATGAATGAGCGTGGCATCGACAATCCGCTGGGCGAGCGCACCGAGCTCGAGTTGATCGAATCGCTCGAAGGCCAGCCCGGCACGCTCATCGACGACCCGCTGCCGACGCGTGCGCGTGCGCGACGCATGGTGCCTCGCGACCCGGCAGAAGTGGGCCAACTTGCGGAAGACCTCCTCGAGCAGGCAGGCGGCGATTCGGCCCGCGCGCTCGCGACCATACGGGCTCGACATGGCGATACCGAGCTTGCGGACGATCTCGCCGCGGCGGTCATGGTGCGACAGCCGACGTTCCGGGGCGAAGGGGCTGCACTGGGCGGCCGCGAGTCGGCCGATTTTCAGCGCCTCGTGACGGGCCGCGATCACGAGTATGTTTTCGATCTGCCCGAGCCCGTGGGCGTGACGCAGGCCGGGCGGCCGCGCACCGAGACGAGGATCGACGGCATCACCGCGTCGCACCTCGTCGATGCCAAATACACCGAAGCCGACATTTCGCTGAGCGCGCATGTGACGCGACGTCGTCGCGCGCCCGACGAAGTGCTCGAACAGTTCGACGTCGATCGCCGCATCGTCGAGGAAGCGCGCCGCCGCGGGGTCGAACCCATCGACGAGGAACGGCTTGCCGATACGCTCGACCAGATGACGCGCCAGCTCATGCTCGCGCAACATCACGGTTTTCTCGGCGTGCGCTGGGTCTGTTCGACACCAGACCTCGCGACCTACTTCCGGAGAGTCTACGAGAGCTCCAATCTGCCGAGACTTTTCAACGTGGAGTTCAGCGCGGTTGTGTTCGAGCCGGGCGGGTGAAACCTATTTGGCCATCACCGACCGGCAGGTACCCATTACGGCCGCGGGGCGCAAGAGCAAGACCACCAAGGTGCTGGTCGTCATGGCGGTGGAAATCCACCAACCGAAGGGATTTGGGCGAATTCGGCTGCGCCGGGTGAGTGACGATAGTGCTGTTTTTGCGCTCGGTCAAGGTTCTGGACCAGCTGGGATTGACGCTACTTTCCGATGCAGAACCGCGAAAAAATCACCCCCAGCAGATCGTCGGACGAGAACTCCCCGGTGATCTCGCTGATGCAGGCCTGAGCCAGCCGCAGCTCCTCCGCGAACAGTTCGAGCGCATCGCACTGTGATCGCGCGGCGACCACGTGCGTCAGCGCGTCGCGCAACGCGACGAGATGGCGTTCACGCGCCAGCACGACGTCGTCGCCATGCGCGTGCCAGCCCGCCACTCTCAGCAGCTCGCTGCGCAGCAGGTCGACGCCGAGCGCGAGCTGGGCGGAGAGCTGGATCGCGACGCCATCGTCGTGCCGCAGCCGCGCCGGTTCGAGCCCGCACAGATCGATCTTGTTGAAGATCGTGATCCGCTCGACCCCTTCCGGCAGCGCCGCATCGATCGCGTCGTCGCCCGGCTGCGGGCCGACCCGCGCATCGACGATGCGCAGGATCACGTCCGCGCGCGCGATCTCGCGCCACGTCCGCTCGACTCCGAGGCGTTCGACCGGATCGGCCGTTTCCCGCAGCCCGGCCGTGTCGATGACATGGATCGGAATGCCTTCGATCGCGATCGTCTCGCGCACGGCGTCGCGCGTCGTGCCGGCGATGTCGGTGACGATCGCGCGCTCCTCGCCGGCGAGGCAGTTCAGCAAGCTGGACTTGCCGACATTCGGCTGACCGACCAGGACGACGTTCATCCCGTTGCGCAGCAGCGCGCCCTGGCGCGCGCGCTCGAGCACCCCTTCGAGCTTCACGCGGAGCGTGTCCAGGCGCTCCAGCGCGCGGGCGTTTTCGAGGAACTCGACGTCTTCGTCGGGAAAATCCAGCGTCGCTTCGACGAGCATCCGCAGGTCGATCAGCGCGTCAGTGAGCCGATGCATTTCGTCGGAGAACGCACCCGACAGCGAACGCACTGCCGAGCGCGCCGCCGCGACCGTTGACGCTTCGATCAGGTCCGCGACCGCCTCGGCCTGGGCGAGGTCCATTTTCCCGTTGAGGAACGCGCGTCGCGAAAATTCGCCGGGCTCGGCGAGCCGGGCGCCGAGTTCGAGACAGCGCGCGAGCACGAGCTGCAGCACGACCGGCCCGCCGTGCCCCTGCAGTTCGATGACGTCCTCGCCGGTGAACGAATGGGGCGCCGGGAAATAGAGCAGGATGCCTTCGTCGATCGGCTTGCCGCCGGCATCGACGAAATGCGTGAACGCCGCCTGGCGGGGTTTCGGCTCCCTCCCCGTCAGCGCACGGGCGAACGGCGCGAGCGCCGCACCGGAGACGCGAACGACTCCGATGCCGCCGCGACCGGGCGCGGTCGCGACCGCCGCGATGGTGTCAGGCAGGCTTGGCGCCGGACTTTTCACCTTCGATCATCCGCGTGATCTGCCATTGCTGCGCGATCGACAGAATGTTGTTCACGACCCAGTACAGCACCAGGCCCGACGGGAACCACAGGAACATGAAAGTGAAGATGATCGGCATCGCCATCATGACTTTTGCCTGGATCGGGTCCGGCGGCGTCGGGTTGAGCTTCATCTGGATCAGCATCGACGCGCCCATGATCACCGGCAGGATGAAGTACGGATCCTTCGCCGACAGGTCCTGGATCCAGCCGAGCCACGGGGCGTGGCGCATCTCGACGCTGCCGAGCAGCACCCAGTACAGCGAGATGAACACCGGGATCTGCACCAGGATCGGCAGGCAGCCGCCGAGCGGGTTGATCTTCTCCTTGCGGTACATCTCCATCATTTCCTGCTGCATCTTCGCCTTGTCGTTGCCGTACAGCTCCTTCAGGCGTTGCATGCGCGGGCCGAGCACGCGCATTTTCGCCATCGACTTGTAGCTCGCGGCCGACAGCGGGAAGAAAATCAGCTTGATCAGGATCGTCACGATGATGATCGCCCAGCCCCAGTTGCCGACCAGGCTGTGAATCCACGACAGCACCCAGAACAGCGGCGCGGCGATCACCGTCAGCCAGCCGTAATCGACGACCAGGTCGAGCCCGGGCGCGATGTCCTCGAGCTTGTCCTGTTCCTGCGGGCCGGCGTAGAGGCTCGCTTCGACGCGTCCGCTCTGCCCGGCTCGATCGCCGCCACCGGCACGATCACTCCGGCCGAATACAGGTCGTTGCCGACTTTCTGCGCGAAGAACTCGCGTTCCGTTGCGCCTTGCGGCAGCCACGCGCTGACGAAGTAATGCTGGACCATCGCGATCCAGCCGTCGCTCGCCTGCTTGACGAACTTCGCGCTGCCTTCGGCGATTTCCTCGAACTGGACTTTCTGGAACTTCTCCGCTTCGGTGTAGAACGCCGGACCGGTGAAGGTCGTGACGCCGAACGCCTCGACCGACTCGGCCGGCTTGCCGTCGCGCGTGAGCTGGTAGTACGCATGCGGCGAAAGCGCGCGCTCGCCGCGGTTCTCGATCTCGTAGGCGACGTCGACGAGATAGTTGCCGCGATGGAACGTCATCACTTTCGTGACCTTGACACCATCCTGCTCCGGCGCGTCGAGCCGCACGACGAGACGGTCCTCGCCTTCCTTCATGACCTGTTCGCCCGCCGGCAGCGTGAACGTCGTCTTGTGGGTCGGCAGGTTCTCGCCGATCAGCCCGGACTGCGCCGCATACAGGTGAATCGCGCCGTCGTCGAACAGCACGAAGTTCTTCGTCTTGTCGGCTGTCGCTTTGTGCTCGGCCAGTTCGAGCCGGACGATGTCGCCGCCCTGCGCCGAAATTTCCGCGACCATGAGGTCGGTGCGCACGAGCATGCGCGGCGCCGTCGAAGCGGTCGCCACGCCCGGCACGCCCGGCACGGCAGTGGCCGCACCCGGCGTCACGCCGGTTGTCGGCGTCGGCACGCCGGACCCCTCGATACCGGCAGGGGCAGTGACCGCGACCGGCGCCGGCTGGCTTTGCTTCAGCCACGCATTCCACAGCATCACGAGGGAAAGGGAGAAGACGAGGAAGAGTACGAGGCGGCGCTGATCCATCGGATTATTGTTCGATCTGAAATTGTTCAGGGGACGGGATCATACCCGCCGGGATGGAATGGGTGGCAACGGCCTACCCGCTTGAGCGCAAGCCAGCCGCCGCGCATCGCGCCGTGGCGCTCGACAGCTTCCTGCGCGTACTCGGAGCAGCACGGATGAAAGCGGCAGTTACGGCCCAGCATCGGGCTGATCGCGTACCGATACACACGCAGCAGACCGAGCACCGGCGCTTTCATCACTCGCGAAACCGGCCGAGCAGATTGACGACATCGTCGTTGATCATCGCGCGCGTCGCCATCTTGACGGGCGCCTGCAGGCGCACGACGAGATCGTGGTGCGCCAGCGCCGGCCGCGCCTTGCGAAACTGTTCGCGCACGATGCGTTTCAGCAGGTTGCGCACGTTGGCCCGTTTCGCCAGCTTCTTCGCGATGACGACTCCCAGGCGCGCCGTCCCGAGTTCGTTGGGGCGATAATGGGCGATGAAAAATCGCCCCTTGAACGCCCGCCGAAAAGCAAAAACGGATGAGTACTCATCCGTTTTTCGTAACCTGTAGGCGTCGAGGAATCGCTGGTCAACGCCCGGCCGGCTGCTCACCTCAAACGGCGAGACGGTGACGGCCCTTTGCACGACGGGCGCGGATCACTGCGCGACCGCCACGGGTCTTCATGCGGACCAGAAATCCATGGGTGCGCTTGCGACGGACGACGGAAGGCTGATAGGTGCGTTTCATTTCGGTCTGCCAGTATTTGGGTCAAACGCGAGATTTAATTGGATAATCCACTGTTTGTCAAGCACAATTTTTGCCCAGACCTGTGGATAACTTTTGCGGCGGGGGGTAGAATCCGCGTTTCCGCTTTCGGTCGATCACACAGCAGGAGCGGCCATCCCTGCACCGCGCTGTGCCTCACTTCCGCGAAAGCGTCCCTATAACCCACATCAAGCTGCCGCCGTCTTTTCGCCGCCTTGGTGAACAGTGGAGAGGGTACGCTTTGAAAACCGTGCCGCAAGCCCAAACCGTCGAACCCGTGAGCCAAGATCTCTGGTCCTTCTGCCTGTCGCGCCTGGAACACGAACTGCCGCAGCAGCAGTTCAACACCTGGATCAAGACGCTGCACGCCGATGAGGAACAGGCGCGCGACGGCGCTGCGTTGCGGCTGGTCGCGCCGAGCCGCTTCGTGCTGCAGTGGGTGCGGGAGCGTTACCTGCGCCGGATCGGCGAACTCGGCGCCGAGTTCCACGGCGCCCCGATCGAAATCGAACTCGTGTTGCCCGCGGCCGGGGCGGGGCGCCCGGCCGCGCGCCCCGTCGTCAGCAGCCCGCCTGCCACTGCGCCGGCCGCTGTCCCTGCCCCCTCGCAGGCGCCTGCCACCGCGCTTGCCGCCCCGGCCGTCGTCACGCGCCCGGCCGAGCCCGAATCCTCCGTCGTCACCGCGTCGGAGCTCGCCTACGAGAAGACGCGCCTGAACGCCGACTTCACGTTCGACACGCTGGTCACCGGCCGCGCCAACGACCTCGCGCGCGCCGCTGCGATGCAAGTCGCGCAGAACCCCGGCACGTCGTACAACCCGCTGTTCGTCTATGGCGGCGTCGGCCTCGGCAAGACCCACCTCGTGCATGCGATCGGCAACGCCGTCTATCAGCACAACCCGCGCGCGGTGATCCGCTACGTGCACGTCGAGGACTACTACGCCGACGTCGTGCGCGCGTACCAGCAGAAGAGCTTCGACGCGTTCAAGCGCTACTACCGCTCGCTCGACCTCTTGCTGATCGACGATATCCAGTTCTTCAACAACAAGAACCGCACGCAGGAAGAGTTCTTTCACGCGTTCAACGCGCTGACCGAAGCGCGCAAGCAGATCGTCATCACCTGCGACACCTACCCGAAGGACATCCAGGGCCTCGAAGACCGCCTGATCTCGCGCTTCGACTGGGGCCTGACGGTGCAGATCGAGCCGCCCGAGCTCGAGATGCGCGTCGCGATCCTGCAGAAAAAAGCCGAGGCGCTGCGCGTCGATCTGCACGACGACGTCGCGTTCCTGATCGCCAAGAACCTGCGCTCGAACGTGCGCGAGCTCGAAGGCGCGCTGAACAAGGTCGTCGCGTTCGCGCGCTTCCACGGCCGCGGCATCTCGCTCGAAGTCGCAAAGGACGCGCTGAAGGATCTGCTGAACGCGCACAACCGTCAGCTGACGATCGAGCACATCCAGAAGACCGTCGCCGACTACTACAAGATCAAGGTCGCCGACATGCACTCGAAAAAGCGCACGCGCGTCATCGCCCGTCCGCGCCAGGTCGCGATGTGGCTCGCGAAAGACCTCACGCCGATGTCGCTGCCGGCGATCGGCGAAGCGTTCGGCGGGCGCGACCACACGACCGTGATGCACGCGTGTCGCACGATCGCCGAGCTGCGCCTCGGCGACCACCAGTTGAACCACGACGTCCACGTGCTCACCCAGGTCCTCAGGGGATGAACACCGCCGCCCCCGCCCTTTCGATTGCGCCTCGCGCCAAGCCCGGAACAACCTAATTCAAACCGGAAAAACTCTGACGCCATGCTTCTGCTCACCACCACCCGCGACGCGCTCCTCGCCCCGCTGCAGTCGGTCGCCGGCATCGTCGAAAAGCGCCACACCCTGCCGATCCTGTCGAACGTGCTGATCGAGAAGCACGGCGACCAGCTGACGCTGCTCGCCACCGACATCGAGATCCAGATCCGCACGACCACCACCGGCCACATCGGCGGCGAAGACGCATCGATCACCGTCGCCGCGAAGAAGCTCCAGGACATCCTGCGCGCAGTGCCCGAAGGCGACGTGACGGTGACGCTCGACGACAAGCGCCTCACCGTCAAAGCCGGCCGCAGCCGCTTCGCGCTGCAGACGCTGCCGGCTGCGGACTACCCGCGCATGAACCTGCCCGACGGCGACGCGACGCGCTTTTCGGTGAGCCAGAAGACCTTCAAGCGCCAGCTCGCCCAGGTCGCTTACGCGATGGCGCAGCAGGACATCCGCTATTACCTCAACGGGCTGCTGCTGATCGCGAGCGGCAGCGAACTGCGCATGGTCGCGACCGACGGCCATCGCCTCGCGTTCGCGTCGAACCCGTTGGCGGGCGACGTTCCGCATACCGAAGTGATCCTGCCGCGCAAGACCGTCATGGAGCTCGCGCGCCAGCTCGCCGACAGCGAAGACCCGCTCGAAGTGATCCTCGCCGGCAACCAGGTCGTGTTCCGCTTCGGCCCGATCGAGCTCGTCTCGAAGCTCATCGACGGCAAGTTCCCCGACTACGAGCGCGTGATCCCGCAAAACCACCCGAAGCTGCTGACTTTCGAGCGCATGCCGCTGCTGGCGACGCTGTCGCGCGTCGCGATCCTGACCAACGAGAAGTTCCGCGGCGTGCGCCTCGTGCTCGGCGACGGCAGCCTGAAGATCGTCAGCACGAACGCCGAACAGGAAGAAGCGCTCGAAGAGCTCGAAGTCGATTACCACGGCGACCCGCTCGACATCGGCTTCAACGTCACCTATCTGCTCGACGTGCTGAACAACGTCACCAGCGACAAAATCGAGTGGCGCTTCAACGACGGCAACTCGAGCGCGCTCGTGACGCTGCCCGGCAACGCCACGTTCAAGTATGTCGTCATGCCGATGCGGATCTGATCCACCCGGCGCCCCGCCGCCTGCAGATTTTTTCGCCCCCGCGCATCCGGGGGCGCGTTCTTTGATGAATCACTGAGATGACCATGTCCGAACTGCAAGTCCTACCGCACACTCCCGAACCCGGCGCCTACGACGAATCCAGCATCCAGCAGCTCGAAGGACTGGAAGCGGTGCGCAAGCGCCCCGGCATGTACATCGGCGACACCTCCGACGGCACCGGCCTGCATCACATGGTGTTCGAAGTCGTCGACAACGCGATCGACGAGGCGCTGGCCGGCCATTGCGACGACATCGTCATCACGATCCACTCCGACAACTCGATTTCCGTCACCGACAACGGCCGCGGCATCCCGGTTGGCGTGAAGATGGACGACAAGCACGAGCCGAAGCGCTCGGCGGCCGAGATCGTCATGTGCGTGCTGCACGCCGGCGGCAAATTCAACCAGAACAGCTACAAGGTGTCCGGCGGCCTGCACGGCGTCGGCGTGTCGTGCGTGAACGCGCTGTCGAAGTGGCTGCGCCTGACGGTGCGCCGCGACGGGCGCAAGCACCAGATCGAGTTCCACCGCGGCGTCGCGCAGGACCGCCTGATCGAGATCGTCGACGGCGTCGAGACCAGCCCGATGCGCATCACCGGCGAGACGACGAAACGCGGCACCGAAGTGCATTTCCTCGCCGACGACGAGATCTTCGGCGACATCGAATTCCACTACGACATCCTCGCCAAGCGCCTGCGCGAACTGTCGTTCCTCAACAACGGCGTCAGGATCCGTCTCGTCGATCAGCGCACCGGAAAGGAAGAGGACTTCGCCTTCGCCGGCGGCGTCAAGGGCTTCGTCGAATACATCAACCGCACGAAGAGCGTGCTGCATCCGACGGTGTTCTACGCTGCGGGCACGACGCGCATCCCGACTGGCCACGGCCACGACGCCGAGCTCGGCGTCGAAGTCGCGATGCAGTGGAACGACAGCTACGCCGAACAGGTGCTGTGCTACACGAACAACATTCCGCAGGCCGACGGCGGCACCCACCTCACCGGCCTGCGCGCGGCGATGACGCGCGTCATCAACAAGTACATCGAAGAGCACGAGATCGCGAAGAAGGCGAAAGTCGACATCACCGGCGACGACATGCGCGAAGGCCTCGCGTGCGTGCTGTCGGTGAAAATGCCCGACCCCAAGTTCGCGAGCCAGACGAAGATGAAGCTGGTGTCGTCCGAAGCGCGCCCGGCGGTCGAGGAAGTCGTCGCCAGCAAGCTCACCGACTTCCTGCAGGAAAACCCGCTCGACGCGAAGACGATCTGCGCGAAAATCGTCGAAGCAGCGCGCGCGCGCGACGCCGCGCGCAAGGCGCGCGAAATGACGCGCAGGAAAGGCCTCTTGGACGGCGTCGGCCTGCCCGGCAAGCTCGCCGACTGCCAGGAAAAAGATCCGGCGCTGTGCGAGATCTACCTCGTCGAGGGCGACTCCGCCGGCGGCTCGGCGAAGCAGGGCCGCGACCGCAAGTTCCAGGCGATCCTGCCGCTCAAGGGCAAGATCCTCAACGTCGAGAAAGCGCGCTTCGACAAGCTGCTGCAGAGCCAGGAGATCGCAACGATGATCACCGCGCTCGGCACCGGCATCGGCAAGGACGACTACAAGCCGGAGAAGCTGCGCTACCACCGAATCATCATCATGACCGACGCGGACGTCGACGGCGCGCACATCCGCACGCTGCTCCTGACGTTCTTCTACCGCCAGATGCCCGAGCTCGTCGAGCGCGGCCACATCTACATCGCGCAGCCGCCGCTGTACAAGATCAAGCACGGCAAGAACGAGATGTACATCAAGGACGAGAACGCGCTCAACCAGCACCTCTTGAAGCTCGCGCTCGACGGCGCGGCGCTGCTCCCGCGCGAAGGGGCGCAGCCGATCGCCGACGAAGCGCTCGGCGGCCTCGCGCGCAGCTACCTGCTCGCCGAAGCGGTCATCAACCGCCTCGCCGGCTACGTCGACCCGGCGGTGCTGCACGCGATGCTCGCGCAGAACCTCGCCGTCAGCCTCGACGACGAAGCCGCCGCACGCGACTCGGCCGCCCGCATCCAGCCGCACCTGCCCGCCAGCGTGACGATTCGTCCCGAATACCACGACGAAGCCGAGAGCTGGCGCCTCGCGATCGAGCGCATGCATCACGGCAACCTGCGCCTCGCGTGGATCGACGAGGAATTCCTCGTCACCGGCGACTACCGCAGCATCCGCACCGCAGCGGAAGCGATCTCCGACCTCATCGGCCCCGGCGCCGAAATCCGCCGCGGCGAAAAAAGCCACCCGATCACGCGCTTTTCCGAAGCGATCCGCTGGCTGCTCGGCGAAGTCGAGCGCGGCCTGACGAAGCAGCGCTACAAAGGCCTCGGCGAAATGAACCCCGAGCAGCTGTGGGAAACGACGATGGACCCGGCCGTGCGCCGCCTGCTGAAAGTCCAGATCGACGACGTAATCGCCGCCGACGAGATTTTCACGACGCTGATGGGCGACAACGTCGAGCCGAGAAGGGCGTTCATCGAGGGAAATGCACTGTATGCGCGGAATATCGACGTCTGAAGCTCAGGTCAACGCGGCAAGGCGCTGCGCGTTCTGCGGCCAGCCCCGACACGCGGCTTTATTGTTTTAGCGTTTTCATAGTCCAGCGCGCGTTCTCGAAAATACCCCTGTCGGACCGCTAACCCGAGCCGTCCGACAGGGCACTGCGGCGCCGCGGCTTGTCGACCGCTTCAACGGGCCTGTAGAAGTGGTGCGCGCCGACAGTCGCCGTCCTCGTGTAAATCTTCGACCAGCTCGGCGTCACGCGCTTGTGATGGAAGTAGGTCGCGCCGTGGGTGCGGTCGAGGAGCTGACCGTTCAGCGCCTCGCGCGCGACCTCCTTGGCCACCTTGTAGGGCTTCGGTTCCTCCACATCGTCGGGGCGGCCGTCACACCACCACGAGAACTGGCA
Source organism: Azoarcus sp. PA01 (assembly GCA_001274695.2). Classification (NCBI taxonomy): domain Bacteria; kingdom Pseudomonadati; phylum Pseudomonadota; class Betaproteobacteria; order Rhodocyclales; family Zoogloeaceae; genus Azoarcus; species Azoarcus sp. PA01. Next base: position 1,642,443 of record LARU01000002.1, on the reverse strand, counting down.
CGCGCCGCTTTCCTGACCCTGTTTGACGACGCCGCAAACCGTGTCGGGAAATTCATGCTGTCCGAGGCGGTTCATCACGACGTTGGCCACGGCCTGCATCGCCGCGACGTCCTCACCCTTGGTTTCCCAGTAAATGCTTCTCGCCAGGCACGTCAACGGGTCGTCCATCGCTTCCTTGCCCTTCGGATCGACCGCTTGCGCTTCGGCGGGCGTGATCTCCTCGCGTAGCTTGGGCTGCCCACCAGCGCCGTCGCTCGACGCCTTCTCCTCCAGCGTCTCGGCCTTGCTCTTCGCCGCTTCGGCGCCTCGTTCGAGCCCGGGGGCCGGTTTCACCCGCTCGCCTTCGCCCGCCGCGTGAGCAGACCCGACGAGTACCCATAGCGCGAACACGCTCAATCGGCCGAGCCGACCCAGCACGCCAACTCCATTGGCCGGACAACACGCAGTGCAAGGCGTCGACGTCATGAAACCTCCACGCACAAGAGCCGCAGCAGCACCGTCGCTGTGATCCTTTCGTCGGCTTCGTTCATTCCATTTCCCCAAAGGCGGAATCTGCAGCTCCCGAGCGGCTGCGCGGCCCGGCCTGCGGAACACATTCAAGCGCCGTGCCCGGGGTTTTCTCGCGACGAGCCGCGAAGGGCAAGGGAAGCGGCCGCCACTGCCGCGCCTGCAGGCGCGATTCTTCCTGATGGAGTAAGCCTTACAAACTGTATCGACCGCGGGCACTTACCGGCGGGAACCGCAGCCGCACGGCCGCCCAAAAGCCGTCTCGGCGTGCTTCGATCGATCCGGTCGTTGCGCCTGGGCGATCGAGGGCCCGCAGCAGGCCCGCTTCCGGCGTCGACGTCCTCCCGTTGCCCACCGCTGCATCCAGGCTGCGCAGCAGGTGCTGGGTGATCCTGATGAACGTGCTTCGGCGTTACCAGCCACCCCTCCGCTGTCAAATCAAGGAACCGAGACCCAGCCTTCAAGCGCCTGGTGGGCCGCCTCGTCCAGGGTCTTCGGGCCGAAAGGATCGCCGTAGTTGCGATCCTGTTGGTCCTCCAACATCTGGCCAAGGGTGCCGAGCCGGTTGGAATAGTCCCATATGCCGCCGCGCACGCTGCGCATGGCCGTGGCGTCGAGCGTTTCGGTTGCGGGCAAATCGTGGATAGTGAGCTGGGTCATGGCGGTTCTCCTGAAGAGGGCATCGCGTTGCTGTAGGTTGTGAGCCGGATGCTGCGCTCGTCACTCCTATTGCAGAAAGCGGGCCAGGGGATCGCCACAAGCACCGTAAAATCCAGTAAGGCATTGAACAATATAAATTTGTAGCCGCATCGATCGCGGTTGACGGCAGTGGCGGTACCGCTACTGGAGGCCAAACTGTGGGGTGACGTCGAACAGTTTGACGAGCGGTGTCAGGTCCGCGCAATCACAGTCTAAAAAGCGGCCCCATGTCCCCCACTGCCCGGTTTTCGGCCGGCCCCTCAATACGGTTCTTCGAGCAATTGAGAGGTGCGAGACGCTTTGGCGACACACCTGCAATTATTCTAAGCGCTGTGTTTCAGCGTTGCAGTGTAGGCGCTCGCTCCAAACAGACAGGTAGCTCCCGTTCGATTGAATAAGCGCCGTGCACCAGGATTGGCAAATACCGAGCGAAAGCGGGTTGCAAAGATTGCATAGCCGAACAGCACAAAAAACGCTATCGAAGAAAAAATCGCCATGAGCGTCACGGTCTGCTGCAGCATGACTCGTACCCTAACCGGATAAAGCCGCGACGTTGGCTCGCGCCGCGTGCAGTTTTGCGTAGCTATCGAGCAGGCGCTGGTGCCTATCGAGCCCTTCCAGTTCCATGCTCGTGGGCGTCAAGCCGAAGAAGCGCACGCTGCCGTCCACTGACCCCATCACCGCATCCATCCGCGGATCGCCAAACATCCGGCGGAAATTGACAACGTAATCGTCCAGTTCCAGGTCATCGTCCAGCAGCACTTCCAGCACGACATTCAAGGCCTGATAAAACAATCCGCGTTCGACCGTGGTTTCGTTATATTGCAGGAAGGTTCCCACCAGCTCGTGCGCCGCTTCAAATTTCTGCAAGGCGAGATGAATCAGCAGCTTCAACTCCAGAATCGTGAGCTGCCCCCAGGCCGTATTCTCGTCGAATTCGACGCCGATCAGCGTGCTGATGTCGCTGTAATCATCAAGCTCACTGTCTTCCAGACGTTCGAGCAGCGCTTGCAGGCTCGCATCATCCAGGCGATGCAAGTTCAGAATATCGGCGCGGAACGACAGCGCCTTGTTGGTGTTGTCCCAGATCAGATCCTCTACCGGATAAATTTCCGAATACCCCGGCACCAGGATGCGACAGGCCATTGCGCCGAGCTGATCGTACACCGCCATGTACACTTCTTTGCCCATGTCTTCGAGAATGCTGAACAATGTCGCAGCTTCGTCGGCATTCGAGTTTTCACCCTGACCGGAAAAGTCCCATTCGACAAAGTCATGATCCGCTTTGGCGCTGAAAAACCGCCATGACACCACGCCGCTGGAATCGATAAAGTGTTCGACGAAGTTGTTCGGCTCGGTGACCGCGTTGCTTTCAAACGTGGGCCGGGGCAAATCGTTCAGGCCTTCGAAACTGCGCCCCTGCAGCAACTCGGTAAGACTGCGCTCGAGCGCCACTTCCAAGCTCGGGTGCGCTCCGAACGACGCAAACACGCCGCCCGTACGCGGGTTCATCAAGGTGACGCACATCACCGGATACTCCCCGCCCAGCGACGCATCCTTGACGAGCACCGGAAACCCCTGCTTTTCCAGCTCTTCGATGCCCGCCAGAATGCCCGGATATTTCGCCAGCACTTCGTGCGGCACATCAGGCAGTGCGATCTCACCTTCGAGAATTTCGCGTTTGACCGCGCGTTCGAAAATTTCCGACAGACATTGCACCTGTGCTTCAGCCAGCGTATTACCGGCACTCATGCCATTGCTGAGGAACAGGTTATCGATCAGATTGGACGGGAAATACACTACTTCACCGTCCGACTGGCGCACATACGGGTGCGAACAAATGCCGCGCTGCACATTCCCCGAGTTGGTGTCGTACAGATGCGAGCCACGTAACTCGCCATCCGGGTCGTAAATCTGCAGGCAGTATTCATCGAGAATTTCAACCGGCAGCGCGTCTTTAGGGCCAGGCTTGTACCAGCGCTCGTTCGGGTAATGAACGAACGCCGCGTTGGCAATGTCTCCTCCCCAAAACTGGTCGTTGTAGAAATGATTGCAATTGAGCCGCTCGATGAACTCGCCCAGCGCCGACGCCAACGCACTTTCTTTGGTCGCTCCCTTGCCATTGGTAAAACACATCGGCGAGTGCGCGTCGCGGATATGCAGAGACCACACATTGGGAACAAGATTGCGCCATGACGCGATTTCAATCTTCATGCCCAGGCCCGCCAAAACTCCCGACATATTGGCGATGGTTTGCTCCAGGGGCAGATCCTTGCCTGCGATATAGGTACTCGCTTCCGGCGCCGCATCGAGCATCAGCAATGACTGAGCATCGGCGTCCAGATTTTCTACTTCCTCAATCACGAACTCAGGCCCGGTTTGCACGACCTTTTTCACCGTACAACGGTCGACGGAGCGCAGAATGCCCTGTCGGTCTTTGGCGGAGATATCCGCCGGCAACTCGACCTGAATCTTTAAAATCTGCTTGTAGCGGTTTTCCGGATCGACGATATTGTTTTGCGACAGGCGGATGTTATCGGTAGGAATATTGCGAGTTTCGCAGTACAACTTCACGAAATACGCCGCGCACAGAGCCGATGAAGCGAGAAAGTAATCGAACGGGCCCGGCGCCGAACCGTCACCCTTATAGCGGATAGGCTGATCGGCCACCACCGTGAAGTCATCGAACTTAGCTTCAAGACGGAGCTTGTCGAGAAAGTTGACCTTAATTTCCATGAGGGAATCCCAAAATGGCGTTCAAAACGAATTGGCCGCCATTATAGGATTTTCCGGGCGGAAAAACCGTGCTTCTCGGCGCGAGAATTTGCACGCCTGGGCCGAATAAGGTGTAGTCGCGGATGCGGACGTCGCACACATCGAGAACCGTGCAATTGAAGTTGAAAAATACGCGCGCGCCGAGGTGAATGTTGGAACCGTAATCACAATAGAAAGGCGGTTGCATCGACACGGTATCGCCACCGGCGCCGAGCAGCTCTTCCAGGACGCGGCGTCGGCGCCCTGCTCCGACTCCTTCGTGGCGTTCAGCGTTCCGGCACGCGCGTTTCACAAGCCCGGCTTCCGCTTCTCCGCTGAAGGGCTACGCTTTAATCGCGTCCTTTTCGAGTCGGGACAGGCTGCGCCATAAGGTGGAGGAAGCAACGATGAAGCGAATGAACCTGACGACCCACTTTGCCTGGTTCGGCGCGGCGCTGTTCGTCGCCACGGCGGTGCTGCCCCCGCCGGTGCTCGGCGCCCCGGGGGAATCACCCGCGGGGGCAGCACGATCGATCGGCATCCCGCAAATCCGCGTCGTGCGGGCTGCGCGCGCGTCGGCGGAAAACGCCGGTTCCCGCGGCGTCGTCTCCGTCTCGCATCCGCTCGCCGCCGCAGCCGGGGCGCAGATTCTCGAAGCGGGTGGCAACGCGATCGACGCCGCCGCGGCGATCCAGTTCGCATTGAATGTCGTCGAACCGCAATTTTCCGGAATCGGCGGCGGCGGTTTCATGATGGTGCATCTCGCCGCGGAGAACCGCACGTTCATCATCGACTCGCGCGAGAAAGCTCCGGGGGGCGCAACTGCCGACATGTTCCTCGGACAGACTTTCCTCGCCGCGTCCACCAGCGGGCATTCGATCGGCGTCCCGGGCACGTTGAAAGGGATCGACTACGCGCTGCGCCGCTGGGGGAGCAGGACGCTCGCCGCCACGCTCGCGCCGGCGATCCGGCTCGCCGAAGACGGTTTTCGCATCAACCGCTTCCTCGCCGCGGACACGTACAACGTGCGCACGACGCTGCAGCCGGAGACGGGCGCGATTTTCCGCCTGCCTGACGGCAGCCCGCTGCCCGAAGGACACCTGCTCGTCCAGCCGGCGCTCGCGCAGACGTTCCGCCTGCTCGCCCGCGACGGCATCGGTTCGTTCTACACGGGGGACATCGCCCGCGCCATCCTCGACGTGCAGCTGCGCTCGCAGATCGGCCCTGCCGGCGCGGGGCGCATGACGGCGAGCGATCTCGCGACTTATGATGTCGCCGTGCGGCAGCCGGTCGAAGGCGACTACCGCGGGTACACGCTCAAATCGATGCCGCCGCCCTCGTCGGGGGGCGTGTCGCTGCTGATGATGCTCGAGCTCCTCGAGCCGTTCCCGCTCGGCAACGGCGAAGGCTGGCGCTTCGGCGGGCACGATGCGCTGCACGCGATGATCGAGGCGATGCGGCTGACTTTTGCCGACCGGTCGGTATGGATGGGCGATCCGGACTTCGTTCCGGTGCCGGTGAAAGGACTGCTGTCCGAATGCTTTCTCGCGACGCGGCGCGCCTTCATCGACTCCGGCGCGCGCATGCCCACACCGCTGCCCGGCGACCCGCGCGCGTGCGATTCGCCGACCGCCCCTTCTCCCGGCCGGCTCCCGCGCGTGCCGGTCGAGGAGGAGAAGAGCATGCATACGACGCATTTCTCGGTCGTCGACGCGGCCGGCAACTTCGTCAGCTACACGAGCACGACCGAGCACACGTGGGGAAGCGGCATCCTCGTTCCGGGCTACGGGTTTCTGCTCAACAACCAGTTGACCGACTTCAACTTCACGCCGCAATTCAGCGCCTCCACCGGCAATCCGGGCGCAAACGATGCGGGGCCGTTCAAGCGGCCGCTCTCGTCGATGGCACCGACGCTCCTCTTCAAGGACGGCAAGCCGCTCGTCGCCTACGGCGCGTCAGGAGGTCCGACGATCATCAACAGCGTGCTGAACATCACGCTGAACCTGGTCGATCACCGCATGGACATCCAGCAGGCGATCGACGCGCCGCGACTGTCCGTCACCTCCGCAGCGGGAGCGGTGCGCTGCGAGGCCGGATTACCACCGGATTCGTTGCGGCAGCTCGTCGAGCTCGGGCATGAGCTGCCCGACCCCGAGGGCGTCCCTTTCTGCAATGAGTCGATCGGATCCGTACAGGCGGTCGTCGTCGACATGCAGAACGGCAGGCGGTACGGGGGCGCCGACCAAAGAAGCGAAGGCACGGTCATCGCCTTACCGAGATATTAGCCTGGCAACCAAATACCGTTCGGGCTGAGCTTGTCGAAGCCTTTAGCAGCGCCCTTCGACAGGCTCAGGGCGAACGGGTTGTATTTGATGCCGCCTGATAGTGGCGCTGAGCGCAGCCGGTCAGTTTCGCTGCCTTTTTTCGCTGCCTTTGCATGGTGCCGCCGTGGGGGGCAGAGCGGGAATCGCCGGTCCCGGCCGGAACCCGTCGCCCCGCCGGTCCGAAAGCGCTCCTTGCGTGCGTGCGTTCACGCCGCTTGCGGCAAGTGCCGGCGAAACCACGTCGCCGCATGCTGCGCGACCGCCTCGAGCGTGCCGGGCTCCTCGAAAAGGTGCGTCGCGCCGGGGACGATCGTCAGCGCCTTCGTGCCGGACAGCTTCGCATACGCTTCCTGGTTCATGCGGATGACCGGCTCGTCCAGCCCGCCGACGAGGAGCAGCGTCGCGGCGCGCACCGCTGCGAGCGCGTCGCCCGCCAGATCCGGCCGGCCGCCGCGCGACACCACCGCTTTCACTTCGTCGCCGAGCGCCGCCGCCGCGACGAGCGCTGCAGCCCCGCCGGTGCTCGCCCCGAAATAGCCGAACGGAAGATCGCCGGCGTCGGGCTCGCGCCGCAGCCAGCGCGTCGCTTCGGCGAGCCGGGTGGCGAGCAGCGCGATGTCGAAGCGCAGTTCGCCGCTGCGCGCGTCGACGGCCTCTTCGTCGAGGCTCAGCAGATCGAACAACAGCGTGCCGATCCCCGCGTCGCACAGGAAGCGCGCGACGAAGCGGTTGCGCGGACTGTGACGGCTGCTCCCGCTGCCGTGGGCGAAAAGGACAATGCCGACGGCGCCGCCCGGAATCGTCAGCTCGCCTGCCAGGCGCACCGCCCCGACCGGAATTTCGACCGCCCGTCCCGCTCCCGGTGATTTTTCCGCCTGACTTGTCATGGCCGTCTCCCCAGCGACTCGCTTCGCTTCATTGGAGAGGAAGCCATGCAAGCGCGGTGCCCGAGTAGAGCCGATGCGTTCACGTTGCGGTGCAGCATCGACGCCGTCTTCTAGCGCCGTGTGCCGCGCGCATCCCGATACATCCCGTTAATCGAGCCAACAGAATTTTTATGTTGCATCGCACAATCGACTCGGCTATTCTTCGCCTGTCTCCTCCACCCTCCTCCATTGGTGTGGATTTCAGCCCGGGCTCGCAAGCGCTCGGGCTTTCTTTTTTTGCAGCCTACGAAGACCCCTGCCACGGCCGGCGTTTCGCGTCGGCAGCGGGTGGCGGAAACTCCGCCGCCCCTAGGAAAACGGCCGTGCTTGCGCTACGGTGCCGGCAGTTATTCGAAACGGGAGATGACATGTTTCTATTCGACTGGTTGTTCGGCGCGAAAAAGGAAGCCGCACCGACTGCGCAACTTCCGGACGTCACCGCGCCTGGGACCGCCGCGCCGAGCGCCGCCGCGATGGCTCCCGGCACCCAGATCCGGCACGACCCGCAGCTGATCACGACGCTGAAGAAAGACCACCAGCAGCTGCTCGGGATCTTTGCCGCGATCGTCGCGGCACGCGATGCGGGGAACCTTTCGCTCGCCCAGACGCAACTGGACCGGTTGCGGATCGGACTGATGGACCACCTGCTCAAGGAAAACGTCCGGCTGTACGTCTACCTGGAGCATTTCCTGAAGACCGACGCGGTCAGCCACGAGCTGATGCACGGTTTCCGTCACGAGATGGACGACATCGGCCGCGCCGTCGTCGCCTTTCTCGACCGCTACCGGCAGATAGGCAACCATCCGGAACTGGCGGCGCAGTTCGGCTCGGACCTCGACGCGATCGGCGAGGCGCTCGTCGGCCGGATTCGCCGCGAAGAAGAGATCCTTTACCCGATGTATCTGCCGCCGAACTGACGGCTCGCGCGTCAATCGGATACCGCGCTTTTCCCCGCGCGGGCGGCCGGGTCGCGGCGGGAGCGCTTACGCGACCGTCACCGCAGTGCCGCTGACGGCGACCATCAGCATGCCGTTCTTTTCGCCCAGCACTTCGTAGTCGATATCGACGCCGACGACGGCGTTCGCGCCGAGCCGGCTGGCCGCTTCGGCGAGATCGGCGAATGCGGTTTCGCGCGCCGAGCGCAAGGTCTTTTCGTACGAGCCCGAACGCCCGCCGACGATGTCGCGCACAGCGGCGAACATGTCCTTGAAGACGTTCGCGCCGATGATCGCCTCGCCGGCGACGACGCCGTGATAGCTGCGGATCGTCCTGCCTTCGATGGTCGGAGTCGTGGTCATCAACATGGCTTGCCTCTTCGTGGTTGCAAAGCGGATGCGGAAATCGTGCGCTGCAGCTACGCGGCCCGTTTCTGCCGCGCGCTCGGCGACGGCTCGCGCGATCGTCGTGCCTCGTCGAGCAGGTAGCGCTGGTAGTCGTCGAGGTCGCCGTCGAACGGCTCGACGCCGCCGCGCGCGACGAGCCAGAACTCGTCGCACACTGCGCGCAGCAGCGCGCGGTCGTGGCTGACCAGCATGACGGTGCCTTCGAACTCGTTGAGCGCGACGCTGAGCGCTTCGCGCGTCGCGAGATCGAGGTGGTTCGTCGGCTCGTCGAGCAGCAGCAGGTTGGGGCGCTGCCAGACGATCATGCACAGCACGAGCCGCGCCTTTTCGCCGCCGCTCATCGTGCCGACCGCCTGCTTGACCATGTCGCCGCTGAAGTTGAACGTGCCGAGGAAGTTGCGCAAGTCCTGTTCGCGCGCAGCGATCCAGCCGCTGCGCCCGCTCGCGAGCGTCTCCTTCGCGAGCCGTATCATGTGTTCGAGCGGCGTGTCCTGCGGGCGCAGCACGTCGAGTTCCTGCTGGGCGAAATAGCCGATGTTCAGGCCCTTGCCTTCGGTGATCTCGCCGCCGAGGACGTCGAGCGTGCGGGCGATCGTCTTGACCAGCGTCGACTTGCCCTGGCCGTTCGCGCCGAGGATGCCGATGCGCTGGCCGGCGTGCACCGAGCGGTTGATGTGGCGCACGATGACCGCGGGCGCGGTTCCGGCAGCCGCATCCGGCGGCGGCGGATAGCCGAAGCTCGCGTCGTGCATCGACAGCATCGGGTTCGGCAGGTTGGCCGGTTCCTGGAACTCGAAGTTGAACTCCGCATCGGCAAGGACCGGCGCGATGCGCTCCATCCGCTCCAGCGCCTTGACGCGGCTTTGCGCCTGCTTCGCCTTGCTCGCCTTGGCCTTGAAGCGGTCGATGAACTTCTGCAGGTGGGCGATCCGGTCCTGCTGCCGCGCGAGCGCCGACTGCTGCAAGGCCAGCTGCTCGGCACGCATGTCCTCGAAAGCGCTGTAGTTGCCGCCGTAGCGCAGCAGCCGGGCGTTGTCGATATGCAGCGTGACCTGCGTCACCGCGTCAAGGAACTCCCGGTCGTGGCTGATCACGACCAGCGTGCCGGCGTAGCGCTTGAGCCACGCTTCGAGCCACACCAGCGCGTCCAGGTCGAGGTGGTTCGTCGGCTCGTCGAGCAGCAGCAGATCGGACGGGCACATCAGCGCGCGCGCGAGCTGCAGGCGCATGCGCCAGCCGCCGGAAAAGCTGTTGACCGGGTTCGCGAGCTCGGCGCTGCGAAAACCCAGCCCGAGGATCAGCGCCTGCGCGCGCGCTTCGGCGTCGTGCGCGCCGGCGTCATGGAGCGCCATGTACGCGTGAGCCATGCGCATGCCGTCGTCGCTGGCCTCGGCGGCGTGCACCTCGGCGCGTGCAGCCAGCAGCGTCGTGTCGCCGTCGATGACGAAGTCGGTCGCGCGCTGCGCGGTTTCGGGCATGTCCTGCGCCACCTGGGCCATGCGCCACTGCGACGGGATCGAATAATCGCCGGCGTCCTCGTGCAGCACGCCGGTGAGCAGACCGAAGAGACTGGATTTGCCGGCGCCGTTGCGGCCGACGAGGCCGACTTTTTCACCGGGATTGAGCGTGACCGAAGCGGTGTCGAGCAACACTTTGGCACCGCGGCGCAGCGTGACGTTCTTGAGCGTGATCATGGGCGGGTCTTCGTTGGACGTGGCGCATGATAACCACCGCAGCGCAGCATTTCGCGCTCGCCGCCCGCCCTCATCGAAATATCGTCGCCCTGACCCTTATCCACCGGCTTCCCGGCCGATGCGCCGCCGCACCGTGGCCGCCGGCTCACCAGCTGCGCACGCGGCCGGTGTCGAGGTGGACGAACTGCTCGTGCGGATAGTAGCCGACGCCGCCGACGCCGAGCGACAGCGCCGCGTCGCGCAGGTCGGCAAGCGGCGTGTCCGCGATGCGCACGTCGATCGCCTTGCCGTCCATGTGCAGGCTGCGCTTGGCGACGCCGCCGCCGCGCGTGTTGCGCAGCGTCGAATTCGTGGTCGGGCAGCGGTAGCCCGAAATCACCTGGAACGACTCGCGCGAGCCGAGCGTGAGCTTCAGCCGGTAGAGCAGATCGAAGAGCTTGGGGTCCATGTGGCCGACTTCGCCGGAGTAATGATCGCGCATGAAACGGTTCAGCTTCGTCAGCGCCTCGGGCACGTATCGCTCGCCGACGGCATACACGACCGAGACGCGCTCGCCGGTGTGGGTGTGGTCGAACGCGAGACTGCGCGCGTCGCGCACCGAGGCACTCACCGGCCGCGCGAAAGGCAGCGCGGCGCCGGCGACGGCGAGCTTCGCGGATTGACGGAGAAAATGGCGTCGGGAATGCACGGTCTGCTTCATCTTCGAAGTTCCAGGGTCAGTGTCAATGTCAGTATCGGGTTGCGCGCCCTTCGTGCTGCGCAAGGGACGGCTGGGCGCTGCGGGCAGGCTGGCGCAAGGCGGCATCGAGCAATTTGTCGTGCCCGTAGATGTCCCGGAAAAAATAGACCAGGCCGTCACTTTTGACCAGGACCGTGCTGTAGGCAATGACCACCGGCAAAGGTTCGCGAAGCCGCAGCGTCTTCGACACGCCTTGGGTCATCGCCGCGCGGATGCGCTCTTCGCTCCAGTCCGGTTCATCCTGCAGCACGAACCTCGCCAGCGCCACCGGCTCTTCGACGCGTACGCAGCCATGGCTGAAATCGCGTCGGTCCTTGCCGAAAAGGCGCGGCGTCGAAGTGTGGTGCAGGAAGATGTTCGCGTTGTTCGGGAAAATGAACTTGATGTCGCCGAGCGCGTTCGCCGGTCCCGGTCGCTGGCGGATGCGCAGCTCGCCGCGCAGCACCGCGTCCAGGTATTCCGGCGCGAACGTCGTGATCACCTGCCCGTCGCCGGCGACGAATTCGAAGCCCTGCTCGTCCAGATAAGCCGCGTTTTCGCGCAGCTTCGGGATCGTCTCCGCCCGGGCGATCGATGGCGGGACGTTCCAGTACGGACTGAACTCGATGAAGCGCATGTCCTCGTCGAAAAGCGGCGTGCGCGTGTCGAGCGCACTGCCGACGATGACTTTCATGGCCGCCTTGACTTCGACCCGGCCGTCGCGCGCCTCGTAAGCCCGCAGCACGAATTCCGGGACATTGACGACGATCACGCGCGGCCCCTGCAGCAGCGGAGTCCAGCGCAGGCGCTCCAGCGTCAGTTCGATCTGCCGCACTCGCGCGGCCGGCGACACGTCGAGCTGTTCGAGCGTCGCTTTGCCGACGACGCCGTCCTCGGCGAGTCCGTGGCGCCGCTGGAACGCCTTGACGCCTTCGACGACCGCGCCTTCGTAGTACAGCGGCGCCGGCGTCCCCTCGGGCAGGTCGCCGAGTGCGACCAGCCGCTGCACGAGGACCGGCATTCCCGCATACGCCTGCCCCGGCTCCAGCTTGCGTTGTGGCGGGCGCGGCAGCGTGGCGAGCCATGGCGCGATTCCGGACGGATTACGCGCTAGGCTGCGATAGCGCCGCAGCGCTTCGCGCACGTTCGCGTAAAGCGGCAGCACAGGCGCGGCGTCACGCACCGCGTCCGGCAGGCGGCGTTCGATCACCGCTGCGTACAGGTAGGCGAGGGGGTCGAAACCGTCCGCGGCCGGCGCGACGAAATTCGCGTGAACCTGGCGCGGGTCGACGCGGCCGAAACGCAAGTCCGTCAGGTACCGACGCATCGCCGCCGTCAGCGCGATGTCAAGCTGCGCGACGTCCTCCTCTGCCCACGCCCAGCCGTCGGCCGCATCGGCGACAGCACGGCGCAGCCCTTCGGCATCGTAATCGCGCGCGTCGAGCCCGTCGTCGGCAGCCGTCGCGAGAATCTCGACGGCCTGCCAAGCCTGCGCAGTAGGCCGCCGCCAGCCGTCGAACCACAACGGCTCGGCCGCCGCTGCGCCCGCGCCCAGCACCGCGACGCAGAAAACCGCCGCGCGCCGGCGTCCTGCGACGCAGCTCAGGAAAACCGAAAAAAGTCCGAATATTCCGGATTGGCTCACCCTGGATCATCTCCTTCTGGCGCGACATGAACCCGGTTCGCGTCGCTTTCCAGCCAGTCTATCGTGCTTGTTCCAGCCGTCTACGAGCGCTTTTTGCCGCCCGGGTTCGCGAGACTTTGGTCGTCACTTGCGCCGCCGGCGCCTGACGACTTCCATGACTTTCTCGATGTGCCGCCGCGCCTGCTTGTTCGCGCGCTCCGACTTGACGTCGAGCGCTTTCTGCACGAGCCCATGGAACGCGACGAGATCGAGCAGCGGATAGTCGTCGAGCACGCCCTGGTCCTGGAAGAACTCGGCGATCCAGCGCGGATCGAGTTCGACCCTGCCGGTGTCGTGCAGGTATTCGGTGGCGGCCATCTCGACGTATTCGGAAAGTTTCCGCATGCCTCGCTCCAGTCGGGCGCCGTCCGATGCAGGCGCGCACGCCGTTTGACCGCGCTGCAGACGACTTGTCGCACCGCGGCCGCGCTCGGGACGCTCGCGCGCAACCGCCGCGCGGGCGCCCCATCCATCGCGCGGAAAGCCTGCCGGATCACCGCTCAGGCCTGGTTCGGAGATAATCGCGAAAACGCCGCTTATCACCGTACCGCCACGGGCTTCACTGGAGAACATCATGGCCTCACCGCACGAAACCGCCAGCATGGCGCTGTTCTGCGACTTCGAGAACGTCGCGCTCGGGGTGCGCGACGCCAATTACGAGAAGTTCGACATCAAGCGCGTGCTCGAACGGCTGCTGCTCAAAGGCAGCATCGTCGTCAAGAAAGCGTATTGCGACTGGGACCGCTACAAAGGCTTCAAGGCGACGATGCACGAAGCGAACTTCGAGCTGATCGAGATCCCGCACGTGCGTCAGTCGGGCAAGAACTCGGCCGACATCCGGCTCGTCGTCGACGCGCTCGACCTGTGCTACACGAAATCCCACGTCGATACCTTCGTCATCATCAGCGGCGACTCCGACTTCTCGCCGCTGGTGTCGAAGCTGCGCGAGAACGCGAAACAGGTGATCGGCGTCGGCGTCAAGCAGTCCACTTCCGACCTTCTGATCGCGAACTGCGACGAATTCATCTTCTATGACGATCTGGTGCGCGAGAGCCGGCGCGCGGCGGCCAAGCGCGACACGCGTGAAGCGCAGCCTGCGGCGAAGCGCTCGCCCGACGACGAAAAAAGCCGCAAGGACGAGCAGGAAGCGCGCAAGACGCAGGCGATCGAACTCGCCGTCGATACGTTCGACGCGCTCGTCGCCGAACGCGGCGACAGCGGCAAGATCTGGGCGTCGATGCTCAAGGAAGCGATCAAGCGCCGCAAACCCGGTTTCAACGAGTCGTACTACGGTTTTCGCGCGTTCGGCAACCTGCTCGAAGAAGCGCAGGCGCGCGGCCTGCTCGAATTCGGCCGCGACGAGAAGTCCGGCGCCTACGTCTATCGCAGCAACGGAGGCGCTGCAGCGCAGGACGCAGGAGCGGAACCTGCGCCGGTCGTCGTCGAGACCGTCCCCGACGCACGCCCCACGGCGAGCGGCCGGCACGAGTCGCGCCGCGGGCGGGGAAGCCGCAAGCCGGCCGACCCAGCCTCGCCCGAAGTGCCGGCCTCGCCCGAAGAGCCCGCCGAACTCGTCGTCGCGGAACCTGCCCTCGCCGAACCCGTCGCCACGGCAGCCCCCCACGTCGAGGAGCCGGCCGTGCAGCACGAACCGCGGCGTCGGACTCGGGGCGGGCGCAAGCCGGCCGTGAAGCCGGCGATGCCGGCTTTGGCGCAGGACGCCGCACAGCCGGAAACGCCGGCGGGCCCGGCGCAAGCACAGCCATTCGTCGCGCAGCCGCTCATCGGGACGGAAGAAGCTGCGATGATCCCGGTGCAGGAACTGGCCGAAGCGGCAGTCGCGGAAGGACCTTCGCTGCCGGTCGAAACGCATCGCGAGCCGGAAGCACGGCGCAAGGGACGCGGTGCGCGCAAACCCGCGGCAAAGAAGACCGAAGCGCTCGTGCCGCCGCTCGCCGACGCGGCTGCGGAAGCTCGCGCGCCGATCGAAAGCCCGATTCCTGCGGAATCGCCTGCTCCCGCAGCGACGACCGAAACGGTCCCCAAGACGGCGCGCAAGCCCGCTTCGCGCAGTCGCCGTCCACGCAAACAGGAAGTCGCCGACACCGAATGAACATTCGCCCGGCGCGCGTCAGCGACTGCGCGCCGGGCCGGTCGCGATAACGTCCTGCCGGCGCGCACGCTGCATGGCAAGACTGCAGCGGGCCGGCCCTGCGACGGGCCGCCGGGCATCGATTACGCGCAGCCTCCCGGCTCCGGGGCCGCTTTGCCGCCCGCCGGATGGGCGAGGAAAAAGCGCAGCATTTCCTTCGCCGCGTCCGGGCCCTGCGGGTCGGTGTAGGAACCGCGCGAGCTGCCGCCGGACCACGCGTGGCCGGCGCCATGCACCGTCCATTGCTCGATGTGCGGCGAGCCGTTCGGGTGATGATAGGTCGTCCGGGTATAGGCACGCCCGTTCGGCACCTGGCCGCGTTCGATGCTCGCCCGCGGCTTCGACCCTGCTTCGGCTGAGCCGGTACGCACGCCCGCTGGCGCGAACTGCACGATCACCTGCTCGCCGTTGCGCGGATGAACCGTCGTGTCGCGGTCGCCGTGGAAAACGATGACTGGCACCGGGTGACGCATGTCCCCGCTCGTCCCGGCGTTCGCCGCCCGAACACCGGCCGCGCGCGCGCTTCCCTGCTGCATTGCGGCGAGCGCCGACGGCAGATCATGCGCGGCCGCATGCGCCAGGCCCGAATGGATGCCGGCAGCGGCGTACAGATCCGGGTAAGTCGCCGCCATCGTCGTCGCCATCGCGCCGCCTGCCGACAGGCCTGCGATGTAGATGCGTTGCCGATCGACGTTGTAGCTGGCGGCGACTTCGCGCGTCATCCCGGCGATCAGCGACGGCTCGCCCTGCCCGGCACGCTGGTCCGAAGGCTTGAACCAGTTCCAGCATTTCGAACCGTTCGCCCCGGGCGACTGGGCCGGATAGAGCACGAGGCAAGGCGCCTGCTCGGCAAGCTCGTTCATGCGCGTGCCGGCGGCGAAATCGTCCGGGTTCTGCGTGCAGCCATGCAGCATGACGACCAGCGGCACCGGCTCGCCGCCATAGTTGCTCGGTACATACAGCTTGTAGCTGCGCGTGCCGGCCGAGTTCGTGTAGGCGCCGCTGATGAAGCGAGCGCCGTCCGGCAGCGCTTCGGGTGCAGCGCCCGGGACGATCGGCTCGAACGCCGGCACGGCGCCGCGAAACTTGAACAATTTGTCGCGCAGCGCAGCACCCAGGCGTGAAGCCAGGGGCGGAACAACACCTTCGGCCTTCGGCGCGCCGGCTTCCGCTTTCGTTTCGGCCTGATTCCGGTGCGCGGGCTGCGGTTCGGCGTCGGCGACGAACGGGCCGATGTCGATGACGCGGCAGCTGCCTTCGAGCGGCGGCTCCGAAGCGTGGTCCGCGGCCCGCGTACCGGCGGTGGCCGCTCCGTCCGCGGCAGGCGACGGCGCAAACTGCCCGCCGAGGGCGCGCTGGATCAGCGCGGTCGCTTCGAGCAGCTGACCGGCACGCGTCAGCCGCGTGGCTTCGAGCAGATCGGGGTTGAGTCTGGCATTCATGGATTGAATCTCCTTGCGGACCGCGAAAGCGGTCACCTGATTCGGTCTGCCAGCGCGGCCTTGACCGCTGCGCTGGCATGCAGCGCGCCGAGCACGACGATCGATTCGATCGTCGCGAGCGCGAGTTCGGGCGGCACGTCGGCGGCGATGCTCGCGAGCCCCAGCACCTGGATGTCGAGCCGCTCGCCGGCCGCCTGCACCGCTTCGAGATCACGGCGCGTGTAGTGCTGCAGGCCGAGGACGAAAGCCTTGCGGGCGACGGTGCTGCGGATCACTTCGTTATGCGTGACCAACTGGTTGCGGATCGCCGTGCGGATGAAGTCGGTGCGGTTCGAATAAAAGCCCTCCTGTACCAACAGATCGATCTGCCCGAGGTCGATGACGCCGAGATTGATCGTGATCTTCTCGGTCGTCTCTCCCCCTTTCGGGCGCAGCTCATGTACGCTCATTACCATCTCCTCTCCATCCACATGGATGGTATTGTGGCTTTCGGAGACGGGAAGTCAAGGATTTTTCGAACCGAAGCAAAAGGAGTACGGCCACGATCGGCGGAATGCGCCCGGGGCTGCAGGAGGTGCGCGGAGGGCGGGAGGGGTGAGGAACGGGTGGAGCGGGGAATACGTCGGCACCGCCACGCGCAAGCGCGGCACCGGCCGGGCGCCGGGGGGTGCGCATCGGTAACGATTCAGCCTTGCCGGCTTTCGCTCATGCGTCCGCAGTAAGCCTGGAGTTCATCGGGCAGGCCTTGAGGACAGACGCCGCATTCACGGTTGCCGGGCACCGCGTAGTCGATGAACTTCGGGTACGGCAGCTTCAGTTCGGCCATGATGTGCCGGAACTCGTCGAGCGTGCGCCCGCCGCCGAGGCGCGGGTTGCGCGCGCGCTCCTGCGCGATCGACGACACGCGGCGGCCCTGGTAGTCGTGCGCCGATAGACGAGGTGCTCGTCGGGCAGCGTGAAAAGCTTCTCGTGCACGCTGCGGTACAGCGCTGCCGCGTCGCCGCTCTGGAAGTCGGTGCGGCCGCAGCCGTCGATCAGCAGCGCGTCGCCGGTGAAGACCCGGTCGCCGCACACATACGCGAAATGCCCGTCGGTGTGGCCCGGGGTATGCAGCGGCTGGAGCACGACGCTGCCGACCACGACCGGCGTGCCTTCTTCGACCGGCACCTCGACGCACGGCAGCCGGTCGATCGCGGGCGCGGCGATGCGGCTGCCGACGCGCTCTTTCAGGTGACGCGCCGCAGTGATGTGGTCGGCGTGGATGTGCGTGTCGAGCGTGAGGTCGAGCCGCAGCCGCAGGTCGGCGAGCAGCGCGAGGTCGCGCTCGATCGCATTGACGACCGGGTCGATCAGCACGGCCGCGCCGGTGTCCTCACAGCCGAGCAGGTAAGTGTAGGTGCTCGACAGCGGTTCGAAGAGCTGCCGGAAAATCATCGCCGTCCTCCCTGCCGATCGAGGCGTCCCCGTCCGCCGCTTCGGAGCGCAAGCCGTGCCCATGTCATTCTGGTACACGCCGCGAGCAAGTCAATGCGGCGCCGTATCCATGCGTGTCCCGCCCGAGCCGGCGCGGCCGCGCCGCAGGCTACCCGCCCCGCTTCGATGTGCCGAGGCTCGCGAGCAGTCCGTCGAGCTGGTCGAGGCTGCCGAAACGGATCGTCACTTCGCCGGCACCTTTCTTGTTCGCCTTGATCTTCACGGTCGCGCCGAGCACGTCGGCGATTTCCTCTTCGATGCGCAGCAGGTCGCGATCGGGCTCGCGCTCGGCCTTCTTCTGCCGCGGATTCAGCGTCTGCTGCACGAGGCGCTCGGTGTCGCGCACCGACAGCCCGCGCGCCGCGACGTGGTTCGCGAGCTGGATCTGGCCGGCGCCGTCGAGCGGCAGCATCGCGCGCGCATGGCCCATGTCGATGTCGCCGGCCATCAAGAGCTCCTGCACCGGGCGGGCGAGATTGAGCAGACGCAGCAGGTTCGACGCCGCCGGCCGCGAACGCCCGACCGCATCGGCCGCCTGCTGGTGCGTCATGCCGAACTCGTCGATGAGGCGCTGGATGCCGCCCGCTTCCTCGAGCGGGTTGAGGTCCTCGCGCTGGATGTTCTCGATCAGCGACATCGCCAGCGCCGCTTCGTCCGGGATCTCGCGCACGAGGCACGGCACATCGGCGAGCTCGGCGATCTGCGCCGCGCGCCAACGCCGCTCGCCGGCGATGATCTCGTACGCCGAGCCATTGACCGGGCGCACGAGGATCGGCTGCATCACACCCTGCGCCTTGATCGACGCCGCGAGCTCCTCGAGCGAGCCCGGATCCATGCGCGTGCGCGGCTGGTATTTGCCGGGCCGCAGGTCGCCGACCGCGAGCGCCTGCAGCTCGCCGCGCTCGGCGTCGTCGTCCTGGTTCCCGGCGAGCAGCGCGTCGAGGCCGCGGCCGAGGCCTTTGAGTCTGGATCGGGTCATGAGCTTTGCCTGAGTTTGTAGCGGATCACCGCGCGTTCACCCGTTCGATCATTTCCTGCGCGAACGCCATGTAGGCCTGCGTCCCTTTGGCTGCCTTGTCGAACACGACACCCGGCATGCCGTGGCTCGGTGCTTCGGCCAGGCGCACGTTGCGCGGCACGATGGCGCGGAACACCTTGTCGCCGAAATGGCTTTCGAGCTGCGCGGAAACCTGCTGCTGCAGCGTCATGCGCGCATCGAACATGACGCGCAGCAGGCCGGTGATGCCCAGCTCGCGATTCAGGTTCGAATGCACTTTCTTGATCGTGTTGACGAGGTCGGACAGGCCTTCGAGCGCGAAATACTCGCACTGCATCGGGATGATGACGCCGTGCGCCGCGCACAGCCCGTTCAGCGTCAGCATCGACAGCGACGGCGGGCAGTCGATCAGGACGAGGTCGTAGTCGGCATCGAACTGCTTCAGCGCGTCGCGCAGGCGGTTCTCGCGCCGTTCGAGGCCGACGAGTTCGACTTCGGCGCCGGCGAGGTCGCGATTCGCCGGCAGCACGTCGTAGCCGCCCGACGGCGACGCGAGGCGCGCTTCGTCGAGCGTCGCGAGGCCGACGAGCACGTGGTACACCGACTTCGTCACCGCGCGCTTGTCGACGCCGCTGCCCATCGTCGCGTTGCCCTGCGGGTCGAGGTCGATCAGCAGCGTGCGCTGGCCGGCCTGGGCGAGCGCGGCGGCGAGGTTGACGCAGGTCGTCGTCTTGCCGACGCCGCCTTTCTGGTTTGCAACGCAGAAGATTCGGGCCATTCAGTTCCTTTCGAGGATGATCAGGTGTCGTTCGGCGCCGAGCCCCGGCACCGTCAGCGGGCACACCTCGACGACGCGAAAACCCGCCGGCAGGCGCCCGATCTCGTCGCGAGGATACACGCCCTTCATCGCGAGAAAATGTCCGCCGGGGCGCAGGAGGTGCGCGGTCAGGCCGACGAAATCCGACAGTTCGGAGAACGCGCGCGAGATCACCGCGTCGAACTTTGCGTCCGGCCGGACGTTTTCGACGCGTTCGTTGACGACCGTGAAGTTCGCGAGCCCGAGTTCGATCTTCGCCTGCTGCTGGAAGCTCGCTTTCTTGTTGACGGTCTCGATCGACGTCACGGCGAGGGCGGGATGGCAATCCGGCGCGGCGAGCGCGAGCGGAATGCCCGGCAGCCCGCCCCCCGAGCCGACGTCGGCGAGCGTCGCGATGCCGCCGAGATGCGGCAGCACCGCGAGCGAATCGAGCAGGTGGTGCGTGACGACCTGCCCGGCGTCGCGGATCGACGTGAGGTTGTACACGCGGTTCCACTTCTGCAGCAGCGCGGCGAACGCGGCGAGCCGCGCCTGCGTCGCCGGCGAAAGATGCAGGCC
This sequence comes from Azoarcus sp. PA01, assembly GCA_001274695.2. NCBI lineage: Bacteria > Pseudomonadati > Pseudomonadota > Betaproteobacteria > Rhodocyclales > Zoogloeaceae > Azoarcus > Azoarcus sp. PA01. Next base: position 1,622,355 of record LARU01000002.1, on the reverse strand, counting down.
CAGCGCCGCGAGGCCGTCCTCGAGGGTTTCAGCGCTCATACCGACCGCATCCGTGTCGCGCCCGCGCCGTCGGTGGTCGGCGTTCCGGCGTCGTCCGCGCCTGTCGCGGCCGCGAGGTCGCGGCGCTTGAGCCACACCATCAGCAGCGAAATCGCCGCCGGCGTCACCCCCTGAATCCGTCCGGCCTGGCCGAGCGTCTCGGGCTTGTGCAGGTTCAGCTTCTGCTGCACTTCCTTCGACAGTCCGCGCACGCGGCTGTAGTCGAGATCGGCCGGCAGCAGCGTCGATTCGGCCTGCAGCTGCTTCGCGACTTCGCCCTGCTGGCGGTCGATGTAGCCCTGGTATTTCGCCGCGATCTCGATCTGCTCGATGACCTGCGGATCGGTCGCGGGGTTTTCCGGCGCCCCGGGCAGGCTCATCAGCTCCGCGTAGCGCGTGTTCGGCCGACGCAACAGCTCGAAGAAGCGGTATTCGCGCTCGAGCGCTTTGCCGACGACGCGCTCGGCGTCCGCCGCCGGCACGCGCGCCGGATGCGCCCAGGTCGCTCTCAAGCGGGCGGTCTCGCGCTCGATCGCGTCGCGCTTGTCGCAGAACGCGGCCCAGCGCACATCGTCGACGAGGCCCAGCTCGCGGCCTTTTTCGGTCAGCCGCAGGTCGGCGTTGTCCTCGCGCAGCGACAGGCGATATTCGGCGCGCGACGTGAACATGCGGTACGGCTCCGAGACGCCGCGCGTGATGAGGTCATCGACGAGCACGCCCAGATACGCTTCGTCGCGGCGCGGACACCAGGCTTCGCGTCCGGCCACCTGCAGCGCCGCGTTCGCGCCGGCCAAAAGGCCTTGCGCCGCCGCTTCCTCGTAGCCGGTCGTGCCGTTGATCTGGCCGGCGAAAAAAAGGCCGTGGAACGACTTCGTCTCGAGGCTGCTCTTGAGGTTCCTCGGGTCGAAGTAGTCGTACTCGATCGCGTAGCCGGGGCGCAGGATAAACGCGTTCTCGAGCCCGCGGATCGAGCGCACGACGGCCAGCTGCACGTCGAACGGCAGCGACGTCGAAATCCCGTTCGGGTAGATCTCGTTCGTCGCCAGGCCTTCCGGTTCGAGGAAGATGTTGTGGCTCGTCTTGTCGGCGAAGCGGTGGATCTTGTCCTCGATCGACGGGCAGTAGCGCGGCCCGACCCCTTCGATGACGCCGGAGTACATCGGCGAGCGGTCGAGGTTCGCGCGGATGATGTCGTGCGTGCGCTCGTTGGTGTGCGTGATCCAGCACGGCAGCTGCTGCGGGTGCTGGTCCGCGCGGCCGAGGAAGCTGAACACCGGCACCAGGTCATCGCCGGGCTGCGCCTGCATCACCGAGAAGTCGATCGTGCGCGCATCGAGGCGTGGCGGCGTGCCGGTCTTGAGCCGCCCCTGCGGCAGCGCGAGTTCCTTCAGCCTCGCTCCGAGCGAGATCGAAGGCGGATCGCCGGCGCGACCCGCGGAATAATTGTCGAGGCCGACGTGGATCAGGCCGTTGAGGAACGTGCCCGCGGTCAGCACGACTGCCGGCGCCTCGAACGCGAGGCCGATCTGCGTGACGACGCCGGTGACGCGGTCGCCCGACACCGTGAGATCGTCGACGGCCTGCTGGAACAGCCACAGGTTCGGCTGGTTCTCGAGGCGGTGGCGGATCGCCGCCTTGTACAGCACGCGGTCGGCCTGCGCGCGCGTCGCGCGTACTGCCGGGCCTTTCGACGCGTTGAGGATGCGGAACTGGATGCCGCCTTCGTCGGTGGCCGCCGCCATCGCGCCGCCCAGCGCATCGACTTCCTTGACGAGGTGGCCTTTGCCGATACCGCCGATCGACGGGTTGCAGCTCATCTGCCCGAGCGTCTCGATGTTGTGCGTCAGGAGCAGCGTTTTCGCGCCGATGCGCGCGGCCGCGAGCGCGGCCTCGGTGCCGGCATGGCCGCCGCCAACCACGATGACGTCGAAACGGGAAGGATAGAGCATGGGTGCGCGCCGAAAAGGCCGATCGAGCGGGAAGGGCGAGAATTTTACGCTGTTGCGGCGCGAAAGCACAGTGTTTCCCGCCTCTGTTCCACGGAAAAACGTCGTTCAAACAGTCTGTTACCGCCTCCGACGAGCGATCATCCGCAGCGAATGCGCGGCGCTGGCGCTGCCGTTGCCCTTTGCGCGGCATAATCCGGCCGACGGTTTCATCCACTCGCAACGGAGCCGGACGGCATGGCGACAGGCGACGACAGCAGCAGCAGCGCGGCGCGCCGCATTCCTCCCGGCATCTGGGCGCTGGGCTTCGTGTCGATGCTGATGGACGTGTCGTCGGAGATGATCCACGCGCTGCTGCCGATCTACCTCGTGACGACGCTCGGCGCCTCGACGCTCGCGGTCGGCTTCATCGAAGGGATCGCCGAAGCGACCGCGTCGATCACGAAAGTGTTCTCCGGCGCGCTGTCCGACTGGCTCGGCCGCCGCAAGCTGCTCGCGGCGATCGGCTACGGGCTCGCGGCGGTGACGAAACCGGTGTTCCCGCTCGCCGAGACGCTCGGCTGGGTCGTCGCCGCCCGCTTCGTCGATCGCATCGGCAAAGGCATCCGCGGCGCGCCGCGCGACGCGCTGATCGCCGACCTCGCGCCGCGGGAGCTGCGCGGCGCCGCGTTCGGGTTGCGGCAGTCGCTCGACACGGTCGGCGCCTTCGTCGGCCCGCTGCTCGCAGTCGGGTTGATGTGGCTGACCTCCGAGAACATCCCGCTGGTATTCTGGGCCGCGGTCGTGCCGGCTTTCGGCGCGTTCGCGCTGATCGTGTTCGCCGTGCACGATGCACCGCGACCCGCCGGCGCCGATATCGTGCGCAAGCCGCTGTCGGCTGCCGAGCTGCGGCGGCTGCCGGCTGAATACTGGTGGACGGTCGCGCTGTCCGCGGTGTTCACGCTCGCGCGCTTCAGCGAAGCGTTCCTCGTGCTGCGGGCGCAGGAGATCGGCGTCCCCGCGACGCTCGTGCCGTTCGTGCTCGTGCTGATGAATGTCGTCTACGCGCTGTCGTCATACCCGGCCGGCGTGCTCGCCGACCGTTTCGACCGGCCGCGGCTGCTCGCGCTCGGCTTCGCGCTGCTGGTCGCCGCCGACCTCGCGCTTGGCCTCGTCGACGGCCTCGCCGGGCTCGCGCTCGGGCTCGTGCTGTGGGGACTGCACATGGGAATGACGCAAGGTCTGCTTGCGGCGCTGGTCGCCGACGCGGCGCCGGCCGCGCTGCGCGGCACCGCATTCGGCCTGTTCAACCTCGTCGGCGGGCTCGCGCTGCTCGCCGCGAGCGTCATCGCCGGCGCGCTGTGGGACGCCTATGGTTCCGCGACGACTTTCATCGCCGGCGCCGCGTTCGCGGCAGTCGCGCTCGTCGGGCTGCTGCCGCTGCGCAGGCGCCGGCAGGCGTCCTGATATTTACTTCAGCGCGGCGAGCGCCGCAGCATAGTCGGGCTCGTCCTTGATTTCGCCGACGAGCTGCGAATGCAGCACGCGGTTGTTCTCGTCGAGCACGACGACGGCGCGCGCGGCAAGCCCTTTCAGCGGTCCCGACGCGATCTCGACGCCGTAATCGTTCAGAAACTCGCGCCCGCGCAGCGTCGACAGCGTGACGACGTTGTCGAGGCCTTCGGCGACGCAGAAGCGCTTCGCGGCGAACGGCAGATCGCCCGAAATCACCAGCACGACGGTATTGTCGAGCTTCCCCGCTTCGGCGTTGAACTTGCGGGTGGACGTCGCGCAGGTCGGCGTGTCGAGGCTCGGCACGATGTTCAGCACCTTGCGCTTGCCGGCGTACTGGTCGAGCGTGACATCGGCGAGGTCGGCGCCGATCAGCGACAGCGGCGGCGCGGTGTCGCCCGGCTGCGGGAACTTCCCCGCGACTTCGATCGGATTGCCACCCAGGGTAACTTTGCTCATCGATCTCTCCTCTCTTGGGATTGGGGCCTGCGGCTCACGGGACATGACGTCGTGACAAGGTCATGGCGAACCTAGTCTAGCCGCGAATGCGGCGGATGGGAAAGACGGGAATTCAGGTATCGCGCGGGCGCCGCGGAAGGTCCGCGCGCGACGTCGTGATTCAGGAATGGCGCGGCTTGCCGGCTTTCACGTCCTCGTACCACAGCGCGTGGTGCTCCTTCGCCCAGGTCTCGTCGACGTAACCCGTCCTCATCGCCCCGTACGCGCCTTCGAGGCCGATCGTGCCGAGGTAGATGTGGGCGAACGACAGCGCGATCAGCAGGATCGACGCGATCGCATGGATGACGTTCGCCCATTGCATCGTCGCGCGGAGCTGGCCGAAGTTCGGGAAATCCAGCACCAGCCCCGAGCCGGCGACGATCAGGCCGAGAAACGCGACGCCGCCCCAGAACCACGCTTTCTCGCCGAAATTGAAGCGCCCCGACGGCACGTGTTCGCCGGTGATGAAGCCGCCCGCCTTGCGGATCCACACGCGGTCGCTCGCTTCCCACAGGTTGTCGCGGGCGAAAGCGAGGATCATCAGCACGGTGAACACGAGGAACACCGGCCCGACGTAGTTGTGGATGTTCTTGCCGACGACGAGCAGCACGCCGAGCGCGTCGTGCCCGAGCAGCGGGGCGACGATGTGCTTCGCGAACAGGATCGCGAGCCCGGTGACGGCGAGCAGCACGAACGTGATCGCGGTGCCCCAATGGACGACGCGTTCGAACACGCTGAAGCGTTGGATGCGGCGCCCGGTCGGCGCGGCATGCAGCCTGATCATGCCTTTCACGGCGTAGAACACCGCGAGCGCGAGCAGCACGACCAGCAGCAGGACGCTGCCGTACTGCGTGATCGGGCCGTTGCGCAGCTGACGCCAGGTGTTGCCTTCGGGCTGGATCAGCACGCCGGCCTCCGGGCCGCGCACCGTCGTGAAGAATTCTTCGCCCGAGCGCGCCTGGCGCCACATCGGTGCATCGTTCAGCGGTCCGGCCCGCTCCCGCTCGCGCTGCCGCGTCTGTTCGCGTTGCCCGCCCTGTTCGCGCTGCCCGGCCTGATCACTTTCCCGGATCTCTTCGCCCGGCTGGAACTGTCCGCGCTGACGCGTCTGTTCGCGCAGCTGACGCTGTTCCTGTTCGCCGCCCGGTTCGGCCTGCGCCCGCACCGCCGGCGCAGCCAGCGCCAGCAGCGACAGCGCGAGCGCGAGCAGCAGGCCCCGGCCGTCGCGCCGCATGAAGCTCGTGCTCATCGCGCTCTCCTCACTCGACCCGCTGGTATTCGTTCTGGCTGCGGACGCGTTCGTGCAGCGCGCGCTCCCAGGCCGCCTTGTCACCGTTGAACGAGCCGCCTTCCCACGGCCGCGCATCGGCCTTGCCCTGGTATTCGCCCTGCTCGTACCGCACGACCTGCGGCTCTTCGCCGCAGCCGGCGAGCAGCAGCAGCGCCGCCACGGTTAGCGGCAGACGGAGCGGAAAACGCGGCTTCATTTCGCTTCCTCCTTGTCCTTGCCGTACGCGGTCATCCAGCCCCACGCCTCGAACCCTTTGCCGCGCCGCAGCGCGCGTTCGCGGAAGATGTCGGACAGCTCGGCCGCATCGCCGGCGAGCAGCGCTTTCGTCGAGCACATCTCGGCGCACAGCGGCAACTTGCCCTGGGCGAGCCGGTTGCGGCCGTACTTCTCGAACTCGGCGTCGGAATGGTTTTCTTCCGGACCGCCGGCGCAGAACGTGCATTTGTCCATCTTGCCGCGTGCGCCCAACGCCGCCGGGCCGTTCGGGAACTGCGGCGCGCCGAACGGACAGGCGTAGAAGCAGTAGCCGCAGCCGATGCAGCCATCCTTGTCGTGCAGCACGACGCCTTCCTCGGTGTGATAGATGACGTTCGTCGGACACACCGCGATGCACGGCGCGTCCGAGCAGTGCATGCATGCGACCGACATCGAGCGCTCGCCGGGCACGCCGTCGTTGATCGTGACGACGCGACGGCGATTGACGCCCCACGGCACTTCGTGCTCGTTCTTGCAGGCGGTGACGCAGCCGTTGCATTCGATGCAGCGCTCGGCGTCACACAGGAATTTCATGCGTGCCATCTTCTTCCCCTCCCCATCAGGCTTTGGCTACGCGGCACAGCGTCGTCTTGGTTTCCTGCATCATCGTCACCGAGTCGTAACCGTAGGTCGTCGCGGTGTTGACCGCTTCGCCGCGTACGATCGGCGCCGCACCTTCCGGGTAGTACTCGAGCATGTCGCGGCCCTGCCACCAGCCGGAGAAGTGGAACGGCAGGAACACCGTGCCGGGCGCGACGCGCTGCGTCACCTGCGCGCGCACCTTGAGCTTTGCCTTCGTCGGCGATTCGACCCAGATGTAGTCGCCGTTGCGGAAACCCGCGTCGTTCGCGTCCTTCGGGTTCACCTCGGCGAACATCTCCTGCTGCAGCTCGGCGAGCCACGGGTTCGAGCGCGTTTCCTCGCCGCCGCCTTCGTATTCGACGAGGCGTCCCGACGTCATGATCAGCGGGTACTCCTTCGAGATGTCGCGGACCTTGTCCTGGAGCGTCTTGTACAGCGTCGGCAGGCGCCAGAACTTCATCTTGTCCTCGTGCGTCGGGTACTTGTCGACGAGATCCGGGCGCGGCGAGTAGATCGGCTCGCGGTGCAGCGGCACCGGGTCGGGGAAGTTCCACACCAGCGCGCGCGCCTTCGCGTTGCCGAACGGGTGCATGCCGTGGTTCTGCATCGCGACGCGGATGATGCCGCCCGACAGGTCCGTCTTCCAGTTCCTGCCTTCGGCCACGGCTTTCTCGGCGTCGCTGAGCTCGTCCCACCAGCCGAGCTTCTTCAGCAGCACGTCGTCGAACTCCGGATAACCCATCTGCAGTTCGGCGCCTTTCGACGCGGAGCCGTCTTCGGCGAGCAGCGACACGCCATCCTTCTCGACGCCGAAATTCGCGCGGAAGTTGCCGCCGCCTTCCATGACGTGCTTCGACGTGTCGTAGAGGTTCGGCGTGCCCGGATGCTTCAACTCCGGGTTGCCGTAGCACGGCCACGGCAGGCCGAAATAGTCGCCGTCGCACGGTCCGCCGTTCGCGCGCAAAGTCTTGACGTCGAACGTGTGCATGTTCTGCATGTGCAGCTTCAGGCGTTCGGGCGACTGGCCGGTGTAGCCGATCGTCCACGTGCCGCGGTTGATCTCGCGCAGGATGTCCTCGGGCTCGGGCTCGTCCCAGCCCTGCTTGTCCTTGACGAGCTTGATGTTCTTGACGAGCTCGTCGCCGAAGCCGAACTTCTTCGCGAACGCGTACATGATCGTCTGGTCGGGCTTCGACTCGAACAGCGGTTCGATGACTTTCTCGCGCCACTGCAGCGAGCGGTTCGATGCAGTCGCGGTACCGGAAGTCTCGAACTGCGTCGCCGCGGGCAGCAGATAGACGCCATCTTTCCTGACCATCGCGGCCATCGATGCGGTCGCCGACGGATACGGGTCGATGACGACGAGCGTGTCGAGTTTCTTCATCGCCTCGACCATCTCGGCGCCGCGCGTCTGCGAGTTCGGCGCATGACCCCAGTAGACGACCGCGCGCAGGTTGCCGCCGGGCTGGTCGATGTCGGCCGGGTTCTCGAGCACGCCGTCGATCCAGCGCGACACCGTGATGCCCGACTTCGTCATCAGCTCTTCGGACGCGTAGCGCCCCTTGACCCATTCGTAATCGACATCCCAGACACGGCACCAGTGCTGCCACGAACCGGCGGCGAGCCCGTAGTAGCCGGGCAGCGAATCCGGGTTCGGGCCGACGTCGGTCGCGCCCTGCACGTTGTCGTGGCCGCGGAAAATGTTCGTGCCGCCGCCCGAGACGCCGACGTTGCCGAGCACGAGCTGCAGGATGCACATCGCGCGCACGTTGCCGTTGCCGACGGTGTGCTGCGTCTGGCCCATGCACCACACGACCGTCGAAGGTTTGTTCTTCGCCAGCATCTCGGCGATCGTGTAGACCTGCTCCTCCGGGACGCCGGTGACTTCCTGCACCTTGTCCGGCGTCCATTTCATGACTTCCTCGCGCACCTTGTCGAGGCCGTAGACGCGCTGGCGGATGTATTCCCGGTCTTCCCAGCCGTTCTCGAAAATGTGGTACAGCATGCCCCAGATGAACGGGATGTCGGTGCCCGAGCGGATGCGCGCGTAATAGTCCGCTTTCGCCGCGGTGCGCGTGAAGCGCGGGTCGACGACGACCATCTTCGCGCCGGTCTCCTTCGCGTGCAGGATGTGCAGCAGCGACACCGGGTGCGCTTCGGCCGCGTTGGAGCCGATGAACAGCATCGCCCGCGCGTTCTGCATGTCGTTGTAGGAGTTCGTCATCGCGCCGTAGCCCCAGGTGTTGGCGACGCCGGCGACGGTGGTCGAATGGCAGATGCGCGCCTGGTGATCCATGTTGTTCGTGCCGAAGAAGGACACGAACTTGCGCATCAGGTAGGCCTGCTCGTTGCTGTGCTTGGAGGAGCCGATCCAGTACACCGCGTCCGGGCCGGACTCCTCGCGGATCTTCAGCAGCCGGTCGCCGACCTCGTTGATCGCCTGATCCCAGCTGATCTTCTGGTATTTGCCGTCGACGAGCTTCATCGGATATTTCAGCCGGTGCTCGCCGTGGCCGTGCTCGCGCACCGACGCGCCTTTCGCGCAGTGCGCGCCGAGATTGATCGGCGAGTCGAACACCGGCTCCTGGCGCACCCACACGCCGTTGCGGACGACGGCGTCGATCGCGCAGCCGACCGAGCAGTGCGTGCAGACGGTGCGGCGCACGACTTCGTCGCCCGCGGTCGCGGTCGCGGCCTGGGGCGCCGGACTCGCGGCGTCGGCGCTGCCGATCAGGTTGTATGGCAGCTGCGTCGCGAGCACGCCGGCCCGGCGCCGAGCCCGGACCGCCGGAGGAACGCGCGGCGATCCATCGTCGTCCCGAGATGGCGGGCAACCGGGTTCGCCGACTGACGAAACGCGGTCCCGGGCGCCGCATTCTTCTTGATCAGCATCGCGTGTTCTCCCTAGATCCGGGCGCTGCGGTAGTAACTGCGCATGTGTTCGCTGGCGCCGGCGTCGCACGCGGCGGTCGTCGCCGCTTCGACGACCGCTGCCGTTTCGGGCACCGTTTTCCCCCCCACCGTCGCGACCGCGGCCGCTGCGGCCGCACCTCCCGTGCCGAGCGTCAGCAGGAAATGGCGACGCTGCAGTGCGGGTTTCCTGTCGTCCATGCTGTTGCTTTCCATGTCCCTTTCTCCCAAAACCGCTCACCAGGTGATCCGTGCGTGGTACGCGTTCGCCCGATCCGGAGCCTGCGAACGCGAACCGTGATGCGGGCGATCTAATCCATCGCGAAAGCTTCGCGCTCGATGTCGAAGAACGCCCGCGCCAGCGCGCCGACCCGGGCATAGAAAGACGCGCGCGGCGACGCCGCAAGCGCATCTGCGAGGCGGGCGTACCACGGCTGCAGATGGCGCACGAAAAACGCGCGCTGGCGCGCGAGACCCGCGGCATCGGCGCCGCTGACGACGAGATGGCGCATCACTTCGGCGAGCGCGGCGACGTGATCCTCGGTCTCGGTGACGCCGCCGCGGCGCGCGAGGCCGAGTTCGGCGAGGTCGTCACGCAGATCCGCGAGTGGTTCTTCCATCAGGAAGCCAGCGAGATAGAACGAGCCGTACAGCATCACGTCCGGCCGGCCGATGCCCTGGAACAGCGCTTCATATTCGTCGTGCACGCTTCGGGCGTCGGTTCGCCGTGCGGCGTCCGCGAGCTCCGCCCATGCGGCCGCGAACGGCGAGCGGGCGAACGGCAAATTGCCGCCGCCAAAGACGTCGCCGGCCGCGACGAGCGCGGCGAGCAGCGGCGCATCCGGCGCGGCGAAAAACAGGCGGGCCAGCAGCGCGTAGTGCTCGGCGCGAGCGGCGTCTTCGGCGCTCGCCGGCGGCGAAGCGGAAGTGCCGGCTTCGGGCTCACGAAGGAGGGCGGCTTGCGGTGCGTTCATTCGGTCATGTCCCAGGCTTTAAGGCCGTTTTCGCTGTACATCAGATCGACGACGCGGCAGTCGCCGCACATGTGCAGGCGCTGGCGCTCGGCTTCGCCGGCGAACATCGCGTGGCTCGCGAGGCGCGTGAACATCGCGTCGATCAGCGGCTTGGCGCCCATCGGCTTCGCACAGCGGATGCAATGGAAAATTTCGGCTTCCTTCAGCGGCACGATGCGCCGTCCCGACGCGTCGAGGAGCAGGCGCGGCGTGAGGGTGACGGCGTTTTCCGGACAGGACGCTGCGCACAGGCCGCACTGCACACAGCTTTTCTCGATGAAGCCGAGCCGCATCGCGTCGGTGGCCGCGCTCAACGCACCGCTCGGGCAGGCGCCGACGCAGGACATGCATAGCGTGCAGGCGTCGCTGACCGAAACCGCGCCGAACGGCGCTCCGGCGGCGAGCGCAATTTCCGCGACCGGCTGCGGCGCGACGGCGAGCAAATGCCGGATCGAGAGCTCCAGCGCGTCGCGCTTGCGGCCCGGCAGGCGGAACGCCGCAGGCCGGCTCACTCCGTCTGCGGGCGCCCAGTCCCACAGTGCCGCCTCGAGCGCCGCCCAGTCGTCGGCCTCGAGAACACGGAAATGCTCGCCGGCGTAGCCGAGCCCGGCGAGGATCGCCGCGCCCTGGGCGGCCGGGACGCGCAGCACGCCCGGATCGCGCGTGCCGGCGCTGAGCACCGCAACCTGACAGGCGCCGAGCGCGATGCTGCCGAGCAGCAGCTCGAGGCCGATCGAGTCGGCGCTCCAGGTTTCGAGCGGGATCACGCGCGCCGGCAGGCCTTTGCCGCGGCGCGCGAGCCGGTCGATCAGCGCTCGCCCGGCACCGGCCGAATGGAACAGCAGACACGGCGCTTCGCCGCCGGCATCGCGAAACGCCCGGAGCACGGTCCTGACGCGCATGCCGAGATCTTCGACGCGCGGATATTGCGACGCCAGCGCGCCACTCGGGCACACCGTCGAACAGCTGCCGCAGCCCTGGCACAGATACGGGTCGACGCGCACGATATCGCCCGCGGACGAGATCGCTTCGGCCGCACAGGCTTCGAGGCAGTTCGAACAGCCGCGCTTCCTCGAACGCCCGTGCGCACACAGCCGCGCCTCGAGCGCGACATAGCGGGGCTTTTCAAACTCGCCGACGAGGTCGGCGAGCGCGTGCGCCGCGAGCGCCTGCTCGAGCGGATCACGCCCCGGCGCGGCGTAGCCCTGCGGCAGCTCGACGCGCCTGATCAGCGGCACGGCGGACAGATCGAGCACGAGGTCGAAGCGGCTTTCGCGCGTCGTGTCGCGGCGCGCGAAGTCGATCGCGCCGACCGTGCCGCACGCCGCGACACAGCTGCGGTGCGAGCGGCAGCGCGACGAATCGACCTGGTAGTCCCAGCCGATCGCCGTTTCGGGACAGGCGCGGATGCACGCGTTGCAGCGCACGCACAGCTCGAGGTCGATCGGATTGTCCTGCGTCCAGGCGACGTCGAAAGCGCCCAGATGCCCCGCGATGCGCACGGCGCGCCCCGACCAGACGGGATAACGGCGCTCGACCGGCAGTTCGGCGTCCCGCGTCGCCCCGGTCGCGAGCACCGCAACGTCGAAACGGCTCTGCAGGCGTTCGGCCCAGCCGAGCGCCGCGCCCGCTTCGCCGATGATCAGCAGCGCATTTCCCGCCGCGAGCGTGACGCCGGGGACCGGCTCGGCTTCGGGCAGCAGCGCCGCGGCGAGCAACGCGGCCATTTTCGGCGTCGCCGCCGGCGCTTCGACCGACCAGCCGGCGTTTTCGCGCAGGTTCAGGAAATCGATGCGGGACGGGGAGTCCGCGGCGAGCTGCGCGAACAGCGCGGCCTCCTGCGTACAGCCGACCAGTACATCGCCGTCGGCAAGCGCCGCTTCGACCGCGGCGATCTCGCGCCGGCACAGTTCATGGTGAACCGGGAGCGGCCCGTCGGCGCCGATCGCGCTGCCGAGCGCGGTCGCGTCGAGCATCGAGCTGCGATTGCAATCGCAGAGTTTTATCTGCCTGCGGCCTATCGGCATCGTCGAGGTCTTCGTGTGGGGTATCGGACAAAAGCATGGGCGATACCAGCAATCGCGACAGAATACGAACCGTGACGGAGCGATTTTCCGTGTTCGGAGACGCGCCGCGGACGAGCGGGCGACAATTTGTCCTTCGCGCCCCAAAGTGTCGCAGCCGGGAACGCGTGCGCCGGTTGGTTCAGCGCTCGGGGCGGGGGTTGTCGGTGTCGGTGTCCGCGCTTGCGGCGATGCCGCTCGCGCCCGCACCCCCAGCGGCGGAAGGCGGCAGGTCGGCAGAAATGGGCGGCACAGCGTCTGCGCCGGTTCCGCCCTCGGCATCGGCCGCAACGCCGGCTGCGGCACCCGGGTCGCGCTCCACCGCAGCTGCGTGGGGGACCGGCTCGAGCCGTGCGGCGGGCCGCCCGTCCTCTTCGGACTCATCGGCGAGAAGCGTGCGGAACTGGCGCAGTCGTTTCATCACGTCCGGCGGAATCGGGTCGGCAACCGAATAGTCGGCGATATACGTGTCGAGGCCGTCCATGCGATTGAAGTGAGGATCGCTGAAGAGCTTGCGCAGTGCCGCGCGGCGCAGCGGCTCGCCGACTTCCTTCTTCAGGAAGCCGGTGAAATCGGCCTCGAGGTCGAGCGTGTCGATCGGCGGCAGCGACGCTGCGGCGCCCGGCGCGGCTGGCGCATCTGCGGCGCGCGCCGCTGCCCGGACGGGCTCGCCGGTTTCGGCACGAAGACTGCCGTCGACCGGCGCTGCGGCTTCCCCGCCCGGCGCGATCTCGTCGGGCGTGCCGGCGGCCGACGCGGGCGCGCCGTCGCCGCGGCGCTTGAGCCGCGACCAGCGTTCGAGAAAGCGCGCCGGCGTCGTCGTCATGGCTTTTCGCGATCCTGCGCGAGCGGATCATTGCGGCGGATCTTCTTGCGCGGCGCAGGCTCGTAGTGGCAGTTCACGAACGCGCCGACCCAGTCGGCGATCTCGCGCGACATCGGCACGCCATCGACCTGCTCGCCGGAGTCGAGCAGCCGCGCCGCTTCGCCGTAGCTCGCGGTGACCGTCGCCGGCCGCGCGACGCCGCCTTCCAGGCGCCACATCACGAACACTTTCGGCACCGGAGAGCTGAGATTGAGGAAATAGTTGGCGGCTTCGTCGCGGAACAGTTCGAGCGCGAAGCCGCCGACGCGGAACTGGTCGCGGTCGGTTTCGGCGACGATCTGCCGCGTCCCCGGCTCCTGATCGTCGAAAGCCGGCACGACCCCGACAGCTTCCCAGGCCTCGTCGGCCCAGCGGTTGTCGAGACGGCGGCGCTCGATGATCACGGCAATCGGAAAGCGATCCATGGCCTTGCTCCGGCGTGGCGCGATGTCGCACAGCATACGTGAGTCGCGGCGCATGGAAAATCGCCATCGCGCGATCGCGGTTCGCGCTTGCGGCGCGACGCCGCGTTGAGACTAGAATGGGACTTTCCGTGCGACCCCTTGCGCCTTCGATGAGCAGCTCTTCCGCCCAAGCCACGCGTCGTCCCGTCCTCAGCCATGCCAGCCGGCCGCAGACAGTCACGATCCCGGCGCACAACGAGGCCGGCGACGTCGTGTCGACGCCGATCGCCGGCGAATACCCGTTGACGCTGTATGTCGACCGCCGCGAGATCGTCACGCTGATGACGCTCGGCGCCGCGCCCGAAGCGCTCGCGATCGGCTGGTTGCGCAACCAGCGGCTCGTCGACAGCCTCGACGACATCGCGGCGGTGCAGGTCGACTGGGAAACCGACGCGGTCGCGGTGACGACGCGCGCCGGCCTCAAAGACGTCGACGAACGCCTCGGCAGCCGCACCGTGACGACCGGCTGCGGCCAGGGAACGGTATTCGGCGGCCTGATGGACGAAATCGACACGATCCGCCTGCCGGCCGAGCGCAGCCTGTCGCAGGCGACGCTGTACGCGCTGATGGAAGCGGTGCGCCACCACGAGTCGGTCTACAAGCAGGCGGGCGCCGTGCACGGCTGCGCGCTCGCTGCCGGCGAAGGCGACGGTTGCGGGATCCTGATGTTCGTCGAGGACGTCGGCCGCCACAACGCGGTCGATGCGATCGCCGGCCGCATGTGGCTCGAAGGGCTCGACGGCAGCGACAAGATTTTCTATACGACCGGCCGGCTGACGTCGGAAATGGTCATCAAGACTGCGCAGATGGGCATCCCGTTTCTCGTCTCGCGCTCGGGCCTCACGCAGATGGGCTGGGAGATCGCGCAGCGCATCGGCCTGACGATGATCGGGCGCGCGCAGGGCCGGCATTACCTGCTGTTCACCGGCGCGGAGCGCTTCACGCGATGAGCGCGGCGCGCGACAAAATCACCGGCGTCGTGCTCGCCGGCGGCCAGGGCCGGCGCATGGGCGGCGTCGACAAGGGGCTCGTCGCGCTGCGCGGCCGGCCGATGGTCGATTGGGTGCTCGAACGGCTGCGTCCGCAGGTCGACGAGCTGATCATCAACGCGAACCAGAACGCGGAGCGCTACGCCGCCTTCGGTCACCCGGTATTTGCCGACGACATCGGCGGCTTCGTCGGCCCGCTCGCCGGCCTACACGCGGGCCTTGCGCGCGCCCAGCATCCGCTCGTCGCGACCGCCCCGTGCGATTCGCCGTTCCTGTCGGCCGACCTCGTCGCGCGGCTGCATGCCGGGCTCACTGACGCCGGGGCCGAGCTCGCCGTCGTGCGCACGTTCGACCAGCCGCACCCGGTGTTCTGCCTGTGCCGGCGCGACCTGCTGCCACATCTGGAAAGCTACCTCGCCGGTGGCGGCCGCAAAGTCGATGCGTGGTATGCGACACTGAAAGTTGTCGAAGTGCGCTTCGACGACGACGAAGACGCGTTTCGCAACATCAACACGCGGAGCGAGCTGCACAGCTTCGACCGATGAGCGCGACCGACAGCGGCGCAGCCCTCGAAAGCCCGTGCCTGACGGCGAAGCAGGCTGCGGCCTACCTGCACCTGAACGAGAAGAAGCTCTACGAGCTCGCCAACAGCCGCGAGATTCCGGCGGCGCGCATCGGCGGCAAATGGCTGTTCCCGCGCCAGCTCCTCGACGACTGGCTGCTCGAACAGGCGCACGGTGGCCTCTTCACCGACCGCCTGCTGATCGCCGGCAGCGGCGACCCGCTGCTTGCCGCCGCGGTCGATGCGCTCGCCCCGGACCTTGGCGCACAGGCGCTGGTCGCTTACAGCGCGACCGGAGCAGTACCCGGCATCGAGCAGCTCGTGCGGCGCCGCGTCGAGCTGAGCCTGCTGCACTGGGGCGACGCGCAGCACAGTCTCGCGCAGCATGCGACGCTGCTGCGCAGCTACCCCGGCCACGCGCGCTGGACGCTCGTGCGCCTCGCGTTGCGCGAACAGGGCGTGCTGGTGCGCCCGCGCTTCGCGGGCCAGCCGCTCGAAAAGCTCGCTGGGCAGGACGTGCGCTGGGCGATGCGACGGGCAGGATCGGGCTCGCAGCATTTTCTCGCGTCGGCGCTGACCGACTGCGGCATTCGCGCCGAAGACTGCAGCGCAGTCACGACGGCGCGTAGCGAACGGGAGGCGGTCGCGCTGCTCGCGCGCGACGAAGCCGACTGCGCGCCCGGCAGCCGCGCCGCCGCGAGCGAAGCCGGGCTCGCGTTCCTCGCGCTCGGCTGGGCAGCGCTCGACGTCGCGTTACCGAAAGAAGTGTTTTTCCGCCACCTGTTCCAGCAGCTGCTCGCAAGACTCGGCGCGCCGGACCTGCGCGATCTCGCCGCGCGGCTCGGCGGCTACGATCTCACGCCTCTGGGGCATGTTCTGCCGCTGTGAAAGCGTTCGTGAAAGCGTAAGCGACGATGAAATCGGCGACGGCCTGCGGATCGTTGAGGTCGAGGCGCGGCACGGCAGTGTCGAGGTCTACATCGGTGGCGATCGCGACGATGTGCGGATCGTGCGGAAACAGCAGCGGTTCGCCAACTTCGGCGCGATAAACCTCGATCTTCGGAATCACGGCGTGCTTGAAACCTTCGACGAGCACGAGATCGCAGTCGGAGAGCTTGGCGAGCAGTGCTTCGAGCGACAGCTCCGGCTCGTCGCGCAGCTCGCGCATCAGCGACCAGCGCCGCGCCGAACTCACGAGCACTTCGCGGCAGCCCGCACGGCGGTGGCGCCACGAGTCCTTGCCGACGTGGTCGATGTCGAAGCGGTGATGCGCGTGCTTGATCAGCGACACCGCGAGTCCGCGCGCATCGAGCACCGCGATGACGCGCTCGATCAGTGACGTCTTGCCGCTGCCGGACCAGCCGGCAAATCCGATGACTTTCATCCGCGCGGTCCTCTCAGGTGAGCGATTCGTCCCACTCGGCGCACTTGCGTTCCAGCGTCTTGCGCGACACACCGAGGCGGCGTGCCGCTTCGGATTTGTTGCCGCCGCACGCTTCGAGCATGCGCAGGATATGGCGCTTCTCGACTTCGCCGAGCGACAGCTCGGCGCCGATCGGCAGCGCATCGCCGCGCAGGTTTGGCGCCTCCGGCGGAAATTCACCGAGGATCAGCGAACGTTCGACGAAATTGCGCAATTCGCGTACGTTGCCCGGCCAACGGTAGTGCGTCAGTCGCGCGAGCAGCGCGTCGGGGATTGCGAGTCCCGGCACCGCGAGCTGCATCGTCAGCAGGTTCATGAAATGATGCAGCAGGTCCGGGATGTCTTCGGCCCGTTCGCGCAGCGGCGGGATCAGGATGTCGACAACCGCGAGACGGAAATACAGGTCCTCGCGGAAGCGGCCGGCCGCGACTTCGCCAGCCAGGTCGCGGTTCGACGCGGCGACGATGCGCACATCGACCGGCACCTCGCGCTCCGACCCGACCGGCCGCAGGCGACGCTCCTCGAGCACGCGCAGCAGCCGCGTCTGCAGCGCCAGCGGCAGCTCGCCGATCTCGTCGAGGAACAGCGTGCCGCCGTGGGCATAATGGAACAGCCCGTTGCGGCTCTCGGTCGCGCCGGTAAAAGCGCCGCGGATGTGGCCGAAAAGCTCGCTCTCGATCAGCTCGGACGCGATCGCGGCGCAATTGACCGGCACGAACGGCCGTCGGGCGCGGGGGCTCATCTCATGCAGCGCGCGCGCTGCGACTTCCTTGCCGGTACCGGATTCGCCGAGCAGCAGCACCGTGCTCGGCGTCTGCGCGACGCGGCGCAGCACTTCACGCAGCTGCTGCATCACGTCCGAACGACCGACGAGGCCGTTGCTGACTTCGCCACCGAGGCCGGCAAGCTCGCGCCGCAGCACGAAGTTCTCGCGGGCGAGGTGAGCGCGCTGAAAGCAGTTCCTGACCGAATTGAGAATCTGGTCGCCGCGGAACGGCTTGAGGATGAAATCCGAAGCGCCGCCGCGCAGCGCGGCGATCGCGGTATCGAGGTCGGCGAACGCGGCGACCAGGATCGCGTCGCCGCTGAAGCCGTGTTCGCGCAATTCCTCGAGCCACGCGAGGCCCGATTTGCCCGGCAGCACGATGTCGAGGATCAGCAGGTCGAAATGCAGTCGCGTCATCAGGCGTGCCGCCTGCTCGGCGTCGCGCGCGACCTCCACGAGCCCGCAGCGCGGACGCAGCGCCCGTTCCAGCAAGCTGCGCGTGTCGTCCTCGTCGGTGACGACGAGGATCGAATGCGCCTGCCAGTTGAATTCCGCGGCTCTCGCCGGCTCGAGCGCCGGCTCGACGTGGTCGCGCTGCATCCTGCCTCCCGGTAGCAGGCGGCCGCCGGATGCGGCAGCCTCTACCCATCAATCAGTAATGGATGATACTCGACGATACCGGATACGCGACGCTTCCGGACGATGCGTGGCGCCGCACGCATGCTCCGGAAAACATGCCCTCGCCCTCGGCGGGGGCGGTCGATCGAGTGTTACGGGGGACGCCGGGGCTCAGACGCGAACCATGCTGCGCAGTCGCGCGATGCGCTCCTGGGTCGACGGGTGCGTCGAGAACAGGCCGCGCAGCCCGCCGCCGGACAACGGATTGACGATCATCATCTGCGCAGTCTCGGGGTGCGCCTCGGCGGCATGCATCGGAATGCCTTTCGAGTAAGCTTCCATTTTCGCCAGCGCGTCGGCGAGCGCGTCCGGGTCGCCCGAAATCGCCGCGCCGCCGCTGTCCGCGCCGAACTCGCGGGTGCGCGAGATCGCCATCTGGATCACCATCGCCGCGAGCGGCGCGAGGAGCATCACGAGGATCTGCAGCACCAGGTTGGGGCGATCCTCGTCGCGGCCACCGAAGAACATGCCGAACTGCGCGAGCATCGAGATCGCGCCGGCGACGGTCGCCGAGATCGTCGAAATCAGGATGTCGCGGTTTTTCACGTGCGCGAGCTCGTGCGCCATCACGCCGCGCAGTTCGCGCTCGGACAGCATGCGCATGATGCCGCTCGTCGCCGCGACCGCGGCATTCTCCGGATTGCGGCCGGTCGCGAACGCGTTCGGCTGCGCCTCGTCGATGATGTAGACTTTCGGCATCGGCAGCTGCGCGCGGAACGCGAGTTCGCGCACCATGTTGTACAGATAGGGCGAAGTGGTCTCATCGACCTGGCGCGCCTTGTACATCCTGAGCACCATCTTGTCCGAGAACCAGTAAGCCCACACGTTCATCGCGCCGCCGAACAGCAGCGCCATCAGCATGCCCTGCCGGCCACCGATCATCGCACCGACGGCGCCGAACAGCGCGACGATGCCCGCCATGAGGATCGAGGTCTTGAGCCAGTTGCCGAACATGTTCCGTTTTCCTTCCTTCGAAGTTGCTGGGGATTTGCCCTTTCAAATGGGGGCGGTTACCGCGGCATTCAATCAGCGCATCAGCGCGCGGCAGCGTCGAAACGCTCGCCTGCAGTGACCGGGAATCCGCGCAGAAATTCCCCGGCAGCGAGGCGCCGGCTGCCCGGCTTCTGCAATTGCACGAGTCGCACGGCCTGCGTCGCGCACGCGACCACAATACCATCTGCATCGGCCGCGAGCACGGTGCCCGGTTCCCCGTGCCCGGCAACGGGCTCGGCGGACCAGATCTTGAGCGGCACCTGCCGCAGGCTCGCAACTGCACCGGGGAACGGATTGAACGCGCGCACCGCGCGGGCGACGGACGACGCGTCGCGCTGCCAGTCGATCACCGCTTCGGCTTTGCCGATCTTGCCGGCGTAAGTCGCGCCGTCGGCCGGTTGCGGCGTCGCGACGAGCGCGCCCGACGGCAGGCGGCGCAGCGCGTCGACGATCATCTGCGCGCCGAGCGCGGCCAGGCGGTCGTGCAGCGTGCCGGTCGTGTCCGCCGCGCCGATCGGCACGGCATGCGTCATCAGCATCGGCCCGGTGTCGAGCCCTTCGTCCATCTGCATGATCGTGATGCCCGTCTCGGTGTCGCCGGCTTCGATCGCGCGGTGGATCGGCGCGGCCCCGCGCCAGCGCGGCAGCAGCGATGCGTGGATGTTGAGGCAGCCGAGGCGCGGCAGATCGAGCACCGCGCGCGGCAGGATCAGGCCGTACGCCGCGACGACCAGCACGTCGGGCGCACAGGCGGCCAGCGCCGCGCGCTGTGCTTCGCCGCGCAGGCTGGCAGGCTGGTCCACGGCGATGCCGTGGGCGAGCGCCAGCTGCTTGACCGGACTCGGGCTGAGCTTCATGCCGCGCCCGGCCGGCCGGTCGGGCTGCGTCAGCACCAGCGGGACTTCGAAGCCTGCGGCGATAATCGCTTCCAGCGCCGCCGCGGCGAACTCCGGCGTGCCGGCGAACGCGACTCTCAGGGCTGCGCCCGTCACGCGGTGATCCGCGCTTTCTTGGCGAGCCGCGCCTTGATCCGCCCGAGCTTCAGCGGCGAAAGGTATTCGACGAAGACCCGGCCATCGAGGTGGTCGATCTCGTGCTGGATGCACACCGCGAGCAGCCCTTCGGCGTCGAGCTCGAACGGCTCGCCGCGCTCGTCGAGCGCCCGCACTTTGACCCGTTCGGCGCGCGTCACTTTCTCATATACGCCCGGCACCGACAGGCAGCCTTCCTCGCACGTCTGCTCGCCGGACTTCTCGAGGATTTCGGGATTGATGAACGCGCGCAGCGTGGACCGGTCGTCGCTGACGTCGATCACGACGACGCGCTGGTGCACGTCGACCTGCGTCGCCGCGAGACCGACGCCGGGCGCTTCGTACATTGTTTCGGCCATGTCCCTGACGAGCTGGCGGATCGAATCGTCGACCACGGCGACCGGCGCGGCGCGCTTGTGCAGCCGCGGATCGGGATAACGGAGAATTGGAAGTAGAGCCATGGATGCTTGCCGGGTTAATTCATTACGTGCAGAATTTCAAGTGCTTTGGCATGCTCGTCCGCGCGCCGTGGCATTCGAAATCAAGACCGCGGATTGGACCTTCGACCGGCCGCTGGCGTTCCGGTAACGCAGGAATCCGGTCTGCTCCAATCGGAAACGAGCATGATCCGCATTATATTCCCTCTGCTGTTCGGCATTGCGACCCTTCTGAGCGTGCCTGCGGTCGCCGACCAGGCGACGCTCGCCGACGACGCGCCCGACAGCTACACGGTCGTCCGCGGCGACACGCTGTGGGACATTTCCGGCCGTTTCCTCAAACAGCCGTGGCGCTGGCCTGAAGTATGGCGCCTCAACCGCGACCAGATCCGCAACCCGCACCTGATTTATCCGGGACAGATCGTCGTGCTCGACCGCAGCGGCCCGTACCTGTCGATCGGGCGGCGGATCGGCGCGCCGCTGTATGAAAAACGTTTTCCGCAGATCCATTCGGAAGAAGTCGACAGCGCGATCCCGAGCATCCCGATGCCGATCATCGAGCCTTTCCTGACGCGACCGCTCGTCGTCGACGACGCGAAACTGGCCGACGCGGGCACGATCGTCGCGACCGAAACCAGCCGCGTCTTCATGGGCGCGGGCGACACGGTGTTCGCCAAGGATGTGACCGAAGGCAGCGACGTCTGGCAGGTATTCCGGCCCGCCCGGCCGCTCGTCGATCCGGTGACGAACGAACTGCTCGGCCACGAGGCGATGTTCCTCGGCACTGCGCGCGTCACGGAGCACGGCACGCCGGCGACGCTGAAGCTGATCTCGAGCGTCGAGGAGATCGGCGCCGGCGACCGCCTCGTCGCGAGCGAGCGGCCCGAGATTTTCTCCTTCGTGCCGCATGCGCCGGACGCGCCGATCGAAGGGCGGCTGATCGGCATCTACCGCGGCGTCATCGAGACCGGGCGCCATAACGTCGTCACCCTCAACATCGGCAGCCGCGCCGGGCTCGAGCGCGGGCACGTCCTCGCGTTGCACCGCGAGCGCGGCAGCGTCGTGTATCAGGACGGCGCAGGCGGCAAGGAAACTTTCGATCTGCCGCAGCAGCGTTACGGCCTCGCTTTCGTGTTCCGCGTGTTCGACCGCGTCGCCTATGCGCTGGTGATGGATGCGGACGGCCCGGTGACCGTCGGCGACAGCGTGCGCAAACCCTGAGCGTGACGCCGATCGACGACGAACTGGCCGCGTGGCTGCGGCTGACGCTGTGTCCCGGCGTCGGCGCCGAACGCCAGCGCGCGCTGCTCGCGGCGTTCGGACTGCCCGAGCAGATCTTCGCCGCCAGCCGCAGCGCCGTCGCGTCCGTCGTCGGCGGCGAAGTCGCCGACCTGCTGCGCGCGCCACCCGACCGCGAGAAAGTCGATGCCGCGCTCGCGTGGGCCGCCGAACCCGGCAACCGCATCGTCACGCTCGCCGACCCGGAATACCCGCGCGCGCTGCTCGACATCGCCGATCCGCCCGTCCTGCTGTATGTCAAAGGCGATCCGGCGCGGCTCTGCGGCCCGGCGCTCGCGATCGTCGGGGCGCGTTCGGCGACCGCTCCCGGCATCAGCAATGCCGCGGCGTTCGCGAAAAGCCTCGCCGAAGCCGGCCTCACGATCGTCAGCGGTCTCGCGCTGGGCATCGACACCGCGGCGCACCGCGGCGCGCTGGCCCATCCGGACGGCATCACCGTCGCGGTGATCGGCACTGGCGCCGATCGCGTCTATCCCGCGCGCAACCAGGCGCTCGCCAGGCAGATCGCCGAACGCGGCGTGATCATCAGCGAATACCCGCTCGGCACGCCGGCGCTGCCGTACAACTTCCCGCGTCGCAACCGCCTGATCGCCGGCCTCGCGCGCGGCGTGCTCGTCGTCGAAGCCGCAGTCGGCAGCGGCTCGCTGATCACCGCGCGGCTCGCGACCGAGAGCGGCCGCGAAGTGTTCGCGATCCCCGGCTCGATCCATTCGCCGCTCGCACGCGGCTGCCACCGCCTGATCCGCGACGGCGCGAAGCTCGTCGAGACGGCGGCGGACGTGCTCGACGAGCTCAGCTGGGGCTTGCCGGCGCGGGCCCCGGCTGCCGAACCGGACGCGCCCGGACGCGCGCCCCGCTCGGCGCGGACGCGCGAAACCGGGCCTGCCGATCCGCTACCCGAGCCGCGTACGGCGCATTCCGCAGCCTCCGCCGACGAGATCCGCGTGCTCGACACGCTCGGCCGCGACGCGCTCGATATCGATACCCTCGCGGCCCGTTCCGGCTTGACGCTCGATGCGCTGTACGCCATTCTGCTTGCGCTGGAGCTCGAAGGGCACGTGACCCGCTTGCCGGGAGGCCGGTTCCAGCGCCTTTGATTCTCTCGTGTGCCAAACATGTTCGACATCCTGGTCTACCTCTTCGAGAACTACCTCCACGCGGCCGCGTGTCCGGAATCCGAGCAGCTGGCGCGCAAGCTCTCCGCGGCGGGCTTCGAGGAGGACGAAATCACCGAAGCGCTCGACTGGCTTTCCGGTCTGCGCGCAGTCGCCGTGTCGCCGCTCGCGAAGGTCCCGCAGCCGGACTCGATCCGCCTCTACGCTGCCGAAGAACAGGCGAAGCTCGACGCCAGCTGCCGCGGCTTTCTCGCGTTCCTCGAGAACGCCGGCGCGCTCGATCCGCAGACCCGCGAGCTGATCATCGAACGCACGATGGCGCTCGGCGGTTTCAACCTGAACCTGCACCGTTTCAAGGTCATCGTGCTGATGGTCCTGTGGCAGCAGGAGCAACCGCTCGACAGCCTGATCCTCGACGAACTGCTGACCGACGAAGCGGAAGAACTCGCGCCGGTGCTGCAGTAAAGCCTCCGGCCTGCGCTTGCACGTGCCGCAGCGGCGTGCTTATCATGCGCCGCTCGATAACCCTCAACCGAAAACGCCCCGGCGCTTTTCGAAGGCAGCCCTACCGGCATGAGCAAGCAACTGATCATCGCGGAAAAACCCTCCGTCGCGCAGGACATCGCCCGCGCGCTCGGCGGTTTCACGAAGGAAAAGGACTACTTCGAGTCCGACGAGTACGTGCTTTCGTCGGCCGTCGGCCACCTTCTCGAGCTCGCCGTGCCCGAGGAATACGAAGTCAAGCGCGGCAAATGGACGTTCGCGCACCTGCCGGTGATCCCGCCCCGCTTCGCGCTGAAACCGATCGAGAAGACCGATGACCGGCTGAAGCTGCTGACCCGCCTGATCAAGCGCAAGGACGTCACCGGGCTCATCAACGCGTGCGACGCGGGACGCGAAGGCGAGCTGATCTTCAGTTTCATCGTGCAGCACGCGAAGACCGACAAGCCGGTGTCGCGGCTGTGGCTGCAGTCGATGACGCCCGCCGCGATCCGCGACGGCTTCGCGCAGCTGCGTTCGGCGCAGGACGTCGAAGGGCTGCGTTCGGCGGCAGTGTGCCGCGCCGAGAGCGACTGGCTGATCGGCATCAACGGCACGCGCGCGATGACCGCGTTCAACTCGAAAACCGGCGGCTTTCACCTGACGACCGTCGGCCGCGTGCAGACGCCGACGCTGGCGATCGTCGTCGAACGCGAAGAGAAGATCCGCCGCTTCAAGCCGCGCGACTACTGGGAACTCGAAGCGACGTTCGGCTGCAAGGCCGGCCGCTATGCCGGGCGCTGGTTCGACGAAAGTTTCCGCAAACCCGAAGGCGACGAACACGCGACCGCGTTCCGGCTGTGGGACCGCGCACGCGCCGACGCGATCAAGGCGAAGTGCGACGGCAAGCCGGGCATCGCCAGCGAGGAATCGAAGCCGTCGACGCAGCTGTCGCCGCTGCTGTTCGACCTCACGAGCCTGCAGCGCGACGCGAACGGCCGTTTCGGCTTCTCGGCGCGCGTGACGCTGCAGATCGCGCAGGCGCTGTACGAGAAGCACAAGGCGCTGACCTATCCGCGAACCGATGCGCGGGCGCTGCCGGAGGACTACCTCGGCACCGTCAAGGACGTGTTGCACGCACTGCCCGACGACTTCGCGCCGTTCGCCGGCGAAATCATCAAGCAGGGCCGGGTCAAGCCGAACAAGCGCATCTTCAACAACGCGAAGATCTCGGACCACTTCGCGATCATTCCGACCGGCACGGTGCCGAAAAGCCTGTCGGAAGCCGAACAGAAGATCTACGACCTCGTCACCCGGCGCTTCCTCGCAGTGTTCTACCCGGCGGCGGAATACCGCATCACGACCCGCATCACGCGCGTCGAGAACGAAGCTTTCAAGACCGAAGGCAAAGTGCTCGTGAACCCGGGCTGGCTCGCGGTGTACGGCAAGGAAGCGGCAAAAGCCGACGACGAGGGCGGTACCCAGCTCGTCGCCGTCGAGCAGAACGAACGCGTCGCGACCGAGGACATCCTCGTCAAGGCGCTCGTGACGAAGCCTCCCGCGCGCTACAACGAAGCGACGCTACTGTCGGCGATGGAAGGCGCCGGCAAAATGGTCGACGACGAGGAACTGCGCGCGGCGATGGGCGAACGGGGCTTGGGCACGCCGGCGACGCGCGCGCAGATCATCGAAGGGCTGATCGCCGAGCAGTACCTGCACCGCGAAGGCCGCGAGCTGATCCCGAGCGCGAAAGCGTTCTCACTGATCACGCTGCTCAAAGGTCTCGACGTGTCGGCGCTGACGTCGCCCGAACTGACCGGCGAATGGGAGCACAAGCTCGCGCAGATGGAACGCGGCCAGCTGTCGCGTCCTGAATTCATGCGTGAGATCGCCGAAATGGCGCGCGAGATGGTCGAGCGCGCGAAGCGCTACGAATCCGACACCGTGCCGGGCGACTTCGCGACATTGTCCGCGCCGTGCCCGAAATGCGGCGGCGTCGTCAGGGAAAACTACAAGAAGTTCGCGTGCCAGGCGTGCGACTGGAGCGCGTGGAAAATCGTCGCCGGCCGCCAGTTCGAGATCCACGAGATCGAGACGCTGCTGCGCGAACGCCGCGTCGGACCGCTGACCGGCTTTCGCAGCAAGATGGGACGGCTGTTCAACGCCGAAATCCGCCTCAATGACGAGCAGCAGCCCGAGTTCGATTTCGGCCAGCCGAAGGACGACGAAGGCGCCGAGCCGGTCGATTTTTCCGCACAGGAGCCGCTCGGCCCGTGCCCGAAGTGTGGCGCGCGCGTGTTCGAGCACGGCATGGCCTATGTCTGCGAAAAATCGGTCGGACCGGAAAAGTCCTGCGATTTCCGTTCCGGCAAAGTCATCCTGCAGCAGCCGGTCGAGCGCGAACAAATGGTGAAGCTGCTCGCCGACGGACGCACGGACCTGCTCAAGGGCTTCGTGTCGACGCGCACGCGGCGCAAGTTCTCGGCTTTCCTCGTGCGCGGCGGCGACGGCAAAGTCGGCTTCGAATTCGAAGCGAAGACGCCGAAAGCGGGTGCTGCGAAAGGCAAGGCAGCAGCGCCTGCGGACGACGAAAAATCCGCAGTCGTCGGCGCGGCGACCGCGAAACCGGCGCGAGCGCCGGCGCGCAAGCGCAGCAGCGCCGCCTGAGCGTCGCTCCGGGCATACCTGCGGTTTTCCCGCGACCGGACAGTCGCCGCCTCGCAGCACCGCGTGCCGCGCGGTCCGGGCCGGTTCAGCGGCCGAGCTCGCCGAGCAGGCGCTCGGCTGCGGCGACCTGGTCGCCGAGCAGCGCGAATCCCCGCAGTGCGCCGCGACAGTCGCGGAACACTGCCCTGACGCCGCGCTGCGTCGCCGCCTCGTGCCATTCCCCGGCGAGCGGCGGCGGTTCGCAGATCGTCACCGAGCAACTTTCGATCTGCAGGCGCCGCAGCCGCGCCGGCCAGCGCATGCGCCGCTTTCTCCCGCACAGCACCTCGGCGAGCACTTGCGCGCCGGCTTCGATATCTTCCGCAAGCCTGAACCGGCGCCCGTCGATCTCGGCACATTCGCCGAGCGCGAAAATGTCCGGATCGCCAGTGCCCAAAGCCTGATCGACGACGATTCCGCGCGCGACGGCGAGACCTGCGTCGCGCGCCAGTTCCGTCCGGGGCGCCGCGCCGCGCGCCAGCACCACCAGATCGGCCGAAAACCGCACGCCGGCGAGCGTCGTCAGCTCCAGCTCGTCCGGCCCCTGGTCGATGCGCTGGATGCCGTCCTCGGTCATCACCTGCACGCCGGCGGCGTGCAGCGCGTGTGCGACGCGTGCGGCGCTGAGCGCCGGCAGCATCTCCGCGAACAGCTGGTTCGCGGGTTCGAGGAGCGTCACGTGACAGCCCGACCGCGCCAGGTTGTCGGCGAGTTCACAGCCGGCGAGGCCTCCGCCGAGCACGACGATGCGGTTTCGCCCCGCCAGTTCGCTGCGCAGATAAGCATAGTCGGCGAGGCTTCCCAAAGTCAGCGCCTGCGAGGCCGCGGTGCCCCGCAGCCCCGGCGAGCGCAGCGGCGCGGCGCCGGTCGCGAGCACGAGCTGGCCGTAGCCGTGCCGGCCTTCCCGCATCACCAGTTCATGGCGCAGCCGGTCGATCCGCACGATGGAGCGATGCGCGAGGATCGTCGCGCCGTAGCGGTGCGCCATCTGCTCGACGGTCGCCAGGACGAGGCCGCGGGGGCGGGTGCGCGCGCCGAGCGCACGCGCGAGGCGGAATTTCTCGTAGGCCGCACCGTCGTCGCGCGTGATCAGCACCAGCGGCCGGTCGCGATCGAGCTGGCGCAGCGCGCGCAGCAGCGCGTAGCCGGCAGCGCCGGTGCCGACGATGACGAGCGGCGCGCTCATCCCGGCGCTCCTGCACGTCCGCCGCTCGGGCTTCGCTCGCCGGGCACGGCCGCTTGCAGCGTCACACCGGCCGCCCGTCGCATCGCCGGCGGCAGCCCCTTGCCCGCGGGTTCATGGCGCTTCCGCCGTCTCGACCGTCGTCACGCGGCCGATCGGCCGGACGCCGGGCAGCGCGCTTTCGAGGATCGCGGTGCGCAACACGTCGATCGCGCCGCTGCGCGGATACGTCACGCGCCACGCCAGCGCGACGCGCCGTGAAGGCTCGGGCGCCGCGAACGGACGGACCGCGACGAGCGGATTGTGCGCGGGGAGTTCGTCGGCGGCGGAGCTCGGCAACACCGTCACGCCGAGGCCGGTCGCGACCATGTGGCGGATCGTCTCCAGCGAGCTGCCTTCGAGCGTGCGCTGCAGTCCGCTGACGTTGCGGTAGTGCGGGCACACTTCGAGCACCTGGTCGCGGAAGCAGTTGCCGGCACCGAGCAGCAGCAGCTGCTCTTCGGCAAGCAGGGCAGGTTCGATCCGCTCGTGGCTGTGCCACGGGTGCGCCGCCGGCAGCAGGACGCGGAACGGCTCATCGTAGACCGGCTGGGCGACGATGCCGGGCTCGGCGAACGGCAGTGACAGGATCACGACGTCCAGTTCGCCGCGCTTGAGCGCTTCGGCGAGGCGGGCAGTGTAGTTTTCCTGGATGATCAGGGGCATCCGCGGCGCGAGTCGATGCACGCGCGGGATCAAGCGCGGCAACAGGTAAGGCCCGATCGTGAAGATGACGCCGAGGCGCAACGGCTCCGCGAGCGGATCCTTGCCGGCCGAGGCGATCTCCGGAATCTGCGCCGCTTCGAGCAGCACTTTCTCGGCCTGCGAGACGATGCGCCGGCCGGTCGCGGTGATCTTCACTTCGGTCGCACTGCGCTCGAACAGCTGGACGCCGAGTTCCTCTTCGATTTTCTTGATCGCGACCGACAGCGTCGGCTGGCTGACATGGCACTTCTCGGCCGCGCGGCCGAAGTGGCGTTCGCGGGCAAGCGCTACGAGGTATCGCAGGTCGGTCAGGGTCATCGCGTCGGTCTGCCGCGGAAAGGAGAATCAGGAAAGATATTACTCCGTACCTTCGCGGCGCAGACAAGCACCTCCGGCCGCTGCCGGCGCGGCCGGTGCGCGAACGCACCTGCCCGACGCGACCCAGTCCTGGAATCCGGCCGGGCATCGCCCCACGACGCCCGATCGTACGCCCGCGCTGCAGGATCCGTATGCGATGACGCGCAGATCGTCAGCCGGTTCCTTCCGGGAACAATTTGCATGCAATGCAAGTCCACCGGCGCAGGCAATTTTCTTCAGGGATACAGGAAAAACATGAAAAACCGTCCGTTCAGCCGTCCGCTCGTCGTCGCCCTCGCCGCCCTAGTACCGGCCGCAATCGGCCTGCTCCCGTCCCCGCCGGCGTTCGCCGCCGCGGAATCCGTGGCGCCGCTGGTCGCGCCGAACTCGTTCGGTCTGCCCGATTTCGGCGACCTCGTCGAGCGCGTCGGCCCCGCGGTCGTCAACATCAGCGTCGTGCAGGAACGCGCTGCGCCCGAAGGCGGCGCGCTCGAAGACCCGTTCTACGACTTCCTCCGCCGCTTCGGCGTGCCGTTGCCAGGCATGCCCGGGATCCCCGGCATGCCCGGCCAGGGCGGCCCGCAGATCAGCCGCGGCATCGGATCCGGTTTCATCGTCAGTGCCGACGGTTACGTGCTGACCAACGCGCACGTCGTCGGCGCGGGGGTGGGTCAGGGAGAAGGCGAAGGCGAAAGCGGCGTCCAATCGGAAGTAACCGTGCGGCTCATCGACAAGCGCGAATTCAAGGCGAAAGTGGTCGGCACCGATCCGCGCACCGACATCGCGCTGCTCAAGATCGAGGCCACCGGTCTGCCGGTGGTGCGCACCGGCAACGCGGAGAAAGCGCGCGTCGGCGAATGGGTGGTCGCAGTCGGTTCGCCGTTCGGCTTCGACAACACCGTGACGGCAGGCATCATCTCGGCGAAGGCGCGGCGCCTGCCGGACGAGAACTACGTGCCGTTCATCCAGACCGACGTCGCGATCAACCCCGGCAACTCCGGCGGCCCGCTGTTCAACCTCGCCGGTGAAGTCATCGGCATCAATTCGCAGATCTACTCGCGTTCGGGCGGCTTCATGGGCATCTCGTTCGCGATCCCGATCGATGTCGCACTGAACGTCAAGGACCAGATCGTCCAGTACGGTCGCGTGCAGCGCGGCAAGCTCGGCGTCACGATCCAGAGCATGACGCGCGAGCTCGCGCAGTCGTTCGGACTGACCGAACCGAAAGGCGCGCTGGTGTCGAACGTCGAAGCGGGCAGCGCCGCGGACAAGGCCGGCATCAAGGCCGGCGACGTCGTGCTGGGCGTCAACGGCACGCAGATCGAGGACTCGGGCGATCTGCCGCGCATCATCGGCGACCAGCGCCCCGGCACCGAAGTGAAGCTCGAACTGTGGCGCGACGGCCGCACCCGCACGGTGACGGCGACGCTCGGCGAGATGCGCAGCGAAGCGGTCGCCCAGGGCCGCGGCGAGCCGGGCGGGCCGCAGGGCGAAGACGCCGGCGGCAAGCTCGGCCTCGTCATTCGCCCATTGACTGCGGAAGAAGCGGCGCAGCTCGGCGTGCCCGGCGGCATCGTCGTCGAGCGAGCGACCGGTCCGGCGCAACGCGCGGGCCTGCAGCGCGGCGACGTCATACTCGCGCTGAACAATCAGCCGGTGCCGGACGTCGCCTCGTTCCGCACGATGGTCCAAAAAGCCGGCGACCGCTTCGCGCTGCTGATCCAGCGCGGCGGTGCACGCATTTTCGTGCCGATGCGCGTCAACTAGCGGGAAACGGGCGTCGTTGCGGCGGCAGCGGGTCCGCGGAAGGGCCCGCGGCTGCCGCGCTGCGGGCGGCGAGGAATTCTTTCAGGATCACCGCGGTATGCGAAGCGGCGCTTTCGCATACGGCTTCGACCGGGCCTTGCGCGACGATTTCACCGCCGCCGTCCCCGCCTTCGGGGCCGAGGTCGATCAGCCAGTCCGCTTCGGCCATGACGTCCAGATCGTGCTCGATCGCGAGCACGGTGTGGCCGGCGTCGGCGAGCCGCTGCAGCACGCGGATCAGCTTGTCGACGTCCGCCATGTGCAGGCCCACGGTCGGCTCGTCGAGGACATACAGCGTGTGCTTTTCCGCCGGCAGCGGCCGTCCGCCGCGTGCTGCATTCGTCGCGGCACCGTCCCCGGGGCGGCTGCGCACTTTGGCCAGTTCGGTGACGAGCTTGATGCGCTGCGCTTCGCCGCCCGACAGCGTCGGGCTCGACTGGCCGAGCGTCAGGTAGCCGAGGCCGACATCCTGCAGCAACGCGAGCGGGTGTGCGATCGCCGGATGCGCGGCGAAGAACCCGACCGCTTCGTCGATCGGCATCGCGAGCACGTCGGCGACCGTCTTGTCACGCCAGCGCACCATCAGCGTCTCGGGGTTGAAGCGCGCGCCGCCGCACGCGTCGCACGGCTGCTTGACGTCCGGCAGGAAGCTCATCTCCACGGTCGTCTGTCCCTGCCCTTCACAGACCGGGCAGCGCCCGGCGCCGGTGTTGAACGAGAAGCGCGACGCGCTCCAGCCGCGCGTCTTCGCTTCGAAAGTCTCGGCGAACAGCTTGCGGATCGCGTCCCAGAAGCCGACATAGGTCGCCGGGCACGAGCGCGGCGTCTTGCCGATCGGTGTCTGGTCGACTTCGAGCACGCGGCCGATCGCCTGCCAGCCTTCGATCGCGCGACAGCCGACCGGCTCGACGTCGCTGCTTTGCGGCTGCGGCTGGCCGCGGCGTCGCGCGCGGGCTGCGTCCGGATCCCCGAGCAGCCGGCGCAGGTTCGCGTGGATCACGTCGCGCGCGAGCGTCGATTTGCCCGACCCCGACACCCCGGTGACGACCGTCAGGCGCGCGAGCGGCACCGTGGCGGATACCTCGCGCAGGTTGTGCAGGTTTGCCGCGACGACGTGGAGCGCCGGATGCGCGTCGTCGAGGGGCCGGCGCGGGCGCAGCGGATGCTGCAGCGGCGCGCGCAGGAAAGCGCCGGTCGCCGATTCGGGTGCGGCGATCAGGTCGGCGAGGCGGCCTTCGGCGACGACGCGGCCGCCGCGCACGCCGGCGCCGGGCCCGAGGTCGATGACGTGATCGGCGCGGCGGATCGTCTCCTCGTCGTGTTCGACGACGAGCAGCGTGTTGCCGCGGTCGCGCAGCCGCTCGAGCGTGTCGAGCAGCATGCGGTTGTCGCGCGGATGCAGCCCGATCGTCGGCTCGTCGAGGATGTAGCACACGCCGCGCAGGTTCGAGCCGAGCTGCGCAGCGAGCCGGATGCGCTGCGCCTCGCCGCCGGAGAGCGTCGGCGCGCCGCGGTCGAGCGCGAGGTAGGCGAGCCCGACCTGCTGCAGGAAGTCAAGGCGGCCGCGAATCTCGGCGACGAGGTCGCGCGCGATGTCGATCTCGCGGCCGGCGAGCCGCAGGCTGTCGAAGAACGCCGCGACCTTCGCCACCGGCAACGCCGACAGGTCGTGGATGCCGTGCGCGCGGAAGCGCACTGCGCGGGCGACCGGGTTCAGGCGCGCGCCCTCGCACACCGCGCAGACGGCGTCGGTCACCTGCCCGGTGTCGGCGAGATCGAGCTCGTTCGCATCCTCGACGCGGCCGACGACGTGCTGCCCGGTGCCGTAGCAGCTCGGGCACCAGCCGTGTTTGGCGTTGTACGAAAACAGCCGCGGGTCCGGTTCCGGGAAGCTGTCGCCGCACGACGGGCACGCGCGCAGCGTCGAGAACGTGTGCGGCCGTGCGCCGGGCGTGCCGAGCTCGAGCACTTTGACGACGCCTTTGCCGTGTTCGAGCGCTGCGGCAAGCTGCGTGCGCAGCGCCGCCTCGTGTTCGGGCGCGACGACGACGCTGCCGACCGGCAGCTCGATCGTGTGTTCGACGTAGCGGTCCAGCCGCGGCCATTTCGCCGTCGGCAGGAAGTCGCCGTCGACGCGCAGCTGCTCGAACCCCTTGCCTTTCGCCCACTTCGCCAGCGCGGTGTACAGGCCTTTGCGGTTCGTCACCAGTGGCGCGAGCAGCTCGACCGACGCGCCGCGGTGCTCGCGCAGGATCTGCGCCGCGATCGCGTCGAAACTTTGCGGCGACACCGGCACGTCGCACTGCGGGCAGTACTGCGTGCCGAGCTTGACGTACAGGAGGCGCAGGAACGGCTGGATCTCGGTCAGCGTGCCGACCGTGCTTTTCCTGCCGCCGCGCGAGATGCGCTGCTCGATCGCGACCGTCGGCGGAATGCCGAACAGCGCATCGACGTCCGGCCGGGCGGCGGGCTGGACGAACTGGCGCGCGTACGCGTTCAGCGATTCGAGGTAGCGGCGCTGGCCTTCGCCGAACACGATGTCGAACGCGAGCGTCGATTTGCCCGAACCCGACAGTCCGGTGATGACGGTGAAGCGGTCGCGCGGGATCGTCAGGCTGACGTTCTTCAGGTTGTGCTCGCGCGCATGGCGGATCTCGATCGCCGGCGCAGAGACCGCGCGGTAGCGCATCGCCGGTTCGGCGGCCACGGAAATTGGGGTCAGACTCGAATTTAGGGGGCTCAAATTCGAGTCTGACCCCAATTTCCCCAATGTCCCCTCATACGCGCGCAACGCGCGGCCGGTATGTGACGTGGCGCACGCGATGACGGCATCCGGCGGACCGGCGACGACCAGGTCGCCCCCCGCGTCGCCGCCTTCGGGGCCGAGATCGACGATCCAGTCCGCAGCGCGCAGCACGTCGAGGTTGTGCTCGATGACGACGAGCGCGTGCCCTGCGTCGAGGAGCTTTTCGAACGCGCGCAATAGTGTCGCGACGTCGTCGAAGTGCAAGCCCGTCGTCGGCTCGTCGAACAGGAAGAGCAGGCGGCCGGCGTCGGTCTTCGCCCTGGATTTTTTGCCGCCCGGCTTCGTGGCCGCGCCGAGATGTCCGGCGAGCTTCAAGCGCTGCGCTTCGCCGCCGGACAGCGTCGGCACCGGCTGGCCGAGCCGCAAGTAGTCGAGCCCGACGTCGGCGAGCGGCGCGAGCGCGGCGCCCACCGCGGGCTGGTCGGCGAAGAACGCGAGCGCTTCGGACACGGTCAGTTCGAGCACGTCGGCGACCGAGCGGCCGCGCCACGCGAGCTCGAGCACTTCCAGCCGGTAGCGTTTGCCGTCACAGTCCGGACAGCGCAGATAGACGTCCGACAGGAACTGCATCTCGACGTGCTCGAAGCCCGAGCCGTTGCAGGTCGGGCAACGGCCGGTGCCGGCATTGAAGCTGAAGGTGCCGGGCGTGTAGCCGCGGCTCTGCGCGTCGGGCAAGGCCGCGAACAGCGCACGGATCGCATCCCACGCGCCGACGTAGCTGACCGGGTTCGAGCGCGCGCTCTTGCCGATCGCCGACTGGTCGACCATCACGACGCCGGCGAGGTGCTCGACGCCTTCGAGGCGCGCGAACGCGCCCGGTGCGTCGGTGCCGTGGCCGAAGTGCTTCGCGAGCGCCGGATACAGCACGTCCTCGATCAACGTCGATTTGCCCGAGCCGGACACGCCGGACACGCACACGAGGTGGCCGAGCGGGAGCGCGACGTCGAGCGCGCGCAGGTTGTGCTCGGTCGCCCCGACGACGCGCAGCCACGCCGTCTCGGGCGTCACCGATCGCGGCTTGCGGCCGGCATCGACGCGCTTTCGGCCGGCGAGATAGGCGCCGGTCAGCGACGCCGGGTCGGCAGCGATTTCGGCCGGACTGCCGTAGCCGACGATCTCGCCGCCGCGCTCGCCGGGACCGGGCCCGATGTCGAGCAGGCGGTCGGCCGCGCGGATCAGCTGCGGATCGTGCTCGACGACGACGAGCGTGTTGCCGGCATCGCGCAGCCGCATCATGACGCCGAGGATGCGGTCGATGTCGCGCGGATGCAGGCCGATCGACGGCTCGTCGAGCACGAACAGCGTATTGACGAGTGACGTGCCGAGCGCGGTCGTCAGGTTGATGCGCTGCACTTCGCCGCCCGACAGCGTGCGCGACTGGCGGTCGAGCGTCAGGTACGCGAGGCCGACGTTGGCGAGGTAGTCGAGGCGCGTGCGGATTTCGCCGAGCAGCAGTCCGGTCGCTTCGTCGAGGCCGGCCGGCAGTTCGACAGTGGCGATGAACTCGCGCACGCCGCTGACGGGAAGCGCCATCAGTTCGTGGATCGCGAGGCCGAAAGGCTCGGCGCGAACGGATCGATCTGAGCCGCGGCGCAACCAGGCAGCCCCGGCGGCGGCTCCGTTCTGGACGTTCCCATCGGCTGGCGCCGCCTCGTTCGTTGCGCCGAGCCGCCACAACAGCGCCTCGGGCTTCAGCCTTGCGCCGTGGCATGCCGGGCACTCCGTGTAGCTGCGGTAGCGCGACAGCAGCACGCGGATGTGCATCTTGTACGCCTTGCTCTCGAGCCAGTCGAAGAAGTGGCGCACGCCGTACCACTTGCGCGGCCACGACGCGTCCCAGCTCTTCCACTGCGGATCGCCTTCGAGCACCCAGCGGCGATGTTCCGGCGGCAGGTCGCGGAACGGGATGTCGATCGCCACGTCGTATTTCTTCGCCATCTTCGCCATGTCGTCCTGGCATTCGCGATAGCTCGCGGTCTGCCACGGCTTGACCGCCCCTTCGGCAAGCGTCTTCGATTCGTCGGGGATCACCAGCGAGAAATCGACGCCGATGACGCGGCCGAAGCCGCGGCAGGTCTCGCACGCGCCGAGCGGCGAATTGAACGAGAACAGCCCCGGGGTCGGCTCGGCGTAATGGATGTCGCAGTCGGCGCAGTGCAGGTCGCGCGAGAAGCGCCACGCCGCCTCGCCGCCCTGGCCGCCCTCGCCCGACGCGCGCACCGCGAGCTGGCCGTGGCCGCGCGCGAACGCGGTCTCGATCGCGTCGAGCACGCGACTGCGCTCGGCGTTGCCGAGGCGAAAGCGGTCCTGCACGACATGCAGCACTTCGCCTGCGGCCGTCGTCTCGCGCGCGTGAATCCGCGTGTAGCCCTGCTGCACGAGCAGGGCTTCGACTTCATCGGTGGCGAAACGCTCGGGCACGGGCACTGCGAAAGTGATCACGAGGCGCGGATCGGCGCTCGCGCAGCGCGCTTCGAGCGCCCGCAGCACGCTCTGCGGATCGTCGCGCCGCACCTCGGCCCCGCAGCCGCGGCAGAACAGCGTCGCGACGCGCGCGTACAGCAGCTTGAAGTGGTCGGCGAGCTCGGTCATCGTGCCGACCGTCGAGCGCGACGTGCGCACCGGATTCGTCTGGTCGATCGCGATCGCCGGCGGCACGCCTTCGATGCGCTCGACGCGCGGACGGTCCTGCCGGTCGAGGAACTGGCGCGCGTACGGCGAAAACGTCTCGACGTAGCGGCGCTGGCCTTCGGCGAACAGCGTGTCGAATACCAGCGACGACTTGCCCGAGCCGGACACGCCGGTCACGACCGTAAGGCGATCGAGCTCGATGTCGAGACTGAGGTTCTTCAGATTGTTCTGGTTCGCGCCGAGGATGCGGATGCGGTTGGACATGAGGAAAGCGGGAGAGGAGGCGCTCGGCGCAGTGGAGCGATTCTAGTCCTCGTGCGCGCCCGCCTCACGCAAATGTTGCGGATTTCGGCACGTCCCTTGCGTCGAATAGCGCGCGGCATCCGGGGCACTTTCAGCCCCCTTTGGCTTACACGAGTAAAGTTCCGCAATTCAACGACTTGGACCTGCGCTGCGGCGCCCTTTCGGGTGCTGCGAGGCGCGGGCCGCGAAGCGGGCTGCATCGGCGTGGTGCGCGAGCACCGCAACAGTGCAAGCTCGCTCGGGCAAGGAGACATGCCAATGCTGAGCCTCACCGACTGCCTGGATTTCATCGACCTCGACAGCGACACGGTGGAGGTCGTTGCGCGCCACGAACGGCTGCCGGCAATGCTGGCCGCCGAGCTCGGGCGTCAGCTGCTCACGGACGCCGAAGGCATCTGGCGGTTGCACCAGATGCATCGCGGCCTGATCGAGACGGCCGCGCAACGCGGGCTGCTCGAGCAGGAAAAAGCGCTGCGCCGCATCTACGCCGCCTTCACGCGCAAATATCCGGTGCCCCGGCAGAAGTGATCGCGCAGGCGCCGCGGGGGCTCATTGTGTGAGCGGCGCCCGCGGCGACGAAACCGGCTTACTTGACGCGGTTCTTGTACTCGTCGGTGCGCGTGTCGATTTCGATCTTGTCGCCGATTTCGACGAACGCCGGCACCGGCAACTCGAAGCCGCTGGCGATCTTCGCCGGCTTCATGACTTTGCCCGACGTGTCGCCCTTGACCGCGGGTTCAGTGTAGATCACTTCGCGGACGACCGAATTGGGCAGGTCGACCGAAATCGCCTTGCCGTTGTAGAACACGACTTCGCACTGCAGGCCGTCTTCGAGGTACTTCAGCGCGTCGGTCATGTTCTCGGCTTCGACTTCGTACTGTTCGTAGTCGGCATCCATGAACACGTACATCGGATCGGCGAAGTACGAGTACGTGACTTCCTTCTTGTCGAGCTGGACGACTTCGAACTTGTCGTCGGCCTTGTACACCGACTCCGACGGCGCGCCGGTCAGGAGATTCTTGAGTTTCATCTTCACGACCGCGGAGTTGCGGCCGGACTTGTTGTATTCGGCCTTCTGCACCACGAGCGGGTCGGCGCCCACCATGATGACGTTGCCGGAGCGAAGTTCCTGTGCGGTTTTCATGCTGTTTCCTGTCGAACGGGGGCGGCCCGCAAATATTTAAAAACCGGTCATTTTACTGTGTTCCGCGAAAATTGCACCAGCGACGAAGCCAGATCCGGCGCGCTCGCGAGCGCCTGCGCCCACGACCGGTTATGGGCGCCGATCGCAGGCAACGCGGCGGCGAACGGGCACCACGCCGAGCCGACGTCGCCCCAGCCGTTCCACGCCAGCCAGAACTGCCTGACCGCCGCGGCCGCGCTGCGTTCCATCGCCGCCGTGTAGCGGTCGAGAAAAGCTTCGAGCTTGATCCGGTGGGCGTCCTGCTCCTGGCGGTAAATGTGCCAGGCGAACGGCTGGCCGGCCCACTGCGCGCGCACGAACGAGTCTTCGCCGCGGACGAAATTGACGTCGCAGCCCCACAGCAGGCGGTCGTAGCGCTCCTGGTCGACGAAAGGCAGGACGGCCGCCGTCAGCGCGCCGCGCCGGCGGCACGCTCCCGCCGCCCCTCGGTGAGCGCCGAAAAAACGCATCACGTCGTCGACGACAGGCCCTTCGGGCACGAGCAGCAGCACCGGCTCGTCGCCATTCGCCCAGCGCGCGAGCAGCGCCGCGAGCGCGGGGTGTGCGTACGCGAACAGCGATATCAGCCGCGTTCCCGGAGGCGGCGGGGCGACTCCCAGCGAGCGTAGCAGCGCATCGCGCAGCGCCGGCTCGGTGCGGAAACGGTCGCGTGCATCGAGCAGGCCGCGTTCGCGCAACAGGCCAGCGGTATGCAGCGAAAAACCCGGAAAGAAGAAATGCTTCACCAGCGGCAGGCGGGGGTGCGGCGAGGTCATGCGGTGGCACTCGTCGACCCAGCTTTCGGCCGACAGGTATTCGAGATTGATCCACGGCGGCGGCGACGGACGCGCCGCCATCGCTGCCAGATAACTTTCCGGCAGCTCGCAGCCGAACGCTTCGATGACTGCGGCGGCCGGTTCGACGGACGGAAAGTCGCGACTCCAGCGACGAATTTCGACGCCGCCGGCGAAGTTTCGCCCGTCGACCGTCGAAATTTCCGGACACAGCCGCGCGAACGCTTCCAGGTCATCGATCCACAGGCGGACCGCGAGCCCGTGATCGCCCGCAAGCCCTTTGGCCAGGCGCCAGCAGACCCCGATATCCCCGAAGTTATCCACAACCCGGCAGAAGATATCCCAGTCGCGAAGGCGTTCGTCAGCGCAAGCGTTCATTTTGGTGGACAAGCACAGGGAACAAGCGTGAATGCTTTGTGGAAAAAGGGCTTCAACGGCGAAAGGCCGAAATTCGACCACAATCGGCACACAGGTCAACAGCAGGTTTATCTACCCCTTTGTCCCGCGGCGAATCGCATGGGACTGCTGGAGAAAATCGACTTATCCACAGAAAAGCGGGCACTGTATACTTCTTTATCTTTAATTAATTTTAAAAAACAGAAGAACAAAAACACGAACCCGCGAAACGCGCCGAACGAAAATCCGCAGCCACTCCGACCCTTCGCGAAACCGCTTCGAGCGGCGCTGGACGGCGCCCGGACTCTGCTGTACAAAGCGTCCTCAGCGAAGGGGAAAAACGTTTGGCAGGCAGGTCGCGGGCGCATCCCGCTGCGGTTTTTTTTCAGTCTTTTGTCGTATTGAAGTCGGC
The DNA here is from genome assembly GCA_001274695.2 of Azoarcus sp. PA01. Lineage (NCBI taxonomy): Bacteria > Pseudomonadati > Pseudomonadota > Betaproteobacteria > Rhodocyclales > Zoogloeaceae > Azoarcus > Azoarcus sp. PA01. Next base: position 1,583,844 of record LARU01000002.1, on the reverse strand, counting down.
CAGCCGGGCGAGATCGTCGTCGTCGAGCCAGCGCCACTGGCCGGGGGCGAGGTCGTCGGGCAGCATCAGGCCGCCGATGCCGCTGCGGTGCAGCGCCTCGACGCGATTGCCGGCGGCAGCGACCATGCGCTTGACCTGGTGGTACTTGCCTTCGGTGATCGTCAGCTTTAGACTCCGCTCCCCCGTTCGTTCGCAAGCCGCTGCTGCGACCGGCGCGGGATCGTCGTGAAGCTGCACGCCGGCGAGCAGCGCTGCGGTGAGCGTCTCGCTGACCGGGTGACGCACGACGACTTCGTAGATTTTCGGCACACGTTTGCGGCCGGAGCTCCACGCGTGGATGAACTGTCCGTCATCGGACAGCAGCAGCAGGCCGGTGGTGTCCTGGTCGAGCCGGCCGATCGCCTGGACGCCGCGGTTCACCAGCGGTTGCGGCAACAGCGCGAACACCGGCGCATGGAACTGCGGCTGGCGCGAGCACTCGTAACCGGAAGGCTTGTGCAGCATCAGGTAGGCCTTGTCGCGATACCGCCAGGTCTCGCGATCGACCATGAAGACCAGATCTTCGGTCGGCAGGTCGGCAAAAGGGTTGTCCTGGACGTGGCCGGAAATCGTCACGCGGCCGGCGCGGATCAGGGCGCGACAAATCTTGCGGCTGCCGAAGCCCTGGGAGTGGAGAATTCGTTCGATTTGCATCGGCGGATGCTAACCGAAGCGCGTTAGACTGTTGCCCCGCGGTACGGGAGTGGAGTGTGAACTTTGAACATCTGGTGGTCGTGAATGACCCCGCCGACCCCCTGCTCACCGCGCTCAATCGCGAAGAAGTGTGGTTCGGGCTGCTGTGCCGGGCCGAGGATGCGCGGCCGTTCCTGCCCGGGCTCGAGGCGTGCACGATCGTCGAACGGAGCGCGAACGAGCTCGTCCGGGAACTGCAGTTCGGCAGCGCGCTGATTCGCGACCGGGTCACGCTGATGCCAATGGAATCGATCTGCTTCGAGTCCGAACGCACTGCGAGCCATCCCGGAGGCAGCCTGACGATCACCATCGAGGAACCGGCCGAAGGCGTCCTCGTGCTGCGTTTCCGCTACCTGACGACCTTGCCCGAAGAGGCGGGAAGTCCCGACCGGGCCTATGCCGAATACGTCAAGGCCGCCTATCATCAGTCGGATCTCGACACCGTGCGCGTGATCCGCATGATCGCCGAGTCGGGGCGCCTCCAGTAATCCTTGTCCTGCGCCGCAGCGCCGCGAGCGCGCCGGCGCGGCTCTCCGATCATCGAAAATCCGGAAAAATCTTCATGTGGTTCAAGAACCTGCAGGTTTATCGCCTTCCCGCCGGCTGGGACATCAGTGCCGAGACGCTCGAGGACCAGCTCGCGCGCAAGCGCTTCGTGCCGTGCGGCAGCCAGGACCAGGAAACCCGCGGCTGGGTGTCGCCGACCGGTGACGAATTCCTGTTGCACCGGGTCGGCGGGCAGTGGCTGATCGCGCTCGGCGTCGAGCAGAAGCTGCTGCCGTCGTCGGTGGTCAAGCAGGAGGCCGAAGAGCGCGCCGAGGACATCGCCGCGCGCCAGGGCTACAAGCTCGGTCGCAAGCAGATGAAGGATCTGCGCGAACAGGTGATGCAGGAACTGCTGCCGCGGGCCTTCACGCGGCGCCGCAAGGTCTTCGCGTGGATCGACCCTGTCGGAGGGTGGCTCGGCATCGATGCGCCGAGCCAGGCCCGCGCGGAGGACGTTCTGGAGGTATTGCGCCAGTCTCTCGATGCCCTCCCGCTCGGTTTGCTGCGTACCGAGCGTTCGCCGACCGGCGCGATGGCCGACTGGCTCGCCGGCGGCGATGCGCCGGCCGGGTTTACGATCGACCAGGATTGCGAGCTGCGCTCGGTCAGCGAAGACAAGGCGGCGGTGCGTTATGTGCGTCACCCGCTCGAAGGCGACGAGGTGCGCGGCCACCTCGCGGCCGGCAAGCTGCCGACGCGCCTCGCGTTGACGTTCGACGATCGCGTCAGCTTCGTGCTGAGCGAGAAGCTCGAGATCAAGCGCATCGATTTCCTCGATGTCGTCAGGGAAAAGCTCGACGAGCAGGGGGCGGACGACGCGCGCGCGCTGTTCGACGGCGGTTTCGCGCTGATGACGGGAGAACTGGGCCGGTTGCTGCCGGCGCTCATCGACGCGCTGGGCGGCGAGCTGAACGCCGCGGCCCCCGGCGTCGAGCTGCGGCCCGCGGCGTGAGCGGCGCCGGCGCGGCTATCAAGGCAAAATAGCTATCGGGCCTGCTGGACGAACAGCTGCGTGAACTCCTCGGCCGGCAGCGGGCGGCTGAACAGGTAGCCCTGGTACGCGTCGCAGCCCTGTTCGGTCAGGAACGCGAGCTGCGCGTCGGTTTCGACCCCTTCGGCGAGCACCTTGATATTGAGCTTGCGCGCGAGCGCGATGATGCCTGCCGTGATCTCGGTGTCTTTGCGATCGTCGGGGATGTGGCGGACGAAACCCTGATCGATCTTGAGCATTTCGATCGGGAAGTTCTTCAGGTACGCCAGCGACGAGTAGCCGGTGCCGAAATCGTCGATCGCCAGCGCTATTCCCATCGACCTGAGCAGGCCGAGGCGTTGCTCGGCCTGCGCTTCGTGGCCCATGATCATGCTCTCGGTGAGCTCGAGCTCGAGACATTCGGGCGGCAGCCCGGTGCGCTGGAGGATCGCGGCGATGCGGTCCGGCAGTTCCGCCTGCCATAACTGGCGCGCCGACAGGTTCACCCCCACTCTGAGCGGCCCGAAACCGGCGTCGCGCCACTCGCGTGCCTGCCGGCACGCGGTCTCGAGGACCCACTCGCCGAGCGGCACGATCAGGCCGCTTTCCTCGGCAAAAGGAATGAAGCGGTTCGGCGACACCGCGTTTTCGTCGGTGGCCTGCCAGCGCACCAGCGCTTCGCATCCCGTCACGCGCCCGCTGGCGATGTCGATTTGCGGCTGGTAATGGACGACGAACGCCTGCTGCTCGAGCGCGACGCGCAGGCGGCGCTCGAGGTCGACGTGCCGTTGCGCCGCCTCGCTCAGCGCTTCGGTGAAGAAGCGGAAAGTGTTGCGGCCCTGCGCCTTGGCCTGGTTCAGCGCGGCGTCGGCGTGCTGGATCAGCTCGGCGGCGCTCGTGCCGTCCTGCGGATAGAGGCTGATGCCGACGCTCGCGCCGACATACACGACTTCGCCGCCGGACAGCGGGAACGGTTCGCGCATCAGGTCGATCAGGTTCTGCGCGACGCTGGCCGATTCGTCGGGTTTCCTGAGGTTGTCGAGGATGACGAGGAACTCGTCGCCGCCCCAGCGCGCGAGCGTGTCCTCCGGGCGCAGGCGCGTGCGCAGGCGCCACGAGATCGCGACCAGCAGCTCGTCGCCGCTGGCGTGACCGAGGCTGTCGTTGATGTTCTTGAAGTGGTCCAGGTCGATGAACAGCACGCCGAGGCCGAGCTGCTGACGCGCCGCCTGCTCGATCGCGTGTTCGAGGCGCGACTGCACGAGCAGGCGGTTCGGCAGGTCGGTCAGCGGATCGTAATGCGCGAGGCGCTCGAGCTGCGCTTGCGACTGCTTCAACTGGCTGATGTCGGTCATCACGCCGACGTAGCGGACCGGCTTGTGGTGCTCGTCGTAGACGGTGCTGACGCTCAACCACTGCGGATAAAGCTCGCCGTTCTTGCGCCGGTTCCACAGCTCGCCCTGCCAGTTGCCGGTGCGCGCGACGGCGTCCCACAGCTGGCGGTAGAACCCGTCGTCCTGCAGGCCGGATTTAAGGATGCTCGGACTTTTTCCGAGCGCTTCCTCTTCGGAAAACCCGGTGATTTCGCACCACGCCCGATTGACGCTGACGATGCGCTGCGACAGGTCGGTGACCATGACGCCGTCGCGGGTGCTCTCGATGACTGCCGCGGTCTGGCGCAACGCGGCCGCGGCGCGGAATTTCTGCACGGCGAGCGACGTCAGGCCCGAGAATTCCCGGATCAGCTCGATCATCGCCGGGTCGATCGGGCGCGGCCGGTAGAAATAGACCGCAAAAGTGCCGAGCAGCTTGCCGTCGTCGTCGCGGAACGGGAACGACCAGCAGGCCCGGAAATTCGCCCTGCGTGCGAGGTCGCGATAAGCGTCCCAGTCCGGATCGGTGAACACGTCTTCGGTGAATACCGGTTCGCCGCGGGCCATCGCGGTGCCGCACGACCCCTGGCCTTCCGCCACTGCGAGGCCTTCGATCGCGTCGAGGTAAGAGGCGGGGAGGTTCGGGGCAGCGGCATGGACGAGGCGGGTACGCGATTCATCGAGGAGCAGGATCGAGACGCGCATTTCGGGTGCGAGGGTTTCGAGCCGCCGCGCGACATCGTCGAGGATCACCGGCAGCGGATCGTCGCCGACGAGGCGGTTCAGCACCGCGCTGCGCGCGGCCTGCAGCAGCTCGGTCTGCTTTTGTGCCGTGATCTCGGTCCAGGTGCCGACCACTTCGACCGCTGCACCGCCGACGTCACGCAGCACGCGCGCGTCGTCGCGGATCCACGTCACCTGCTCCTTGCCGCCGAGCAAGCGGTATTCGTGGCTGCGGTGCCCTTCGTGCAGCAGCGCCGTCTGGGTCGCGCTCCACGCCGCGCGGTCGTCCGGATGCACGTGCGCGAGCCACCACCCCGGTGAAAGGGCATCGGCGGAGCTGACGCCGAGGATCGACACGATGTTGTCGCTGACCCAACTCGCCTGCGGCCTGCCGTCGTCGCCGATCTGCAGCGTGTAGAGAACCGTCGGGCTCGCCGACAGCAGGTGCGCGAGATGGGCCGTCGTCGCACGCAGTTCGGCCCGTTCGTGGATCAGCTCGGCGCGCTCGCGCACTTTTTCCAGCGTTGCCGGCAGCGCGTGCAGGTAGCCGGGGTACTTCGCGATGAAGTCATCGACGCCCAGTTCCATCGTCCGCGCGACGAGGTCTTCACCGCCATGCGCGGAGACCAGCACGAGCGGCAGTGCGAGGTGATGCTCGTGCTGCACGATGCGCGCGAGTTCCAGGCCGTCGAGGCTGCCGGCGGCATGATCGAACAGCAGCACGTCGAAGTCGGGCGCTGCGTCGCGAGCGGCGGGCAGGCGCGCCAGCACTTCGGCGGCGCTCGTCGCAAGGGTCAGGTGGATGTGCGGCGCGTAATGCGCGAGGTGGCGGTGGGTGCGCAGCGCTTCGAGTTCGTCGTGCTCGGCGTACAGCACGCGCAGCGGGCGGATGCGTCGCCCGGCCGGGTCGCGAAATCGCGCCAGCGCGCCGCGCAGCGTCGCGGGCAATTGGTCGAGGTAGTCGGCGCGCTTGACCTGGTACGCATCGGCGCCGGCTTTCAGTGCCGCCATTGCCGCTTCGTGATTGCCGGCGCCGGTCAGGACGACCACCGCGACCGGCAGATGATTCATGCGCACGTGCGCAAGCAGGTCGAGGCCGGTGCCGTCGGGCAGGTGGAGATCCGACAGCACGACGTCGAACGGCGGCGGCTGCGCAGCGAGGCGCGACAACCCGCGCTGCAGCGTCGTGACCACTTCCAGCGCGATCTCGGGCGCGCGCTGCGCGAGCCGGCGCCGCGCCAGATCCGCATCCGCTTCGGAGTCCTCGATGTAGAGGACGCGCATCGTCTTCATCGCTGGGTGTGGTTCACCGCGCACCAGTAGACCTCGATCTGCGCGGCGACTTCGATGAATCTGCCGAAGTCGATCGGTTTGACGATGTAGGAATTCACGCCCGCGTCGTAAGCCGTCCTGACATCCTCGTCTTCGGTCGATGAAGTCAGCATCACCACCGGAATGCGCCGGAAGCGCTCGTGCGTCTTGAGCTTTCGCAGCACGTCGAGGCCGCTGACGCGCGGCAGCTTGTTGTCGAGGAGGATCACCGCGGGCGTCGGATGACCGCTTTCCCAGCGCGGCAGGAACGCGAGCGCCTCTTCGCCGTCGCGTGCCACTTCGATCTCGATCGGGCTGGTCCGCTCGCGGCGCGCGAAGGCGCGCAACGCCAGATCGAGGTCGACGTTGTTGTCCTCGACGAGGAGGATCGGGCCGGGGACGGCTTCGCTGGTCATAGCGGAAACTCCACGAGGAAAGTGGCACCTTTGCCGGGTTCGCTTTCAGCACGCACGGTCCCGCCCATGCGTTCGATCGCCTTGCGCACCAGCGCCAGGCCGACGCCGGTGCCGGGGTAGTCTTCGGCGCGGTGCAGCCGCTGGAATATGCCGAATATTCGATCGTGATATTTCATGTCGAAACCGATGCCGTTGTCGCGAACCTGCAGGCGCATCGCGCCCGCTTCCTCGCGACTGCTGATCCCGATGCGCGGCGGCGCCGCGTTGCGGCTGAACTTCAGCGCATTGCCGACGAGATTGCGCAGTACCAGCGCGAGACCGTTGCGGTCGACCGAGAGTTCCGGTGTGCGCACGTCGACGTCTATTTCCGCGCCGAGCGTCGAGATTTCGTGCGCGTAGCTGTCGAGGACCTCGGCGACGAGCTGCTGCACCGACACCGGCTCGGGTTGCGGTGCCGCGCGATCGATATGCGCATAGGCGAGCAGATCCTCGATCAGTTCGTGCATCTGCGCGACGCCGCGGCGGATGTTGGCGAGGAACTGCTGCCCCTGGTCGTCGAGCCGCTCGCGGTAGTCTTCGAGCAGGATCTGGCTGTAGCCGTCGATGCCGCGCAGCGGAGCCTTGAGATCGTGCGAGATCGCGTACGAAAACGATTCGAGCTCGCGGTTGGCGGCCTCGAGCTGCGCGGTGCGCTCGACGACGCGCGCTTCGAGCGTCGCATTGAGCCGCAACAGCGCCTCCTCGGTATTCTTCAGCGACGTGACGTCGAGCAGCACGCTGCGGATGTGCGTGACCTTGCCGCTCGCGTCGCGGCTCAGCCAGGTGCGGCCGTCGAGCCAGATCCACTGTCCGCTGACGTGGCGCACGCGATGCTCCCCGCGGTAATCGTCCGGCCCTTCGGCAAGATGGCGGATGAGCGCGGCCCGCAGGCGCGGGCGGTCTTCGACGTGAATCAGGTCGCGGTAGCGGACGGCGCCGGACAGCAATTCGCCGGGCGTGTAACCCCATTGCCTGATGCTGTCGCTGACGTACGTGACCGGCAGACCGCCTGCGTTGCGCCACTCGATCGCGACGACCGGCGAATGGTTGATCAGGGCCGACAGTTGCTCGAGGTTTGCCTGGCGTATCCGCAGGTCATCGGCCATGCGGTCGAGCGCATGGCCGATTTTCCCCAGCTCGTCGCGCCCGGTCAGGCCGCTGCGCGTGTTGAATCGCCCTTCCCCGATCGCCGCCACGGTCTGGGTCAGCCGGGCGGTGCGGCTGAACCACAGCACGTGCAGCAAAATCGCGAGCGCCGCAGTGAAAAGCAGGATCAGTGCGGTTTCCCGCCACAGCTCGTGGTAACCCGCGGCGGTGCGGAGCGCGAGCGGAATGCCGAGATCGCTGCGCACGATCAGCGTCATGTCGGGACGGATCGCAACCCGGCCCAGCAGCGCGAAATCGCCGCGCGGCTGGACGAGCTCGATCCCTTTCCCCTGGGCCGACGCGAGCGCCAGCAGGCCGGCGCGGATAGCCGGGGCGTCGGAAGCGATCGCGTCGGTGAGCGGGCGGTTGAGCCGCGCGCGCAGCATTGCGCCGACCACCTGGCCGTTGGCATCGACCAGCAACGCGTGCGTGAGCCCGGAGCGAAGTCCCATGCTGGCGACGAGACGGCTGATGTGAAAGCGGCTTCCCAGTCCGGTCTGGGCTTCGAGCCGGTTCTGTTCGAAGTTCAGGATCTCGGTGAGCCGCCGCCGCTGGTCGGTCGCGACCTGGTCGCGGAACTCCTGCACCTGGATCACGTAATTCAGCGCCGCGCCGATGAGCGCAAAGCCCGCCAGCAGCAGCGGCGCGAGGAGGCGGCCGGGCAGGACGGTCAGGGCGGGCCAGATCATGACCCGCTTTCCGTTCGTTTCGCCGCTGCGCGCGCTGCGGCGTCGACGACCAGCCTTTGCCAGTCCGGTGGTCCGTCGATCAGTTCGAGATCGACCATCAGTTCGGCGAGGCCCGAATGACGGGCGGCGAACGGGGCCGGCTGACCGGCAAGAAGTTCCACGCTCTGGCGCAGCGGCACGAACGTCAGCCCGTCGAGCGCCGCGCGGTATTGTGCCGGGGCGAGGCTCGTGCTCGGCGCGAGCAGGTCGGCGAACGCGTCGGGGGCGGTGTGCAGCGCCGTGACGCCGCGTTGCCACCCTGCGAGCAGGTCCACGACATCGTCGAAACGGCGCTCGAGCACGTCCGCACGCACGACGAGCACATCGACGAGGTCTCCGGACATCGCGCTGCTGTCGAATATCACCCGGTAGCCGTCGCCCTGCAGGCGCGATTTCATCGGTTCGTAGGTGATCACCGCATCGACCCAGCCGTCGCGCAGCGCGTCTTCCTGCTGCGACGCTTCGAAGCGCAGCAGCAGCACGTCGTTCGATCGAAGCGCGCTTCCCTCGATCATCCGCGCGAGCATCAGGCTGCCGGCTGCGCTGTCCTCGATGCCGATGCGCTTGCCCTTGAGCTGCGCGGGTTTGGTGATCGGGGCGCGCGCGACGACCGCGTCGGCCCCGTGCGAGACCGCGAGCACGGCGACGATGCGGATCGCCGCGCCCTTGTCCGCGAGCCGCAGGGCCTCGTCGAGGGTCAGCGCGGCGGCATCGAGCAGACCGTTGTCGAGCGTGCGCAAGGCCTGCGAACTCGACGCGAGTTCGACGACCTTGATGCGGCTGCGGTCGATATAGCGGCGCTCGTACGCGAACACGAAAGGGTCGTTGCCGATCCACGGATTGACACCGACGCTCAGCGGCAGCGGCGACGGCGCTTCACTGCAGCCGGCAAGAAACATCATCGCGAGGCCGAAGACCGCCGCGACAAAGGCGTTGTACATCAGTGATCCTCGCCTGAAATCGGTTCCGGGCAGGGCCGGTCCGACGCTCCGGCTCATGTTTTCGGTAGGACCGTGATTCTACAAGCGAAATTCCGAACCCGAGCGTGCGAAGCGGGGTCGGGACCTTTATCGATCGTCGGGCCCGGCGAATCCTCGCGACGCAGGACGCGCCGGCCGCGCTCCGCTCAGATTACCCTGTCATGCCTCAGGCGGGCGATGCGTTCGCCCGGCAAGCCCAGCAGCGAGGCGAGAATTTCGTCGGTGTGTTCGCCGAGGAGAGGCGGCGGGAGACGGTATTCGACGGGGGTCGCTGACAGGCGCATCGGACTGGCGACCTGCGGTACGCTGCCGGCGAGCGGATGCGGCAGGTCGACGCGCAGCCCGCGCGCGCACACCTGCGGGTCGGCGAACACGTCGGCGAGCGTGTTGATCGGCCCGCACGGCACGCCGAGCGCTTCGAGCCGCGCGATCCAGTCGGCCGTCGTGCGCCGGATCGTCAGCTTGTTGAGCAGCGGGATCAGCACCGCGCGATGTTCGACGCGCGCCCTGTTGGTAATGAAGCGGGCGTCGGCCGCAAGCGAAGCGTCGCCGGCCGCTTCGCAAAAACGCGCGAACTGCGCGTCGTTGCCGATCGCGAGGATCATGTAGCCGTCGTCGGTCGGGAAGTCCTGGTACGGCACGATGTTGGGATGGGCGTTGCCGAGCCGGCCCGGGGACACGCCGGTGGTGAGGTAATTCATCGCCTGGTTCGCGAGGCACGCGATCTGCACGTCGAGCAGCGCCAGGTCGATGTGCTGGCCTTCGCCGCTCCTGTCGCGCGCGGCGAGCGCCGCCTGCACCGCGTTGGCCGCGTACAGGCCGGTCAGGATGTCGGTCAGCGCGACGCCGACTTTCATCGGGCCGCCGCCCGGCTCCTCGTCGGGCCGCCCGGTCAGGCTCATCAGGCCGCCGAGGCCCTGGATCAGGAAGTCGTAACCGGCGCGCGCGGCGTATGGTCCGTCGTGGCCGAAACCGGTGATCGAGCAATACACGAGGCGCGGATTGACGGCTTTCAGCGACGCGTAGTCGAGGCCGTGGCGCGCGAGGCCGCCCAGCTTGAAATTCTCGAGCACGACGTCGCATTGGCCGGCGAGCTCGCGCAGCAATTGCCGGCCGTCCGGCTTCGTCATGTCTACGGTGATCGAGCGCTTGTTGCGGTTCGCGCACAGGAAATACGCGGCAACATCGGTGTCGTCGCCGTGCAAGTCCTTGAGGAACGGCGGACCCCAGTGGCGGGTGTCGTCGCCTTCGCCCGGACGCTCGACCTTGATGACGTCGGCACCGAGGTCGGCGAGGATCTGGCCGGCCCACGGGCCGGCCAGAATCCTCGACAGGTCGAGCACCCGGATATGCGACAGGGCGCCCGACATGGGTGGATCAGTTCGAGAACGCCGCGATGTCGGTGATCGCGCGGCCGAGGATCAGCGCATGCACGTCGTGCGTGCCCTCGTAGGTATTGACGACTTCGAGGTTCACGAGGTGGCGCGCGACGCAGAACTCGTCGGAGATCCCGTTGCCGCCGAGCATGTCGCGCGCGACGCGGGCGATGTCGAGGGACTTGCCGCACGAATTGCGCTTCATGATCGAGGTGATCTCGACCGCGGCCGTGCCTTCGTCCTTCATGCGGCCCAGGCGCAGGCAGCCCTGCAGGCCGAGCGTGATCTCGGTCAGCATGTCGGCGAGCTTCTTCTGGATCAGCTGGTTCGCGGCGAGCGGGCGGCCGAACTGCTTGCGGTCGAGCGTGTATTGGCGGGCCGTTTCGTAGCACGCTTCGGCGGCGCCGAGCGCACCCCAGGCGATGCCGTAGCGTGCCGAGTTCAGGCACGTGAACGGACCTTTGAGGCCGCGCACCGTCGGGAACGCGTTTTCTTCCGGCACGAACACTTCGTCCATGACGATTTCGCCGGTGATCGATGCGCGCAGGCCGACTTTGCCGTGGATCGCCGGAGCCGACAGGCCTTTCCAGCCTTTTTCGAGCACGAAGCCGCGGATCTGGCCTTCGTCGTCCTTGGCCCAGACGACGAACACGTCGGCGATCGGGCTGTTCGTGATCCACATCTTCGAGCCGGACAGGCTGTAGCCGCCATCGACTTTCTTCGCGCGCGTCACCATGCTGCCCGGATCGGAGCCATGGTTCGGCTCGGTCAGGCCGAAGCAGCCGACCCATTCGCCGGTCGCGAGCTTCGGCAGATACTTCTTCTTCTGCGCTTCGGTGCCGAATTCGTTGATCGGCACCATCACCAGCGACGACTGCACGCTCATCATCGAGCGATAACCGGAATCGACGCGCTCGACTTCACGGGCGATCAGGCCGTAGCACACGTAGTTCATGCCCGAGCCGCCGTATTCCTCGGGAATCGTCGCGCCGAGCAGGCCCAGTTCGCCCATCTCGTTGAAGATCGCGCGGTCGGTCTTTTCATGGCGGAAAGCTTCCTGGACGCGCGGCAGCAGGCGTTCCTGGCTGTACGCCCGCGCGGTGTCGCGCACCAGGCGCTCGGTTTCGGTCAGCTGCTCGTCGAGGTGCAGGGGATCTGCCCAGTTGAAGGTCACGCGGTTCGTTGCCATTTAGAAAGTCTCCTCAATGCTGCGGATGTTCGAACATGCGCCGGCGCGATGCGAAATGCGCCACGCTTTGCCTGTGCGCGCACTGTAGCGAACCGGAGCCACCCGGGACAACCGAAAATTCCGCGACACGTTGTGCGAAAAAATCACTTCGTGAATCGGCCCGAACGCGAACGCGGTTAAGATATCACGCTGAAACCGCGCGCTTTCCGGCGTTCCGGCGTGGCCTCGCGCCCGCCCGTAAGCGTTTGGCTTGCTTATCGTGCATTTTCAGGAGAGCCGCGAATGCGACGCAGGATCCCCAGTACGGCAGCGCTGCTGGCTTTCGAGCTCGCGGCGCGGCATGAAAGCTTCACGCGCGCGGCCGAGGAGCTGTCGCTGACGCAAAGCGCGATCTGCCGCCAGATCGCCGGGCTCGAGGAGTTTCTCGGCCTGCGCCTGTTCCGCCGCACGAAGCGCGGCGTGACGCTGACCGAAGCCGGGCTGTCATACAGCCGGCAGATCACCGCGCGGCTCGATGCGGTCGAGCGCGACACGCTGTCGGTGATGGCGCACCACGGCCGCGGCGCGACGATCGAGCTCGCGGTCGTGCCGACGTTCGCGACGCGCTGGCTGCTGCCGCGGCTCGGCGGCTTCCTCGCCAGCCATCCGGGCGTCACGGTGAATCTGACGAACCGCAGCCGTCCGTTCCTGTTCGCCGAAACCGAGCTCGACGCGGCGCTGTATTTCGGCGACGCCGGCTGGCCGGGCACCGAAGGCCATTTCCTGATGCGCGAGAACCCGGTGCCGGTGTGCAGCCCGCGCCTGCTCGCCGGCAAGACCACCCTGACGCCGGCCGAAATCGCCGCGCTGCCGCTGCTGCAGCAGACGACGCGCCCGTACGCGTGGCGGCTGTGGTTCGAGTCGCTCGGCATGCGCGTCGCGCACGACCTGACCGGCGCGCGACACGAACTCTTCACGATGCTCGCGCAAGCGGCGATGTACGACATGGGCGTCGCGCTGATCCCGCCGTTCCTGATCCAGGAAGAACTCGACAGCGGCCGCCTCGTGATCCCGTTCCGCCACGGCTACCTCAGCGACAAGGCGTACTACCTGATCATTCCCGAGCGCAAGGCCGAAACCACCGCGCTCGCGGCGTTCCGCGACTGGCTGCTGGCGGCGGCAGCTGAATACCGTACCGCGGCGGGGCTGGAATGAGTGGCGAGCGCGGCAGCCGAAGTGCGCGGAGCGTCCCGGCTGCCGGGAGCGCGACGAAGCCTACTGCACGCCGCCCATGCACAGATACTTGATCTCGAGGTAATCCTCGATACCGTATTTCGAGCCTTCGCGGCCGAGCCCGGACGACTTCATGCCGCCGAACGGCGCGACCTCGGTCGAGATGATGCCGGTGTTGATGCCGACGATGCCGTATTCGAGCGCGCCGGACACGCGCCACACACGGTTCATTCCCGCCGAATAGAAATAGGCGGCCAGCCCGAACTCGGTGTCGTTCGCCATGCGAATCGCTTCAGCCTCGTCGTGGAAGCGGAACAGCGGCGCGACCGGGCCGAACGTTTCCTCGCGCGCGACTTTCATCTGCGGCGTGACGTCGGCGAGGATCGTCGGTTCGAAGAACGTGCGGCCCAGTGCGTGGCGTCCGCCGCCGGTGACGACGCGCGCCCCTTTCGCCAGCGCGTCGGCGATGTGCTCCTCGACTTTCTCGACCGCCTGCAGGTCGATCAGCGGTCCCTGCGTGACGCCTTCATCGAGGCCGTTGCCGACTTTCAGGTTCGCGACCGCTGCGGCGAGCTTTTCGGCGAACGCGTCATACACGCTGTGCTGCACCAGCAGCCGGTTCGCGCATACGCAGGTCTGGCCGGTGTTGCGGTATTTCGACGCCAGCGCGCCCTCGACGGCGGCATCGAGGTCGGCGTCGTCGAAGACGATGAACGGCGCGTTGCCGCCGAGCTCGAGCGACAGCTTCTTGATCGTCGGCGCGCATTGCGCGGCGAGCTTGATGCCGACTTCGGTCGACCCGGTGAAAGTGAGCTTGCGCACGACCGGGTTGGCGGTGAGCTCGCCGCCGATCTCGGTCGCGGAGCCGGTCAGCACGCTGAACACGCCCGCGGGCAAGCCGGCGCGTTCGGCCAGCACCGCGAGCGCGAGCGCCGAATAGGGCGTCTGGGTCGCCGGCTTGAGCACCATCGTGCAGCCTGCGGCAAGCGCCGGCCCGGCTTTGCGCGTGATCATCGCGAGCGGGAAGTTCCACGGCGTGATCGCCGCACAGACGCCGACCGGCTCTTTCGTCACGACGATGCGCTTGTCGGGCTGGTGGCCGGGGATCACGTCGCCGTAGATGCGCTTGCCTTCCTCGGCGAACCACTCGACGAAGGACGCCGCGTACAGCACTTCGCCGCGCGCCTCACCGAGCGGCTTGCCCTGCTCGGAGGTCATCAGCAGCGCGAGATCTTCCTGGTGTGCGACGATCAGATCGAACCACTTGCGCAGCACGCGCGCCCGCGCCCCGGCGGTCAGCGCGCGCCACGCCGGCCACGCCCGACTGGCGGCGTCGATCGCCCGGCGCGTCTCCGCGGCGCCCATTTTCGGGATCGTGCCGAGTTGCTCGCCAGTGGCCGGGTTGTGGATCGCGATCGTCGCGCCGTCATCGGCATCGGTCCACGTGCCGCCGACGAGGCAGCGGCTGCGGAAGAGGTCGGGGTCGTTTAACGCGAGAGTCATGGAAACGCTCCTGGGTCGGGTTGGCGCGGAATGTCCGCTGTATCGGGCGGCGCGGCGCTGCGCGACGGCTTGCCCGGCTCAGGGGCGATTCCACAGGTTGCGGAGGACGACGATCGAGCCGCGGTAGTTCGAAAAAGGGACCATGCCCTCGATGCGGAAATCCGCCGTCGAGGTGTCGCGGCGAATCGTGTCCAGCATCGGCATGCCATCCGCCTTGACGAAAGCGTGCACGAGCGGGCACGCGCTGTTTGCGGTGCGCTTCTTGACGACCGCGACTTCGCCGTTCGTGAGCCGCACGATCGCGCCGGGCGGAAAGACGCCGATCTCCTTGATCATCATCTGGATCAACCGGTTGTCGGTCTGCCTGCCCTGGTCGAGCATCAGCTTGCGCATCGCCTTGCCGGACACCATCGCCTTGCGGTACGGGCGGTCGCGCACCATCGCGCTGTAGATGTCGGCGATCGCCAGCACGCGTGCCGGCAGCCTGATCGCATCGTCGCGCTGGCCATCGGGATAGCCGCTGCCGTCCAGACGCTCGTGGTGGTGGCGGACCGAGTCGAGCCATGCGGCGTCGGTGACGCCGAGGCTCGTCAGAATCCATTCGCTGTCGATCGGATGGCGGGCGATGCGCTGGCGCTGCAGTGACGTCAGCGGCGTCAGCTGGCGGTCGAGCGTGTCCTGGATGTCGATCAGGCCGACGTCATAGGTGAGGCCGGCCTTGACGAGCGACAGCCGCGACGCTTCGCCGACGCCCATCTTCCTGCCGATCAGCTCGCACAGCACCGCCGCCTGCAGGTGATGGACCACCGCATACGACGTCTCGTAGTCCAGGTGCAGGTTCGCGAGCGCGGCGTCGGAGTCGTGCGTGCAGGCCTGCTGGATCGCGAGCGCGATGCTTTCGATGCGTGGGACGAATCCGCTGTCGAGACTGCCCGCCTTGTAGAGGTCGAACGTCCGCTTGAGGCGGATTTTCAGCAAGTCCAGCATCTCGAACGCCTTGTGCTCATCGCTCGACGTCGGCGCGGAGGCGACAGCAATGCGCCGCCCGTCGCGTTCTTGCTCGACGACACGGCGGAGCGCACCTTCACGCTGCTCGTTCACGGTCGCGCGGCGCTGCAGCGCCTTGTCTTGGGTTCATCGCATGGCTCATGGGACAGGGGATTCTTCGCATCGGCCGGCAGCCTCCGCTGCGCGAAACGTCCGCGACGGTGCGGCGCCAAGTAGCGTAGCATTTTCGTCCCGACCCGGCTGCAGGTGAAGAGGCCTGCAGGCGGTTGCGCGGCGCAGACCCGCCGTTCGCACGAATGTCGGCGACTTTCCCGGGACGCGCGATACGCAATTTTTCGCGACCGGATTCGATATCTTGTATAAGATGCATGACCTGACGCCGCACACGACGCAAGATGCAATATCGGTTTGACTTCGTAGCGGTTAACCCCTAGTATTGCCGGAATTTTTGAAGCGGTCTGCGCATGCTGCGCATCGCCTCGGCGGATCCCATGTTCAAGATGGTTTTCCTGCAGCTTGGCGCGACGATCGCAGCTACGGCCATTGCGGCCGTTTTTTTCGGCCTGCGCGGCGGAGTTTCCGCAGCCCTCGGAGGGCTTTCCTGCGTCTTGCCGAATGCGGTTTTCGCGCTCCGGCTGCACCTGGCGTCGAAACGGCAGGGCGGAGCGAATGTGATCGTTTTCTTTATCGGCGAGTTCCTCAAGATCGCGTCGATCGTGGGATTGTTGGTGCTGGTCGGGCAGTTTTATGAAGACGTCCATTGGGGCGCCATCTTCATCGGCCTGATCCTGGCACTCAAGGCGAATTTATTTGCATTTTTGGTGAAGACCTGACCATGGCTACCGAAGCACCGACCTCCGGCGAATACATCGTCCACCACCTGACCCATATGAACTCCACCGGCCACGCCCAGACGGCAGTGGTGGACTGGAGCGTATGGAACCTCGACACCCTGTTCTTCTCGATCGCGCTCGGTGTCATCACGCTGTTCTTCCTGATCCGGGCGGCCCGCAAGGCGACGCCCGGCGTTCCCGGTCGGTTCCAGGCCGCCGTCGAGATCCTCGTCGAAATGGTCGCCGACCAGGCAAAAGGCATCATCCACAGCGCCGAATCGCGCAAGTTCGTCGCGCCGGTCGCGCTGACGGTGTTCCTGTGGATCTTCCTCATGAACTCGATGGACTTCCTGCCGGTCGATCTGCTGCCGCGGCTGTGGGCGATGATTTCCGGCAACGAGCACGCCTATCTGCGCGTCGTGCCGACTGCCGACCTGAACGGCACGCTCGGCATGTCGATCGGCGTGCTGCTGATCTGCCTCTACTACAACGTCAAGATCAAGGGCCTCTCGGGCTGGGTGCATGAGCTCTTCACTGCACCGTTCGGCAGCCACCCGCTGCTGTGGCCGGTCAACTTCCTGATGCAGATCATCGAATTCGTCGCCAAGACCGTCTCCCACGGCATGCGGCTGTTCGGCAACATGTACGCCGGCGAGCTGATCTTCATGCTGATCGCACTGCTCGGCGGCACCGCGACCGTGTTCGGCTTCGTCGGCCACATCGTCGCGGGCTCGATCTGGGCGGTCTTCCACATCCTGATCGTCGCGCTGCAGGCTTTCATCTTCATGATGCTGACGCTGGTCTATATCGGCCAGGCGCACGAAAGCCACTAACGGTTTATTGCAGTACCTGGTTTTTCAACTTCATCAATCTTTTACTCAAGGAGTCGTCATGGAAAACGTTCTGGGTTTTGTTGCTCTGGCTGCTGGCCTCATCATCGGTCTGGGCGCCATCGGTGCTTGTATCGGTATCGGCATCATGGGCTCCAAGTACCTCGAAGCTTCCGCCCGTCAGCCCGAGCTGATGAACGCGCTGCAAACCAAAATGTTCCTGCTGGCCGGTCTGATCGACGCGGCGTTCCTGATCGGCGTCGGTATCGCCATGATGTTCGCGTTCGCCAACCCGTTCCAGCTGGTCTGATCGGTTCGTTTATTTCGCCTCTTTCGGCCTCTCCGACCACAACCGAGGGACAAGAACAGTGAATTTGAACGCAACCCTGATCGCTCAGCTCGTTGTGTTCTTCATTCTGGCGTGGGTCACGATGAAGTTCGTGTGGCCCCCCATCGTGAAGGCGCTCGACGAGCGCGCGAAGAAGATCGCAGACGGGCTGGCAGCTGCGGACAAGGCCAAGGCCGACCTCTCGCTCGCCGAGAAGAAAGTCGTCGATGAACTGCGCAAGGCTCGCGAATCCGCGGGTGACGTGCGCACCTCCGCCGAAAAGCAGGCGGCGAAATTCCTCGACGACGCCCGTGCCGAAGCTGCCCGCATCATCGCCCAGGCCCGCGAAGCTGCCGAAGCCGAAGCCGGCACGGCCGCCCAGCGCGCCAAGGAAGCGCTGCGTGACCAGGTCGCCCATCTGGCTGTCGCCGGCGCCGAGAAGATCCTGCGTCGCGAAATCAACGCGCAGGTGCATGCCGACCTGCTCGCCAACCTGAAAACGGAACTGCAATAAGCCATGGCCGAGAACGTCACCATCGCGCGCCCCTATGCGGATGCCGCCTTCGAGCTGGCTCGCGGGGCAGGTGCGCTGGGGCCTTGGTCGGAAGCACTCGATCGTCTCGCCGCCGCTGCCGCGGATGCGTCGATGAAAGCCTGCATCAGCAATCCCAAACTGTCCGCCGACCAGCTGTATCAGCTGTTCATCGACGTGGCGGGACAAGGCTTCACTCCCGAGCTGCAGAATTTCGTTCGTGTCCTCGTCGACAACGAGCGTCTGCAGGTGCTTCCGGAGATCCGTGACCTGTTCGTTGAACTGAAGAACGAACACGAAGGCGTCCAGGAGGCGGAAATCGCCTCCGCGTTCCCGCTCGACGATGCGACGCTGGCGAACCTGAAAGCCGATCTTGAGACGCGTTTCAAGACCCGGCTGAACATCAAGGTCAGCCTCGACCCCGAACTCATCGGCGGGGTCCGCATCGCGATCGGCGACGAAGTGATCGACGCCTCGGTCCGCGGCAAGCTCGCGAACATGGCCGCTGCGCTAAAGAACTAGGAGCATATACATGCAACTCAACCCCTCTGAAATCAGTGACCTGATTAAGAGCCGGATCCAGAACCTGCAGCTCGCAGCCACGTCGCGCAACGAAGGCACCGTGGTGTCGGTTACCGACGGCATCACGCGCGTTCACGGTCTCGCCGACGTCATGCAGGGCGAAATGCTGGAGTTCCCCGGCAACACTTTCGGCCTCGCGCTGAACCTCGAGCGCGACTCGGTCGGTGCGGTGGTCCTGGGTGAATACGAACACATCACCGAAGGCGACCCGGTCAAGGCGACCGGCCGCATTCTCGAAGTACCGGTCGGCCCCGAGCTGATCGGCCGCGTCGTCAACGCCTTGGGCCAGCCGATCGACGGCAAGGGTCCGATCAACGCGAAGCTCACCGACAAGATCGAAAAAGTCGCGCCGGGCGTGATCTGGCGCCAGTCGGTGTCGCAGCCGGTGCAGACCGGCCTGAAGTCGGTCGACGCGATGGTGCCGATCGGCCGCGGCCAGCGCGAGCTGATCATCGGCGACCGCCAGACCGGCAAGACGGCCGTCGCGGTCGATGCGATCATCAACCAGAAAGGCCAGGACATGTTCTGCGTCTACGTCGCGGTCGGCCAGAAGGCCTCGACGATCGCGAACGTGGTGCGCAAGCTCGAAGAGCACGGCGCGATGGAATACACCATCGTCGTCGCCGCGACCGCTTCCGAATCGGCCGCGATGCAGTTCATCGCCCCGTACTCGGGCTGCACGATGGGCGAATACTTCCGCGACCGCGGCCAGGACGCGCTGATCATTTACGACGATCTGACCAAGCAGGCGTGGGCCTACCGCCAGATCTCGCTGCTGCTGCGCCGCCCGCCGGGCCGCGAAGCCTACCCCGGGGACGTGTTCTACCTGCACTCGCGCCTGCTCGAGCGTGCGTCGCGCGTGTCCGCCGATCACGTCGAGAAGTTCACGAACGGCGAAGTCAAAGGCAAGACCGGTTCGCTGACCGCGCTGCCGATCATCGAAACGCAGGCCGGCGACGTGTCCGCGTTCGTGCCGACGAACGTGATCTCGATTACCGACGGGCAGATCTTCCTCGACACCGACCTGTTCAACGCCGGTATCCGTCCCGCTATCAACGCCGGTATCTCGGTGTCGCGCGTCGGTGGTGCCGCCCAGACCAAGGTCATCAAAAAGCTCTCGGGCGGCATCCGGACCGACCTCGCGCAGTATCGCGAGCTCGCCGCGTTCGCGCAGTTCGCGTCCGACCTTGACGACGCGACGCGCAAGCAGCTCGAGCGCGGCCGCCGCGTCACCGAACTGATGAAGCAGCCGCAGTACGCGCCGCTGTCGGTCGCCGACATGGCGATCACGCTGTACGCGGTCAACAACGGCTATTTCGACGACGTCGAAGTGCCGCGCCTGCTGGCGTTCGAATCCGGGCTGCAGCAGTACGTCAAGGCCAAGAATCCGGCTCTCGTGACCAAGATCATGACGTCCAAAGAGCTCGACGCCGACGGCGAGAAGCAACTGGTCGCAGTGATCGACGAGTTCAAGAAGAGCTGGGCCTAAGGCCGCGGACGGAGACGGAATATGGCTAGCGGTAAGGAAATCCGTACCAAGATCAAGAGCGTGCAAAACACGCGCAAGATCACCAAGGCCATGGAAATGGTGGCCGCATCCAAGATGCGCAAGGCGCAGGACCGGATGCGTGCTGCCCGTCCCTATGCCGAGAAGATCCGCCGCCTCGCCGCGAACCTGTCCCAGGCCAATGTGACCGACTACAAGCACCCGTTTCTCGTCCAGAAGGACCAGATGAAGCGGGTGGGTCTGATTCTGGTCACCACCGACAAGGGTCTTTGCGGCGGTCTCAACACCAACGTCCAGCGCGTCGCGCTGAACGCGATGAAAGGTTGGGACGCCTCCGGCGCGACCGAAATCCAGGCTTGCTGCATCGGCAACAAGGGTTTCGGCTTCATGCAGCGCATGGGCGCGAAAGTCGTGTCGCACGTCGTGCAGCTCGGCGACACGCCGCATCTCGAAAAGATGATCGGCCCGGTCAAGATCATGCTCGACGCGTTCCAGAACGGCGAGCTCGACGCGGTCTATGTGGCTTACACGCGCTTCATCAACACGATGAAGCAGGAGCCGGTGCTCGAGCAGCTGCTGCCGCTGACCGGCGACAAGCTCGGCACGCCGGAAGGTTCGTGGGACTACCTGTACGAGCCCGACCCGCAGGTCGTCATCGACGAGATGCTGGTGCGCTACGTCGAGGCGCTGGTCTATCAGGCGGTCGCCGAGAACATGGCTTCGGAGCAGAGCGCGCGCATGGTCGCGATGAAGGCCGCGTCCGACAACGCGAAGAACGTGATCGGGGAACTGCAGCTGGTCTACAACAAGACCCGTCAGGCAGCGATCACGAAGGAGCTGTCGGAGATCGTCGGCGGCGCCGCCGCGGTGTAACGCATAACTGATTTAAGGAAACGACGATGAGTCAAGGAACGATCGTTCAGTGCATCGGCGCCGTGGTGGATATCCAGTTCCCCCGCGAAGCGATGCCCAAGGTGTATGACGCGCTCAAGCTCGAGACTGCCGCCGGTTCGTTCGCCGAAGATGGGCTGACCTTCGAGGTCCAGCAGCAGCTCGGCGACGGCGTGGTGCGTACGATTGCAATGGGTTCCTCCGACGGCCTGCGCCGTGGCATGAAGGTCGCGAACACCGGCAAAGGGATCTCGATCCCCGTCGGCCACGGCACGCTCGGCCGCATCATGGACGTGCTCGGCCGCCCGATCGACGAAGCCGGCCCGATCGAGGCCGACGAGCTGCGCCCGATCCATGCGAAGGCGCCGAAGTTCGACGACCTGTCGCCGTCGGTCGACCTGCTCGAGACCGGCATCAAGGTTATCGACCTGGTCTGCCCGTTCGCGAAAGGCGGCAAAGTCGGTCTGTTCGGCGGCGCCGGTGTCGGCAAGACCGTCAATATGATGGAACTGATCAACAACATCGCCAAGCAGCACTCGGGCCTGTCGGTGTTCGCCGGCGTGGGCGAGCGGACCCGTGAAGGGAACGACTTCTACCACGAGATGAAGGACTCGAACGTGCTCGACAAAGTCGCGATGGTGTTCGGTCAGATGAACGAGCCGCCGGGCAACCGCCTGCGCGTGGCGCTGACTGGCCTGACGATGGCCGAGCGCTTCCGCGACGAAGGCCGCGACATCCTGTTCTTCGTCGACAACATCTACCGCTACACGCTGGCCGGTACGGAAGTGTCCGCGCTGCTCGGCCGGATGCCGTCCGCGGTGGGTTACCAGCCGACGCTCGCGGAAGAAATGGGCCGTCTGCAGGAGCGCATCACGTCGACCAAGGTCGGCTCGATCACGTCGATCCAGGCCGTGTATGTCCCTGCGGACGACTTGACCGACCCGTCGCCGGCGACAACCTTCCTGCACCTCGACTCGACCGTCGTGCTGTCGCGCGACATCGCCGCGCTGGGTATCTACCCCGCGGTCGATCCGCTCGATTCGACCTCGCGCCAGCTCGACCCGCTGGTGGTCGGTGAAGAGCACTACAACGTCGCGCGCCAGGTGCAGGTGACGCTGCAGCGCTACAAGGAACTGCGCGACATCATCGCGATTCTCGGCATGGACGAACTGTCGCCGGAAGACAAGCTCGCGGTGTCGCGCGCGCGGAAGATCCAGCGCTTCCTGTCGCAGCCGTTCCACGTCGCGGAAGTGTTCACCGGTTCGCCGGGCAAGTACGTGCCGCTCAAGGACACGATCAACGGCTTCAAGATGATCGTCAACGGCGAGTGCGACCACATGCCCGAACAGGCGTTCTATATGGTCGGCGGTATCGAAGAGGCCATCGAGAAGGCCAAGAAGCTCCAGTAATCGGGCCCGCCGCACGGCAGTTCGCTGTCGTGCGGCCTTGAAAAGGACATCACTATGGCAATGACGGTCCACGTGGACATCGTCAGCGCGGAAGAGCAGATCTTTTCCGGGCTGGCGGAGTTCGTCGCGCTTCCGGGTGAAGCGGGTGAGCTCGGGATCCTGCCCGGCCACATGCCGCTGATGACCCGGATCAAGCCGGGTGCGGTACGGGTGAAGCGTCCCGACCAGGCGGAGGAAGAACTCGTTTTCGTCGCCGGCGGCATTCTCGAAGTGCAGCCCGGCCTGGTCACCGTGCTCGCCGACACCGCGATCCGGGGCAAGGATCTGGACGAGGCGAAAGCGCTCGAAGCCAAGCGCATCGCGGAAGAGGCGCTGAAAAACCAGTCGACCGAAATCGATTACGCCAAGGCGCAGGCGGAACTGGCCGAAGCGATCGCGCAGATCGCAGCGATCCAGAAGCTGCGCAAGCGCGGCCACTGAGCGCCGGACAGCCAGCGAAGCCGCCGGCATCGGGCAAAGGAAAAAGGGCAGCTCCGTCAGGACTGCCCTTTTTGTTTGGCGGTTTCCCGGCACTCGAATACCGTCGGGCTGAGCGTGTCGAAGCCTTGGCAGCGCCCTTCGGCAAGCCTGCCCAGAGCTTGCCGAACGGCGCAGGGCGAAAGTTGTCTTTGATTGCCGCCTTAATAGCGCCCTGCCGGCGGAACGGTCATCGCGGATGCCCGAGGATCTTCGTGCGACGGCGCGAACGCTCGGGAGGCGCCCAGCCGCTCGACACGCTTGTCGAGGCGCGCGAGGTCGTCGCGCAACGTGCCGAGTTCCCCGCCATGCCCTTCGAGCGCCGCGCGCGCGACGAGGAGCGGCTGCTCTTCGGTGAGATATTCAATGACGTTGCCGCCGAGCGCCTCGCACGCCCTCAAACCCTCGTTCCGGACGGCCTGCGCCCCGAGCACGACGCGGTGCGCGAGGATGTCGCCGAGCACGCGCGACAGGTCTTCCTCGGCGTCCCAGCGCAAATTGCGGAATACGAAGCCGAGCGCATCGGCGAACTCGGCATTGCCGTCGATGCGCACTTCGCTCATTGCCTTGCCAGGATCTCCGGTGACGAAGCGGGGCAGCGCGGCGAGCGGCAGCGAAAGCGTGATCGCAGGTGCCGTGGCAGCGTCCGCGGCGGCCAAAAATCCTTCCGGGCCGACCGTGAACGTGATCTCGAACGGGTCGGCATGCAGCAGCGCGTGCCGGCCCGCGTGCGGCGAGAGCCGTTCCCGCGCCCAAGGCGCCGAAGCCAGCAGGTGGTTGATAGCGGTGAGGAAACCGCGCGTCGCGAAGGACATCGTGTTCGGCGGACCCCGGAATTCCGAAGGTCCGCGTAGAGGGTTCAGGAAAGCTGCTGGATGCCCGCCACGACCCAGCCGGCGTTTCCGGTCCTGGGTTTGGTCAGGTGCCACACTTCGTCGAACGCCGCCGGCGCCGCGCCTTCTTCTTCGCGCAGCAGGCCGGAGAAGCGGATGCTGACGACGTAGCGCTGCGCTTCCTCGACGACTTCGAGGACTTCGCCGTTCAGTTCCACGACGTCGGTGCGCTGCGTTCCCGGGCCGCGTTCGGTCAGCTGCATGCGGATTTCGGCGAACATCTCGGGCGACGTGAATTCGCGGATGTCTTCGAGATTGCCGGCATCGTTGGCAGCCTGCAGGCGGATGAACTGCACTTTGGCCTGCCGCACGAACGCTTCGGCGTCGAAGTTCGCCGGGATGTTGGCGACCGGCGCTGGCGCCGCGCTGCCGGCCGCGGGGAAGCTGACCGGCGCAGCAGCGGGGAAATTGGCGCCGGCAGGAGCGCCGGCGTACTGCATCGCCCCGCCCGAGCGGGCTGCTGCATTGCGGCGCGACAGCATGCGGAACAGCATCAGCGCGGCAAAGACCAGCAGCGCGATCATCAGCAGCGAGCCCATTTCGGCGCCGAGGCCGAGGTGCGAGAACAGCGCCGCCAGGCCGAGGCCGGCGGCCAGCCCGGCAAGCGGGCCCATCCACGAGCGCTTCTGCGGCACGGCGTTCGCGCCCTGCGGCGTCTGCTGCGGAGCGGCCGATGGCTGGCGCGGCGCCGGTGGCGTCATCTGGCGCTGCATGCCGAAGCTGCCGCCGCCGCCCAGGCGTTTGGCGTCGGCTTCAGGGATGCCGAAACCGAGCGTGAAAATGACCGCGATCAGGCCGAGAAGCAGGTTTTTCATGGGGGATAAGTCTCCGTTCATTGTGAAGCCGACGGTCGCGCTACCGGAAAGGAGCGGGCGCACGCTGCGCGATCAGAGCTTGTAACCGCGGTGCAGGGCGACGACGCCCCCGGTCAGGTTGAAGTAATCGACCCGCTTCAGGCCGACGCGTTCCATCAGCGCCTTCAGTTCGTCCTGCGAAGGGTGCATCCGGATCGATTCGGCGAGATAACGGTAGCTGTCCGCGTCGTGCGCGACTTTGTCGCCCATCCACGGCAGGATCTTGAACGAATAGAAATCGTAAGCCGGCGCGAGCGGCGCCCAGACTTTCGAGAACTCGAGCACGAGCAGGCGGCCCCCCGGACGCAGCACGCGCCGCATCTCGGCGAGCGCGACGTCCTTGTGGGTCATGTTGCGCAGGCCGAACGCGACCGTCACGCAGTCGAACCAGTTGTCGGGAAACGGCAACTTCTCGGCGTCGCATTGCGCGACCGGCAGCGCGAAGCCGCGGTCGAGCACGCGATCGCGGCCGCGCGACAGCATCGCGTGATTGATGTCGGTGAGCCACACCTGGCCGTCGCGGCCGACCCGTTTCGCGAACGCGAGCGACAGGTCTGCGGTCCCGCCGGCGACGTCGAGCACGCGATCGCCGCGGCCGACTCCCGAGATCTGGATCGTGAACGCTTTCCACAGCCGGTGCAGGCCGAAGGACATGAGATCGTTCATGACGTCGTAGCGGCCGGCGACCGAGGAAAACACCTCGGCGACTTTTTTGTGTTTTTCGCCTTCCGCTACCGTCTCGAAGCCGAAATGAGTCGTCTTTTGCGTCGTCTTCTCGTTCATGCTCAGTGCTTGTGACCGCCACACCCGGATTTGGGCGGGGCGGGTGGATTTTCGGCGGGATCGCGGCTGCGGCCTTGCTGCGCGAGCCGGTCGAGATACTGCTGCCACAGCGTGTCGTGCTGCGTCGCGAGGTGGTACAGGTAGTCCCACGAATACAGGCCGCTGTCGTGGCCGTCGGAGAACACCGGTTTCACGGCGTAGTTGCCGACCGGTTCGACATCGACGATGTCAACGTCGCGTTTGCCGACCTGCAGCACTTCCTGGCCGGCTCCGTGTCCGCGAACTTCGGCCGAAGGGGAATACACCCTCAGATACTCGAACGGCAGCGAAAACTCGCTGCCATCGTCGAACGCGATTTCGAGCACGCGGGATTTGCGGTGCAACGTCAGCGCAGTGGGAATGGGAGTCTTGTCGTCGAGTCCGGCCATGGTGACTGGTGAGTCGGGCGATGTCGGGAGTCCAATCATACCCGAATCGGCGCAGGCCGGCCGGGCGTGCCAGGGGCCGCGCCGATCGGGCCGGTGCCACTTGTCACAAAAAATTCAAATGGCTGCAATACACTGCGTCGGCCAACATGGAGTGATGCCTCGATGCCCGCGAACATTCTGCTAGTCGAAGACGAACTGGCGATTCAGGAGCTCATCGCCGCGAGCCTGAGCCGCGCCGGCCACCGCGTCCTGCGCGCATCCGACGCCGAGGAGGCGGCGCAACGGCTGCGCGACGCGCTGCCCGACCTGGTGCTGCTCGACTGGATGCTGCCGGGCATGACGGGCATCGAGTTCGCGCGCCGGCTCAGGGCCGACGAGCGGACTCGCGAGATTCCGATCATCATGCTGACGGCGCGCGGCGAAGAGCAGGACAAGGTCGCCGGTCTCGAGAGCGGCGCCGACGACTACGTCACCAAGCCGTTCAGCCCGCGCGAACTCGCCGCCCGCATCACCGCGGTGCTGCGCCGGCGCGCCCCGCAAACCACCGAGGACGCGGTCGAGGCGGGCGGCCTGCGGCTCGACCCGGCGACGCACCGCGTCGGCTGCGGGGACCGGCCGGTCGCGCTCGGTCCGACTGAATTCCGCCTGCTGCATTTCTTCATGACGCATCCCGAACGCGTGCATTCGCGCGCGCAGCTGCTCGACAAGGTGTGGGGCGATCACGTCTTTGTCGAGGACCGCACCGTGGACGTGCATGTGCGGCGCCTGCGTGCAGCGCTCGAGCCGAGCGGGCACGACCAGCTGATCCAGACGGTGCGCGGCAGCGGCTACCGTTTCTCGCTCCGGGTCGAGGGCACCGGCGTGCAATAATCCGGCCCCGACTGCCTGCCGGAGCCCGCCATTCTCCCTTCTGCCCGTTACGTCTGGAGCATGGCGGCCGCCATGCTCGCGCTCATCGCGCTGGCGGCGCTGGCCGTCGGACTCGTCGCCGGCCCGCTGGCCGCGCTGCTGACGATGAGCGGCGGCGTGCTGCTGCTGTATCTGCACCATGTGCACAATCTCTGCCGGCTCGTCGCCTGGACGCAGCAACCGGTCGGCGTGCCGCCGCCGCACGGCGCGGGAACCTGGCACTACGCGTTCGCCGGGCTCGCACGGCGGGCACGCGTCGGCGACGAGGCGCGCGAGCAGCTCTCGACCGCGCTGGAGCGTTTTCGCGAAGCGAGCGAAGCGATGCCTGACGGCGTGATGTACCTTTCGGCGAGCGACCGGATCGAGTGGATCAACACCACGGCGGGGCAGCATTTCGGCCTTGACGCCTCGCGGGACGAGGGAGTACCGGTCACGACGCTGGTGCGCGAACCCGGGTTCGTGCGCCTGCTCGCGACGCCGGAGCAAGCCGAGCCGGTGATCCTCCGCGCGGGTCGCCGGCCGGGCCTGACGCTGCTGGTGCAGGCCGTGCCGTTCGGCGACGGGCAGAAAATGATCGTGTCACGCGACATCAGCCAGCTCGAAAAACTCGAAACGATGCGCCGCGACTTCATCGCGAATGTCTCGCACGAATTGCGCACGCCGCTGACGGTCGTCATCGGCTTCCTCGAAACACTCATCGACGCGCACGACGAGCTCGAGCCCGCCGAAGCGCTGCGTTATCTTCGCCTCGCGTTCGACCAGTCGTGCCGGATGCAGTCACTGATCGAAGACCTGCTGACGCTGTCCGCGCTCGAGACCGGCGCGCCGGCAGCGGCCGAAGAGAGGATCGCGGTCGGACCGCTGCTCGCCGACGTCGCGCGCGACACCGAGTTGCTGTCGGGCGGGCGCCACGACGTCAGTCTCGTCATCGCGCCAGGAAGCGAAGCTGCGGTGCTGCTCGGCAGCGGCAAGGAACTGCGTTCAGCGTTTGCGAACCTCGCGAGCAACGCCGTGCGCTACACGCCGGACGGCGGGCGGATTCGCCTGGTGTGGCGACCGGTCGGCAGCGGAGCGGAATTCGCGGTCGAAGACACCGGCATCGGTATCGAAGCCCGGCATGTTCCGCGGCTGACCGAGCGCTTCTACCGCGTCGACCGCGGCCGCTCGCGCGAAACCGGCGGGACCGGGCTCGGCCTCGCGATCGTCAAGCACATCCTGTCGCGTCATGACGCGCAGCTGCTGATCGAAAGCGAGTATGGCCAGGGCAGCCGTTTCAGTGCGCGGTTTCCTGCGGCGCGTCTGGCGCCGGATCGGCCAGCGCTTCGAAACTGACCTGATCGAAATTCGTGCCGCGCGTCAGCAGCGCGGTCAGCCTGACCTGCAGCGGCTCGCCGTCATGGATTTCGATGATGCGCCGCGCCTGGAACCACCCGCCGGGCAGCACCAGCGACGCCCGGGTCTTCAGCGCCGGCGTCGGCGGCAGCAGGAAAGCCTGCTGGTAGGCGACATGCGTGCCCACGTTCAGGCCGAACAGGCGGGCGGCCACGACTTTCGGCAACCCCGACAGAACGTGGATGCCGGCTTCCATCACGCCGTCCTCCCGGTACATCAGCCAGGTCACCTGCCCGAGCAGGAAATGGTCGCCGTCGGGCGGGCGGATGCCGACGAGCTGATGATGCTCGAGACGCTCGGTGTGCGGGTGTTGCTGCAGGCGAAAGCCGTTCACCGAATGGTCCACGATGTTCCAGTGTTCGCAGACGAAGCCGAGCGTCGCCGCGGCGCATTGCCGCTGCCGTTCCGACCACCCGCCGCCTGTGTCGGGCGCCTGCTCGCCGAAAGTCAGCAGCGAAACGTCGTCTGCGACGCTGCGGGCCGTCGCGCTCGTGGCCGGCTGCTCGAACGTCCTGCCCGCGACGTGAAAGCCGATCGTCAGCCAGTCGCCGCACAGCTCCGCGCTCCCCTTTCCGCCGCGTCGCGGAAAGCGTCGCGCCGCCGATGCGACGCCCCAGGGGCGATAAAGGGACAGCAGCAGCGTTGCACACGCATCGGTCGAACAGTCCGCGCCCAGGCCGAGCGAAGCCGGCGCGGCGCCGTGCCTGAATTGCGTCAGCACGGCCCGGATCTGCCCGGCGAGCCGGCCGGCATCGAAGCGGCGCACGCGCGCGCCCGGCGGCCCCATCACCCACAGCGGGCGCGGTCCGTGGTCGCCGGCAAGATCGATTCCGAACGCCGCTGCTTCCGTTCGCCCGGGGTCGGACTCCGCGTCGAGGCTGCAATAGGGGGCGAAGCGCTGCGCCCAGCGGTGTACCCATCCGAACTCCCGCTCGCCGCGGCCGAACGGATTCGCGAGGTCGACGAGCACGGCCGCGACGTAAGCTTCCAGCGCACTTTGCGCTTTCCATACTTCGTTGAGCGAATCGGGCACGCGAACGCCGGCGACGCCGCGCGCTTCGGCCACCGAATAGCTGTCGTGCAGCTCGGCCCACGTGCCGTGGGGCGGCGCCCGGTGAGCGCGGAAGTACTCCAGCAGCGCCCTGCCGGTGTAATCGACGCGCCGCTGCGCGAGCAGCGCGTGCTGGTCGTCGAGGGTGCCGACAGCCGCGTCCTGGCGGCTGATCTGCGCATACGAACGTGCCATCCCGCGCCACAGCGACACGACTCGCGCGAGCGTCTCGTTTTCGCTGCTGTCGGGAGGGAGCGGGTGGGCGGCGTAGCGCTTCGCCATTTCGGCCTGCACGATGTCGACCGGCGCCCGCACCGCTTCGAGGACTTCGAGGTGCTGGTTCGGCGCCGGCAACGCGCGCAGCAGCCCGGCGACGATGTCCGCGAGCGTGCGCTGCGTCGCGTCGATGTCGAGCACGCGCAGGCGCCTGAGCAGCTCGAGGCACTCGGCCGGACTGCCGTAGTCGATCGGGGATTCGTGCGCCATGCGATCCTTGGATTGTCGATGCTCGACGGGGAGGCCTGGACGGACCGGATTCAGCCGGCGGTCAGCTCGGTCAGAGCGGTGACGATCGCGGCGGCGAGCGCGTCGACCGCAGGCGCTTCGCGCCGCACACCTTCGCGCTGAGGAATGCCCCAGATCGGCTGCGGGAAATGTTTGTCGTCGCGAAAGCGCGGAACGACGTGCCAGTGAAGGTGCGGCACGACATTGCCGAGGCTCGCGAGGTTGATCTTGTCCGGGCGCATCAGCTGGCGCAGCGCGGTCTCGGTCGCGAGCACGATATTCAACAGGTGGCGCTGCGCCGGCGGGGTGAGGTCGCTCATTTCGGCGACGTGGTCGTGCCACACGACGCGGCAGAAACCGGGGTAGTCGGGATCACCGACGAGGATGACGCGACAGCTCCCGTCGCGCCACACCGGCGTTTCCATTTCGGCAACACACAAAGTGCAGTCCATCGGCGGCTCCGCAGTCATCGGAATCTGGCAAACGCCAACTGTAGCCTGTCAACATTCCGCGATGAAGCAAAATTTACCTGCTTCCGGTCGCACGGGACGGTTGCGAGGCGATCGTGCGAGTGTCGCCGAGCGGTACCGGGGCGCCGTGCCGAAAAGCCACGAGCGAGCCGGGCGTCATCTGCTGCCAGGTTTCGTTGTCGGTCAGCGGCACGGTCGCGATGACCGCGACGCGGTCGTTCGGCGTGGTGTGGCGGCTGAAGTCGACCGTCATGTCCTGGTCGGCGAGGTGGGCGACCGTGAATGGCGCTTCGCGAACGATGAACGCGAGCCGTGACGAGCAATGGGCGAACAGGTGCTCGCCGTCCGACAGCAGATAGTTGAACTCGCCGTGCTGTCCGATATCGATCGTCAGTTCGCGCAGCGCCGCGTGCAGCACGACGGCGCTCGGCGGGCCGTCCGGAAACCGCTGCGCCAGACACTGCAGGATGTCGCAGAACGCCGCTTCGGAGTCGGTGCTGCCGACCGGCAGGAAGCGCCCGCTGAGTGCCGGCGCGTAGTCGAGCAGGTTGCCGTTGTGGGCGAAGATCCAGTAGCGCCCCCACAGTTCGCGCTGGAACGGATGCGTGTTGTCGAGCCGCACCTGGCCCTGCGTCGCCTTGCGGATATGGGCGATGACGTTGAGCGAGCGGATCGGGTAGTTGCGGACGAGTTCGGCGACCGGGGAATTCGCGCTCGGCTGCGGGTCGAGGAAAACGCGCACGCCGCGCCCTTCGAAAAACGCGATGCCCCATCCGTCCCGGTGGTGATCGGTGACGCCACCGCGCGCCTGGAAGCCCGCGAACGAGAAACAGATGTCCGTGGGCACGTTGCAGTTCATGCCGAGGAGCTGACACATCGCCGGTCCTTTCAGGTCGCTGATCGCTACCTGGCATTATAGCGAGCGGCGCAACCGCGCATTCCGCTCGCGGCCGGCCGGGCGTTTCCGCGCGCGTTTGGGCGGCTCAGGCTTCGAGCTTGCGCTTGAGCATCTCGTTGACCTGCGCGGGGTTCGCCTTGCCGCGGCTCGCTTTCATGACCTGGCCGACGAGCGCGTTGAACGCCTTGTCCTTGCCGGCGCGGAATTCGTCGACGGACTTCTGGTTCGCGGCGAGCACTTCATCGATGATCGGTTCGAGCGCGCTGCTGTCGTTCACCTGGCGCAGGCCCTGCGCTTCGATGATGCGATCGGCGGCGTCCGCACCGCTGCCGCCTTCGCCGTTCCACAGCGCGGCGAACACCTTGCGCGCGATGTTGTTCGAAATCGTGCCGTCGGCGATGCGCTGCACGAGACCCGCGAGCTGCGCGGGGGCGACCGGCGAGTCGCCGATGTCGCGTTCGGCGCGGTTGAGCTGCGCGGCCAGTTCGCCCATGACCCAGTTGGCACCGAGCTTCGGCACCTGGCTGCCCGGTTTCGCGTCGGCCGCAGCGAGCATCGCCTGGTAGTACGCGGCGATTTCCTTCGACGCGGTGAGGCTCGCCGCGTCGTACGCGGACAGGCCGTAGTCGGCGACGAGCCGCGCCTTCATCGCGCCCGGCAGCTCCGGCATTTCGCTGCGCACCCGGGCGATCCATTCCGGCGAGATCACCAGCGGCAGCAGGTCGGGGTCGGGGAAGTAGCGGTAATCGTGCGCGTCTTCCTTCGAGCGCATCACGCGCGTCTCGCCGCTGTCGGGGTCGAACAGCACCGTCGCCTGCTGGATCGTGCCGCCGTCCTCGAGCGTGTCGATCTGCCACTGCACTTCGAAGTCGATCGCCTGCTGCAGGAAGCGGAACGAGTTCAGGTTCTTGATCTCGCGCCGCGTACCGAGCGGCCCGCCGGGGCGGCGCACCGAGACGTTCGCGTCGCAGCGGAACGAGCCTTCCTGCATGTTGCCGTCGCAGATGTCGATCCAGCGCACCAGCGCGTGCAGCGCACGCGCGTACGCGACCGCCTCATTGGAGGAGCGCATGTCGGGTTCGGAGACGATTTCGAGCAGCGGCGTGCCGGCGCGGTTCAGGTCGATGCCGCTCATGCCGTGGAAGTCTTCGTGCAGCGACTTGCCGGCGTCTTCCTCGAGGTGCGCGCGCGTCAGCTGCACGGTCTTCTCGTACGCGTTGTCACCGTCGCCGACGCGGATCGTGATCGCGCCGCCCTGCACGACCGGCAGCTCGAACTGGCTGATCTGGTAGCCTTTCGGCAGATCCGGGTAGAAGTAGTTCTTGCGCGCAAAAACGCTTTTCGGCGCGACCGTCGCGCCGATCGCGACGCCGAAGCGGATCGCCCGCTCGACCGCGCCGCGGTTCAGGACCGGCAGCACGCCCGGCAGCGCGATGTCGACGGCGCTCGCCTGCACGTTCGGCGCGGCGCCGAACGCGGTCGAGGCGGCGGAAAAGATTTTCGACGCGGTGTTCAGCTGGGCATGGACTTCCAGTCCGATGACCACTTCCCAGTCGTTTCTGCTCATGATGTCAAACTCTCGTTCACGCGGCGATCGCCGGCCGGCGCAAGTGCCAGTCGCTCGCCTGCTGGAAGCGGTGCGCGGCGTTCAAGAGGCGCGCTTCGGAAAAATAGTCGCCGACGAGCTGCAGGCCGACCGGCAGCTCGCCCGCGCCGAAGCCGCACGGGTGCGACAGGCCCGGCAGGCCGGCGAGGTTCACCGCGATCGTGTAGATATCCGACAGGTACATCTGCACCGGATCGTCGGACTTCTCGCCGATCGCCCATGCGGTCGTCGGGCTCGTCGGCCCGGCGATGACGTCGCAGTCCGCGAGCGCAGCCTGGAAATCCTGCGCGATCAGGCGGCGCAGCTTTTGCGCCTGCAGGTAGTACGCGTCGTAGTAGCCGTGCGACAGCACGTACGTGCCGACGAGGATGCGCCGCTTGACTTCGGCGCCGAAGCCTTCGGCGCGGCTTTTCGAATACATCTCGGCAAGGTTGCGGTATTCGGCTGCGCGGTGGCCGTAGCGCACGCCGTCGAAGCGCGACAGGTTGCTCGACGCTTCGGCCGGCGCGATCACGTAATAAGCGGGGATCGCGAGCTGCGCGTTCGGCAGGCTCACGTCCACCGTCGTCGCGCCGAGCGCGCGGTAGGCGTCGAGCGCCGCGTCGACCGCGGCGCGCACGTCGTCGGCCATGCCGGCGCCGAAGAATTCCTTCGGCAGGCCGATGCGCAGGCCCGCGAGCGGGCGGGCAGCGGCTGCTGCGGCGAGCTCGCGCGAATAGTCTTCGGCAGGCCGTTCGAGGCTCGTCGAGTCGCGCGGATCGAAACCCGCCATCGCGGTCAGGAGCTGCGCGCAGTCGGCCGCGGACGCGCCGAAAGCGCCGCCCTGGTCGAGCGAGCTCGCGTACGCGATCATGCCGTAGCGGCTGACGACGCCGTAAGTCGGCTTGATGCCGGTGACGCCGGTCAGCGCCGCTGGCTGGCGCACCGAGCCGCCGGTGTCGGTGCCGGTCGCGATCGGCACGAGGCGCGCGGCGACTGCGGCGGCCGAGCCGCCCGACGAGCCGCCCGGAATGCGGCTCGTGTCCCACGGGTTCTTGGCCGGGCCGAAGTGGGAGTTCTCGTTCGACGAGCCCATCGCGAACTCGTCCATGTTCGTCTTGCCGAGGCTGACGGCGCCGGCGGTTTTCAGCAGGCTGACGACGTGCGCGTCGTACGGGCTGACGAAGTTCGCGAGCATTTTCGAGCCGCAGGTCGTCAGCACGCCTGCCGTGCAGAACACGTCCTTGTGCGCGAGCGGGATGCCGGTGAGCGGGCCGGCATCGCCCGCGGCGATGCGCGCATCGGCGGCGCGGGCGGCGTCGAGCGCGCCGTCGCGGTCGACGGTGATGAAAGCGTTGAGGCGCGGATCGAGCCGCACGATGCGGTCGAGGAAGAGCGTCGCGAGTTCGACGCTCGAGATTTTTCCGGCGTCGAGCGCGGCGCGCAGTTCGGTGAGGCTGGCGTTGATCATATGTCGTGGGAGCGCCGCACAGCCGGGACGAAAATGCTTCGTGCGATCCGTGCCGCTGCCGGCGCCCGCGCTTCCTTACTCGATGACTTTGGGAACGAGATACAGTCCGGCTTCGGTCTGCGGGGCGATGCGCTGGAACGCTTCGCGGCGATCGGGCTCGGTCGCGACGTCGAGGCGCAGGCGCTGTGCGACGTCCTGCGGGTGGCTCATCGGCTCGACCCCGGCGGTGTCGACGGCCTGCATCTGCTCGATCAGGCCGAAAATGCCGTTCAGCTTGCCGCGGGTCGCTTCGGCGTCGGCGTCGGAGAGCTCGATCCGGGCGAGCGTGGCGATGCGCCGGACCTGTTCAGTGGAGAGCGACATGAGGTAACAAAACCTGCTTAAGCCACAAAGGTTTGTAGGTTATCATATTCGTTTGCCGCCTGTTCTGGCCGGTACATCTGCCCCGTCTTCATTGGTCTCGGAATTGTCCATGTTTGGTTTCCTGCGTTCCTATTTTTCCAACGATCTGGCGATCGACCTCGGCACTGCCAACACGCTGATCTACGTGCGGGGCAAAGGCATCGTGCTCGACGAGCCGTCGGTGGTCGCGATCCGCACCGAAGGCGGGCCGAACGCGAAGCGCACGATCCAGGCCGTCGGACACGCAGCGAAACAGATGCTCGGCAAGACGCCGGGCAACATCACCGCGATCCGGCCGATGAAAGATGGCGTGATCGCGGACTTCGTCGTCACCGAGCAGATGATCAAGCAGTTCATCAAGAAGGTGCACGACTCGCGGATGTTCTCGCCGTCGCCGCGCATCATCGTCTGCGTCCCGTGCGGCTCGACCCAAGTCGAGCGGCGCGCGATCCGCGACGCCGCGCTCGCGGCCGGCGCGAGCCAGGTGTACCTGATCGAGGAGCCGATGGCGGCGGCGATCGGCGCGGGGCTGCCGGTGTCGGACGCGACCGGTTCGATGGTCGTCGATATCGGCGGCGGCACCACCGAAGTCGGCGTGATCTCGCTCGGCGGCATGGTGTATGCGGGGTCGGTGCGCGTCGGCGGCGACAAGTTCGACGACTCGATCGTCAATTACATCCGCCGCAACTACGGCATGCTGATCGGCGACACGACCGCGGAGAACATCAAGAAGGGCATCGGCTCCGCTTTTCCGGGCTCCGAAGTGCGCGAGATGGAAGTCAAGGGCCGCAACCTCGCCGAAGGCATTCCCCGCAGCTTCACGATCTCGAGCAACGAGATCCTCGAAGCGCTGACCGAGCCGCTGAACCAGATCGTCTCGGCAGTGAAGATCGCGCTCGAACAGACGCCGCCCGAACTGGGCGCCGACATCGCCGACCGCGGCATGGTGCTGACCGGCGGCGGCGCGCTGCTGCGCGACCTCGACCGGCTGCTGATGGAAGAAACCGGCCTGCCGGTGATCGTCGCCGACGAGCCGTTGACATGCGTCGCGCGCGGCTGCGGCATGGCGCTCGAGAAAATGGACAAGCTTGGTTCCATCTTCGCTTCGGAATAAGGCGAGTCCCGGGCGGCGGCGCCTGCCGCGCGCTGCTCGCCCCGCCTAGTCGCCGCGATGTCGCTGGCCGGCCATCAGTCTCCGCCCGTTTTCAAGCAAGGTCCGACGCCGCTCGTGCGGTTGCTCGTGCTCGTCTCGGTGTGCCTGGCGATGCTGGTCGCGGACCTGCGGTTCCGTTACCTCGAAGTGGTGCGCCAGGGGCTGTCGGTCGCGACCTGGCCGCTGCAGATGGCGGCGGCCGCACCGGTCGATTTCGTCCGTAACGCGGCAGTCTATTTCGCGACCCTCGTCGAAGTGCAGCACGACAACGCCGAGCTGCGGCGCAGCCAGCTCGATGCGGCGCAGCGGCTGCTGCGCTTCGAGCAGCTCGAACGCGACAACGCGCAGCTGCGGGAACTGCTGCAGATGGCGCCGGCGCCGGGCGTGCGCAGCGTCGCCGCCGAAGTGCTCTACGACGGGCCCGACCCGTTCTCGCGCAAGGTGATCCTCGACCGCGGCAGCCAGCACGGCGTCGCGGCCGGAATGGCGGTCGTCAACGCGCAGGGCATGATCGGGCAGGTCACGCGCGTGTATCCGGTGCAGGCGGAAGTCACGCTGCTGACCGACAAGGACCAGGCCGTGCCGGTGCAGGTCGCGCGCAACGGGCTGCGCGGCGTGCTGTTCGGCGCAGGCCAGGGACGCATGGAGCTGCGCTTCACGCTGTCCGGAGTCGATGTGCTCGTCGGCGACCGGCTGGAAACGTCGGGCCTCGACGGCATTTTCCTCGCCGGACTGCCGGTGGCCGAAGTCGTCAGCGTCGACCACGAGGCGCAGACGTTTGCCGTCGTGCTGTGCGATCCGGTCGCCGCGGTCGAGCGCACGACGCAGGTGCTGGTGCTCGGACGGGCCGAAGCTCCGCCGCCGCGCCCGCAGCCCGACGCTGCGCCGCTGCGGCGCACCGAGCGGAAAGGATAGTCGTGCAGCCGACCCATCGATCGAGTCGCATCCTGCAGCCGGCGAAGAACTGGTTCGTGTTCCTGAGCCTGTTCGTCGCGCTCGGCCTGGCGTACATCCCGACCGGCCGGCTCCCCGGCGTGCCCGACTGGGTGCCGCTGGTGCTGGCTTTCTGGTGCATCCGCGAGCCGCGGCGCGTCGGCATGGGGACGGCTTTCGTGTTCGGCCTGCTGGTCGATATCGGGCAGGGCGCGGCGATGGGGCAGCACGCGCTCGCGTATGTCGTGCTCGCCTACCTCGCGACGTCCATCGCGCGTCGCGTGCTGTGGTTTCCGCCGTTGCAGCAGGCGCTGCACATCCTGCCGATGTTGTTCCTAACGCAGCTCATCATGGTGCTGGTGCGGCTCGTCGCCGGCGCCGAATTTCCCGGCTGGGGGTATTTCCTGTCGAGCTTCACGAGCGCCGCGTTGTGGCTTCCGCTGCACTTCCTGCTGTTGCTGCCGCAGTATCGGCCGGTGGACCGGGACGATAACCGGCCGATCTGACGATGACCGAATTTCGCACTCCCGAGGAGGAACTGGGGCGTTTTCGCCGCCGCGTGCTGGTCGCGGGCATCGTCGCGCTGGTGTGCTTCGGTCTGCTCGCGGCGCGCTTCTATTACCTCCAGGTCGTTCGCCACGAGTACTTCCACACCCGCGCCGAGGACAACCGCATCGGCCTCGTGCCGATCGTGCCGACGCGCGGCGCGATCCTCGACCGCAACGGCGTGACGCTGGCGCGCAACTTCGCCGCCTACACGCTCGAGATCACGCCGTCGCAGGTCGCCGACCTCGACGAGACGATCGACGCGTTGAGCGAAATCGTGACGATTGACGCGCGCGACCGGCGGCGCTTTCGCAAGCTGCTCGAGGAGAGCCGCAACTTCGAGAGCGTGCCGATCCGCACGCGCCTCGACGACGCCGAAGTCGCGCGTTTCGTCGCCCGGCGCTACCGCTTTCCCGGCGTCGAAGTCCAGGCGCGCCTGTTCCGTGACTACCCTCACGGCGAAGTCGCTTCGCACGTCATCGGCTACATCGGGCGGATCAATCTGCGCGACCAGGAGCGCATCGAGGAACGCGGCGACACCGCGAACTATCGTGGCTCGGACCACATCGGCAAGAGCGGGCTGGAGCTCAGCTACGAGGCGGAACTGCATGGCGTGACCGGCGTCGAGCAGGTCGAGGTGAACGCCGGCGGACGCGCGGTGCGGGTGATCTCGCGCACGCCGGCGGCGACGGGCAGCGATCTCGAGCTGACGCTCGACATCGAGCTGCAGAAAGTCGCCGAAGCCGCGTTCGGCGACCGTCGCGGCGCGCTCGTCGCGATCGACCCGCGCACCGGCGGCGTGCTGGCGCTGGCGTCGAAACCGACCTTCGACCCGAACCTGTTCGTCGACGGCATCTCGACTGCCGACTGGAACGAGCTCAACGACTCGCCGGACCACC
The DNA here is from genome assembly GCA_001274695.2 of Azoarcus sp. PA01. NCBI lineage: Bacteria > Pseudomonadati > Pseudomonadota > Betaproteobacteria > Rhodocyclales > Zoogloeaceae > Azoarcus > Azoarcus sp. PA01. The sequence continues at coordinate 1,545,993 of LARU01000002.1, read as the reverse complement.
CGCTGCTCAACCGCGCGATCTTCAGCGCCTATCCGCCCGGCTCGACGTTCAAGCCGTTCATGGCGCTCGCTGCGCTGACGACCGGCAAGCGCAGCGCGAACCAGGCGATCGCCGATCCGGGCTACTTCAGCTTCGCCGGGCATCGCTTCATGGACGACAAGGTCGGCGGTCACGGCACGGTCGACCTGCACAAGTCGATCGTCGTGTCGTGCAACACCTATTACTACCAGCTCGCGAACGATCTGGGCATCGAAGGGATCGCCGGCTTCATGGCGCCGCTCGGCTTCGGTGCGCGCACCGGCATCGACATTCCCGGCGAAGCCGAAGGCGTGCTGCCGTCGCCGGCGTGGAAGCGCGGCCGCTTCAAGAAGCCCGAGCAGCAGCGCTGGTACGGCGGCGAGACGATCTCGGTCGGCATCGGCCAGGGGTACAACGCCTACACGCCGGTACAGCTCGCGAACGCGCTGGCGACGATCGTCAACGGCGGCAAGGTGTTCCGGCCGCATGTCGTGCGCCACGTCATCGATACGGCGAGCGGCGAGCGGCGCGCGATCCAGCCCGAGCCGATCCGCCAGCTCGCGATCAAGCCGGCGCATCTGGCCGCGGTGCGCGACGCGATGGTCGACGTCAACAAGTCCGGGACCGGCGCGCGAGCTTTCGCCGGCGCGCCGTACAGCGCCGGCGGCAAGACCGGCACGGCGCAAGTGTATTCGCTGAAAGGGTCGAAATACGTCGCCGGCCGGGTGCGCGAGCGGCTGCGCGACCACTCGTGGTTCATCGCGTACGCGCCGGCGGAGAACCCGACGATCGCGCTCGCAGTGCTGGTCGAGAACGGCGGGTTCGGCGCGCAGTCGGCCGCGCCGATCGCCCGCCAGGTCATCGACTATCACCTGCTCGGTGCGCGTCTCGACGCCCCCGCGCGCGAAGACGCCGGCGCCGCGGAGGCCGAGGACGACTCCCACGCCGGGCACGACGAGGCGACGCCGTGACCGAACAGCGCTTCAGCCCGCTGCGTCTGCTCGTCGCCGCGATCCGGCCGATCGACCCGCTCCTGTTCGGCCTGCTCGCGGTGCTCCTCGGCTACGCGTTCGGGCTGATGCACAGCGCTTCGCCGGAGCGCATCGCGTCGCTGCTGGTCAATTCCGGCGTCGCCGTCGCGGCGATGTGGCTCGCCGCGCGCCTGTCGCCGCAACGGCTGCTGTCGCTGGCGCTGCCGCTGTACGCCGGGGGCGTGCTGTTGCTCGTCGCCGTCGACCTGTTCGGCGAGACGTCCAAAGGCGCGACGCGCTGGCTCGACATCGGCGTCACGCGCATCCAGCCGTCCGAGATCATGAAGATCGCGATGCCGCTGATGCTGGCGTGGTATTTCCAGCAGCGCGAGGGGCACATCCGGCTGCGCGAGTTCGTCGTCGCCGGGGCGCTGCTCGCAGTGCCGGTCGCGCTGATCCTGGTCCAGCCGGACCTCGGCACGAGCCTGCTCGTCGCCGCTGCCGGCTTCTACGTGATCTATTTCGCCGGCCTGTCGTGGAAGCTGATCGTGCCGGTCGCGCTGGTCGGCATCGTCGGCATCGGCGCGATCGTCGGCTTCGGCGACCAGCTGTGCCAGCCCGGCGTCGACTGGCAGATGCTGCGCGAATACCAGAAGCATCGCGTATGCACGCTGCTCGATCCGACCCAGGATCCGCTCGGTCGCGGTTTTCACATCATCCAGTCGACGATCGCGATCGGCTCGGGTGGCGTGCTCGGCAAAGGCTGGACCGAAGGCACGCAGACGCATCTCGCGTTCCTCCCCGAGCGCCACACCGATTTCATCTTCTCGGTGCTCGCCGAGGAGTTCGGCCTGCTCGGCGCGCTGGTGCTCCTGGCGACCTATCTCTTGCTGCTGCTGCGCGGCTTCTTCATCGCGGCGCACGCGCCTTCGCTGGCGACGCGCCTGCTGGCCGGTTCGATCACGATGATCTTCTTCACCTATGCTTTCGTGAACATGGGCATGGTCAGCGGCATCCTGCCGGTCGTGGGCGTGCCGTTGCCGTTCATCAGTTACGGCGGCACTGCCTTGGTGACCTTGTGCCTCGGCGTCGGTATCCTCATGAGCATCCAGCGCAGCCGTGTGCTCGCGAAAAGTTGAAAGAAGAAGAGGAATTCGAGTGCGTTCGAACGATTGCGATCCGATGACTGCGGCCGGCGTCCGCTCGCTGGTGCTCGCGCTGGCGCTCGCCGGGGCGTTCGCGGCGGGCCTGTCCGGCTGCGGCTCGACTCCGTCGCGCGACACGACGATGCAGGCGCCCGAGGGCGCCGGCCGGGCCGCGCGGCGCGGCGGATACTACAAGGACGACGGCCCCGGCACCGACATTCCGGCGGACCTCGACGCCATCGCGGACGCCGAACCGCGCCTCGAGCCGCTGCACCGTTTCGCCAACCGGCCGTACACGGTGTTCGGCCAGCAGTACGTTCCCGCGACCGCGCTGAGGGCGTTTCGCCAGCGCGGGCGCGCGAGCTGGTACGGCCGGCGCTTCCACGGCAAGCCGACGTCGAGCGGCGAACCCTACGACATGTACGCGATGACGGCGGCGCACCCGACGCTGCCAATCCCGAGCTATGCGCGCGTGACGAATCCGGCGAACGGCCGCGCGATCGTCGTCCGCATCAACGATCGGGGCCCGTTCCACAAGGACCGCATCATCGACCTCTCGTATGCCGGCGCGCATCGGCTCGGCTACGTGAATGCCGGCAGCGCGCCGGTCGAAGTCGAGACGATCCTGCCGCACGAGATCGCGCTGCGCGCACCCTCGCAGCCCGCGCAGGGATTGAGGGTGGGGCGCGGCGTGTTCCTTCAGCTCGGCACGTTTTCGTCGGCCGCGAAGGCCGAAGGGTTGCGCGCGCGGGTGCGCGACGAGTTCGAAACGCTCGCCGACCGCGTCGAACTCCATGAAGACGGCAGCCGCTATCGCGTGCAGCTCGGGCCGTTCGCGTCCGCCGCCGAAGCCCGCGATGAAGCCGGCCGCCTCGCGGCCGCGCTGGACATCCGCCCGTTTGTTGTTACACGCTGAAACATGATCACCCGCGCGGCATCGGATCCGCGCCGGCTTTGCCCGTTCGACCCACTATAATCGCAGGCTCCGCTGTCCCTTCCTCACCTTCCGGTTCTCGATCAGGTCCTCATGCGTTTATTCATTGTCCTGCTTCTCGCGTTGCTCGCCTTTCCCGCTTCAGCCCAGAATGTCCCCGCGCCGACGCTGGCCGCCAAAGCCTGGCTGCTGATGGATCACGCCACCGGGCAGGTGCTCGCGGCGCAGGAACCGGATGCACGCATCGAGCCGGCTTCGCTGACGAAGCTGATGACCGCTTACCTGACGTTCGCAGCGCTGAAGAACGGCACGATCACGCTCGATCAGGTCGTGCCGGTGTCGAACAAAGCGTGGCGCAGCGAAGGCTCGCGGATGTTCATCGAACCGAACCGCCCCGTGACCGTCGGCGAGCTCACTGCGGGGATGATCATCCAGTCCGGCAACGACGCGTGCGTCGCGCTGGCCGAACTCCTCGCCGGTTCCGAGGAAGCGTTCGCGCACATGATGAACGCCGAAGCCAAGCGCCTCGGCATGAAGAACACAAACTTCACGAACTCGACCGGCCTGCCCGACCCGCAGCTCTACACGACCGCGCGCGACCTCGGGCTGCTCGCCGCGGCGATCGTGCGCGACTTCCCCGAGTATTACCGCTACTACTCGCAGAAAGAGTACACGTACAACAAGATCACCCAGCCGAACCGCAACCGCCTGCTGTGGCTGGACACGACCGTCGACGGCCTGAAGACCGGCCACACCAGCAGCGCCGGCTACTGCCTGATCTCGTCGGCGCAGCGCGGTCCGCGCCGGCTGATCTCGGTCGTGCTCGGCACCGATTCGGACACGATCCGCGCGCAGGAGTCGCTGAAACTGCTGAACTACGGCTTCCAGTTCCACGACACCGTCAAGCTCTATTCGGCTGCCCAGGAACTGTCGCGCTTCCAGGTGTGGAAAGGCCAGGCGGACGACGTCGCGGTCGGCTTCCTCGGCGACTTCGTGATGTCGCTGCCGAAAGGGCAGTCGGAGAAAATCGAGGCCTCGCTCGTCAGCCAGCAGCCGGTCATCGCGCCGATCCAGAAAGGCCAGCCGATCGGCACGTTGCGCCTGACGCTCGACGGCAAGCCGCTCGGCGAACACGCGGTCGTCGCGCTGCAGGACGTGCCGGTGGCCGGCTTCTTCGGCCGCCTGTGGGACACGCTGCTGTTGTGGATCAAGAGCCTGTAACCGAGCCTGTAACGCCGATGCGGAGACGCCGATGAGCATCTGCTTTCTGAACGGCACGTTCCTGCCGCTCGCCGACGCGCGGATTTCGCCGCTCGACCGCGGCTTCCTGTTCGGCGACGGCGGCTACGAAGTGATCCCGGTGTATTCGCGCCGGCCGTTCCGTCTCGCGCAGCATCTCGAGCGGCTCGCCCATACGCTCGACGCGATCCGCCTGCCGAATCCGCACGCGCCGTCCGAATGGTCCGGGATCATCAACGAGATCGTCGCGCGCAACCCGTGGGAGGACCAGTCGGTCTATCTGCAGGTGTCGCGCGGTTGCGGCGACGGGCGCAACCACGCGTTCCCGGTGCCGATCCGGCCGACCGTGTTCCTGATGAGCGACGAGCTCGTCACGCCGCCGGCCGAGCAGCTCGCGCGCGGCGTGGCCGCAGTCAGCGCCGCCGATTTCCGCTGGCTGCGCTGCGACCTCAAGAGCACCGCGCTGCTCGCGAACTGCCTGCTGCGCCAGGGCGCGATCGACAGCGGCTGTGTCGAGACGGTGCTGTTTCGCGACGGCTTCCTCACCGAAGGGGCGGCGTCGAACATCGTCATCGTCAAGGACGGCACGATGCTCGCACCGCCGAAAAGCCATCTGATGCTGCCCGGCATCACGTACGACGTCGTGCTCGAGCTCGCGGCGCTCCACGGCCTGCCCTATCAGGTGCGCGAGATCCTCGAAGACGAGGTGCGCACTGCCGACGAAGTGTGGATGACGTCGTCGACGAAGGAAGTGCTCGCGATCACGACGCTCGACGGCGTCGCGGTCGGGAGCGGAACTCCCGGCCCGGTCGCGCGCCGAATGTACGACTGGTACCAGGACTTCAAGAACACGGTGATGCGCAGTGGCTGACGAAACCCGACCGACTCTCCTCGAATTCCCGTGCGACTTCCCGATCAAGATCATGGGCGCGCGAGTCGATGAATTCGCCCAGGCCGTCGTCGAAGTGGTGCTGCGCCACGCGCCGGACTTCGATGCCAGCCTGGTCGAGATGCGCCCGTCGCGCAAAGGCAATTACCTCGCGCTGACCTGCACGATCCGCGCGGTGTCGCAGCCGCAGCTCGACGCGCTGTATCGCGAACTGACCGCGCACCCGCTCGTGAAGGTGGTGCTCTAGATGATCGCCGGCAGCGAGCTGGCGGGCGTTGCGGCACAGGCATCGCAGCCTGCCGGCGCTCCGGCGCTGATCGTCCGCCGCCTCGGCTGCGTCGAGTACGAACCCACGTGGCACGCGATGCGCGCCTTCACCGACGCCCGCAGCGCCGGCACGCCGGACGAGATCTGGCTGCTCGAACATCCGCCGGTGTACACGCTCGGCCAGGCGGGCCGGCCGGAACACCTGCTGCGTGACGTCGGCATCCCGCTCGTCAAAATCGACCGCGGCGGGCAGATCACGTATCACGGCCCCGGCCAGCTCGTCGCGTATCTGCTGATCGACCTGCACCGCCGCTGCCTCAAGGTGCGCGAGCTGGTGACGCTGATGGAACAGGCCGTCATCGACTGCCTCGCCGGCTACGGCCTCGGCGCCGAGCGCAAGGCCGGCGCACCGGGCGTCTATGTCGACGGCGCGAAGATCGGCGCGCTCGGGCTGCGCGTGCGCAACGGGCGCAGCTATCACGGCCTGGCGGTGAACGTCGACGTCGATCTGGCGCCGTTCTCGTCGATCAACCCCTGTGGTTACGAAGGCCTCCGGACAGTGCGGATGAAGGACTTCGGCATCACCGACGACGTCGCGAATGTTGGCGAGCACCTGCTCGCCGCCCTGCAGCGCCTGCTGCCACCGGTGTACCCCGCCGACCGGCCGCCGGCCTGAACCCTGAACGGCTTACCCGCCCCGACCCACAACACGAGAGACCCGCATGGACAGCACGGCACGCAAGCAGCGCGGCGCAGACAAGACCGCGCGCATCCCGATCAAGATCGTCCCCGCCGAGCGCCTGAAAAAGCCCGACTGGATCCGCATCCGGCTCGGCGCCGGCCACGAAGCCGAGCGCTTCAACGAAATCAAGACGAGCCTGCGCGAGCACAAGCTGCACACCGTGTGCGAGGAAGCGTCGTGCCCGAACATCCACGAATGCTTCGGCAAAGGCACTGCAACGTTCATGATCATGGGCGACATCTGCACGCGCCGCTGTCCGTTCTGCGACGTCGGCCACGGCCGGCCCGAGCCGCTGAACGCGAACGAGCCGGCCGAACTCGCGGCGACGATCGCGGCGATGCGGCTCAATTACGTCGTCATCACCAGCGTCGACCGCGACGACTTGCGCGACGGCGGCGCGCAGCATTTCGTCGACTGCATCCGCGAGACGCGCGCGGCCGCACCGAAGACGCGCATCGAAGTGCTCGTGCCGGACTTCCGCGGCCGCCTCGAGATCGCGCTCGAGATTTTCGACCGGGCGCCGCCCGATGTCATGAACCACAATCTCGAGACGGTGCCGCGCCTCTACAAGCAGGCCCGCCCGGGCGCGGACTACGCGTATTCGTTGCGGCTGCTGAAGGAATTCAAGGCGCGCCACGCGGACGTGGCGACGAAGTCCGGCCTGATGGTCGGCCTTGGCGAGACCGACGAGGAGATCCTCGACGTGCTGCGCGACCTGCGCGCGCACGACGTCGAGATGCTGACGATCGGCCAGTATCTGCAGCCTTCGACCGGCCACCTGCCGGTGCTGCGCTACGTGCATCCGGACACGTTCAAAATGTTCGAGCGCGAGGCGCTCGCGATGGGCTTCAGGAACGCCGCGTGCGGGCCGATGGTGCGCTCGAGCTACTGGGCCGACCAACAGGCGCACGGCGCCGGCGTCGTGTAAGCGGAATCAGGCCGGCTCGCTCCGCGTTCGGGGAAACCCGGCGCGGCCGGCGTTTCGTTCGGAGACGCTTCCGTCAGCCGTGGTCAGCGGAACAGCCGCTCGGCCCGTTCGTGCCGCTCCTGCTCCTCGAGGCTCAGCGTCGCGGTCGGCCGCGCGAGCAGGCGGCCGATGCCGATCGGTTCGCCGGTCGCTTCGCAATAACCGTAAGTGCCGTCCTCGATGCGCCGCAGCGCCGCTTCGACTTTGTGCAGCAGCTTCAATTCGCGGTCGCGGATGCGTTGCTCGAGCACCTGCTCTTCTTCCTGCGTCGCGCGGTCGGCCTCGTCGGGTGTCGCGATCGTCTCGCGCAGATGCGAGCGCGTTTCCTCGCTGTTCTCGCGCAGTTCCGCCTGCAGCGCGAGCAGCCGCTCGCGGAAGAACTCGAGTTGCGCGGCGTTCATGTAGTCGTCGGCCGACATGCCGAGCAGCTCGGCTTCCGACAGGCGGCGCTTGCGGGGTGATGAATTGTTCATAAAGAGCTCTCCGTGTTACGTCCATGCCGGCCGGCAGGATTCGCAGGACGGCACTGCAAGGTTGCAAAATCGCTTCGATTCCCGGCATCGCGACTGCCCGAGCGGCGAATATTCCGATCAAACGGGAATCCCGTCGTTGGAGATCATCACGCGGCCCATTCTGAAAGCTTTCGCCGCCCTTGTCATCTGCGGGGCCAGCGCCGGAGCCGGGGGCGCCGGCCTGATCGGTTAGAATGCCGGCGTGCCGCGTGCCGGCGCCATCCTTTTGCCGCAGTCCTGCCCCCTCGACGCCCATGTCCGCTCATCTGAACACCCCGCAGCGCGACGCGATCCACTATCTCGACGGACCGAGCCTCGTGCTCGCCGGCGCGGGCAGCGGCAAGACGCGCGTCATCACGCACAAGATCGCGCACCTGCTCAACGCGTGCGGACTGAATCCCGCGAACATCGCCGCGATCACGTTCACGAACAAGGCGGCGAAAGAGATGCAGGAGCGCGTCGCCGGGCTGATGGGCGGGCGCGTGCCGGGCGGGCTGACGGTGTGCACGTTCCACGCCCTTGGCGTGAAGATCGTGCGCCAGGAAGCGAAGCACTGCGGGCTCAAGCCGCAGTTCTCGATCCTCGACGCGTCCGACACGGTGCAGATCGTCGCCGACATCACGCGCGACGCCGACAAGGCGCGCTCGAAAGCGATGCAGTGGCAGATCTCGGGCTGGAAGAACGCGATGGTGACGCCGGAGCAGGCCGCGCAGCTCGCCGACAACGAGCTCGCGTCGGCCGCGGCGCTGCTGTACGCCGAATACGAGCTCACGCTGCGCGCGTACCAGGCGGTCGATTTCGACGACCTGATCAGCCTGCCGGTGCGCCTCTTCGACGAACACCCGGAAGTGCGCGAGCGCTGGCAGAACAAGCTGCGCTATCTCCTCGTCGACGAATACCAGGACACGAACCGCGCGCAATACACGCTGCTGCGCCACCTCGCCGGCGTGCGCGGCGCGTTCACCGCGGTCGGCGACGACGACCAGGCGATCTACGCGTGGCGCGGCGCCGACGTCGAGAACCTGAAGCTCTTGCAGCAGGACTACCCGAAGCTCAAGGTCATCAAGCTCGAACAGAACTACCGCTCGTCGAAGCGCATCCTCACCGCCGCGAACACGCTGATCGCGAACAACGAGAAGCTGTTCGAAAAGCGGCTGTGGTCCGAACATGGCGCCGGCGACCAGGTCACGGTGACCGCGTGCCGCGACGCCGAGCACGAAGCCGAATGGGTCGCGTCGAAAATCAGCGCGCACAAGTTCGAGCACCGCACGAAGTTTTCCGACTACGCGGTGCTGTACCGCGGCAACCACCAGGCGCGGCTGATCGAGCAGCAGCTCCGCAACCAGAAAATCCCGTACGTGATCTCCGGCGGCCAGTCGTTCTTCGACAAGGCCGAGATCCGCGACCTGATCGCGTACCTGCGCCTCTTGATGAACGAGGACGACGACCTCGCGTTCATCCGCGCGATCACGACGCCGCGCCGCGGCATCGGCGCCGGCACGCTCGAAGCGCTCGGCAGCTATGCCGGGCGGCGCCATGTGAGCCTCTTCGCCGCGACGTTCGAGGAAGGCGCGGCGCACGCGCTATCCGCGCGCCAGCTCGAACAGGTGCAGGAGTTCGGCAACTTCATAAACCGCCAGCAGTACCGCGCGACGCGCGAGCCGGCGTCGCGCGTGCTCGAAGATCTGCTCGCGGCGATCCGCTACGAGGCCTGGCTGTTCGAGCATCTCGACCCGCGCGAGGCGGAGTCGAAATGGAGCAACGTGCGCGACTTCGTCGGCTGGCTCGGCAGGAAAGGCGACGAGGACGGCAAGAACCTCATCGAACTGACGCAGACGATCGCGTTGATCTCGATGCTCGACAAGAACGACAGCGAGTTCGACGGCGTGCAGCTCGCGACGCTGCACGCGTCGAAAGGGCTGGAGTTCAAGCACGTGTTCCTCGTCGGCGTCGAGGAAGGACTCTTGCCGCACCAGTCCTCGATCGACGAGGACAAGATCGAGGAGGAGCGCCGCCTGATGTACGTCGGCATCACGCGCGCGCAGAGGAGCCTCAACATCACGTGGTGCGAGCGGCGCAAGGCCGGCAAGGAAGCGCGCACCTGCGAGCCGTCGCGCTTCATCGAGGAGATGGGCGGCGACGTGAAAGTCAATGACCGCAAGTCGAACGCGCCGGTGTCGAAGGAAGAAGGCCGCGCGCGCATCGCGAACCTGATGGCGATGCTCGAAGGGCGCTGAAGTCATGACTTCGCCGCACCGCGGAAGCGCTTCGCGTGGGCCCCTGCAATAGGTAAATTCATCTAGGCGGCTCGCCGATACAGCCGATTCTCGCGGCATCGCCGGCAGCCTAAAGTGACAGCGACTCCCCCATTTGCCAGGAGCGTTGTCATGACACACCCCAAACCGCCCGCGATGTCGCAATCCCGACGGGCTTTCCTCCGCGGCATCCCGGTGCTGACCGCAGCAGCGGCGATCGCCCCGGCACCGGCGCTCGCCGCCGACGGCACACACCACTGGGCGATGCTCGTCGATGCGCGCAAATGCATCGGCTGCCAGGCCTGCACCGTATCGTGCATCCAGGAAAACGCGGTGCCCGAAGGCAGCTTCCGCACCGTCGTGTCGACGTACAGCGTCAAGCTCACCGACGCCGATCAGCCGGCGGGCACGTACATGCTGCCGCGCTTGTGCAACCACTGCGATGCGCCGCCGTGCGTGCCGGTGTGCCCGGTCGGCGCGACGTTCAAGCGCGACGACGGCATCGTCGTCGTCGACGGCGATCGCTGCGTCGGCTGCGCGTACTGCGTGCAGGCCTGCCCGTTCGATGCACGCTTCATTAATCACGAGACGAACAAGGCCGACAAATGCACGTTCTGCGCGCATCGCGTCGACGCCGGCCTGCTGCCCGCGTGCGTCGAGACGTGCGTCGGCGGCGCGCGCATCTTCGGCGACCTCAACGACCCGGACGGGGAACTGCGGCAGCGGCTCGACGCGGCGCAAGCCGACGTGAAAGTGCTCAAGCCCGAGCAGGGGACCGAGCCGCGCGTGTTCTACATCGGGCTCGACGAGCGCTTCCAGGGCAAGGTCGAAGGACAGGGCACGCTGTGGCAGCCGCGCAGGCGCCACGGCTGACGGCAACAGGAGACCGATCATGAATGCCGATATCGTCGAAACCGTCAACGTCGCGCGCGAAATCGCGTGGCTCCCATGGGCGGTGCAGTACTTCTTTCTCATCGGCCTGTCGTACGGCGCGTTCCTCGTGTCGCTGCCGGGCCTGGTGTTCCGGCGTGCCGGCTGGGAAGGCATCTCGCGTTTGGCGCTGCTCGCGGCGCTGGTGTGCGGCCTGACGGCGCCGGTCGCGCTGCTGGCCGACCTGCACCAGCCGGCGCGCTTCTGGCATTTCTATGCCTACTTCACGCCGACCTCGTGGATGTCGTGGGGCGCATTCTTCATCCCCGTCTATCTGACCGGGCTGATTCTGTACGCGTGGCTCGCCTACCGTCCGCTGCTCGTGCGCCACGCCGACGAGGGCGGCAAGCTCGCCAGCCTCGCGCGCCGCATCGCCTACGGCGGTCACGAAAGCCGCCACGCGCTCGTCGCCGCGGCGCTGCTCGCGTTCGTCGGCGCCGCGCTCGTCGCGCTCTACACCGGCGTCGAGGTGATGCTCGTGCGGGCGCGCCCGCTGTGGCACACGCCGCTGCTGCCGGTGCAGTTCTTCGTCACGGCACTCGCCGGCGGGCTCGGGCTGACGCTGCTGTTCAACTGCGCGCTGCCCGGCGGCGGCGAGCCGGGAGTGACGCGCCGCATGGCGACGGCGCTCGCCGCGACGCAGTTCGTCGCGCTCGCCGTCGGCGGCGTCTGGCTCGCGCTCGGGCTGAGCGGCGCCTCGCCGACCCATGCGCAGGCGCTCGCCGAACTCGCCCCGTCGGCGAACTGGCAGGTCAGCGCCGTCTGGGCGGTCGCCGCGACGGTCGTCACGCTGCTGCTTGCGTGGAAGCGCCCGGCGTCAGGCCTGCTGATCGGCCTGCTCGCGCTGCACTCGGCGTGGATGATGCGCTGGACGATTTTCATTGGCGGACAGGAAGTGCCGAAGACCGGCGCCGGCTACTACAGCTACCAGCTTCCGCTCGGTGCCGAAGGTCTGATGGGCATCGTCGGCACCGTCGGGCTGTGGATCTTTCTCTTCGTCGTGCTGACCACGCTGCTGCCGCTCGAGCGGCTCGGCAAGGCCGGCGCCTGATTCGAATCACGGGACACTCATCATGAAAATCGAACGTCGCGAACTGATCGCCGCCGGCGGCCTCGCCGTCTTCGCCGCCGGATTCTCCCAGACGCTGGGCCGCATGATGTCCGGCTTCGCCGGGGACGAACCCCCGGCGCACAACCTCCACGGCCGCTCGCCCGAGCCGGAATTCACCGTCGACGCCGAAACCGGCGAACTGCATCCGAACCCGAACCAGCAGGTCAGCTACACCGGCTGCCTCGGCTGCACGACGCAGTGCGGCATTCGGGTCCGTGTCGACAAGACGACCGGCAAGGTCATCCGCGTCGCCGGCAACCCGTACAGCCCGCTGTCGACCGAGCCGCACCTGCCGATGAAGGCGTCGGTGAAGGAAAGCTTCGTCGCGCTGTCGCGCTTCCAGGACCAGGGCCTCGCCGGCCGCTCGACCGCGTGCGGCCGCGGCAACGCCGCGATGGACCAGATGAACTCGCCGTTCCGCGTGCTGACGCCGCTGAAGCGCGTCGGTCCGCGCAACTCCGGGCAGTGGCAGCCGATCCCGTTCGAGCAGCTCGTGCGCGAGCTCGTCGAAGGGGGCGATCTGTTCGGCGAAGGTCATGTCGACGGGCTAAAGGCCCTGCGCGAGCTGAAGGCGCCAATCGATGCGCAAGCGCCGCAGCTCGGCGCGAAAGTCAATCAGGTCGCCGTGTGGACCAGCGTCAATGACGGCCGCGAAGCGTTCGCGCGGCGCTTCTGGAACCAGTCGTATGGCACGCTGAACTTCATCGGCCATGGCTCTTACTGCGGCGGTGCGTACCGCACCGGCTCCGGGGCGCTGTTCGGCGACCTGAAGAAGATGCCGCACGCGAAACCGGACCTCGCGAACGCCGAGTTCGTGCTGTTCATCGGCACCGCACCGGGCAACGCCGGCAACCCGTTCAAGCGCACCGGAACGCTGCTCGCGAAAGGGCGCAGCGAAGGCCGGCTCGAGTACGTCGTCGTCGATCCGGTGCTGACGAACGCGGACAACCGCGCCGCCGGCGAACGCGGGCGGTGGGTGCCGATCCGCCCGGGCACGGACGGCGCGCTCGTCATGGGCATGATGGGCTGGATGTTCGAGAACGGCCGCGTGAACACCGCGTATCTCGCGCTGCCGAACCTCGCTGTTGCGGAAGCGGCGGGCGAGCCGTCCTTCACCAACGCGTCGTGGCTCGTGATCACCGAACCGGGTCATCCGCGTGAAGGCCGCTTCCTGCGCGGCTCGGACCTCGGCATGACGATCGCCGAAGCGGACAGGTACCAGGAGGCCGATCCATACCTCGTCGTCGGTGCCGACGGCAAGCCGGCGCCCGCCGCGGCTGCCACTGCGGCGGCGCCGCTCGAAGCCGCCGGCGCGGTGACGATCGGGGATCGCGCGATCGCCGTGAAGACGTCGTTCGAGCTGCTGCGCGAGTCGGCGCTGAAGCTGAGCGTCGCCGACTATGCCGACATCTGCGGCGTGCCCGAGGCGGTCATCATCGGCCTCGCCGACGAGTTCACGCGCCACGGCCGCAAGGCGAGCGCGATTGCGCACGGCGGCATGATGGCCGGCAACGGGTTCTACAACGCGTACTCGGTCGTCACGCTGAACGCGCTGATCGGCAACCTGAACTGGAAAGGCGGCTTCGTCGTCAATGGCGGCGGCTTCAAGGATGCGGGCGCCGGTCCGCGCTACGACCTCGAATCCTTCCCCGGAGCGCTCAAGCCCGCCGGCACGCCGCTCGGACGCAACGTGCCGTACGAGAAATCCGCCGAGTTCGCGCGCCGCAAGGCTGCCGGCAAGCCTTACCCGGCGCGTGACGCGTGGTTCCCGAACGCGCCCGGGCTCGGCACCGAGTGGTTCCCGGCGATGCTGCGCGGTTACCCGTACGGAGTGAAAGCGCTCGTGCTGTGGAGCGCGAATCCTCTTTACGGCATCCCCGGCGTGCGAGCGCTCGTCGAGAAGGAGCTTGCCGATCCGAAGAAGCTGCCGCTGATCGTGGCGGTCGATCCGCTGATCAACGAGAGCAACGCGTTCGCCGACTACATCGTGCCGGACTCGCTGATGTACGAGAGCTGGGGCTGGACCGCGCCGTGGAACGGCGTGCCGACGAAAGCGACGACGGCGCGCTGGCCGGTGGTCGAGCCGAAGGCCGCAAAAACTGCCGACGGCCAGGCGATCGGCATGGAGAGGTTGTTCATCGCGCTGGCGAAAGCGATGGCGCTGCCGGGCTTCGGCCCGGAGGGGCTCGCCGACGCCGACGGCAGGCGCGTTGCGCTCGAGCGCCCCGAGGACTGGTACCTGCGCGGCGGCGCGAATATTGCGTTCGCCGGCAAGGCGCCGGTCGGTGACGCGACTGACGAGGATCTCGCCCTGTCCGGTGTCGAGCGCCTGCGGCCGCTGCTCGAAGCGACGCTGAAAGCGGACGAATGGCGCAAGGTCGCGTTCCTCTACACGCGCGGCGGCCGTTACCAGCCGGCGAAAGAGGCGAAGGACGAAACGAACGGCGAATGGCAGACGAGCCGTTTCAAAGGCGCACTGTGGCTGTGGAACGACAGTGTCGGCGGCGCGAAGAACAGCCTCACCGGCCGCCGTTTCACCGGCTGCGCGACGTGGCAGCCGCCCGTGTTCGCCGACGGCACGCCGCTGCGCGACGTGCACAGCGATGCCGACTGGCCGCTGCTCGCCGTCAGCTACAAGTCGGCGCTGCAGAACTCCTACAGCATCGCGACGCGGATCACCGGCCTGCACCCGGACAATCCGGTCATCGTGCATCCCGCGGACGCTGCCCGGCTCGGGCTCGCGACCGGCGATCTCGCCCGCATCGCGACCCCGGGAGGCCACGCCACCTGCCGCGTCATCGTCCATGAAGGCGTGATGCGCGGCGTCGTGGCCGTCGAGCATGGCTACGGCCACCGCGAACTCGGCGCCCGCGCGCACAAGTTCGGCAGCGAGCGCCAGCCCGACCGGCCGGAGTTGCGTGCCGGTATCAACCTCAACGATCTCGGCCTCGTCGACCCGACGCGCGGCAACGAGGCGATCTGGGTCGATGCGGTCGCCGGCACCGCGGTGCGCAACGGCCTGCCGGCGAAGCTCGAGCGGATTTGACCGGGGGATAGAAAAACCGAATGTAAAAACGATGACAATCGGGACGGTGGGCGGCCTATATTGAATTGGAGCGGATCGCCGCAAGCGCACCGGCGCGACATCGCTGAGCCGCGAAGCGCGCCACCGCAAAAGTGGTTTCGAGCAACTCGACGATGGAGGTTTCGATGAAACTCAAGACGTTGTTGGTCGCGCTGGCCGCCGCGTGGATTTCCGGCAGCGCGCTCGCTCAACCGGCGGGCGGCATGCCGCCGGTCGACGACACCACCCCGATCTACGGCTCGCAGCTCATGACGCAGCAAGAGCGGGCCGAGCATCGCGACCGCATGCGCGCGGCGCGCACCGCCGAGGAGCGCGAGCAGATCCGCGCCGAGCATCACGAGCGGATGGTGGAGCGTGCGAAGGAGCGCGGGGTGACGCTCCCAGATGAGCCGCCGATGCGCGGCCGCGGGATGATGGGGCCGGGAAACCACATGGATCCCGGGGAGCGCGAGCGCCTCGGCCCCGCGGACCGCATGGGGCCACGCGGGGCGAGCCCCGGGGGCGGAATGGGACCCGGCGGCGGGATGGGGCCGGGCGGCGGAATGGGCCCGGGTGGCGGGATCGGCCCGGGTGGCGGCGGGTCCGTTCGCTAATGCCGCGCACGGGCGGGGGTGAACTTCCCCGCTCAGTCGAGCGCAGCCGGGTCGGCGCGCAGCATCAGGCGCGCGAGTTCGGCCGCGCTGCCGACTTCGGTCTTTTCCATGATGTGCTGACGGTGCACGTGCACCGTCTTTTCACTGATGTCGAGTTCGCGCGCGACGAGCTTGTTCGGCAGGCCCTGCGCGACGAGCCGTGCGACTTCGCGTTCGCGCGGCGACAGGCGCGCGAGCGAGGCCAACGCCGCATCGCGAAGCGCGGTTTGCGAGCGGTCTTCGGCGTAGCGGCGCACCGCGGTCGCGACGGCGTCGAGCAGCGCCTGGTCGCGGAAAGGTTTCTGCAGGAAGTCGCTCGCGCCGTGCTTCATCGCCTCGACCGCGAGCTCGACGTCGCCGTGGCCGGTGATGAACACGATCGGCGCTGGCCAGCCGCGCGCGCGCAACGCCGCCTGGAGTTCGAGCCCGCTCATCGTCGGCATGCGGATGTCGAACACGAGGCAGCCGAGGTCGGAGGGCGGACGCTCGTGCGCGGCCAGAAACTCCTCGGCCGACGCATAGGCGCACACGCCCCAGCCGACCGATTCGAGAAGGAAGACGAGCGAGCGGCGAAACGCCGCGTCGTCATCGACGACGTGGATCATGCAGTCATCGGTTCGGGGCATTGGCGAAACCGGACTCCAAAAGAGGGGCCGTGGGAGACGAAGCGGTCGTCGAAAGCGGCAGGCTCAGGAGGAACTCGGCGCCACCGCGGCCGTCGGCGACCGGCTCGGCGGTAAGGCGGCCGCGGTGCGCTTCGGCAATCGTGCGGCAGATCGAAAGACCGAGCCCGAGACCATCCGGTTTCGTGCTGAAGAACGGCTCGAACAGCCGTGCGTGGGTCGCCGCGTCAAGGCCGGTGCCGAAATCCCGCACGACGATGCGCACGTTGTCGCCGCCCCGGCTGATAGTCACGATGAGGCGCTGTCGCTCGGGAGCTAATCCGCGCGCAGCGTCGTAGCCATTCTTCAGCAGATTCAGAAGGACCTGCTGGATCTGCAGTGAGTCGACCTCGACGCTCGTCGACGGCGGCAGTTCGTCGATCACCTCGATCACCGGCGCGTTCGCGAGCATGCCGCGGAACAGCGCGACTGCCTCGCCGACGATCTCGCGCGGCGCGACGATCTCGCGCACCGCGGCGCGTTTCTTCGCGAAATCGCGGATGCGCCCGAGGATCGCCGCCGCGCGCTCCGCCTCCCCGGCAATCTCGGAAGAGGCTTCGCGCACCGCTTCGCCGCTCAGGCGGCCGTTGTCGATGCGCCGGCGCAGGCTTTGGGCATAGTTCCCGATCGCCGCGAGCGGCTGGTTGAGTTCGTGTGCGAGCGTCCCGGACAGTTCGCCGAGCACCGACAGCCGTGCGAGGTGGTCGGCCTGCTCCTGGCCGGCACGCATTCGTGCCTCCAGTGCTTCGCGCACGGCGAGCGCAGCGCGAAGCTCGGCGGTGCGGAGGTGGACGAGATGCTCGACACGCACCGTGTACAGAATCCACGCCGCAAGCAGCACGGCCAGGAACGCGACCCACGGCCAGTAGCGCTCGGCCAGCATCATCAGGGTCGGCTCGCGCAGATTCGCGTACGGGCCGATCTGCAGTTCGCGAAACATCTCGTGCACCGACTGGTAATCGGCCGGCACCGCCCACGCCATGCCGTTCTCGGCCGGCGCCATCGCGAGCAGCGCGATCGCGACCGTCTTGGCCAGTGCCGGCGAGGTATGGCGAAGGGTCGCCAGAGGCCAGTCGGGGTAAAGCCGGGTCGAAGTCGCGCAAGGGAAGTCGGCTTCGTCTCGCCTGCCGACAACCCTGAACGCGGTCGCCCACTCCGCCCGGCTTTCCAACAGACAGGCGCGCACGATGCCTGCATCGGCGTCGCCGTTCGCGACCGCTTCGAGCACCTGGCGCATCGGAAAACCGACGGTCTTCAGCTCGGCGAAATCGCGCTCCGGATCGATGCCGAGCGCCGCCAGCTCGCGATGCACTGTCTGGTAGCCGCCAAAGCCTTCGCGCGCGACGATTGCGACGCGTCGTCCGCGCAGATCGTCGAACGCGCGGACTTCCGGGCGATCCGCACGGCTGATCACGGCCGAGCCGATGGAACGTCCCGGTGCGCGGCCGGGGCTGGCGTCGAGCGTCAGTATCCGGCTGGCGCCCCACTTGGCTTCGAGTTCGATGTAGTGGCCCGGATTCGTGATGACGAAGTCGACCGTACCGGCTGCAACGGCGTCGTCGAGCCCCTGATGATCGAGCAGCACGAGCCTGACTTGGCGCCCCGGCAGCGCAGTCTGGAGATGCTTCACGACCGGCGACCATTCGATGACCGTCGTCTCGGCGCCGAGGAACGCAAGGACGCCGATGCGGATTTCAGCGGCCGACGCCGCTGCCGCCGGCGGCGCCGCGTGAGCGGGAGCTGCGAACAGGAGCAGGACGGCGACGACGGCCAGCACGCAGCGCAGGAACTGCACGCCCGCGAACGCGCCGACCGGAAATGAACGTTCGGTCGCGGCCGGAAGCTCGGCAAGGGCGACCATCGACCACCCTTCCTCTCTTGGACTGACCGCTTATTGACCGACCGGCGGTTCGGTAAAATTCCCGCCCGCGGTGTTCGCGAGATGGGCGACTGCGCGCTGCACTTCGATATCGGTCAGATCCGCCCCCCCGCCGCGCGGCGGCATCCCGCGAATGCCGTTGATCGCGTTTTGCGTCAGCGTGTCGAATCCCTGCGCGATCCGCGGAGCCCATGCAGCGGCATCACCTGTTTTCGGCGCACCGAGCGCGCCCGTGCCATGGCAGCTCGCACAGACGCTCTGGTAAATTTCCTCGCCGCTGCGGCTGCCCGCGGTGGCTTTCGCGACCTTCAGGTCCAGCCGCGCCACCGGCTGGATCAGCGTCGCGGTCGTTTCCGGATCGGGCGCGGCCTGTTTGCCGCAGCCGGCGAGCTGAACGACGGTGAATGCCGCGACAGCGGAAAGCATCAGGCGACCAGGGCGCCTCACGAACTGAACTCGGGGTCTCGACATGCTTGCTCCTGTCTGGGGTTGGGGACGAGCCAGGTGCGAAGTATATCCGGGCCCATCAGCCCGGCCGCGGATGTCGAATGATTTGGGCTGCCCGTGCGACGCAGACAGGAACGGGAGGTGGGGAAAAGCGCAGCTTCACCGCTTGCGAACGGCCGGCCATCGTCGCCTCCGGCGCCCCTATCGCCTGCTCCGCAACGGGATCCAGAACGCCGCCCGAGCAGCCACCGGCTCGCAACTCCGCGCCGCACGCGATGCGTCCCGGTTGTAACAGTAATGCAAACGTAAAAATCTTCACGCCCGTCTCGTCTATGCTGTATGCGTTCGATGCGAACTTTTCCAGACGGAGGCAAAGATGGGACTCTTTTCGTTCATCAAGGATGCCGGCGAGAAACTCTTCGGTGGCAGCGAGGCCCATGCCGCTGCCCCGGCAGCACCGGCGAGCGCAGGCGCTCCCGCAGCGACGGCAGATACGGGCGCCGCGAATGCCAAAGCGGCTGAAGCGATCAAGCAGTACATCCTGTCCATGAACCTCGCTCCTTCCGACCTCGACGTGAAATTCGACGCCGCGACCTCCGTCGTCACCGTGTCCGGCACCGCGCCCGATCAGGCAACGAAGGAAAAGATCCTGCTTGCCGCCGGCAACGTGCGCGGCGTCGAGCGGGTCGACGATCGCTTGAGCGCCCCCGGTGCCGAGCCCGAAGCCCGCTTCCACACCGTTGCGAGTGGCGACACGCTCTCCGCGATCTCGAAGAAGTATTACGGCGACCCCAACAAGTACAACACGATCTTCGAGGCGAACAAGCCGATGCTGACCCACCCCGACAAGATCTATCCCGGCCAGGTGCTGCGCATCCCGCCGCAGGGCTGACCGGATTTCTTCCTCGCGCCCCCGGCGACGTCGCTCACGGGGTAGCGGACAGGCAGGGCCGCATGGACTTTGCAGCCGAACAGGTATAAGCTTGCGCGCTCGATTCCGGGGCTCGCCCCGACTAATCGCCCCCAAGCGCCCGTAGCTCAGCTGGATAGAGTACTGCCCTCCGAAGGCAGGGGTCGGACGTTCGAATCGTCTCGGGCGCGCCAGATACTGAAAAGCCTTGATTTTCTCGCGAAATCAGGGCTTTTTCATGTCGGCGGGACGGACGAATCTGGCACTTACCGTTTCGTCCCGGACTTATCCCTCAAGCGCGCTCAGTACGGCCGTTTAGTTCTTCTCGATCATGTTGAGCAGGACAAGGACCGGCCCTTGCGGCCGTCGGTCTCCCCGCTCCCCGTTTTACTGATCGGTCAAAGCCGACCGACTGTTCCCGCACCCGACTGGCCCGCTTTCCGGTGTTTGCCTGCCCCGGCTGGGCCTGCATTGCTTGAAACCGTCACGCGGCGGCAATACTCTTTTCAATTGCATCAGCAACCCAAGCGTTCAGGCTCTTGCCTTTCGTCTCCGCCACCATCGCGGCCCGGGCGTGCAACTCCGGCGACAGCCGCAAGCGAAACTGCCCGGAATACGGATGGTTCGGTTCCCGGTTCAGCTTCTTGCAGGTTTCGAGGTAGTCATCGACGGCTTCCTCGAATGCGGCTCGCAGCTCTGCAACGCTTTCGCCGTGAAAGCCGACCACGTCCCGGATGCCGGCGATGTGTCCGACGAAGCAACCGTCTTCCTCGCTGTATTCCACGCGAGCAGCATAGCCCTTGTGCGTCATCGTGTTCATGGTTTCACCCCAAGGTTCTCCAGAAATTGGCGCGCATCGCGCACCTGATAGGGCTTCGCTTCCTTGACCGGGTGGGGGCGGTGGAAGGTGCCGATGATGCCGCCCTTCTCGAACCGTACCCGCGAGCCGTTACCCTCGATCACCTGACAACCAATCGCCACCAACAACGCCTCGATGCGCCGCCATTCCAGCGACCTGGAAGCCGGGTCCGTGAAGATGGCGATCAGGGTTTTGCGGTGCGTAGCATTCATTCGCTGATGGTATCAAAAAGTGGAACCAATACAAGCGGCCTTCTTCACACAGCTACTTGTAGACCTTCGAGGATGGCGACAGGCGCACGAGCAGGCTCGCCGCGAACATCGCGCTGATGCACTATAACTGCGCGCCGCCCGCCTTTCTCGATGTCGATCCGCACGCTACGCAGATGTCATGGTAGGCGATGGACCGACACGTATGGCTTCGTTGGCAACGGCAAGCGGGCAGGCACCACTGCAGCGCGGCAAGGCCGTTGCTCAAAACCGGCCGCTTGCGGGCATACCGGACTGCCAGCGGTCTGATGCACGAAAATCTCCGAATGCCGAAACGCTCTCGGGAGGCCCGAATGGACGACCGTAAGGATTCACCGGACGAATCGCCCCAGCGCTCGGCGGTAGCGCCCGGCGGAGCGGCGGGGACGGTGCGTGTGCAGCTGGAGGTGATTTACCGGACCGAGTCGCGTCGGATCTTCGCGACGTTGGTCCGCCTGCTCGGCGACTTCGACCTCGCCGAGGAGGCGCTGCACGATGCCTTTCGTGCCGCGCTCGAGCAGTGGCCGCGCGAGGGCATGCCGGCCAGCCCGCGCAGTTGGCTCGTCTCAACCGGCCGCTTCAAGGCGATCGACGGCCTGCGCCGGCGTGCACGCTTCGACTTCGTCGAGGACCTCGACGACCGGCCCGACCCGGCGAGCGAGGAGGCCGCCGACGAAGACAGCGTCGAGGACGACCGCCTGCGGCTGATCTTCACCTGCTGCCACCCGGCGCTGTCGGCCGAAGCGCAGGTGGCGCTGACGCTGCGCGAAGTGTGCGGCCTCACCACCGAGGAGATCGCGCGTGCCTTCCTCGTCACGCCGCCGGCGCTCGCACAGCGCGTCGTGCGCGCCAAAGCCAAGATCCGCGACGCAGGCGTCCCCTATGAAGTGCCACCGCAGGCGGAGCTGCCGGTCCGCCTCGACAGCGTGCTGCGCGTGATCTATTTGGTTTTCAACGAGGGCTACTCGGCTTCGACGGGCGATTCGGTGACGCGCGCCGAGCTTTCGGGGGAGGCGATCCGGCTCGGCCGGCTGCTCGCCCAGCTGCTCCCCGAGCCTGAGTCGATCGGGCTGCTCGCGCTGATGCTGCTGCAGGAGTCGCGCCGTGAGACGCGCACGACGGCGGAGGGCGATCTGGTGCTGCTCGACGAGCAGGATCGCTCGCGGTGGAACCGGGCGCTGATCATCGAAGGCATCGGGTTGGTCGAGCGCGCCCTGGTCTCGGGCGGTGCCGGCCCCTATGTGCTGCAGGCGGCAATTGCCGCGGTGCATGCCGAGGCGCCCACCGCCGCCGCAACCGACTGGGCGCAGATCGTCGGTCTCTACGATGTGTTGCTGCGGCTCGACCCGTCGCCGGTGGTCGAGCTGAATCGCGCCGCGGCGGTCGCGATGCACGACGGGCCAGCAGCCGGGCTGGCAGCGGTCGATGCGATCCTCGCGCGCGGCGAGCTTGCCCACTACCACCTCGCGCACGCCGCCCGCGCCGATCTGTGCCGGCGTCTGGGCAGAACCGAGGAGTCGCGGGCGGCCTACCGACGCGCGCTGGCACTGGCCCGCCAAGCACCCGAGCGTCGCTTCCTCGAGCGGCGGCTCGCGGAGTTGGGGGCGTGATGTCGATCTTGCGGCGCGCCATTCGACCAGGGGGTACGGAAGCCGCACTCGAACACGCCCTTCGAAGGAGCTGTCACCGACCGGCACATAGGAGCCAGTTGATGATCGGCACAATGGAGCCAGCGCGTGATCGGCACATTGAGGCCAGGGCGTGATCGGCACATAGGCGCCAGCGCCGGATCGGCGTAATGGAGCCAGCAAAGTTCTGACGGACGTCTCGACCTTGAGCGGTCCATCGCTACCCTGCCGGGTTTTGGTTTGGCAGGAGGGAGCCGGTGGCCCGCAGGAGCATCGAGATGTACGAGTACCGCCAGGCCCTGATGCGCATGCGCCAGGGCGACTCCGAGCGCGAGATTGCGCGCGCGAAGCTGATGGGACGGGCCAAGGCGGCCCGTTTCCGCGAATTGGCCGCAGCCCGCGGCTGGCTCGATCCGGAGCACCCGGTTCCGGAAGATGCCGAGATCGCCGCGGCGATCGGCAGTCCGCGGCTGCCGGTGACGGCGCAATCATCGATCGCCGCGTTCCGGCCGCTGGTCGAGCAGTGGCTCGCACAGGGGGTCTCCGGCGTGGTGATCCACGCCACCCTTAAACGTGAGCACGGCTTCACCGGGCACTATTCCAGCGTGCGCCGGCTTGTCGCCACGATCGAGCGCGAGCGCCCGCCCGAGGCGACGGTGCGGTTGTCGTTCGCGCCGGGCGAGGCAGCCCAGGTCGATTTCGGCGCCGGCCCGCAGCTCGTCGATCCCGCCTCCGGCGAACTGCGCCGCACATGGGCCTTCGTGATGACGCTGTGTTTCTCGCGGCACCAGTATGTCGAATTCGTGTGGGACCAGAGCGTGCGCACCTGGCTCGGTTGCCACCGACGTGGCTTCGAGTGGTTCGGCGCGGTGCCTGCGCGCCTCATCATCGACAACGCCAAGTGCGCCATCACCAAGGCGTGCGCGCACGACCCCCAAGTGCAACGTGCTTACGCCGAATGCGCCGAAGGCTACGGCTTTCGCATCGACGCCTGTCCGCCCCAGGAGCCGCAGAAGAAGGGCATCGTCGAGGCGGGCGTCAAATACGTCAAAGGCAACTTCCTGCCCACGCGCAGCTTCCGCGATCTGGCCGATCTGAACGCGCAGGCGCGTGACTGGGTGTTGAAGGAAGCCGGGCTGCGCATTCACGGCACGACACGCATCAAACCGCTGGACAGCTTCGCCGTCGAGCGCAGTGTGCTGCGGCCGTTGCCCGCAGTACCGCCGGATCTGGGCACTTGGCATCAGGTGTCGGTGCATCGCGACTGCCACGTCAGCTTCGAGCGCGTGCTGTACTCCGTGCCATTCACCTTGGTCGGCAAGAGTTTGTGGTTGCGCGCGACCGACAGCGTGGTCACGGTCTATCAGGACTTAAACCCGTTGCCACGCATGCCCGCGCCCGTCGTCCCGGCGAGCGGCGCACCGTCATCGATCATCTGCCGCCCTCGGCGCAACGTTTCTTCGCGCACGACCGCAGTTGGTGTCTGCAACAGGCCGCGGAGATCGGAACCGCGTGCGCCCAGCTCATCGGGCGGCTCTTGAGCGACCGCATCAGTGAGCGGCTGCGTGCCGCGCAGGGCGTGCTGCAGCTGAAGAGCCGCTACGGCGCTGCGCGCCTGGAGGCGGCCTGCGAGCGTGCACTCGCCCACGACAGCCCGCATTACCGCACCGTCAAGACCATCCTCGCCGGCGGCCACGACTTGCAGCCGCTCACCCCCGTGAGTACCGAACCCTACGCCGGCCGCGCCCGTTTCGCCCGTGCGACCGCGGCGCTCTTCGCCGACGATCCGACGTCGTTTCACTGACCGGGTGCACCGCGCGCCCCCTTTACCCAAGGAGTCCCACCATGAATCCCGCCCCCGAACTGGCACCGCAACTCAAACAACTGCGCCTTTCCGGCATCCTCGATTCGCTCGACGCGCGCAATCGCCAGGCGATCGACGCGAAGCTCGCCTATACGGAATTCCTCGCGCTGCTGATCCAGGACGAGGTCGCGCGGCGCGAGCAGAAGAAGTTCGCCACGCGGCTGCGTCGCGCCGCGTTTCGCGCTACCAAGACGCTCGAAGGCTTCGAGTTCGACCGGCTGCCCTCGACCAACCGCGCGTTGGTGCATGATCTCGCGACCGGGCGCTACATCGATGAACGTGCCCCGGTGCTCATCGTCGGCCCCTGCGGCACCGGCAAGAGCCATCTCGCGCAGGCGCTCGGGCACTGCGCGGTGCGCCAGGGTCACGACGTCGTCTTCGCGTCCTGCTCGCAGTTGCTCGCGAGCCTCAACGCGGCGCGGGCTACCGGAGCCTATGAACGGAAGCTCCAGCAACTGGCGCGCGTGCCGGTCCTCATCATCGATGACTTCGGGCTGAAACCGCTGCGTTCGCCCGCCGACGAAGACCTGCATGACCTGATCGCCGAACGCTACGAGCAGACCGCCACCGTCGTCACCAGCAACCTCGACTTCACCGAGTGGGACCAGGCCTTCCCGGGTAACCGCCTACTTGCTTCCGCCACCGTCGATCGCCTGCGTCACAACGCCTACTGCCTGACGCTCGACGGAGCCTCTTACCGCACCCCGCGGCAGGGTCCGAACAAGGCCAAAACAGCCCTTGTCGGAACCCCAAAAAACAGCCAATCTTGAACCCCCGCAGACGTTCGTCAGAGCCCCTTCCAGCTGGCTCCTATATGCCGATCATCGGTGGCTCTATTGTGCCGGTCAGTGACAGGAGCAAAGCGATGAAATACCTGTGCCTCGTCTACCTCGATGAACGACGACTCGACGAACTGCGCGACGACGACTGCGTCGCCTACGACACGGAGCTCCGGTCAAGCGGCCATTGTCTCGCCTCGGAGGCGCTGCAGTCGGTCCGGACCGCCACGACCGTGCGCGTGCGCGGAGGCCAGGTGTCGGTGACCGACGGCCCCTTCGCCGAGACGAAGGAGCAGCTTGCCGGCTTCTACATGATCGAGGCGAAGGACCTCGACGAGGCGATCCGCCTCGCGGCGGGAATCCCGCCTGCGCGCGTCGGCAGCATCGAAGTGCGTCCCGTCCGGCCGATCCGCGAGACCGTCACCCGGGGCGACGCTACGACACGCGAACCCTGAAGGCTGTTGAGCGCCACGGCGGCCGATAGCGGCCCCCCTCCACCATTCACGAGGAGAACCGGTCATGAAATACCTGTGCCTGATCTGTGCCGAGAAGGTGATGGAGCAGATGCCCCGCGCCGATGCGGACAAGCACTTCGAGGAGTACCGCGAGTTTACCGACGCCCTCCGGCAAAGCGGCCATTACGTCGACTGCAACCGGCTGCTACCGCCCGATGCCGCCAGCACCGTGCGAGTGCGCAACGGCCGGGTTTCGGTCACCGACGGGCCCTGGATCGAGACCAAGGAGCAACTCGGCGGCTACTACCTTATCGAGGCTCGGGACCTGAACGAGGCGATCCAGGTGGCGTCGCGCATTCCCGGGGCGAAGTTCGGCTGCGTCGAAGTGAGACCGGTCGCGGAGGATTTGCAGACGCTGCAGGCGCTGGGTTTCGTCGCGGCGGAATCCGCCCGCTGAATCCGCGAACCGATGTCGATTTGGCCCCTCGTCGATCGACTAACAGGTAGACACACCCGTTTCACCCGCACCAAGGAGACCTGCCATGGACACCCTATCCACCCTTGCCCGCACTGAAACCGCGCTTCGCAGCCAACTGGAAGACTGGGCGCACGCCGTTCGCGCCAAGGACATCGACCGGATCTTCGCCCATTACGCGCCGGACATCGTCGCCTTCGATGCCATCGCGCAACTGCAGTTCAAGGGCGCCGACGCCTACCGCAAGCACTGGGAAAGCTGCATGACGATGTGCACGGGCCCGATGATTTTCGAACTCCACGACCTTCAGATCACCGCGGGCGACGATCTGGCCTTCGTCCACGGCCTCAACCGCTGTGGCGGCACCGGACCGGACGGCAAGGAGATGTCCGGCTGGATGCGCATGACAACGTGCTATAGAAAGCAGCACGGCGCATGGCGGGTCGTGCACGAACACTTCTCCGCCCCGTTCGACCCGCAGAGCGACAAGGCGCTGTGGCTGGAACCCTGACGCCCCCCACACCAGGTCGAGATCAATCGTGACGTGCTGATGACGACCGATTACGAAAGGAGAGACCATGCACAAGAACACGATCTGCCTCTGGTTCGACAAGGACGCCGAGGGCGCCGCCCGCTTCTACGCGGCGACTTTCCCCGACAGCCGGGTGACTGCCGTCCACCGAGCGCCCGCTGATTACCCATCCGGCAAAGCCGGCGACGTGTTGACGGTGGTATTCACGGTTGCGGGCATCCCTTGCCTCGGCCTCAACGGTGGGCCGGCGTTTCCGCAGACGGAGGCCTTTTCGTTCCAGATCGCTACTGACGACCAGGAAGAAACCGACCGCTACTGGAACGCCATCGTCGGCAACGGCGGGGCAGAGAGCGCCTGCGGCTGGTGCAAGGACCGGTGGGGCGTTTCATGGCAGATCACCCCGCGCGTATTGACCGAGGCGCTGGCCGTGGGGGGCGAGGAGGCCAGGCGTGCCTTCGAAGCGATGATGACGATGCGCAAGATCGATGTCGCTGCCATCGAGGCGGCCCGACGCGGCTGAGCGCCGCGCTGGCGTGCGGCTTTGCCTGTGTTGGCGGAGACATGCCATGAAACTCTGGACTGCAATCGTCACGGACAACGTGCAGCAATCGAAAGACTTCTACACTCGTCAAAGCCGCACTTCGCCGCCAACCCGCTCCGCTCCGAGCGCTACGCCATCTCGAAGCAGACAAGGACGTTGGCCAGGCATCGCTTACTCACCTGTTTCGTGACGCGGCGATCTACGTCCTCGACACCCGTGAGACAGCTCTTGTGAAAATACTGCGATTCCTCACGATTATGTTGACGGCGCTCAGTCTGAGCGCCGCGTTTGCCCATCTTTTGGAGATGCCCGCCAAACTCCAGTATGACGGAGCGCTGTGGCTCCACCTCCTGCAAACGCTCTATCCGACTTTTGGGAAGGTTTCAGGGGTTTGTGAGATCGGTGCCGTTATCGCCAGTGCAGTGCTCGTTGTCGCTATCCGTAAGCGCCCGAAAGCACTTCCCTGGACGTTGCTTGCCGCATTGTGTCTTGCTGTGACGCATGCAATCTTCTGGATTTGGGTTGCTCCGGTGAACGCTGCGCTGTTGCCACTGTCACCTGAGACGCTGCCCGCTGATTGGACGCGCCTGCGGGACCAGTGGGAGTTTGCGCACGCGTCACGCGCCATTCTTCAGATTATCGCGCTTGGTGCGTTGGTAATTTCGATTCTCGCCGAACTTGCGCCGAACACACGCCCTGCACGGGAAAGATCAGAATGAGCCGGCTAGCCACGGGTTGCGACGGATGGTCCGCGGCGTTCACGAAGAAGCGGACCCGGCATGCAAGGTGCGGTAGCCCCGCGATCATCGCTCGCGCTGGCGGCTTGGCTCGGTCGGTTCAGGGCGGTGAAAAGGGTGCGCTTGCGGTCACTTCTCGGGCCATTCGTTTACGTAAGCCTCCCCGTCGAGCACGGTGCGCTTGCGCGGCGGCCCGGGTTTCCCGCCGTGATTCGACGAATGCGTTGCAGTTACGTGATCGAGACGATTTCGAGCGGGCGTCCTCGCGGGCACGTCGAATTTCAAAAGGCGCTGATTCGCTTGGAAATGGGTTATTGAAAATCCCGGCTGCGCGCATCGAGCGCACCGAGCAGTGCCGAGTGATCGACCAGGCGTTGCGCGATCAGGTGCACGACCTTGCCGTCGCGGCGGATCTGTCCGAATACGCCGAGCAGGCGCGCGCCGAGCACTTCGCGTCGCTGCCGTTCGACGAGTTCGGCCTGCACGATGACGTTCGCGAGACCCGTCTCGTCCTCGACGGTCAGGAACAGGATGCCCTTGGCCGTGCCGGGGCGCTGGCGGCACGTCACGAGGCCGGCGATGCGCGCGAGCTTGCGGTCCGGGCAGTCGCGGATTTCGGCCGCGGTCACGAAGCGCATGGTCGTGAGCTTGGCGCGCAGCAGCGCCAGCGGATGGCGACCGAGCGTGAAACCGAGCCGCGCATAATCGGTGATGAGCGCCTGTGCTTCGGACGGTGCCGCGAGCGTGGCGCGCGGCTCCTCGATGCGTGCGCCGCGCAGCACGCCTTCGGGCCCGAGCCCGGCCGCGGCCTGCCACAATGCCTGGCGCCGATGGCCGGCGAGGCGCTCGAGTGCGCCGGCTTCGGCGAGCCGCTTGAGCGCGGCCGCGTCGAGGCGCGCGCCCAGCGCAAGCTCGTCGACGTCCGGAAACGGGCGTTGGGTGCGCGCGGCGACAATCCGTAGGGCGGCTTCGCGACTGAAGCCCTTGATCAGCCGCAGCCCGAGCCGCACCGCCGGAGCGTGGCCGGGCGACGCGTCCGGCAGCGCTTCGAGCGTGCAGTCCCAGTCGCTCGCGGTCACTTCCGCGCCGAGCACGACGACGCCGTGGCGGCGCGCGTCCTGGATCAGCTGCGACGGCGCGTAAAAACCCATCGGCTGGCTGTTCAGCAACCCGCACAGGAACGCGGCCGGCTCGAAGCACTTCAGCCACGCCGAGCAATACACGAGCAGCGCGAAGCTCGCGGCATGCGACTCGGGAAAGCCGTAGCTGCCGAAGCCTTCGATCTGGTCGCACAGCCGCTCGGCGAACTCGACGCGGTAGCCGCGCACGGCCATGCCGGCGAGGAGTTTCGCGCGGTAGCGCTCGAGCTCGCCGTGGCGCCGGAACGCGCCCATCGCGCGACGCAGCTGGTCGGCCTCGCCCGGCGTGAAGCCCGCCGCGACGACCGCCAGCTGCATGACCTGCTCCTGGAAGATCGGCACGCCGAGCGTGCGTTCGAGCACCTCGCGCACCCCGTCAGGGTGAACGCAGGCGCCGTCCGCGTCGGCGCCGGAGCGTTGCGGTTGCGGATACGAAACCGGTTCGTCGCGTTCGATCCGGGCGCGCGCCTGAAGGTAGGGGTGGACCATGCCGCCCTGGATCGGGCCGGGGCGCACGATCGCGACCTGCACGACGAGATCGTAGAAGCGCGCCGGCTTCAGGCGCGGCAGCATCGTCATCTGCGCGCGCGATTCGATCTGGAACACGCCGATCGAATCGGCTTCCGACAGCATCCGATAGACTTCGGGCGCCTCGCGCGGAATGCCGGCAAGCGTGAACGGGCGGGCGCGCCACGCCGAGACCAGCGCGAGGCTGCGCCGCAGCGCCGACAGCATCCCGAGCGCGAGCACATCGATCTTCAAGAGCCCCAGCGCGTCGAGGTCGTCCTTGTCCCACTGGATCACGGTGCGCTCGGGCATCGCGGCGTTTTCGACCGGCACGAGCTCGTCGAGCCGGCCGCGCGCGATGACGAAACCACCGACATGCTGCGACAGATGGCGCGGAAAGCCGACGAGTGCTTCGGTCAGCATCGCCAGACGCTGCACGCCGGGGCTCGCCGGATCGAAGCCGGCTTCCCGCAAGCGCTCGGGCCGGATGCGGCCGGCGTCGAACCAGAAGCGGTCGCGCGCAAGCCGCTCGAGCTGGCCGGACGGCAGCCCGAGCGCCCGGCCGACGTCGCGCAGCGCGCTTCTCGCGCGGTAGCGGATCACGGTCGCGGCGAGCGCCGCGCGTTCGCGTCCGTACTTGCGATAGACATACTGGATGACTTCCTCGCGCCGCTCGTGCTCGAAATCGACGTCGATGTCGGGCGGCTCGTCGCGCTCTTTCGAGATGAAGCGCTCGACGAGCATGATGCCGAGCTCGGGGTCGACTTCAGTGATCCCGAGCGCCCAACAGACGACCGAGTTCGCCGCCGACCCGCGCCCCTGGCACAGGATGCCGCGGCTGCGCGCAAAGCGCACGAGATCCTCGACGGTCAGAAAGTACGCTTCGAAGCCGAGTTCGGCGATCAGCGCAAGCTCATGCTCGACCTGTGCGCGCACTTTCGGCGGCAGGTCGTCCTGCGGGTGGCCGTAGCGCCAGCGCAGCCCGTCCTCGACGAGGCGTCGCAGCCAGCTGGCAGGCGTCTCGCCGTCCGGCACGAGCTCGGCCGGATATTCGTAGCGCAGCTCGTCGAGCCGGAAATGGCAGCGCGCAGCGATCCGCAGCGTCTCGGCGAGAAGTTCGGCAGGGTAGCGGCGCGCGAGCACCGCGCGCTCGTGCAGCGCGCGCTCGGCGTTCGGCGCGAGCGCCCGGCCCGCTTCGGCGACCGTGACCCGCAGACGCAGTGCCGTCAGCACGTCGGCGAGCGCCCGGCGAGACGGGTCGTGCATCAGCGTCCCGGTCGCCGCGACCGGAGGCAGGCCGGCGGCCGCAGCGATCGCCAGCAACGCCTCGAGCCGGCGCGCATCGTCCGGGCCGCACGCGAGCTCGACCGCGAGCCACGTGGCGTCCGCAAACCGTTCGCCGACCCAGCGCGCGTCGGCAACGAGCGCTGCGGCATCGAGTGCCCCGTCGTCGGGCGGCACGACCAGCGCCAGACAGCCGGGAACCCCGTGATCGAGATCGGCACGCGTCAGCTGGTAACGACTTTTTGTCGCTGCGCGCCGCCCGGTCGTGATCAACCGCGCAAGCCGCCCGTACGCGGCGCGGTCGGTCGCGAGCAGCACGACGCGCAGGCCGTCGGCAAGGAGCAGCTCGCTGCCGATCAGGAGCTGCAGCGGCCGCGCCAGGCGCCGAACGTGCTGATGCGCGCGCACGACCCCCGCGAGCGAGCATTCGTCGGTGATCGCGAGCGCCGTGTAGCCGGCCTCAGCCGCGCGCGCGACCAGTTCTTCGGGGTGCGAGGCGCCGCGCTGGAAGCTGAAGTTCGTCAGACAGTGCAGCTCGGCATAGGCCGGAGCCGGGGAGAGCGGAGGCGGAGCACTATTCATGAAGCGCCTCCCCGTAGCGCTCCCTGCCCGCGCGGGGGTCAGCCGAAAAAACCATGCACATACCAGCCACCGGGCGGGTCGAGCCGTTCGAACACCCACCACAGCGCGCCCTCGGCCGTGTGCGCGACGTAATAGTCGCGGCGCATGTCGTCGCCGTCCCACCAGCCGGATTCGATGCGTTCCGGGTCGCTCAGCAGCGTCAAGGCGCGCGTGACGCCGAGCGCGCGCGGCGGCTGCACCAGCCACAGCGGGCGCGGACCGAGGATGGCGGAGTGCGGGGCGGGACGGGCGCCGGGCGCGGCCGGGCGCCACGCGCGCTCGGGACGATGATCGGCAACCGGCAGCACCGTATGCACCGCGTCCCTGCCGAGCCGCGCGCGCAGCCGATCGAGCAGGCGCACCGCGGCCTCGCGCGCCGCCTCGTTTTCGCCGCCGAAGAGATCCGGCGTGCTTGGCGGCAGTGCGACCGGCGCGTCGGCCGTCAGGCGCAGCGCCTCGACCGGCGCCGGCAGCGTGAGCGCGGCCAGCTGTTCGCACGCGAGCTGCACGAAGCGCGCCGCATCGCGCTGCGGACGGCCGGTAATTATTTCGACGACGGTCGCGGGCGCGCGCTCGTGTTCGAGATGCAGCCGGCAGCAATCGAGCCCGGCCTGGCGCGCAGCCAGCCACGCGGCGAGGTTCGAGAAAAGCCGCCCGGCCGCGAAGCGCAACGGTTCGGTGTGTGCGACGCTCGCCGGCAGCACGAGGCGCGAGGCGAAGCGCTCGGCAGGGACGAAGCGCGGGCGCGGATCGGGTTCGCGGCCGCGGGCGCGCGCAACGGTGTCGGTGACGACGCTCGCGTGCCGGCGTGCGAGCCCGTCGCGCGGCAGCCGTGCGAGCTCGCCGATGCGGCGCACGCCGACGCCGTGCAGCAGTTCGAGCGTTGCGGGCGGCACCGGCGCCCCGTCGGCGAGCAGTTCAATCGGCAGCGCATCGAGCGCGCGCGCCCAGTCGGGCGACGGGCGTACGAGCGTGCCCGGGCGCGCCCGCGCGAACCAGCGGGCAGCCAGCGGTGTCGGCGCGGCGGCAAGCGTCGTGGTCAGGCCGAGCGGCAGCGCAGCAGCTGCAATGCGCTGCGCGAGCGCGTCGATGCCGCTGAACAGGCGCAGGCTCGCGCTCGCTTCGAGCAGCACCGCATCGGGCGGATCGAGGCTCACGCACGACGTGAACTGTCCGGCCCACGTCGCAAGCTCGGCCAGCGTCGCCGCTTCGAGCGTCGGATCGCGCTCGCACAAGGCCAGTTCGGGCACCACCGCCAGCGCGCCGGCGACCCCTTGGCACAGTTCGACGCCGCGCACGCGGGCAGCCGCGGTCGCGGCGACGATCGTGGCGCGCGGCTGCGGCTCGACGACCGCCACGAGACCCGCGTCATCGACGCCGCGCGTAAAGACCTGCAGCGGCAGATCGGGCAGGATCAGCGCAAACCAGAGCATCGACGGTCAGCGCGGCCGGAGAAGGCGGCGGGGCGCTCGGGAAGGGGGAGCTGAAGCGGCCACCCGAGGGGCGGACCGCGCCGTTTGACGATCTCGAGCGCCAAGGCGTCGGGCGCCGGCTGCAATCGCAGCCGCAGGCTCGCGGGGGACGCCTGCTGTGCGGCGCCGCCCGGGCGAACCACGAACAGCGAGGTCGCGGACGCTTCGGCAGCGAGCTGCAGGCGGCGCAGCGCGGCGTGCTGGGCGTTCGGCAGCCACGCGATCACGACCGAGCAGCCCCCCGACGCGACCGCCTGCCGGGTCGTCCATAAGGTCGTGGCCGGGTCGGGCGGCGTGAGCAGCAACAATCGGTCGAGCCGCACGCCGGCTGCGGCGAGCGCCGGCGCGTACGGCAGATGCGGCGGCGCGATCCATGCGATCCAGCGCTCGGGAGCGGCGGCGCGCAGCGCCGGCAGTAGCAGCGCGAGCTCCCCGATGCCGAACGCGTCCATGAGGAGCTCGATCAGCGCGCCGCGCGGCCAGCCGCCGCCGGGCAGCTGTGCGTCAAGCGCGGCAAAGCCGGTTGGCACGCCCGCTTCGGCCGGCCGGGCAAGCCGGTCGGCCGGCCAGACGAGGCCGGGCGGCAACCGGGCGAGCGTCGCGAGGGGAGAGGTCGACATCGCTTTGCGTGTAGGGCCGGGATGCAGGGAGTCGTCACCGCGAGCCGTTGCGCACGAGGCCGACGGCGATGCCTTCGATGTCGAGCGCTTGATGGCGCGTGTCGACGACGATCGGTTCGAAGTCCGGATTGGCCGGCAGCAAGCGCACGATCGGCCCGTCGCGGATGAAGGTTTTTACGGTGACTTCGTCCTCGAGGCGGGCGACGACGACCTGGCCGGCGCGCGCCTGCGGCGTGCGATGCACCGCGAGCAGGTCGCCGTCGATGATTCCGGCGTCGCGCATGCTCATGCCGCGCACGCGCAGCAGGTAGTCGGCGCGCGGCGAGAACAGCGCCGAGTCGACCTGGTAGCGGGCTTCGATGTGCTCGATCGCGAGCATCGGACGGCCGGCTGCGACGTGCCCGACCAGCGGCAGCCCCAGCGCCTCGACGAGCCGGATGCCGCGGGCGCGACCTTCCTCGAGGATGATCGCGCCTTTCGCGGCGAGCGTGCGCAGATGGGTTTCGGCCGCGTTCGGCGAGCGAAAGCCGAACGCGGTGCAGATTTCGGCGCGGGTCGGCGGTCGTCCTTCGCCCTCCACGGTGTGGCGAATGAAGTCGAGAATCTCGGCCTGGCGAGCGGTGAGGGGGTCAGCGCGAGAAATCATGGGCGTCTGCGAAAGGACGGTAAGGTTGAGTGACGGATTCGGCGGGTGGCAGTCCATCAAGATTACTGTATATTTATACATATCATAGCGTGTGTTTTTGCCATGAGCTACCTCCAGACAGAATGCGCTATTTATCCAGCAGGCGCAGCCTTCCATTCGAGCGGCGTAAGCCGTGCCCGTCGCCTGGGCGTGGCGATCGCCGCGTTGGTGCCGGACGGGAGGCGGGGCCTTTCGGGGCTAAAATCACCGGATCAACGGAGACTCCACCATGGCCGACGTATCCCTCTTCATCGGCGGCATCCGGCCGCTGCCCGAGTCGGGGCGTCCGACCGGCATGTACAAGTCGCAGGTGAGCAGCGCCGAAGTGGCGCGCGAGGGATTTGTCGGCGACCAGCAAGCCGATCGCAGGGTGCATGGCGGTCCCGACAAGGCGGTGCATTTCTATCCCGCTGGCCACTATGAACAGCTTGCCGCCCGCTTCCCGGACGCCAGGGAAAGGCTGCATCCGGGGGCGATGGGCGAAAATCTCTCCTCCCTTGAACTGGACGAGCGCGACGTTCGCATCGGCGACATCTGGAGTCTGGGAACGGTCCGGCTGCAGGTGTGCCAGCCTCGCACTCCCTGCTGGAAAATCGACGAACGGTTCGGCTGCGAAGGGATCGCGGCTTTCATTGCCGAACACCTCCTGACGGGATGGTACTGGCGCGTCCTCGAACTGGGCCGGGTGTCATCTGGCGACACGCTCGACTTGTCGACGCCGGCCTTTGACGCGCCGACGCTGAGGGAGGCGATGCTGCTGTGGCAGGAACACCGCCCATCCCTTCCGGATCTCGAACGGCTCGCGCAGACGCCCGGCCTCGCCGCCGGGTGGCGCGACAAGATCCACCAGCGGCTGGCGTGGCTGAGGCGCGCGGCGGCAGGGTAGTTGCATCGGCGGGACGCCGCTCGGCGCCGGCCTATTTCCTTGGGATCACGTTCCCGGCGGGAGTCGATGGGGTGGAGCTGCTCCGCCACTCGGCGCACGGCAGTGACTGGCTGCTCGTGTGGGCGTGCTTCGGAACTTAGAAAGGTGCCGATCGATCATAAGCTTACCTCGATCCTAGACCGCAGCTGAATTGGCCGGACGTGGCGCGCTCGGTGCGGAACAGGGATCGACAGGATGCTCGTCCAGATGGAACGCGGGCGAGACACCAGTCAGACGAACGCCACCCCAGGCAGGAGGATGATATGAGCTCGATCTATCGCAAGTCTTTGCTGGCCGGCGCACTTGCGGCGCTCGTTGCGGTCCCTATCGGGGCTGTTGCGGGCTCGTACACTGAAGGCCAGACCAAGCACCAGATGCGCTCGCCGATGGGAGCTGCAGGACAGGTCCAGTCGATGACCCCGAGCCAATTGCGGGGTACCGAGGTCGTCGATGCGAGCGGTGAACAAATCGGTTCGGTGAAAACGGTCGTCCGCAGCCGCCACGACGAAAACATCCATGCGGTGATTTCGGCAGGGGGTTTTCTCGGTGTCGGCGACAGGGAAATCACCGTGCCGCTCAACCGCATGCGCTACGAAGACGGCAAGCTGCGTCTGAGCGCGGGCGTGGATGAGTTGAGGGCGGGGCCCGAGTACCGTCCAGAGCAGTACGTCGAGCTGCGGCCGATGGATCAGCCGATCAGCGAGTTCTCGGCGCTCGAGCCGATGCCGGACGAGTCCACGCGCTATCGTGGGGAGGGCACGTCCTGGGACATCGAGCGCAGTGCGGATCCGAATGCGCCGTATCCGGAGGGCTGGAGGGTCACTCCGTAATCATTCAGGAATGATGGCCGGGCGAAGTTCGCCCGCCACTCGGCAAAAGCCGGCGCTACGAGTGCCGGCTTTTTTTCGCGCGCCCATCACTGAGAGCTCGTCAGTTACGTGTATCGTCGCGGCGCTCTTCCCGAACCTCGCGCACAACTTCGCCTTCGAGGACGATTCCCTGGCCTGGTTTCGGATGCTGATGGGGGGACGCGCGGGCATGCGCCTGGGCGGCGCGCATCGCCTTGCGCAAATCGCGTGTTTTCCACCAGACATAGCCCCAGAGGAGTACTGCCGCTGCCACCACCACGGCGAAGAAGATCACCGAGAACGTCAGTGCAAGACCGAAGATGACCGCAGCAGCGGCGATTGCACCGAGCTTCTGCAGCAGGCCGACAGGTTTCGACGGGTTGTGGTTGAGGTTTTTCAGAAGGGCTTCGAATCTCGGATCGCGTTGCATGCATCTTCCTGGTTATGGCTCGATGTGTGAAGTGGACCGCCTGTGGCGAAAAGATTCCCGGTCACGGCGCGTGCACCGACAATGATCGCAAGTTTGCGCGACCACCGGGTTTAGACAAACAAGGTCAGCGCATGCAGCAGCACTCCGATCCCGCCGCCCACGATAGTGCCATTGAGCCGGATGAACTGAAGATCGCGCCCGACGCTCAGTTCGACTTCGCGGACGAGGTCCTCGTCTTTCCAGCTCCTGATCGTCGAAGCGATGTGGCGGGACAGTGCGTCCCGCAGATCGTCTGCGAGCGCGACCATGGCAGATTCGAGATGGCCATCGAGAGAATCGCGCAAAGCGCGGTTGTCGGCGAGGGCGGTGGCGAAGGCGGTTGCGGCGGCGCTGATTCGTTGCCGCAGTCGCGAGTGCGGTTCATGAAGGTCCTTGCGCAGCCAGGCTTTCAGCTCGTCCCACAGGCCGTCCAGGTAACGGGCCAGAAGCGGATGCGTCAATACGTCCAGCTTCGCGGCGTTGACCCGCGCTTTGAAGTCGGCGTCGTTCTTCATGCGCGCAATGAACTCGGCCACCGTTTCGTCGAAGGCCCGCCGACGCGGGTGCTGCGGATCGTCCCCGATATCGTGCAGCCAGCCGTTGATGCCCCTCACGATGCCGGCGGCGATCCTGCGCGAGAATTCGTCGGTGTTGGTGACGAGGCCGACCGTCTTCAACGTCTTCGGGTACTCCTTGCCGGCGATCTCGATGATCATCGCGGCGAAGGCGATCTGCACCTCCGGGTCGTCGAGCCAGCGTGCCAATCGTTTGAGCGCGGCGTCGAGCAATTCCTGATGCCGCGCGTCGACCGTCAGAGTGTCGAGGATCTGTCCTGCCATCTCTGATACGTCGATCGCCCTGAGTCGTTCCCCGATCCTTGCAGCGAGCAGGGTGCGGACGCGCTCGTCGTCGATGAAGTCCAGCCACCCGGCCAACCCGCCGGCAAGCTTTCCGGCGACGATTTCAGCGTTGTCCCGCTGCCGCAGCCAGCCGGCCAGCCGCTCGGCCGGACTGAACGTACGGAGCTTGTGGACGAGGGTGTCGGTGGCGAGGAACTTGTCGCGAACGAATGCCGCAAGGTTGTCGGCGAGCCGCTCCTTGTTTGCCGGAATGATCGCAGTGTGGGGAATCGGTAGCCCGAGGGGATGTCGGAAGAGTGCAACGACAGCGAACCAGTCGGCCAAGGCACCGATCATCGCGGCTTCGGCAAAGGCTGCGACCCAGGCCCAGATTCCGGCCCCTTGTTGCAAGCGGGCGACCACGAACAGCGCCGCGACCGCGACCAGCAGCGCGGTGGCGAGCCGTTTCATCTTCGCCAGTTGACGCGCCTTCGCGTCCCCCAGTGCGGACGACATATCAGTTGCTCCGTAGGAGGTGCTCATGAAAACGCCCGCGCTTGCGGCATTGCACGCAGGGTAGCTTGCAATGCGGAGTGCAGTAAAACGGTGACGCATATGGGGTGCGACGGGAGCTTCCCGGGGGCGCAGCGTTTGCTCATCCGGCATCGGAGCGCGCGGCGAAAGCCGGACTTCGTGGCGAAAAAGAACGAAACCGCAAGCGGCCAGACCTTCGACCGGACCGAGAGGGTTGCAGCCCATCCGGCGAGCGGCAGTGGCCAGGTGACGCGGCGTCTGAGACGGCCTGCGACAGGAGAACAAGGAAATATCGGAAGATGTCTCGAAGGGGGTTGACGGGCGCGATCACGCCCGTATAATTCGCTCCCTTGCTGCAGCGATGTGGCGGTTCTTTAAAAAGTTGAACAACCGATAAGTGTGGGTACTGGGTTGCTGCGGTGGTCGAATCGCCTTCGGGTGGATTCGGCATTGCAAAGATTGAGTGCTCACGGAAGTCAGTAGAGATTCTTTGAGTACTTTGTTGGATTGAACTTAAGAGTTTGATCCTGGCTCAGATTGAACGCTGGCGGCATGCTTTACACATGCAAGTCGAACGGCAGCGGGGGCTTCGGCCTGCCGGCGAGTGGCGAACGGGTGAGTAATGCATCGGAACGTACCCAGTCGTGGGGGATAACTACGCGAAAGCGTAGCTAATACCGCATACGCCCTGAGGGGGAAAGCGGGGGACCTTCGGGCCTCGCGCGATTGGAGCGGCTGATGTCGGATTAGCTAGTTGGTGGGGTAAAGGCCTACCAAGGCGACGATCCGTAGCTGGTCTGAGAGGATGATCAGCCACACTGGGACTGAGACACGGCCCAGACTCCTACGGGAGGCAGCAGTGGGGAATTTTGGACAATGGGCGCAAGCCTGATCCAGCCATGCCGCGTGAGTGAAGAAGGCCTTCGGGTTGTAAAGCTCTTTCAGACGGAAAGAAATCGCGCGGGTCAATAGCCTGCGTGGATGACGGTACTGTCAGAAGAAGCACCGGCTAACTACGTGCCAGCAGCCGCGGTAATACGTAGGGTGCGAGCGTTAATCGGAATTACTGGGCGTAAAGCGTGCGCAGGCGGTTGTGTAAGACAGGTGTGAAATCCCCGGGCTTAACCTGGGAACTGCGCTTGTGACTGCACGGCTAGAGTACGGCAGAGGGGGGTGGAATTCCACGTGTAGCAGTGAAATGCGTAGATATGTGGAGGAACACCGATGGCGAAGGCAGCCCCCTGGGCCGATACTGACGCTCATGCACGAAAGCGTGGGGAGCAAACAGGATTAGATACCCTGGTAGTCCACGCCCTAAACGATGTCGACTAGTTGTTCGGGAAGGTAACTTCCTGAGTAACGCAGCTAACGCGTGAAGTCGACCGCCTGGGGAGTACGGCCGCAAGGTTAAAACTCAAAGGAATTGACGGGGACCCGCACAAGCGGTGGATGATGTGGATTAATTCGATGCAACGCGAAAAACCTTACCTACCCTTGACATGCCTGGAATCCTCGAGAGATCGAGGAGTGCCTTCGGGAGCCAGGACACAGGTGCTGCATGGCTGTCGTCAGCTCGTGTCGTGAGATGTTGGGTTAAGTCCCGCAACGAGCGCAACCCTTGTCGCTAATTGCCATCATTAGGTTGGGCACTTTAGCGAGACTGCCGGTGACAAACCGGAGGAAGGTGGGGATGACGTCAAGTCCTCATGGCCCTTATGGGTAGGGCTTCACACGTCATACAATGGTCGGTACAGAGGGTTGCCAAGCCGCGAGGTGGAGCCAATCCCACAAAGCCGATCGTAGTCCGGATCGTAGTCTGCAACTCGACTACGTGAAGTCGGAATCGCTAGTAATCGCAGATCAGCATGCTGCGGTGAATACGTTCCCGGGTCTTGTACACACCGCCCGTCACACCATGGGAGTGGGTTTCACCAGAAGTAGGTAGCTTAACCTTTCGGGGAGGGCGCTTACCACGGTGAGATTCATGACTGGGGTGAAGTCGTAACAAGGTAGCCGTATCGGAAGGTGCGGCTGGATCACCTCCTTTCAAGAGAAGACGGCCGCGGCGGCCGCAGTATCCACAACTTATCGGTTGTTCAGGCAACGAGCGCCTCGCAGGCATGAGGGTCTGTAGCTCAGCTGGTTAGAGCACCGTCTTGATAAGGCGGGGGTCGTTGGTTCGAACCCAACCAGACCCACCACCGCCGCAGGACAGGGGGGGATTAGCTCAGCTGGGAGAGCACCTGCTTTGCAAGCAGGGGGTCGACGGTTCGATCCCGTCATCCTCCACCACCGCCTCATCGGGTGGGCTCGAGAGTAGGGCTAAGCAGTGCGCACGGACGGTGCGTAGTGCTTAGGCCTAGTGCCAGTGTTCTTTAACAAAGTGGAAGAAGTAAAGTGTGCGACAGTGGGCCGCAAGGCGCGCTGTTGCATGGGTTGGTGTGATTGCATTTTTTGCATTCACCTGCGCTTTGAACCAGCGGCAGGTGAGTGCGCACAAGCGTGAGTTCGTCTATGACGGTGCACCCTGGCGACAGGGTCCATGGTTATAGGATCAAGCGACTAAGTGCATGTGGTGGATGCCTTGGCGATCACAGGCGATGAAGGACGTGCAAGCCTGCGAAAAGCGGGGGGGAGCTGGCAATGGAGCTTTGATCCCCCGATGTCCGAATGGGGAAACCCACTCCTTTTGGAGTATCCCGCGCTGAATACATAGGCGTGTGGAGGCGAACGCGGCGAACTGAAACATCTAAGTAGCCGCAGGAACAGAAATCAACCGAGATTCCCCAAGTAGTGGCGAGCGAACGGGGAGGAGCCTGCACGACTAAACCATTTACTTAGCAAAACGGTCTGGAAAGTCCGACGATACAGGGTGATAGTCCCGTATGCGAAAAGTGGCTGGCGGGTCTGAGCGTGCGACAAGTAGGGCGGGACACGAGAAATCCTGTCTGAAGATGGGGGGACCATCCTCCAAGGCTAAATACTCGTGATCGACCGATAGTGAACCAGTACCGTGAGGGAAAGGCGAAAAGAACCCCGGGAGGGGAGTGAAATAGATCCTGAAACCGCATGCATACAAACAGTGGGAGCCTCCTTTGTGGGGTGACTGCGTACCTTTTGTATAATGGGTCAGCGACTTACGTTCAGTAGCGAGCTTAACCGAATAGGGGAGGCGTAGGGAAACCGAGTCTGACAAGGGCGATTGAGTTGCTGGGCGTAGACCCGAAACCGGATGATCTATCCATGGCCAGGATGAAGGTGCGGTAACACGCACTGGAGGTCCGAACCCACTAATGTTGAAAAATTAGGGGATGAGCTGTGGATAGGGGTGAAAGGCTAAACAAATCCGGAAATAGCTGGTTCTCCCCGAAAACTATTTAGGTAGTGCGTCGTACGGACACTTGCGGGGGTAGAGCACTGTAATCGTTGGGGGGGTCACTGCGATCTACCCCGCGATAGCAAACTCCGAATACCGCAAAGTGATATACGGCAGACAGTCCTGGGGTGCTAACGTCCTGGGACAAGAGGGAAACAACCCAGACCGCCAGCTAAGGTCCCAAATACATGGCTAAGTGGGAAACGAAGTGGGAAGGCCCAGACAGCTAGGAGGTTGGCTTAGAAGCAGCCATCCTTTAAAGAAAGCGTAATAGCTCACTAGTCGAGTCGTCCTGCGCGGAAGATGTAACGGGGCTCAAGCCATGAACCGAAGCTGCGGATCTCGCAAGAGATGGTAGGGGAGCGTTCCGTAAGCCTGCGAAGGTGTCTCGAGAGGGATGCTGGAGGTATCGGAAGTGCGAATGCTGACATGAGTAGCGATAAAGGGTGTGAAAAGCACCCTCGCCGAAAGCCCAAGGTTTCCTGCGCAACGTTCATCGACGCAGGGTGAGTCGGCCCCTAAGGCGAGGCAGAAATGCGTAGTCGATGGGAAACGGGTCAATATTCCCGTACCGCTCTTAGATGCGATGGGGGGACGGAGAAGGTTAGGCCAGCCGGGTGTTGGACGTCCCGGTTTAAGCGTGTAGGCGTGCCCCGTAGGCAAATCCGCGGGGCTAAGCTGAGGCGTGATGACGAGGGCTCTTTGAGCCCGAAGTGGTTGATACCATGCTTCCAGGAAAAGCCTCTAAGCTTCAGTCTAAGAGCGACCGTACCGCAAACCGACACAGGTGGGCAGGTAGAAAATACCCAGGCGCTTGAGAGAACTCAGGAGAAGGAACTCGGCAAATTGATACCGTAACTTCGGGAGAAGGTATGCCCCGCTAGCTTGTAGGCGAACAGCCGAAGGGCGAAGGGGCCGCAGAGAATCGGTGGCTGCGACTGTTTATTAAAAACACAGCACTGTGCAAACACGAAAGTGGACGTATACGGTGTGACGCCTGCCCGGTGCCGGAAGGTTAAGTGATGGGGTGCAAGCTCTTGATCGAAGCCCCGGTAAACGGCGGCCGTAACTATAACGGTCCTAAGGTAGCGAAATTCCTTGTCGGGTAAGTTCCGACCTGCACGAATGGCGTAACGATGGCCACACTGTCTCCTCCTGAGACTCAGCGAAGTTGAAATGTTTGTGAAGATGCAATCTCCCCGCGGCAAGACGGAAAGACCCCATGAACCTTTACTGTAGCTTTGCATTGGACTTTGACGGGACTTGTGTAGGATAGGTGGGAGGCTGTGAAGCGGGAACGCCAGTTTCCGTGGAGCCAACCTTGAAATACCACCCTGGTGTCGTTGAGGTTCTAACCTTGGCCCGTGAATCCGGGTCGGGGACCGTGCATGGCAGGCAGTTTGACTGGGGCGGTCTCCTCCCAAAAGGTAACGGAGGAGTACGAAGGTCGCCTAGACACGGTCGGACATCGTGTTGATAGTGCAATGGCAAAAGGCGGCTTGACTGCGAGACCGACAAGTCGAGCAGGTGCGAAAGCAGGTCATAGTGATCCGGTGGTTCTGTATGGAAGGGCCATCGCTCAACGGATAAAAGGTACTCTGGGGATAACAGGCTGATTCCGCCCAAGAGTTCACATCGACGGCGGAGTTTGGCACCTCGATGTCGGCTCATCACATCCTGGGGCTGTAGCCGGTCCCAAGGGTATGGCTGTTCGCCATTTAAAGTGGTACGTGAGCTGGGTTTAAAAC
This sequence comes from Azoarcus sp. PA01, assembly GCA_001274695.2. Classification (NCBI taxonomy): domain Bacteria; kingdom Pseudomonadati; phylum Pseudomonadota; class Betaproteobacteria; order Rhodocyclales; family Zoogloeaceae; genus Azoarcus; species Azoarcus sp. PA01. Next base: position 1,503,213 of record LARU01000002.1, on the reverse strand, counting down.
GTCGTGAGACAGTTTGGTCCCTATCTGCCGTGGGCGCTGGAAGTTTGAGAGGACCTGCTCCTAGTACGAGAGGACCGGAGTGGACGCACCCCTGGTGTACCGGTTGTGACGCCAGTCGCATCGCCGGGTAGCTAAGTGCGGAAGAGATAACCGCTGAAAGCATCTAAGCGGGAAACTCGCCTCAAGATGAGACTTCCCCGGGGCCTCGAGCCCCCTGAAGGGTCGTTGAAGACCACAACGTTGATAGGTCGGGTGTGGAAGCGCAGCAATGCGTTGAGCTAACCGATACTAATTGCCCGTGAGGCTTGATCCTATAACCCTGGATCGAACACCGCGTGACGACTCACCGAAAAAAACGCCTCACACCTCCCCCACACACTTCGCTTCTCCGCTTTGTTACCCCTTACAGTCTGACGACCATAGCATCCTGGTACCACCCCTTCCCATCCCGAACAGGACCGTGAAACAGGACCGCGCCGATGATAGTGCCCATGCGGGTGCGAAAGTAGGTCATCGTCAGACTAACTCTTCACCCGAAAAGCCGCTTTCCCGAACCGGAAAGCGGCTTTTTGACGTCCACCTGCCGCGTATCCAACCGGCCATCTCATCTTGACGGCCGGTAACGCGGATCAGCAGGCGCCGGATTGGGGCTGCCAGCGATGCGGCAGCAACTCGCTGATCCGGCTGACCGGTTGGGTCGGCAGCCGGGCGAGGACGTCCTTCAGATAGGCATACGGATCGTGGCCGTTGAGCTTGGCCGACTGAATCAGGCTCATGATCGCCGCCGCCCGCTGGCCGGCGCGCAGGCTGCCCGCGAATAGCCAGTTCCCACGGCCGAGGGCCACCGGCCGGATTCGATTCTCGATCCAGTTGTTGTCGATCGGCACCCGGCCGTCGTCAAGATAGTGGGTCAGTGCCGCCCATCGATTCAGGCTGTAATCGATGGCCTTGGCCGTCGCCGAACCGGTTGGCACGCGTTGTCGTTGCGTCATCAGCCAAGTATGCAAGGCATCGGCGATCGGTCGCGCTTTCGCCTGTCGTATTCGGAGCCGTTCATGGGCGGTCAGGTCGGCCACGTCGCGCTCGACGCCGTAGATCTGGCCGAAGATCTCGAGCGCTTCGCCGGCAATCTGGCTCTGGTGGTTGGCATGCAGGTTGAAGAAGCGTCGCCTCGCATGGGCCATGCATCCTGCTTCGGTGATCCCGTGGGCAAACAGGGCGTTATAGGCCGCGTAATCGTCGCAGACCAGCGTCCCTCGCCAGTCGCCGAGGAAGGCTTTCGCGTGCTTGCCCGCCCGGCTGTCAGCAAAGTCGTAGATCACCGCCTTCATCGTTTCGAAGACCGGCGTGCCGTAACTCCATAAATACGCCCGATGCGTCTTGCCGGCACCGGGATTGAGCATCGCCACCGGCGTCTCGTCGGCATGCAATACCGGACGCTCGAGCAACGCCTCCTTGAGAGCGTCGACCAGCGGTTGCAGCGCGACGCCGGTTACGCCGACCCACTGGCCGAGCGTCGAGGGCGGAATCGTCATGCCGGACCGATCGAGGATGCCGCTCAGCCGATACAAGGGTTGATGATCGGCGAACTTGGCGACCATCACGTGCGCCAGCAGGCCGACGGTCGGAATGCCCTTGTCGATCACTTGCGCCGGCACCGGGGCCTGGATCAGCGTCTCGCACTGGGCACAGACCCACTTGCCGCGAATGTGCCGCTCGACGGTGAACACGCCCGGCGTGTAGTCGAGCTTCTCGGCGATATCCTCGCCGATGCGCTTGAGCTGACAGCCGCAGGGGCAGGTCCTCTGCTCCGGTTCGTGGTGGATGTCGTGGCGTGGCAAATGCGGCGGCAGCGGCTGCCGACGCGGCTTGGCTTTCTCGTCCGGTGGCTTCGGACTCGACAGCTGTTCGAGTTCTGTTTCGATTGCGGCGAGGTCGGTGTCGACGGTTTCCTCGAACAGTCGCGCCTGCTCGGCCGACAGCTGCTCGGATCGGGCACTGAACCGCCAGCGCTTGTGCAACGCCAGTTCATGCGTGAGCTTGTCGATCTTGGCCTGACGCCAGTTCAGCTCGTGATCCTTCTGGCCGATCAGCGCCGCTTGCTGGCTGACTTCGGCGGCCAATTCCTGCACCAGGTGGCGCAGTTCATCCGCATTCAGTTCGTCAAGCCGGGCAGGAAGAAGCATGCGGGCATGATGCCCGCCCTGATGCTCGTTGGCTATTAGGGTAGGTCAGAATTGCCGCGGCTCACAGCACCCGGATGATGCCGTCGTCGCCGATCCGCTGCCACGGCAGCCCCAGCACCAGGGCGTCGAACTGCGCCCGACTCAGCGTCGCCGTCGTCTCGCCGGCCGGCCAATGGAAGCGCCCCTGTTGGAGTCGGCGCGCCGCCAGCCAGATGCCGAAGCCGTCATGGACCAGCACCTTCATTCGGTTGCCTCGACGGTTGGCGAAGAGGTAGGCATGGTGCGGCCGCGCTTCACCGAACACCTGAACGACCCGACCCAGCACCGTATCGGTACCGGCCCGCATGTCCAGCGCCTGCACCGCCAGCCAGACCGCGTCGATCCGGATCATCGAAGCCACTCACGCAGCCAGGCGCCGCATTCGCCGGCCGCCTGCACAGGCCACTCGATGCGCACCGTCGTGTTGCCCCGGCAAAGCTCGATGCGGATGTCCGGGGGCGATGCCGGCGCAACGTGGAGCGGAACAAATTCGGAAACGGCAGCCTGCAATTCACCCCGCCGCACGCTTTGGCCTGGCGGCCTCACGCCGCGCTTGGCCATCCATTTCCTCACCAGGTTGGCATTCACGCCGTTGGCCAGCGCCACCCCAGCCACCGACGCGCCAGGCTCGCCGCACGCCTGAACAACCGCCTGCCGAAATTCCTCGCTGTGCTGCCGCTTCTGGCGTTGCGGTTTCGCAATCTCCATGATGGTGTCCACGATCAGTTGATGGTGGACACCATCCTCCTCAATCGCGGCGCTCCATCACAGATGACTTCGCCGGGTGCTTACCCTGCCGCCAACCCAGCCACGACACGCCCGCGCCGCCCGGCCGCAGTAAGCCCCCGGGGAACCTTTCAATCGGTCGCCCGCTCCGCGCACGACCCAGCCTGCGTCTCGACAGCCTCCGGTTTCAGAACCCCTTCGTCACGACGACCCGGCTCTGCCCTCCCGGAAGGCGGTTGACGTGGATGCGCGTGCCGATGCGTTCGGTCATTTCCTGCACGTGCGATATCACCCCGACCATCCGTCCCAAGGACTGCAGGCTGTCGAGCGCATCGATTGCGACGCGCAGGGTGTCGGAATCCAGGCTGCCGAAACCTTCGTCGATGAACAGCGACTCGACCTGCACGCGATGCGACGAAAGCGACGCGAGGCCGAGCGCGAGCGCGAGGGAAACCAGGAACGATTCGCCGCCGGAAAGCGAATGGACCGAGCGTTGTTCGTTGCCCATGTCCTGATCGACGACCATTAGCCCCAGGCTGTTCGGTACGCGCTCGAGCCGGTAGCGCCGCGCGAGATCCTTGAGATGGGCGTTCGCGTAAGCGAGCAGGATGTCGAGCGTGAGTTGCTGCGCATAATTGCGAAATTTCTTGCCGTCCGCGGCACCGATGAGTTCGTTCATCTGCCACCAGATGCGCGCCGCCCGGGTCTGGGTCTCGATCGCTTCGGCGAGCTTCGCCGAATGCTCGCGCACTTCGGCGTCGCGGCGCAGGGCGAGTTCGAGCTCGCCGAGTTTGTCGCGCAACGCGCCGATGCCAGAGACGGTTGCGCCGAGCGCGGCGTGCAGGGCGTCCGGCGTGTCGACGTCCGGCAGCGCCGCGGTTGGGCGGGCGCGCTCGTGCGCTTCGCGTAGGTCACGCATCCTGTCGAGGCCGCCATTCGCGCCCGCGACCGCCGCCTCGAGTTGCTGCAACCGTTCGCGCTCGGTCGCGATCCATGCTGCGTCCTGCGCCAAGAGGAAGCGCAGCGCGGTGAGGTCGAGGTCGGCGATCTCGGCCTGCCGGTCCTGCTGGCGCTTGAACGCCGCGAGCCACTGGTCGAGCGTTTCGGCGGCGCAGCGCGCGGATTCGGCGATCGTTGTCGCTTGCCGGGTCAACTCGGCGAGCGTCGACTGGCGGCTGGCGAGTTGCTGTCCGGCCTCCTTTGCAGCCTGTTCGCAGCCGTTCCGGCGCTTGCAAGCCGCGGCCTGCGCGCCCTCCAGCGCAGCTTCGATTTCGGCCACGGCCAGGGCGTCGGCGACTAACCGGGTCGACGGGCCGGACTGGGCCGCGAGCGTCATGCCGGTGAAAACCGTGCGACGGGCGGCCTCTTTCGCGTCGAGCGCGCGGCGAAGCTCCTCGGCTGCCGCGTCTGCGTGCCGTTGCTGCAGCTGGGCCTGTTCAACGAGGCGCGCAAGTCCCACTGCTTCGGTGTCGAGTTGGCCGATCTCCGCCTGCAGCGTCGTCGCGGCGTCCCGTTTTGCGCTCCACTCGGCGACGGACTCGCGACAACCGGCGTGGTAGGCCGCGGGATCGGCTTCCCACGCCGTGCGCCAAGTCCGCTCGTCGCCCGCCGGCTGAAGATGTGCGGCGTCGAGCTGGGCGAGCAGGTCTGCGAGGCGGGTTTCGCACTGCGTGTGCATCTCGGTGGTGGATTGCAGGCTTGCCGCTGTCCGATCGGCCGCCGATTGCAGCCGTGTGACGGTCTCGGGGGCGTCATGCGCGGCGTTGCGGCTGTCGTCGAGGGCCTGCTGCGCCGCCTGCCGTTTTTCCTGCGCATGCCGGTACGCGGCTTCGTCGGCGGCAAGAGCCTGCGCGGCGCGGCGAAGTTCGATGTTGCAGCCTGCGAGCCACGCGAATATCGCCGCACCGTCGTCAGCCGGCATCGGCGAGAAAAATTCGCCGAGATCACGCCGTGCATCACGCCACCCGTCGTGCAGTGCCGCCTGCTGCCGGTCGAGTGCCACGAGCCGGGGCGCAATTTCCACCCGCTGCCTTTCCCGCGCCGCGGTGTCCCTGGCGAGCGCCTGTTCCTCGATGGTCAGTTCGTGCAGCACGCCCTGGCAGCGTTCGCGTTCCCCGGCAAGCCGGGTGAGCGCGTCATCGAAAGCCGGGTGCCGGGCAACATAGGGGTGGTCGGGGCTGCCGCATACCGGGCAAGGCGCATCCGGGCGAAGTTGTGCGCGCAACGCTTCGACGCTCGCCTGCGTCGCCTCGAACACGACTTTCCAGCTCTGGTCGACCTGCGCAAAAGCGGCTTCCGCGGCCGGCCGCAACGCGCGCAGTTCCGCAGCGCGCATCTGGTTCGCTGCCACGGCTTCGCGCTCCACGTCGCACTGCCTGGCCAGTTCGTTGCACTGCGCCTGGAGGGTGCACAAATCCCGCCAGGTGCGCTCGGCGAACTGGATGGCCTGCTGTTTCGCTTCGATCCCGGAGCGGCGCGCCGCGAGCGTCGCGACGTCGAAGCATTGGAGCGCGTTCGCCGCCGCGGTCATGTCGGTTTCCCGCCGCGCGAGCTCCTGCGCGGTAGCGGCCTGCGTGTTCAGAGCGGCCTTCAGCGCGTCAGCCTCGCTGCGCGCCTGCTGCGTCAGCTGCTGCAGCTTGACGCATGTGTCGTGTCGGGCGCGGCGTTCGAGTGCTGCGCGCTCGAGCAGGGAATCCCACTTGATCCAGCCTTCTGCCAAAGGTGCGAGCTGGGCCGAAGCGGCGAGCCACGTCCGAGCGGCTTCGAGCCGGGCGAGCCGGATGCTGCGTGCGGCGGCGTTGCTGTCGGCATCGTTGCGGGCTTTGGCGAGCGCCGCTGCCGCTTCTTCGCGTGCGCGTGCAGCTTTCGCGTGCTCGGGACGCAGCGCGGCGATTTCGCTGTCCAGCTGTCGCGCACCGGTGATCAGCGGGCGGAAGCGCTGCTGCACCGCCTCGGCGTAGGCGAGCGCAGCATCCGCGGCAATCCGGCCGGCGTTCGCCGTCGCGACGAGGCTCGCAGCGGCTTCGACCGCCGCTTCGGCCTGCGCCATGCGGGCAGTGGCACTGTCGTGTTCGCGTGCCAGGCGCTCGGTGTCGGCGACCATCGCCCGGGCCGGCTGAACCGCTTCAACGCGCGCGAGGTGTTCGCGCCGCCCGCTCGCGGCTTCGCGCTGCGCGAGCGCCCTGTCGAGCATCGCGCGGGCCTCGGCTTCACGTTCTCGCGCCAGGTCGAGGTCGCGGTGCCACTGGAGCTGCGACTGCAGCTGCCTTTCCAGTACTTCCTGCTCGGCGAGCGCCGCTTTCATGCCGGCCCGTGCCTCGTCGAGATGCGCGCGTTCTTCCGCGGCAAGCGGCTGCTGGTGCTCGAGTTGCGCCTTCAAGGCTTCGAGTTTCTGCTGCTCCAGCTTGTTGCGCTCGTAGGCGCGCCGCGACAGCACTTCGAAGCGGTCGGTCGCGGTGAGCGTCTGGAGCAGCGTCGCGCGCTCGTCTTCGCCGGCCTTGAGAAACGTGAAGAACTCGTTCTGCGCGAGCAGCACGGCACGGGTGAACTGCTCGAACGAAAGCCCGATGCGCGCGGCGATCGCCGGCAGCACTTCGGACTTCAAGCGCCCGCCGACCGGCTGCAGATCGTCGATGCGGCACAGCGACATCTCCGCCTGCTGCAGCTTGCCGTTCGCCTTGCCGCGCGCCCGGCGCACGCTCCAGCGGGCCCGGTAGCCGACGCCGTCACTGCCGCGGAAGTCGACTTCCGCCTGCGCTTCGGCGCAGCCACGGCGCAGGATGTTGCGCCGGTCGTTCGGCAACGTCGTTTCCGTTCCGACGTCCGGCAGCTCGATGCCTCGTCCGCCGGCGCTGCGCAGGCGCGGCGTGTCGTCGAAAAGCGCGAGGCACAACGCGTCGAGCAGCGTGCTTTTGCCCGCGCCGGTGGGGCCGCTGATCGCGAAAAGCCCGGTCGAAGCGAGCGGCTCGGCCTCGAAGTCGACTTCGAACGCGCCGGCCAGCGACGCGAGGTTGTTGCCGCGGATCGCGAGGATCTTCATGCGGACGCCTCGTCCGGAGGTTCGATCGCGAGTTCGGCGAAGGCCGCCGCGAGCGCGTCGAGCAGAGCTTCGCGCTCGCCGGGATCGCCGCCGAGGCGCTGTTCGCACAAGCGCGCGAACACCGTTTCGGGCGCGAGCCGTTCGAGGTCGCCGAGCGACATCGCGGAACTGCCGGTCGCATCGCCCCGCGGTGAACTGGCCGGGTCGATGCGTGCGAGCCGTACCGGCTTGCCGGCAAGCGCCGCCTCGATTCGAGCGCGCAGGCCGGGCTCGGGCGCGTCGAGCCGGACGCGCACTTCGAGATAGGGATGGGCATGCGCGGGACGTTCGGCTGCGGCGCCCGGATCGAGCGCTTCGAGCAAGGGCAGGACGTCGTCGATCGACGCATGGGTCTTCGGCACGCGGATCAGTTCGACGCTGCGCGGCACGCGTACCGGGCGAATTTCGGCGACAGCTTCGCCGTCGAGCTCGACGCACACGACCTGGTGCGGATAGTCGAGCTCGGCGAACGACATCGGCAACGGGCTGCCGCTGTAACGGATATGGTCGCGGCCTCCGACCGCTTGCGCCAGGTGCAGGTGCCCGAGCGCGACGTAGGCGATCCTCGCGTCGAAAATGCCGGTGGGCAGCGCTTCGGCGCCGCCGACGACGATGCGTCGTTCCGAAAGTTCCGAGAGCTTGCCGTGGGCCATGTGGCAATGTCCCATTGCGACGATCGCCTGCCCCGGCTGGCGGCGGGAATGCGCGACCGCAAGCGCCTGCCGATAAAGCGCAGCGACGCCCGCGAGATACGCGTCGTGCTCGCCTTCGCCTTCGCCGGCGATGCGGGGCACGTCCCCCGCGCGCAGGAACGGAATCGCGAGGCACCACGCGGCGACGACCCCGTGACGATTCTTCAGCGGCACCACCAGGCGCTCGACGTCGATCGACTGGTCGGCACGGCGATGGACGTGGCCGACGACGGCCGCGTCGAACAGCTCCAGGAACGGCGAAGTGGCTTCGAGTCGCCCCGGCGAGTCGTGATTGCCGGCGATGATGACGATCGACAGATGCGGCATGCGCTCGCGAGCGGCGGTGAGGAAACGGTACAGCTGGTGCTGCGCGCTGGCCGACGGATTCGCGTTGTCGAAGACGTCGCCGGCAATCAGCAGGACATCGGGCTGCTCGGTGGCAATCAGGGCGAGCAGCCAGTCGAGGAATTGCTGGTGCTCATAAGTGCGGTCGAAGTCGTGCAGGGATTGGCCGAGATGCCAGTCGGACGTGTGCAGGAGTCGCATCGGGAGCTCGATTCCTTGGTCGGATCCATTGTATTGTGCCCCACTCCGGGTCGTCGCATCGATACGATGTTCACCGAGCGCGCGCGCCGCAGGCGCCGTGCGCGAGGCAGCAGGCGGCAGGCGGCACTTCGCCGGGACGTGCGGGATTGCCGGCCGACTGCGACCACGAGCGGCCCACCGCGCCGTACGGTACGATGCGAACCGTTCCTCCGCGCCGGCCCGGCGAGCTTCGCAGGCGCTCGGTCACGGCACAAGAGCTTCGGCGGACGCGGGACGAACAATTCGCTTTCGTCCGCCGACAAACAGGGAAAACGATGAGGAAAGCCCAGGGAATCGGGAACATTCGAGGTTTCGCACTGGCCGTATGCGCGCTGCTCGCAGGCTGCGCCGCAGTCCCCGAGCCGGTCGCGGTGCAGGCGCCGGCGCCGGTCGAGGTGCGGTCGCCGAAAACGGCTCACGCACCTGCCCCCCCGCGTGCGCCCGTCGTTCGCCCCGCGGCACCTTCCGCAGCTGCGGCAGCGGAGCAGCCGGAGGCGATTTCCCTGCCGGCGCCGGTCGCGTCGATGTTGGCGTCCCGTTACCCGGGGCGCCAGCAAGGCGTCGCGCGGGTGCTGGAGCTGTTGCCGCGCAGCGTGACGCGGGACAGGAACGGCTGGGCCGCCGACATCTTCGCTGCTTTTGTCGCGTTGCGCCTCGCGCCGACTGCCGAAAACTTCTGTGCCGCGATTGCCGTCATCGAACAGGAGTCGGGCTTTGTCGCCGATCCGGTGGTGCCGGGGCTGTCGCGCATCGCGTGGCGCGAAATCGAGGCGCGTCGCCAGCGCTTTCATATCCCGAAGCTCGCGCTCGATGCGGCGCTGGCGAAACCGTCGCCAAACGGCCAGACGTACAAGCGCCGGCTCGATACGCTGCGCACCGAGCGGGAGATGAGCGTGCTCTACGACGACATGATTGCCGAGCTGCCCGGGGGCCGGTTGCTGCTGAGCGGCTACAACCCCGTGCATACCGGCGGGCCGATGCAGGTCAGCATCGCGTTCGCCGAAACGCATGCACGGGCCGCCCCGGAATACGGCGGCGGAGTCGGCAAGGGGCTGCGCAACGCGGTATTCACCCGTCCGGGCGGGCTCTATTTCGGCATCGCGCACCTGCTCGATTACCCGGCGCCGTATCACGATCCGCTGTTTCGCTTCGCCGATTTCAACGCCGGCCATTACAGCAGCCGCAATGCGGCATTCCAGCAGGCGGTGGCGCGGCTGACCGGTGTCAAACTGGTCCTCGACGGGGATCTGCTGCGTTACCAAAACGGGGCACCGAGCGGCGAGGCCAGCGCGACGCAGAAAGCGATGATGGCGCTGTCCGGGCGGCTGAAGCTCGATCCCGCGGAGATCCTTGCAGGGTTGCGGCAGGAAAAGCGCGAGTCGTTCGCACGGACCCAGCTTTACCTGCGCGTTTTCGCGATGGCCGATGAGGCCGCCGGAGCCCGCGTGCCGCGCGAAGCGATGCCCCGCATCGAGCTCAAGAGCCCGAAGATCCAGCGCAAGCTGACGACTGCGTGGTTTGCCGAGCGGGTGCACATGCGCTATCGCGCATGCATGAAGCGTGCACCGGTCGCGTGACGCCAACCGAGTTCCGAAGGGGACGCGCCGGGCACAAGGAGATCCAGCAATGCGAACAGACTCCGGCCGGAGCACGGATCGCGCCAAGCGGCTCGTCGCGACCGGCGCGATCGCCGGAATCGTGGCCGGAATCGTCGCGACCGCCGCGCAGCTCGCGTTATGGTGGATCTTCTCCGACACGCTGCCCGCAATCCTCTTTCGCGATGCCCGGCTCGCGGCCGCCATCGTCATGGGGCCCGGCGTGCTGCCGCCGCCGGCGACGTTCGATGTCGTCGTGATGCTCGTCGCGACAGCCGTGCATTTCGCGCTGTCGATCGCTTACGGCGTGGTGCTCGCGCCGCTGGTCGCCGCGCTCGACGCGCCCCGGGCGTTGGCGGCCGGCGGCGTGTTCGGCCTCGCGCTGTTCGTGCTGAACATGTACGGCTTCACGCTCGTGTTCCCGTGGTTCGATGCCGCCAGAGACTGGATCACCGCCGCGGCCCACGTCGTGTTCGGCGTCACGGCAGCCGCTGCCTGCCGACTGCTGACGGCGCGATAGCGCGCCAGCGGCGCCGGCGAGGGGGATATCCGCCCTGCGGCAGGCCGCCTCTTCGAACACTGTCCCGGCCACTCGCGCGGCGTTTGCGCCGCCCCGAATCGGGGAATAGACTGTTGTCATTGTTCCAACCGTCCCCGGAGCATTGCCATGACCACGATGAAAGCAGCCGTCTTCAAAGCGCCCGGTCGCCTCGAGCTCGTCGATAAACCGGTTCCGGCAGTCGGTCCGAACGATGCGCTGCTCCGCATCACGACGACGACGATCTGCGGCACCGACGTCCATATCCTCAAGGGCGAATATCCGGTTGCGGCCGGCCTGACGATCGGCCACGAGCCGGTCGGCGTCATCGAGCAGCTCGGCAGCAACGTGCAGGGCTACGCCGAAGGGCAGCGCGTGATCGCCGGCGCGATTTGCCCGAGTTTCACGTCCTACGGCTGCCAGGACGGCGTGCCGGCGCAGGACGGCGGCCATGTCGGCCACGGCTACAAGCCGATGGGGGGCTGGCGATTCGGCAACACGATCGACGGCGCGCAGGCTGACTACGTCCTCGTGCCGGACGCGATCGCGAACCTCGCGCCGGTTCCCGACGGCCTCACCGACGAGCAGGTGCTGATGTGCCCGGACATCATGTCGACGGGTTTTGCCGGCGCCGAAGCCGCGAACATCCGCATCGGCGACATCGTCGCGGTGTTCGCGCAGGGACCGATCGGGTTGTGCGCGACTGCCGGCGCGAAGCTGCGCGGCGCGAGCCTGATCATCGCCGTCGATGGCGTCGACGAACGTCTGCGGATCTCGCGCAACATGGGCGCCGACGTGACGCTGAATTTCCGCGAAGTCGATGTCGTCAGCGAAATCCTCAGGATCACCGGCGGGCGCGGCGTCGATGCAGCGATCGAGGCGCTCGGCCTGCAGACGACGTTCGAGTCGGCGCTGCGCGTGCTGAAGCCGGGCGGCACGCTGTCGAGCCTCGGGGTGTATTCGAGCGACCTGACGATCCCGCTCGGTGCGTTCCACGCCGGCCTCGGCGACAACAGGATCGTCACGTCGCTGTGCCCCGGTGGCAAGGAGCGGATGCGCCGGCTGATGAACGTCGTCGCCTCCGGTCGTGCCGATTTCGGCGCCCTCGTCACGCACACCTACGCGCTCGACGATATCGTCGCCGCCTACGATCTCTTCGCGAATCAGCGCGACGGGGTGCTGAAGATCGCGATCAAGCCGTGAGACGAGCGGCAGCGCGCCGCTGCCGTCTCAGTGTCCGGCGAGCAGGTGGCCGAGCCGCTGGGCCTTGGTGCGCAGGTAGTTCGCGTTGTGCGGGTTCGGTTCGATGACGTGCGGCACGCGCTCGGCGACGGTGATGCCGTACTGCTCGAGCGCGGCGACTTTGCGCGGATTGTTCGTCATCAGCCGCAGCGAGGCGATGTCGAGTTCGCGCAGCATCGAGGCGGCGACGGCGTAATCGCGCGTGTCGGCGTCGAAGCCGAGGAGGTGGTTGGCTTCGACGGTGTCCGCGCCTTCGTCCTGCAGCGCATAGGCGCGGACCTTGTTCAGCAAACCGATGCCGCGGCCTTCCTGGCGCAGGTACAGCAGCACGCCGCGCCCTTCGGCAGCGATCGCCGCGAGCGCCGCTTCGAGTTGCGGGCCGCAGTCGCAGCGCCGGCTGAACAGCGCGTCGCCAGTGAGGCATTCTGAATGGACGCGAGTCAGAACCGGCTGACCGTCGGCGACCGCGCCGAGCGTCAGCGCGACGTGCTCGCGCCCGGTCGCCGGCTCTTCGAAGCCGTGCATTCGGAAAGTTGCCCAAGGGGTCGGCAACCGGCATGAAGCGACGAGGCGGGTGTTCCGCTGCTCGGTTTCATCGGCGCTCGCGACCGCCCCGGCGTTTCGGGTATCCGCGGTGTGCATCGTGGTCTCTCTTCCATTACGGGTGGCGGCCAGGGTTATCGGGACGGCCTGCGCGGAGGCTTTCTCCGCGTCTACGCGAGGCCCGTCGTACCGCCTTCGACGAGAAGGTGACCTGTGCGCGCGGATCGGTCAACTGCAAAATGCGTGCTTTCATTGCGCGCTGCGCTCGAGCGCGTCCCGATTCGAGGACGCGGTGGCAATGCGCCGAGCGAATGGTCATTTTTATTCTGCACCTGCAGCGGGTGTTCAGCCCATCTCGAGCTTGCGGAACAACTGGTGGATTTCGCGGCGCAGCCAGCGATTGCCCGGGTCGTTATGAAAGCGCTGATGCCAGAACTGGCGAATGGTGAAGGTCGGCGCGTCGAAAGGCAGTGGCAAGGCCTCGACCCCGCCCGATTCCTTCAGCGTGCGCGCGACCTCAGCCGGAACCACCGCAATGAGATCGGTGCGGGTAACGATGTGGAGCAGGCTCAGGAAGCTCGACACCCGCAGTTTCACGTCGAGATCGAGCCTGAGCTGGTGCATGTGTTGTTCGATCAGCACCATGCTGCGGGCCGGGGAACTCACTGTAACGTGACGTGCCGCGAGGAAACGCTCCATCGTCAGCTCGTCTCGTGCGAGCGGGTTGTCCGAGCGGACGATGCAAACGAAGCCGCAGTCGAGCAGCCCCTGCTGGAAATACTGCGCCTGTTCGAGGTCGGTGAACGGGCCGATCGCAAGGTCCACTTCGCCCGTCAGCATCGCTTCCTTCATTGCATTCGAAGGCATGAACACGGTTCGGAGGCTGACGCCCGGTGCCTTGACCTGCAGCGCGTTCATTAGCATCGGCACGTAGTTGCTCTCGCCGATGTCGGCCATGCACAGCGTGAAGCGGCGCGTCGACTGGGCCGGGTCGAACGGTGCGGCGCCGAAAACGTCGTTCCTTATCTTCTCGATCACCTCGCCTATCGGCAGCGCCAGCAGTGACGCGCGCGCGGTTGGCAGCATCTCGATGCCGGTGCGGAAGAACAGCGGATCGTCGAAAGTCGTGCGCAGCTTCGCGAGCGCATAGCTCATCGCCGGCTGGCTGAGACCGAGTTCGGTTCCGGCGTCCTTGACGCTCTTGTGGCGCAGGATCGCATCGAAGATCACCAGCAGGTTCAGATCCACTGAATGAAGATTCATTTTTTGGATTTTCCTAATCCATCAGAGTGGATTGACGGACTCTAGCACTTTCACGATATTGCCTTCAGCTGCCTGCACCGCCACCTGCAGGGAGAAATTGACTCCGCGACAGCCCGTCACGGTCGCCTGCCGGATATCGGAACGAGGCATGTGCTGCCCCCGCAAGGCCGATCAGCAAGTCGGCGCGTCTTTCCCGATGCCCTCATGTTCCAGGAAGGAAATGCATACGATGAATGCCATCTGCGAAACGCTCGTCAAGAGTCCGGCCGTGGCCGCCACCGCCCCCTCCGCTTTCGACACGCGCTGGCAGCGCATCATCGATTGCGTCGCGCTGAAGCAGCCGGATCGCATGCCCGTAGCTTTCTACTCGACGTTCTGGCTCGCCCGTTACGCCGGCATCACGTGCCGCGAGCTGATGTACGACTACGAAAAGACGCGCGAGATCGGCGAGCGCGCGGTGCTGGAATTCGACCCCGACGTCGTCAGTCCGCTGCTGCTCACGGCGACTGCCGGCCCGTCGCTCGACGCCATCGGTTTCAAGCAGCTGCAGTGGCCGGGGCACGGCGTCGGCGACGACCAGCCGTTCCAGTATCTCGACCGCGAATACATGAAAGCCGACGAGTACGAAGACTTCATCTTCGATCCGACCGGCTATTATCTGCACACCTACCTGCCGCGTGTCGCCTCGGCGTTCGAGGGCTTCGAGGATCTGCCTTATCTTCCCGGGTTGTACTACTTCCGCCTGCTCGGCGGCATCCGCCCGTTCGCGAAGTCGCGGGTACGCGAGGCGCTCGAAAAAGTCATCCGGGCCGCTGAAGAGGCCGAGCGCTTCGCGCAGCACCATATCGCGTTCACCGACCGCCTGGCGACGCTCGGCTACCCTTGCACGAACGGTACAACAGGCATCGCGCCGTATGACTTCATCGCCGACTACTTTCGCGGCGCGACCGGCATGATGAAAGACCTATACCGCAAAAAGGACCAGCTGCTGACCCTGCTGGACAAAGTTGCGGTGTTCCTGCTGAAACAGATCGTCTCGGCGGCGCGCGCTTCCGGCAATCCCGTCGTCTTCATCCCGGTGCATTGGGCGCCCGACGCGTTCATGTCGCCGAAGCAGTTCGAGACGTTCTGGTGGCCGTCGTTCCGTCGCCTGCTGGTCGGCCTGATCGACGCCGGGCTGATCCCGATGCCGCTTTGGGAAGCCGATTGCACGAAGCGGCTCGAGATCATCAAGGACATCCCGGCGGGCAAGTGCATCTACTGGTTCGAGCGCACCGACCTGGTCAAGGCGTTCGAGGTGCTCGGCGACGTGGTGGCGCTGCGCGGTAATTTGTCGCCGTCGATGATGACCACCGGGACGCCCGCCGAGGTCGACGCCGCAGTGCGCCATCTTGCCGAAAACGTGTTTCACAAGGGCGGCAAGCTGATTCTCGACTGTGCGTTCGGCCTGCCCGACGAGGCGCCGGTCGATAACGTCCGCGCGATGTTCGCCGCCGCCCGCAAGTATGCGGGCTGAGTGCGCACACCCGTTCCTCACCAAAGCCGGAGTGCGGCTTCGCCCAAGGCTCGGGCAGACGGATCGAGCCACCGCGCCTTCACCGTCCCTCGTGCCTCCGCGAGGTCGCTATCACGTCGCCGTCGGCTGCCAATCCGACTGATTCCGGGAGACCCAAAGCATGAAAACACGCGCGCTTCTATTACCGGTGCTCGCAGCAGGGGCAATGGCCGGCGCCTTGCCGGCACATGCAGAAATCGTACTCAAGGTCCATCATATGCTGCCGCCGAGCTCCACCGCCCAGACCAGGCTGCTTGGCCCGTGGTGCGCGAAGATCGCGGCGGAATCCGCCGGGGAGCTGAAGTGCCAGATCTATCCGTCGATGCAGCTGGGCGGCATGCCGACGCAGCTTTTCGACCAGGCGAAAGATGGCGTCGCGGACATCGTCCTGACGGTGCCGACCTACCAGGCGGCGCGCTTCACGGTCACCGAAGTGTTCGAGCTGCCGTTCATGACGAGCACCGCCGAAAAAGCCAGCCGTGCGTTGTGGAACTACGCGGCGAAGTACGCTGCCGAGGAATACAAGGGCGTGCGGCCACTCGCCTTCCATACCCACGAAGGGGCGCAGATCCACACGACGAAGAAGCAGGTCAGGACGATGGCGGACTTCGCGGGTCTGAAGCTGCGCGCGCCGAGCCGCCTGTCGACCAAGCTGGTTGCGGCGCTGGGCTCGACGCCGGTGCCGATGCCGGTTCCGCAGGTTCCGGAAAGCCTTGCCAAAGGGGTCATCGACGGCGCGCTGCTGCCATGGGAGGTGATGCCGGGGCTCAAGCTCGACGAAATCGTGAAGTACCACACCGAGACCGAAGCTTCGTTGCCGAACATCGCCAACACCATTTTCGTGCTGGCGATGAACCCGGCCAAATACGAGAGCCTGCCTCCGGAGCTGAAAAAAGTGATCGACGCGAACAGCGGCGCCGAGACCTCGGCCTGGATCGGCAGGATCTGGGACGAGACGAAAGCGCCGAACCGCAAGCTGGCCGAAGCGCGCAACAACGCGTTCTACACCGTGCCAGCCGCCGAAGTGCAGCACTGGATCAAGGCGTCCGAGGGCGTCGCCCTCGAATGGGTCAAGGAGGTCACGGCCAAAGGCTACGACGGCGACAAGCTGCTCGCGGACGCGAAGGCGATGCTCATGCAGTAGCGGCGGCGGGCGGGACCCGGTCCCGCCCGGTGCGCCCCGTTGCCAACGGACGCAGCGTCCCATCCGGCCGGGATGCGTGACATGAGCCGCTGCGGAATACCGCCAGCGGCTCGCGCAGCGCGGCGAACCGCTCGAATGGCGACGCCTCGAGCAGCACCGCATCGAACGCTGCGCCCTCGGCGAGCAGCGCCGGCTCGCCCCAGTGACGCCGCGCAGCGCTGGTCGCCGCACGCAGCACCGTCGTGACCGACAGCCCGGCTTCGTGCAGCCACTGCAGTTCATCGAGCAGCCCGGTACCATGGCCGACACCATGGCTTCCGGCGTCGGAGCCGCACAGCAGCGTGACACCCGCTGCGTCGGCGCGCACGAGGTTTTCCGCATGCTCGTCGAGGATGCGGGCGATGTTGTCGACCGTCTGCGGCGACCAGCCGGCGACTTCGGGGCGCGCCCACTGGAAATGCACCGGCGCGAAAGTCGGCGTCCACGCGATGCCGCGGTCGGCCATCGCCCGGACCCTGTCGCAGGTCATGAAGAAACCGTGCTCGATCGAATCCACTTTCGCCGCGATCGCGACGTCGAGGCCGGTCGTGCCGCTGCAGTGCGCGAATACGCGTTTGCCGAGCGCGTGTGCGGTGCGTACGACCAGCGACGCCGACTCCAGGTCGAACTGCGGCTCGCCCGCGACGCGGCCGGCGTCGAAATCGATGATGCCGGTGAGGATCAGCTTGATGTCGTCGCAGTCGGCGGCAAGCTCCTGCACCGCCGCGACGATCTCGTCGCTGTCCGCGACATCCCGACCCATGAATGCGCCATAGCGCTTCGGGCGCTTCAGCCCGAGGCCGGCGGAGCGTACTGCCGGCAGGGTGGCGCCCCGTTCCGCGGCCGCTGCCCGCAGGCGGTGGTTGATGCCGAAGCGGTCTCCCGCGTCGCGCACCGTCGTGATGCCGCACGCGAGCGTCGCCGCCGCGTTGTGCGTCGCCACCGCGAGCATCTCCTCGAGCGGCGCCTTCAAGTAGTCGGCACGCCGCGTCGCGTCGAGTTGCGTGCCGTCGAGGAACAGGTGCACGTGGGCGTCGACGAGGCCCGGCATCAGGAACGCCGCGCGTTGCGGCGCTGCGGTTGGGGGCGCGACGAGCGCGAGCTGCGCTGCCGGCAGGATCGCGGCGATTCGCCCGTCGGCAATCAGGAAGCCATACGGGCCATGCTCGTGGTGGCGCTCGCCGTCGAAGTAGCTGTCGACAATGATGGTTTCGGCCGGCATCGCGTCACGCCTTGTAGAACTTGCGCACCGCGCGCAGCGCCTGGCTGCCTTTCTGGTCGAGAAAGTGGCGGTAGGTCGTCAGTACGTAGTCGTCCTCGGGCAGCGGCTCGTAGCCACGCCACGGAGTGCCGAGCACGGTGTCGAAGCCGAAAGGCACGGCGAGCGTGAGGAAGGCGTTCTCCAGCTTGTGCTTGAGGTCGGAACCGTCGGCAGCTTTGGCCGGCAACTGCTGGCCAATGTTGGACAGCCCGCCGGTCATGTGCAGGCCTTCGAGCTCCGGGTCGCTGCCGATCAGCCGCACCGCGTCGAGCGTGGCGCGGTTGAGTCCTTCAGTGTCGGCGATGATCGCGCTGACCGACAGGTCGATGTAGATGTGGTCCATCGGCATGCCACAGTCGTCGCGCAGACGCAGCGCCGCGCGCCGCGCTGTCGAGGCGATGTCCTCGGCGGTCTTGTTGTTCTTCGCGACGCCATCGACGACGCTCTCCGAGGCCATGACCATGACCTTGAACGGATGCTCGCGGTACAGGTCCATCGCGTCCCAGCGGTGCTCGGTGATGGAATTGACGATCGGCAGCTCGCCGCCCGCTGCGTCGCGGTCGTAGGTGTCCAGGCACAGTTCGAAAAGCTCCGTGTTCGGTACGTCGAAGGACAGCGGCACGTCCACGACGTCCTGGATCGCTCGAACCACGTCGGTCAGGAACGGGCGGTCGGTCATCGCCTGCGAGCCGACATTGACGTTCAGGTACACCGCTCCGGCCTCGACCTGCCTGATGGCCAATGCCTGGATGCCGGGAATGTCGCTGTTGTCGAACAGCGCCCGCGTGCTCTTGAAGCCGGGGTTGATGCGCTCGCCGATGATCCGGATGTCGAAGCTGTTGCCTGTCGTCACGATCTTTCCTCCGTGTGTGCTTCAGTGGAATCCGAGGTTGTGGATGAACGCCCGCTGGAACTGCGCGCGCGTGCTCATCTCGACATAGCGGCAGCCGGCGGCGAGCTGCCGTGCGCGGCTGCGTGCCGCCGTGCTGGCGAGCATCTGCCGCACGCCGGCGCCGGCCGCGTTGCCGACCTGCACGAAACGTTCGCGCGGCAGGTCCGGGAACATGCCGATTGCAACCGCGCTGTCGATGTCGATGTACGCGCCGAAAGCGCCGGCGATGATGAAGCGCCCGATCGCCGGCGCCTCAACCCCGGCGTCGGCGAGCAGCAGGTCGACGGCGGTGCGGATCGCCGCTTTCGCGAGCTGCACCGCGCGCACGTCGGCCTGGGTGAAATGGACGCCGGGGGCGAGCACCGCGAAGCGCTCGCCGTCCTGTGCGCCGACGTCGCGGTGCGGCGCCTGGATGCGCCCGCGGCGATCGACGATGCCGGCTCGATACAGCGTCGCCAGCGCGTCGAGCACGCCCGAGCCGCACAGCCCGACCGGTGTCTTGCCGCCGATCGTGCGCACCGTGACATGGCCGTCGTCGAGCCCGACCTGCTCGATCGCGCCCGCGGCGGCGCGCATGCCGCACGAGATGTGGCCGCCTTCGAGCGCCGGCCCCGACGGGCTCGACGCGGACAGGAAGACGCCGTCGTGGATCAGCGAGATCTCGGTGTTCGTGCCGATGTCCATCACGAGACTCGTCGCGGCGTCGCGCCAGTGGCTTTCGGTCGCGAGCAGCGCGGCGACATGATCGCCGCCGACGAAGCCGCCGACGTTCGGCGTGACGTGGACATACGCGCCGGGGCTCACGCCGAGGCCGAACTCGCGCGCCTTGACGTCCATCGCGTCGCGCACCGCCGCGACGAACGGCGCGCGGCCGAGTTGCCGCACGGGCAGCCCGAGCAGCAGGTGATGCATCGCGGTGTTGCCGCAGACGACGACGTCGACGATTTCAGTCGCTTTCGCACCGCTGGCGGCGCACAAGTCGTGAGCGAGCGCGTTGATCGCGGCCACCGCCGCGATGCGCAGTTCGTCAGCCGCCCCCGCTGGCCCACTGACGGCGTAATCGATACGGCTGACCAGGTCTGCGCCCCACGCGACCTGCGGGTTTTCGAGCCCGAAGCTGGCGAGCTGCGCGCCGCTTTGCAGATCGACGAGGAAGCCGGCCGCATTGGTCGTGCCGAGGTCCACAGCGAGCCCGAGCACGCGGCTGCCCGGCGGGGCGACGTCGATCAGCTCGGAGCCTCTCAGGCACAGGCGCAGCGACCAGGCGGCGTCGCGAAGCGTCTGCGGCAGCTGCCGCGCGGCGACCAGGTCGACCGTGCCGATCGACGGCGTGCCGGGCGCGTCGATGGGCACGGCGAGCGCGCGGATCACGCGGTCGATGTCAGCGACGTTGTCGGTGAGCGTCGCTTCGGCGAGGTGCACCTCGCGGCTCGCGACCGCCGCGTCGAGGCGCAGGCGGTCGGCATCGCCGTCGCCCGCGACGTCCGCGCGCGCGACCGGTGCGAGCGAGCGCGGCGCGACTTCGACCGTGCAGTCGCTGCGAGCGCGAACCCGGCAGGCGCGGACCCATTTCTTCCGGTTTGCCGGCGCGGCGGGCGACGGGGCGGCGGGATCGGCATGGTCGGCTTCGATCTCGCCGTCACGGATGTGCACCATGCACGCGCCGCACGTGCCACGGCCGCCGCACGCGCCGACGATGCGAACGCCGTGGCGCCGGGCGCTCTGGAGGACCGTCTCGTCGCCGCTCGCGGCAATGGCGCGGCCGAGCTGCGGGAAGTTCAGCGTCAGTGCCCGCGCGAACGGTTTGTCACGACTGGTCATGGAGGCTCCGCAGCGTTTTCGTCCGGATCAGGCGGCCGCAGCCGCCGCCGCGCCGTGCCGGCAGCGCGCGCGGGAGCGGCAGTGCTGGCAGCGCGACCACGATACCGGCGGCAGGTCGATGCCGACGCCGAGCACCATCGACGTCGACTTGTGCGGGCGCATCAGCAGGCCGGCGTTGAGCTCGATGCCGATCGCGGCGGCATCCGCGAGCCGCAGCACGGCGGCCTGGGCGTCGAGCGCGAGGCCCGGGTCGCCGGGGCGCAATTCGCCGGCCATCGTGAGCGCCCGGCGCCTCGCGTCGGCGAGCATGCGGTCCTGGGCGATGCGGGCGACTTCGAACAGCAGTTCGTTGCCGAGCTCGTCGAGCGCCAACGCACGCGACGCCTGGCGCGCGGCGATGAGGCTCGCGACGCGCCTCTCGATGCCCGCGCCGATGGTGCAGCTCGCGCAGGCCAGTGCGGTCAGCCGTCCCGATTCGGGCAGCAGCCACGGCGCGTGGAAAGCCTCACCGCCCGCGTGCAGCCACTCCCCCGGCGGCGCGTCGAGCGCAACGATGTGGTAGCTGTAGGCGGCCTCTACGAGCCGTTCGTCGCGCGCGAGGCCGAGGACTTCGCGTCGCAGCCGGCTGCGGCTCACCGATCCTTCGGCCAGGCCGTCTGCGGCTTTCAGCACGTCGAGGTTGCGCGTGCAGGGCATCTGGAATTCCTCTCGCTACCAAGCGTGATCACGCGGCGACCGCGATCCAGCTCTTGCTCAGCGTCACCGCATCGACGGCGTTGACGCCGAACGCGTCGGCCCGGGTGTACGCGCACACCGTGTTGTCGATCTGCCCGCCGCCGATCATGATCTTGCGGCCTTCGCGCAGGCCCGCCCGCTCGATCGCCTCGATCGTCTCCTTCATCGAGTCGAACGCGAGCGTCAGAAAGCCGCTCAGCGCGACGACCTGCGGATCGAACTCCCGGATCGCGGCGAGGAACTCGGCGACCGGCACATCGATGCCGATGTCCTTCACTTCGAAGCCGTTGATGTCGAGCATGAAGCCGACGATGTTCTTGCCGATGTCGTGCAGGTCGCCGTGCACCGTGCCGAGCAGCACGCGGCCGAGCTTCTGCGCACCTTCGCCGTCCTCGCTGATCAACGGCTTGGCCAGCGCGCCGATGGTCTCGAGCATCTCGCCGGCGAGTACCAGCTCGGGCAGGAAGTACTCGCCCTGCTCAAAGCGCCTGCCGACCTCGTCCATCGCCATGCGGCAAAGCTCGAGCACGCGCAGCGGGTCCGCCTTCTCGTCGAACAGCATCTTCTTCGCGAGCTCGAGCGCGTCGTCCTCGTTCATGTCGGCGAGCCACTCCACGAGCAGCGTTTCCTGATCGGTCATCGCGTTCATCCGGGTTTCCTCCTCAATCGACACGGGATTTCAATGGACTTGCAGAGCGGGCCGGCGGCGCAGGCCCGAAGCGACGATGATGTCCGCCAGCACGTCCTCGTTCTTGTGGCCCATCAGGTGCACGCCCGCGACGCCGTCGATCTGCGTCAGCGCGCGGATGGTTTCGAGGCACACGCGTCGGCCTTCCTCCTTCTGGTCGCGGGCCGCGGCGATGCGCCGCAGCGTCGCTTCCGGGACGTACACGCCGGGCACGTGCGCGGCCATCCACTGCAGCGCGCGGGCCGACCCGAGCGTGCCGACGCCGACGATGATGCGGGCGCGCCGATGCAGCTCGCGGGCGCGTACTTCGCGCATGAAGTCTTCGAGCAGGTCGAGGTCGAAGCAGAACTGCGTCTGGATGAACTGCGCGCCTGCGTCGATCTTCTTCTCGAGGTTGATGATGCGCTCGCGGTGCGGCGGCACGAACGGGTTCGCGGTCGCGCCGACGAAGAGATCCGGCGGCGTGTCGAGCCGGCGGCCGGACGCGAATGTGCCGCCGTCGCGCATGCCGCACGCGGTGCCCAGCAGGGACACTGCGTCGAGGTCGAACACCGGCTTCGCTTCGGGCTGGTCACCCTGACTGACGTCGTCGCCAGTGAGACACAGGATGTTGCGTACCCCGAGTGCCGCAGCGCCGAGGATATCGCCTTGAATCGCGATGCGATTGCGGTCCCGGCACGTCACCTGGTAGATCGGCGTCATGCCGTCAGCAACCAGCAACGCGGATGCAGCGACGCTCGACATGTGGCAGTTACCGCCCGCGCCGTCGGTAATGTTGATCGCGTCGACGAGTCCCCGGAAACGGGCCGCGCGCTGCAGCAGCGCGGCGGGGTCGGCGGAGTCGGGCGGGCCGACTTCGACCGTGACGACGAAGCGGCCGGAGGCGCAGGCGCGCTCGAACGAGCCTTGCTGCGGTACAGGCCGCGCTTCGGGCGCAGCTGGCACGGGCGCGTCCGGCATGTCGACCGCGATCACCTGTATCCATGTGGACTTGCCACGATGGCGGTGATCAAGGGGTGCCAGCCGTGTCGCGGCGGGGCGTTGCCCGCAGGCGATACGCCTCGCCCCGTCGATCGCCTCGAGCCACACGCAGCGCATTCCCGGCACCACTTCGCAGCCGCCGTCCGGACGCACTCCGCCGCACGGGCCGTTTCGCATCTGTTTGCTGCAGTTCATCGGGCAGGCCATGCCGGTCGATGACAGGACGCACTGGCCGCACATGCGGCAATCGAAGAGGAAAGCCTTGGCGGCGCGTTCAACCGGCCCGAGCAGCCGTTCCGCGGGCCGTCGGCCCACGAAGCGCAGGCCTGCCCGCGCGACCGGCATGACGGCCAGCACCGCGCGGTAGACACGCGCCAGCGACGAGGCGCGGCGCACCGACCAGCGGCGCATGAGCATCATGATTTGGCTCTCACCGGCTCGGCTCCCACGGGCGGTACGGTGCGAGTCAGACGTGGTCCTCTGTTCCACGCTGCGCCTGCTGCGACCGGTTTCGCTGCCTCCATAACCCCCACCCCTCGAGCGTCGCGCAGTCTTCAGGTTCGTACGGCGGAGGTTTCCGTCGTACTCGTCCCGCGCTTTACAAGTCCCCGATCTGCCGGGGGTCAGGAGTAAGTTAAAGCGCAGGGTAGGGTTTGTAAATTCGATCGACCGGATTGGAGATATCGAATTTTTGGATCTGTCGACGCGTTCTCCAACGGGCGAGCGATCGCGCCCGCAGCCCGGCTTTACACGTGGAAAAGCGGCTGCGACCGGCGTGTCCTAATATTGGAAGGCGTGACGGCGGCAGGTCGAAGCCGACGCCGCGCGCGACGGCGAGCGATTGTCGACTTGCTGACGGAGGGATCATGCATACGCCTACACCCCCGGTGCCGGGTCCGCAGCCCGACCCGGCACCGGAGCCCGACCCGGTGCCCGACCCGAGCAAGGACCCGGATCCGGAGACAGACGACGATACCGCGCAAGTGACCCGCGAATACGTAAAGAACGGGGGCCGGTCCTGATCGATTCACTCGGATAGGGGGGAATATGCCGGCGAAAAAATGGGTCTGGTTGAGCTTGCTGCTGATGGCCACGCTGCCCGCCGGCTCCTCCGCGCCGCCGAAGGCGCAAAGCCCGATCGTCGTCGGCCTGCCGACCGGCTTCGATGCGAAAGCGCCCACCGCACCGTACGACGGACCGCACCCGTCGCGGTTGCAGCGCCCTGCCGAGACGTTCCCGTTTCCGATAAGGCTCGGTGAAGTCGGGCCGAGCGAAGCCCTGTTTGCCGGCCCGCGCCAGTATCCGTTTGTTTGCGATACCGAAACTTCCGGCCTGGGCCAGCCGCTGGTGGACAATCAGGCCGGAGTCGGCACACCGGTCGTCTCGAAAGCCGCGACGGTCTTTGCGAACCCGGCACCGATCGGCTACAGCCAGGACTGTCTCGCGCGCACCCGGGCGTGGTATTACTACAAGCCGCGGGACAAGGAAAAATTCGAGCGGTGGTCGGAGGCGGTGCGCGACGTCGACAGCGTCAGCATCAACGGTAGGCAGGTGCCGTTCATCGTGCGCGTCGAAATGGGCACGATCAACCGTTTCATCTACGTCATTGCGGCGCTGAAAGGGCCTCACGAAACTCTCGCTGCCCCGAGTGCTGCGCACTGGAACGGTCGCCTGATCTATCAGTTTTCCGGTGGCGTCGGCATCGGGCACCGGCAAGGCCGGGTCAAGCCGTCGAGGGTCCTCGAAGGGCGGCGCGAGCAGCTGGCGCAGGGCTATGCGGTCGTCGCGTCGACCGGTACGACGACGTCCACCCATTACAACATCTGGCTGGCCGAAGACACCGCGTTGCGCGTAAAGCGCCAGTTCGTCGCGCTGTACGGCGAACCGGAGTACACGATCGGCGTGGGCGGGTCCGGGGGGGCGATCCAGCAGTATCTGCTCGCGCAGAACCGTCCCGGCCTGATCGATGCGGCGATCGCGCAGTATTCGTATCCCGACATGGTCACCCAGACCATCTGGGCGTTCGACTGCGAACTGCTGGAGTTTTACTTCGACAGGACCGACCGCCGCAATCCGCTGTGGCACGAGGCCGAAAACCGGCAGTGGGTCGAAGGTCTCAATGCCCGCAACGAGTACCAGGGCGAGGGCAAGGCAAGAGCCATCGCGACGACGACCCGGCTTGCGCTGCTGGCCGGCGAGCGTCGGGTGGCGGACCCGGAGGGTCAGACCGAATGCGTGGTCGGCTGGCGCGGGCTGACGCCGCTGGTGCTGAACCCGCGCTTTGCGTTGATCGAAGACCGGGTCGCGAGGCGCGTGTTCCGGCGCGTGCAGTGGAGCCATTTCGAGGATCTGAAGGACTTCTACGGCACCGATGCGCACGGCTATGCGCGCATTCCGTGGGACAACGTGGGCGTCCAGTACGGCCTGCGGGCGCTGCAGCGCGGGCAGATCGATGCCGAGCAGTTCCTGCGCCTCAATGCCCGTGTCGGCAGCTGGAAGCCCGTCGCCGAGATGAAGCGCGAGCGTTTCTGGATCCTGCGCGGAGCCGCCAGCGATCTGGACGATTTCTCGCCGTGGAGCGCGCACAACATGAATCGCGGCACGACGCGCGATGCGCCGGCGCCGCGCTTCGAAGGCGACCGCATGGCAATGGCGGCGGCGTATCGCTCGGGGCAGGTCTTTCTCGGGCGGCTCGACATTCCGGTCATCGACGTGCGCCACTATCTGGAACCGGTGCTGGACATGCATCATGCGTCAGCGTCCTTTTCGGTGCGCGCCCGGCTGCTTGCGGCCCAGGGAGACGCGGGAAACCAGGCGATCTGGGTCAGCGACAGGAAGCACGATCCGACTCCGGCAGCCTTTGCCGCGATCGAGCGATGGCTCGCCGCCAAACGCGCGCGTCCCGAGCAGTCGTGGTCCGCGCTGCGCCCGGCGGCCGCGAGCGATCGTTGCATCGATGCGCGGGGGAGGACGATGTTCAGCGGCGATCGGGTATGGGACGGTGAATGGAACGGGCGTCCGCGCGGGTCGTGCATGCGCGCCTATCCGATCTATGACACGCCGCGCATCGTCGCGGGCGACACGATACGCGGCGATCATTTCAAGTGTGCGCTGCAGACGGTCGGCGAGGCGCTCGATGCCGGGCTCTACGAACCGGTCGACATGCGTCCCTACCGGGCGCGACTCGAGCAGATCTTTCCGCACGGCGTGTGTGACTACCGGCAGCCCGATCAAGGCCGCCCGGCCGATCTGCCGGGGGCGAACGGCACCGGCTGAAAGCCTGCCCGCACACGAGACGGCGGCGCGACGCGCAATTTCCGCGCGCGCCGCAGCCTGGCTCAGAACGGCGTCACGAGCTTGAACCACGCCTTGTCGCCGCGGAAGCGATTCTCGGCTTCGGTTTCGTGCTGCCACTGCGCGACGAGCAGCGTGCCGCCTTTCGTCGTGTAGCTGATGCTCGGGCCGATCGCGAACACTTCGCCGCGGCGCCCTGCGGACCACGGGCCGATCGCCGCGGGGATCTTGCGGCCGTCGAGCTCGTCGTCGGTGGTCTGCTTCACGTAGTAGCCCGACAGACCAGCCCCCCACGGCCCGAAGCGCTTGCCGACGAGGTAGTCGATGTGAAGTTCGTCGCCGGACTCGTAGTCCATCTTCGGCGCGCCCGGCGCGGGCCGGAAGTCCTTGTTCTTCGCCTTGATGTTGTACATGAACTTGGCCGACACTTCCCAGCCGCTCTCCGACAGCCAGGTCGCGGCGAATACCGGTTCGACGCTCCAGTAGTGCGCGCCGATGCTCTTCCGCGGCTCGCCGGACTTGTACTTGCCGGTCGGCGCGTAGAAGTCGAGCGCAGCGACCCAATGCCAGTTGCCGGAATGCCACGCGACGACGAACGGTGAAAACACGATGTCGCCGAGCCCGCTGACCGTCTTGCCGCCGGCGCCAAGCTCCAGTTCCTGGTGCACGACCGGCAGGATCGCGTGCATCGCCCAGTTGCCGCCGAGGATCTGCTGGTTCGTGACCTTGACCCAGCGCAGCGCGTCGAACCACGCGGTGACGGAAGCGCCGGGCACCTTGTCGCCGTCGCCGTCGCGCAGGTCGCCGTCGTAATAGCCGAAGTAGTTCAGAAAATAATCGCCCGGCGGCGGCAGCGCGCCAGCGAGCCAGTTCTCGCTGCCGTGGGGATACTGATCGCCGCCTTCCTTCGCGCTCGCACTGGTCGCAACGAGGGCCGACAGCGCGATCGCAACGCCGACTTTGTTCATCCTCATAAGTCTCCTCCTTGATGTTTTATTGCTCTGCTCACTGCAATGCTGCGGCCGGGACGGGCTTGCCGGCCCGTCCCGGCCGCAGCGGTAACACCTTCAGCTGCCCCGCAGCCACACGCCTGCCGGGGAGCGCGCAGGTGATGCGTCCCGGCGCCGTCGTCACCCCTCGCGGCTGACATGGAAGCGCCGCGCTTTCATGTCGAAGCGTGGCAGCGCGTTGCGGCCGACGTGGTGGACGCGCGGCCGGAAGGCGAGGAGCGAATCGAGTTTTTCGGCGATCGAATGCACGATGCATGCGTCGGCACCTTCGCACAGCTCGATCTCGACGTCCATCTCGTCGAGCGCGTGCTCGCGGCGCACGTGGATGCGGAATTCGTCGACTTCGGTGAATTTGCGGATGATGTTCTCGACGCCGGACGGATAGACGTTGACGCCGCGCACCGTGACCATGTCGTCGGCGCGGCCGAGGATGCCGCCTTCGAAACGCAGGAAGCTGCGGCCGCACGCGCAAGGGGCGTGGTTGACCTCGACCAGGTCGCCGGTGCGGTAACGCAGCACGGGGAAACCCCAGCGGCCGAGGTTCGTCAGCACGAGCTCGCCGCGCTGGCCCGGCGCGACCGGCGCGCCGGTGGCCGGATCGATGACTTCGGCGATGAATTCGCTCTCGACCAGATGCGTGCCGCCCGGCTGATGCTCGCATTCGAACGAATGCGCGCCGATCTCCGAAGCGCCGGCGTGGTCGAAGCACTTCGCCGACCACGCCGACTCGATGCGCTGCTTCGTCGCCGGGATATTCGCGCCCGGCTCGCCGGCATGAATCGTCGCGCGCAGCGGGATCGACGCGAGGTCGAAGCCCGATTCGCGCCCGACTTCGGCGAGCCGCAGCGCGTAGGTCGGCGTGCAGCACAGCACCGTCGCGCCCGTGTCGCGCATCAGCTCGAGCCGCTGCAGCGAGTCGCGCCCGCCGCCGGGGATCAGCGTCGCGCCGACTTTGTGGGCCCCTTCGACCGCGGACCAGAAGCCGATGAACGGGCCGAACGAGAACGCCAGGAACACGCGGTCGGCCGGACCGACGCCCGCGCCGGCGAAGACGTGCGCCCAGCAGCGTCCGAACCAGTCCCAGGATTGCGCGGTGTCGAGCACTTTCAGCGGCACGCCGGTCGTGCCCGAGGTCTGGTGCAGCCGCACGTAAGCGTCGGGCGGGTACGTCAGGGTCGTGCCGAACGACCCGTTCGCTGCCTGCTGCGCCTCCATCAGCTCGGACTTCGTCGTGAAGGGCAGCTGCGCGAGGTCGGCGAGCGTGCCGACGTCGCGCGGGTCCACCCCCGCAGCCGTCCATTTCGCCGTGTAGAACCGGTTGCGCTGCCACAGCTCGGCGAGCATCGCGCGCAGTTTTTGCAGCTGCAGCGCTTCGAGCTTGTCGCGCGGCAGGGTTTCGGTAGCTTCGTCGAAAAATGCCATGAGGATCTTCCTTCGGTTGGGCGAGGCAATGCGGCACCGTGCACACCGCTCGCGCGGCATGCAGGCAGGTATCAACGAGAGTCGGGGAAGCGCCGTGGCGGCGCGTCGGTCAGGCGGGCGGCCCGGTCGGCGGTGCGGTCATCGTCATCTCCCGGCGACCGAGCGCGCGGCGGGGCGCCGGCCCCACTTCCACGGTGCGGTGACGTCCTCGATGACGTCGAAGAACCAGCGGTCGAGGAGCGGCGCGCCTTCGGGGGAACGCTGCAGCGGCAGCTGGCCCGGCGCGACGAGGCGCAGCTCGGCCGCGTCGTCGCTGGCGACCGGGTGCCCGCCGATCGAATGCGCGCGATACGCGAGGATCAGCGCGCGTGCGCCGGTCTGCGAGTACGCGCCGACGAAACCGTCGACGACGACGTCAAGGCCGGTTTCTTCGCGCGCCTCGCGGATGACCGCGTCCTCCAGCGACTCGCCGAGCTCGACGTAGCCGCCGGGCGGCGCCCAGTAGCCGGCCAGCGGCGCGAGCCCGCGACGGATCATCACGAGATGGTCGGCGTGGTCGATGATCGCGAGCACGACCGGCGCCGGCTTGTGGAACGCGACGTAGCCGCAGGCCGGACAGCTTTCCCGTTCGCGTCCATGTACCTTGGCGAGCGCAAGCGGCGTCCGGCATTCCGGACAGAATTTCATTGTCATGACCGTTCTCCTCCGACGAGCCGCGCGATCTCCGTGCGCGAAGCGGTGCGTGCGTCGCCGCTCGCGCCAACGCGCAGCGGGACTGTGCTGCAGGTAAGCTCGAGCCGCAGCGCGACGCGGTCGCCGTCGCCAAGGCCGAGCGTCGCGCGCACCGGCACCGGCGCGACGATCTCGAATTTGTGCGATGGGTAGTGGGCGACGTCCGGCAGCACCAGCGCACCGTCGATCCGCCCGGCGAGCCGGACGCGGAAGCATCGCGCGCCGCAAAAGCCCGTGGGCGACGTGATCGCGATGCCCGATGCGGCTGCGAGTCGCTGGCGCGCAGCGCGCCAGCGCGGGCCGGACATGTGCAGGTTCAGCGTGCCCGGGTGCGGCACGAAGCCGAGCTTCATGCGGAACTCCTCGACGAGCCAGTCGAGCGACGTGAAGCGGCAAGCGACGCCGTCGCCGCGCGTGACCACGCCGGTGAGCGGGATCCTCGCGCCGGCGACGGGCTCGAAGCTGCCTTGGGGGGCGGACGACATCCGGACGAAGCGGCCGGTGCGCGTGACGGAGGCGAGCAGCATGATGTCAGCGCGCTTTCGCGAAATCACGTTCTTCGTTGCCGGTCCAGCGACCGAACAGGTCGACGTCGAGGTCGAACTGGTCGAGCACTTTCGTCACCGACTGGTTGATGATGTCGTCGATCGTCTGCGGGCGGTGGTAGAACGCCGGCAGCGGCGGCACCAGCACCGCACCGGTCTCGGTGACCTGCGTCATCAGCCGCAGGTGCCCGAGGTGCAGCGGGGTTTCCCGGATCATCAGCACGAGCTTGCGGCGCTCCTTCAGCGTCACGTCGGCGGCGCGGATCAGCAGGTTCGTGTTGAACGAGTTCGCGACTGCCGACAGCGTCTTGATCGAGCACGGCGCGATGACCATGCCGGCGTGGCGGAACGAGCCGCTCGCGATCGACGCGCCGACGTCGTTGATGTCGTGCACGCACGAAGCGAGGAGCTTGACGTCGTTGATCGAATAATCGGTTTCGTAGACGATCGTGCGCTTGGCCGAATCCGACATCACGAGGTCGGTCTCGACGCCGATCTTCTTCAGCACCTCGAGCAGGCGGATGCCGTAGATCGCGCCGCTGGCACCGGAAATTCCGACGACTATTCTCATTTCAGATCTCCCTCAGGAAAGCACTGCGGCGATAACTGCGCGGGCTTTTGCCGCAGCGGCGGCGGGCAGCGTGATGCGGTCGGACTCGGCGCCGCTCGCGCGCGTCGCGATGAAGCCGACTTTCGAAGCGGCGTTGCCGGACGCCGACGGATCGATGACATACGCTTCGCAGCCGTGGATCACGACGGTGTCGCGCGCCGGCTGGTAGCGCGTCGCCAGCGCCCATGCGACTTCGCGCGGGTCACGGATATCGACGTCGTCATCGACGACGGTGACTATCTTCAGGCGGCGGTCGAGGTTCAGCGCGAGCATCACGAGCCTTCTCACGTCGGCCGGCGTGCAGTCATGAACGGCGATGACGGCGGAAAAACCGCTGGTGCCGGCGGCCAGTTCCAGGTCGACGACGCCGCCGATCAGCGCCTGCAGCTGGCCGAGCAGCTCCGCGCCGGCGGCGAGCGACAACAGCGCGTCGACTTCGGCCGACCACGGGCACAGGCCGGGGTAGATGAAGTTGTCGCGATGCGTGACCGCGCTCACTTCGATGACCGGGCTGACGTTCGAGAAGTAATGCCCGGTGTTCTCGCCGAACGGCCCTTCGAGCTCGCGCACGCCCGGCAGCATTCGCCCCTCGATGACGATCTCGGCGCGCGCCGGCACTTCGACGTCGACCGTCTCGGCGCGCACCAGTTCGACCGGTGCGCCGCGCAGCGCGCCGGCGATCGCCATCTTGTCCGGCACCAGCGGACCGACCTTGACGACCGACGCGAGCAGCGTCGCCGGTTCGAGGCCGAGCGCGACCGCGACGTCGAGCGGCCGGCCGGCGGCTTCGGCACGCGCGAGGAACTGCGGCAGCGGCGGATTCGCGAGCAGGATGCCGAGCCGCCTGCCGCCTTTGACCATCATGCGGTGAATGCCCATGCCGCGGCGGCCGGTTTCGGGGTCGGTGCACAGCACGACGCCGGTGGTGATGAACGGCGCCGCGTCCTTCTCGTGGTGAGTCAGGATCGGCAGCAGCGACAGCAGGTCGTCGGGGGCGCGATGCACGACTTCCTTGACCGGCGCCGCGCCCGTCGTGACGACCGGCGTCACACCCTGTTCCTTGCGCTGCAGCCAGGTTTGCGCGAGCCGCTCAGCGGTCGTGCCGAGCGCGCGGGCGAGGCGAGGGCGGCTGGCAATCAGGTTGCCGGCGACGCGCGCGCCGGGATAGCCGCGGATGTCGTCGAACAGC
Organism: Azoarcus sp. PA01; assembly: GCA_001274695.2. Taxonomy (NCBI): domain Bacteria; kingdom Pseudomonadati; phylum Pseudomonadota; class Betaproteobacteria; order Rhodocyclales; family Zoogloeaceae; genus Azoarcus; species Azoarcus sp. PA01. Next base: position 1,471,808 of record LARU01000002.1, on the reverse strand, counting down.
ACCGCCGGCGCGCCCGCGGGCAGGCTGCGCAACACTGCGGCAATCTCGAAGCGCGGATCGAACTCGTCGCGGACATGCCGCAGATCGTCGCCGAGGTCGGCGAGAAAGGCGCGCAAATCGGAATAAGCCATCGTTCCCCCAGTTCTTGAAACCGTGTAGAGCCGCGGCGCCGGCCGCGGGTGCGCGTCCTGAATGTGCTGGCGCTGCCCGGAACCCGCACGGGGCCCGGGCACGCGTTGCTACAGATACTTCGCCGGCATGCGCTGGACCTGCTCGATGATGCGGATCGAGAACTCCTGTTTGCACAGCTGGCCGCGCCCGAAGCGCACTTGCAGGCGGTCGGGGAACTTGTCGAGCGAATTCGACAGTTCGGCCTTGACGCGCTGATAAGTGTATTTCTTCAATCCCGGATTGAGGGTGCGCACGCTCAGTTCGAGCTCCGTGCCTTCCGGCAGTTCGGCCAGATCCATGACGAAAACTTCCCACTGGTTCATCGCGTCGTCTCCTTATTTGACCGGCTTGAAGCCGTAATCGGTCCAGCTGTTCGTGACCTTGTCCTGGATGTCCTGCGGATAGACTTTCTTGAAGCTGACGAGCGTCGGCACGTCGTTGGTCTTGTCCCAGTCGACCGGCCACAGGCAGTCGAACAGCACTTGCGAGCCGATCGAGTACTTGCGGTCGTGCGGCGTCGCGTGCGGGTACAGCGCGGTGCCGGTCGTGTTCTTGAACACGTGGATGCCGCGCTCCGGATTGCAGCGCGTGCAGAACGCGTGATAGACCTCGTCCCAGTTGAAGATGTCGGTCTGGTCGTCGACGACCATCACCATGTGGAACCACGGCCCGAGCTTCGAGCCGAACGCGAGCTGCGCGATCTGCATCGCGATGCCGGCGTAGGTCGGCTTCACGCCGACGATCATCATGTGGTGCGTCGAGCGCGGGTGCATATACACGCCGGTGACCGGAATGCCCTGGCTCTTCAGGAGCTTCTCGAGCTCGAGCCCGAGCGAGAACGAGCGCAACAGCTGCCCTTCGTCCTGCGGCACGCCCATGTTCGAGATCGTCATCGTCGCGTTGTTGCGGTAGGTGATCGCATCGACGCGGAACGTCACGCGGAAGTCGCGCGGGCTCGTGCGGTAGCCGGTGTATTCGCCGAACGGGCCTTCCTCGACCTTGTAGTCGGGCAGGATCATGCCCTCGATGATGATCTCGGCATCAGCCGGCACTTCGAGATCGTTCGTCTCGCACTTCACGAGGCGTACCGGCTCGCCGGCGAGCATGCCCGTCAGTTCCGGCTCGGGGATCGGCGACGGCGCGCACGCGGCCATCGCGGCGAGCGGCGACAGACCGATCGCGGTCGCGAACGGGCAGCCTTCGCCGCGCGGCAGGTAGTACTCGGTCAGCGCCTTGCCCAGATCCGAGAACGGGAACACCGCGCCCGACATCGTGCGGCCGTCCCACATCATCTGCCGGTACATGCCCCAGTTCACGTCGCCGCGCACCGGGTGCTTCGTGATCACCGCGTGCCAGGTGCCGACGTAGCGCCCGCCGTCGCCGTCATGCACGAGCGGCACCGGCAGCTTCGTCAGGTCGGCATCGGCGCCGAGCAGCACGTTCTCCTTGCACGGCGCGTCGCGGCGGTCGATCACGACCGGTTCGATCGGCTCGCTGTTCGTGCGCTTCAAGTACTCGGCGCCGATCTGCGGCAACGTCGAGGCCGGGTCCATGCCGAGCGAGATCGCCATGCGGCGGTAGGTCGACAGCGGAGCGCCGAAGTAGCTGAAGCCCGGATAGTCCTTGATGTTCTCCATGAACGGCGCGGCTTCGCCGAGCTCGCAGACGCGCCGCACGATCGCGCCGGCCTCGTTGTCCCAGTCGACTTCCTGCTTGATGCGCACGGCATCGCCGGACTTGACGCACGCGTCGATGAATTCGCGGTTGCTTTTCGGTGCTGAAATCTTTGCCACGTCGATCTCCTTGCTGTGGATAAAAGCGATTCGAAAAGTGTTGGATCGGTCAGTGGATTTTCGCGAGGACTGCGTCCCACTTGCCCTGCGCTTTCAGGATCAGCTCGGCGACTTCGCGCACGGCGCCGTGGCCACCGCGCGCCGTCGTCACGTAGGCCGCCGCTTCCTTGACGTCCGCGACCGCGTCGCCGACCGCCACCGGGAGGCCGACGCGCTTCATCATCGACAGATCGACGAGGTCGTCGCCGACGTAGCAGACTTCGGCGTCGGAGATGTTCATCTCCTCGAGCATCTGCGCGTACGGCTCGGTCTTCTTCTTGATCCCCTCAAAGAAGCGCTTGATCTTCAGCTCCTCGGCACGGTGCCGCACCGCGCCGGACTTCTTCGACGTGATGATCGCGACGTCGATGCCGCACAGCTGCAGCACGACGACGCCCATGCCGTCCTTGATGTCGAAGTTGCGCGATTCGATGCCTTCATCATTGATGACGATGCGGCCGTCGGTCATCACGCCGTCGACGTCGAGGATCACCAGCTTGATGTTCTTTGCCTGTTCCATGTCTCCAAATCCCTCTTGATTGATCACTTCCGTCTCGCCAGCCGAGCACCCGGATACCGTTCGGGCTGAGCCTGTCGAAGCCCTGCCGATTGCCCTTCGACAGGCTCAGGGCGAACGGAGGTACTTCAGATCCCGATCCCGTACTCGTGCCAGCGCGCGCGGATCTTCGCGAGCATCTCGTCGTCCATGCGCGCCTCGACCGGCTTCTGCTTCCATTCGTACGGGATGCACGCGTCCATCAGGATGCGCGACGTCGTGAGCTTGTCGCTGTCGGGATCGAGTGCCGGATCGAGCGGCGTCGAGCGGCCGCGCTTGATGAGCTCGGTGCCGCGCATCGGGTCGTAACGGCACGACAGCGCCCAGAACACGCGCTGCAGGTCGTCGGCCTGGATGTCCTCATCGACGGTGATGACGCCCTTGATGCCGTAGCTGCCGGTGTTGCTGCCGATGACTGCGTCGGCGACCTGGCGCGAATGGCCCGGATACGACTGCTTGACCGACACGACCGCCCAGAAGCGGCCGGCCGATTCCGGCAGCACGCACACCGAACTGATGCCCGGCAGGCGCATCTGCTCGAGCTCGGTCCACAACGTCGCGGTCCGCGTGAAGGCGAGCAGCATATGCACGTCGGTGACCGGCCGGCCCTGGCCGGTCGCCCACAGGATCGGGTTGTTGCGGTGCAGGATCTGCTGCACTTCGAGCACCGGCTTCGGGATCGGCTTGTGCAGCTCGTCGGTGTAATAGCCGGTGTATTCGGCGAACGGGCCTTCCGGCAGGAAAGCGTTCGGATCGATCTCGCCTTCGAGGACGATCTCGGCGCCGGCCGGCACCGGCAGGCCGGTCAGCGGCGCCATCAGGAACTCGGCCTGCTGGCCGCGCACGGTGCCGGTGATGTCGTAGTCGGAAGCCCCTTTGTGCATCAGGGTGCCGGCCATGAAGATCAGCGGATCGCAGCCGATGATCGCCGCGGCGGGCATTTTCTTGCCCATCTTCGCGTACTTCTTCATGATCCGCTCGCCGCGCTTGCCGGGCAGGATCTGCACGCCGCAGCGCTTGTCGTCGAGCATCTGCATGCGGTACGTGCCGAGGTTCACTTCGCCGGTCTCGGGGTCGCGCAACACGACCGACACCATCGTGCCGATGTAGCGCCCGCCGTCGAGGGGGAAGAACTTCGGCACCGGGAACATGTTCAGATCGACCTTGTTGCCGGTCAGCACGTTTTCGAGCACCGGCCCCTCTTTCACTTCCTTCGCCTTGATCAGGCCTTCGGAGGTGATCGTCTTCTTCATCCACTGCTGCGCCGACTGGCACAGCGTCAGGTCGTGGGGCAGGCCGAGCATGATCGCGAGGCGTTTCGTCGTCGCGAACGCGCCGGTGAATACCGGGGTGTCGTAGCCCTTGATGCTCTCGAACAGCAGCGCCGGGCCTTTCTTCTCCTCGGTCAGTTTGGAGACGTGCGAGATCTCCAGATTCCAGTCGACCTCGGTCGTGACGCGCTTCAGTTCGTGGGCGTCGGCGCACTGGTTGATGAAATATCTCAGATCCATTCGAAAACTCCTCGGTGGGTGACGGTGCAGGTCAGCGGGAAGGCGGAAAATGAGGGCTCAATGCATTGCCTGGACGGATTCGATGACTTCGAATCCCGCGTCGCCGAGTGCGCGGATCACCGCGTCGTTGTCGGCGGCGTGGAAGCGGACGATCACTTTCTTCGCCTGCGACGCGGAGGCCGCGTTCAGGTGGCCGATGCTGATCGGATAGATCGCGAGCAGTTCGGCGTTCGCCGATTCGACGATGTCGACGATGCGGCCCATCGTGCCCGGCTTGAGCTCGATCGGCGCGAGCGTCACTCCGCTGCGCTTTTCCCAGGCGCCGAGGAAATGCGCGGCCAGCGAATACATCTCGATCGCCGAGATCATGCCTACGACATTGTTGCCGTCCATCACCGGCAGCTGGCCGACGCCGTGCTCCTGGCCGACCTGCAGGCAGTGCTCCATCGTGTCGTCGGCGTCGATCGTCGCCGGGTTGCGGACCATGATGTCCTTGACCTTGACGTGATTCGAGAAATAGCTGAGCTCGTCGGTGTCCTGGGTGCGCAGCGCGGCGTGCGCGGCGCGCAGGCAATTGACCCGCGTGATGAGCCCGCGCAGGCGGCCGTCATCGACGACCGGCAACGCGTGGACATTGGCTTCCGACAGGATCCGCTTCGCCTCGGACAGCAGGGTGTCGCCGGTCAGCACGGTCGGATTCGGCTGCATCCAGTTGCGTACGATCACTTTGGTCGCCCTCCTAGCTGAGTCGTTTTCCGGCGAGCAGACTCGACACGATGTAATCCATCGCCGACGTGCTGCTTGCCGCACCGGTGGTTTTCTGCCGGTTGCTCCAGATCGTCTCGGGGCGCGCCTGCAGGATGAAAATGTTCCCGCCGGCCGGAAGGTTCTTGTCGATCGCCCACTCGATGTCCATCGGGCGGCCGTAGTGCTTTTCGATTTTCTTCGCCATCCACGCGAGTTCGCTGATCTCGTCGTCGGTGATCGACTGGATGTTCTGGCGCTCGACCGGCACCGGAAGCGCGATCGACTTCTGGGTCTTCAGATCGACGGTGTGGCAGAGCTCCTTCGTCGAGATCGTCCGCGTGATGATGTCGAGCGTGATCTTGTTGACGACGAAGTTGTCCGGCGTGACTTCGCCCGACACCACCGATTCGCCGAAGCCGAAATTCGCGTCGATGACGATCACCGAACGGTCGCCGGTCGCCGGATGCACGGTGAACATCACGCCCGCGGTGTAGGCGTTCGCCATCTTCTGGATGCCGACGCTGATCGCGACCTGTTCGTGCGGGAATCCCATCTTCATGCGGTAGGCGATCGCGCGGCCGGTGTAGAGGCTGGAGATGCAGCGGCGCACGTGATGGATCACGTCATCGACGCCGCGGATCCACAGGTAAGTGTCCTGCTGGCCGGCGAAGCTCGCGCCCGGCAGGTCCTCGGCGGTCGCGGACGAGCGCACCGCGACCGGCACCGCCGGCAGGTAGCAGCGCACCGACAGCTTGCGGTAGGCCTCGGCGATCAGGTCCTCGAGCTCGATCGGCAGCGGGCGCGATTCGATCATCTCGCGGATCGCGTGCGACGCCTCTTCGAGCTTGTCCATGTCCTCGTGATCGAGGCCGTCGAGGAGCGCCGCGACTTCGGCCTGGATGCCGGCCTCGCGCATGAACTGGGCATAGCCTCGGGTGGTCAGCGCGAAGCCCGGCGGCACCCGCACGCCCGCGTTGATCAGCTCGCCGAGCGACGCGCACTTGCCGCCGACGAGCTGCACCGAATCCTTGCCGCACTCGTCGAAAGAGCACACTTTCGGCGCGACGCTGTCGAGGGCGGCCCAAGGCAGGGCCGCTGCAGAAATAACGCTTCCCATCGGAGTCACCTTTTCAGCTCGTGATGATCGAGATCACGCCGGACGAGCCATCGACGCGCAACGTCATGCCGCTGCGGATCACGCGCGTCGACACGCCCGTGCCGACCACCGCCGGCATGCCGTATTCACGGCACACGATCGCCGCGTGGCTCATGACGCCGCCGACGTCGGTGATGCACGCCTTGATCTTCGCGAACGCCGGCGCCCACGATGGCGATGTCGTCGGCGCGACGAGAATCTCGCCTTCCTGCAGGTCGCGGATGTCCTCGGCGCTGCGGCACACGCGGGCGCGGCCTTCGACCGTGCCGGGGCTCGCGGCAAAGCCTTTCAGCTCGGTGATCGTGCCGGAGTCGCCGATGTCCTGGACCGCGGCCCAGTCGGACAGCGAGTTGTTCGTGACCCCCCACAGGACGATCGTGAAAGGCTCCTGGATCACTTCCGGCGCGACGCCGATCGCCGGTGGCGGGTTCCAGTCGCGGAATTTCTGCATCACGCCTTTGCGCCATTCGATTTCCGCCGGCCAGGTCGCGGTGCCGCGCGGCGTGACGCCGGTCGCCCACGCGGTGACGACATCCCACAGCGCTTGCTTGATCTCGTCGCGACGCAGGTACCAGATGTCCTCAACGTCAGCGATCATGCCGTGTTCCTTCATGATCGCGCCGACTTCGCGCATCTTGTTCCAGAACACCGAGTGGAACCAGTGCTCGACGTAGAAGAGGTGGTTCTCGACGTACGGGAACACCGTCTTCGCACAGCCGAGCAACTCGTCGAACTGCTTGCGGTCTTCGTCGTTGTCGATCAGCTCGCGGTATTCGGCGGTGATCCGGTCGCGTTCGGCGCGCACCGCTTCCATCGGCCGGTCGATCGAGATCCCCGCACGCAGCTTGCCGATGTAGGTCTGGATGCCGTCGAGCGGGATGTTGAGGTTGTCGTTCCAGCTGCGGTCGGTGTGGAACCAGCCGGTGCCCGACGAGATGTTGAACCACGGGTAGCGCGCTTTCTCGAACGCGGCGAGCCACTCGGCGCCGTGGCGGTGCGCGCCGAGCGCGGCCCTGACGTCGTCCCATTCGCGGTGCCCCGCGACGATGCCGTCGACTTCGAGGGCGACCGCCTTCTTCGCCAGTTCCTTCAGCTCGTCGTCAGGGCGGTACATGATCACGTCGATGCCGGAGATCATCTGCGTGACGCGCTGCATCGGGATGCTCGGGAACAGCTTCTGCGTGAAGTCCATGAAGAACACGTAGGCCGCATAGCCGAGGTTCAGGAACTCGAAGTGGTACTGCCAGCACTTGATGCCGAGGTTGATCAGGTCGTCGTAGTTTTTCAGCAGGTGATAGCCTTTCGACTCGCCAATCCCGTCAGTGACGACCGACAGGTCCTCGACGTCGGGCAGGCGCGGGATCTCGAGCGCCTCGAGCTCGGCGATCGTCGCCTCCATCTTCACTTTCCACTTCGCTTCGAGCGCGTCCCAGTTCTTGTAGTAGAAGCCTGCCCGCTCCATGAAATTGGGCACGCGGCGGCCGATCTCGTCCGGGTCCTTGACCGGCACCGGCGAGATATAAATGTAGCCGTTGATGATGCGGTGATCGACGCCGCGCACCGGCGGCACCTGGAAAATGCGGTTGTTGAACTGCGACAGCGCGAGGTACCAGGCCTCGTCCCAGATCGTGTCGAACGGGTACAGCGGCTCCGGGTAATGCAGCCCGTCGTAGAACCAGAAAGTGTCCTTCTCGTACTGGTTGCGCTGCGGGTCGTCGGTGACGAACTGGTACTGGTACGGATACATCCGCTCCCAGCCTTCGGTCCCGGGAATCGTCTTGGCCTTGATGTCGTGCGGAACAGGAAACTTCATCTGATGCCCCCTCCTTTGTAATTCCGGTGTCGGTCGCGGCACCCGGATTTGTTGGACGACGCCTGCCGGAGTCCTTTCGCAAGGGGTGTGCCATTGCGGTGGCGCTGCGCGGCCGAACAGGCCTTCTGCAGACCCGGGGATGGAGCCGGAGCGCCCGTACGGCGCGCGATGGAAGCGTTTTCGGGGGCTGACGCAAAAGGCCGGAAAAGGCGCAGAAGCGGGGCCGCGGCGCGGCAGCGGGCAACGAGCGCAGCTTTACCAATTGATGAGATTTCATCTTCCGTGGCGACGCGGCTTGATCATTTGGTGAACTGCCGTTCAGTGGCGGTCCGGCTCCGGCCGCATAGTTGTCGTCTGAACTCTTTGATCCAGGTCAACACGAGGGGTCGTGGCGACGCGTAGAACAAGCGATCCAGGAGGAGGGCGAGGCATGACCAAGCTCCAAGACGCGAGCCGCGCAGACGGCGCTGACCTGAGGTCACGCGTGCATTTCTGTTCCGACACCGGACAGATATGGCTTCATGAACACCGCATGCTGCTCGTGCATGCGGAAGCGCAGGCGTCCTTGCGCAAGGAACTGATCGACACGCTGGGCATCACCCGCGCGCGCGGGTTGCTGCTGCGCATGGGCTACGCTTCGGGGATGCGCGACGCCGAGCTCGTGCGCACCCGCGCGCAGGACATGACGGACATGGAAATCTTCATGACCGGACCGCGGCTGCATGCGCTCGAAGGCAACGTCGGCGTCGTGCCGATCCGCGTCGAGTTCGACCGCGCGTCCGGCAGCTTCTACGGCGAATTCCGCTGGATCAATTCGTGGGAAGGCCAGTCGCACCGCCGGCACTTCGGCACGCACGACGAGCCGGTGTGCTGGACGCAGATCGGTTACGCCTGCGGCTACACTTCGGCGTTCATGGGACGTGCGATCCTGTACAAGGAAGTCGAATGCGTCGGCATGGGCGACGAGTGCTGCCGCATCGTCGGCAAGCCGGTCGAGGAATGGGAAGACGCCGACGAGCACATGCGCTTCTTCGCGCCGGAGTCGATCGCCGACCAGTTGATCGACCTGCAGACGCAAGTCGTGCAGCTGCGCTCGACGATCGGCGAGAAGAACCAGATTCCCGGCGACATGATCGGCACTTCGCCGGGTTTTCGCGCCGCCCTCGAGCTGCTGAGCCAGGCAGCGGCGAGCCCGATCTCGGTGCTGCTGCTCGGCGAGACCGGAGTCGGCAAGGAACTGTTCGCGCGCGCGCTGCACGAGATGAGCACGCGCCGCGACCGTCCGCTCGTCGCGATCAATTGCGCGGCGATCCCGCACGATCTGGTCGAATCCGAGCTTTTCGGCGTCGAGAAAGGTGCCTACACCGGCGCGCTGGTGTCGCGCCCCGGGCGTTTCGAGCGCGCCGACGGCGGCACGCTGTTCCTCGACGAGATCGGCGATCTGCCGTTGACGGCGCAGAGCAAGCTGCTGCGCGTGCTGCAGGAAGGCGAAGTCGAGCGCCTCGGCGACGACCGGGTGCGCAAGATCAACGTGCGCCTCGTCGCCGCGACCAACGTCGGGCTGCCGCAGCTCGTCAAGGAAGGGCGCTTTCGCGCCGACCTTTACTATCGCCTCAACGCCTACCAGATCAACATCCCGCCGCTGCGCGAACGCCGCGAGGACATCTCCGTCCTCGCCAAGCATTTCCTCGAAAAGCACGCTGCGATCAACGGCAAGAAGCTGCTCGGGTTCACCGACAAGGCCAAGCGCGCGCTGACGACCTACGCGTGGCCCGGCAACATCCGCGAGCTGCAGAACACCGTCGAACGCGGCGTGATCCTCGCGCCGCACGGCACGCGCATCGAAGTCGAACACCTGTTCCTGTCGTGGGGCGACGAGGCGCGCGAGTTCGGGCTCGACCCGGACGGCAAGCTCGACGCCGGGGACGGCGAGGCCGGCAAGTCGATCTGCGACGCGGTGTGCGACGGCACACTGACGCTCGACCAGGTCGAAGCGATGCTGATCGAAGCGGCGACGGACAAGGCGCGCGGCAACCTGTCGTCCGCGGCGCGCATGCTCGGCCTGAGCCGCCCGCAGCTCGCGTACCGGCTCAAGCGGCTGCACGAAAGCGGCCATGCGCGGGCGACGCCGCAGCCCGTGCGCGAGCCGGGGAGCGTCGAATCTTGAGCGCGGCAGCGGCGCGCGAAGCGGCGCTCGCGTACCTGCAGACGCACCACGTGATGACGCTCGCGACGCACGGCAGCGACGGCCCGTGGGCCGCGGCGGTGTTCTACGTCAGCGACGGCTTCACGCTGTATTTCCTGTCGGCGCCGGCGAGTCGCCACGCCGGCGCGCTTGCCGCGCATGCGCGGGTCGCGGTCACGGTGCAGGAAGACTACGCGGACTGGCCGCAGATCAAGGGCATCCAGGCCGAAGGGCTGGCGTGCGAAGTGTCGGGCGACGAGGAAAAGCGCGCGCGCCGGCTGTATGGCGACAAGTACCCGGTCGTCGGCAAGCTCGCGCTGGCGCCGGCGGCGATCGTCAAGGCGCTGGCGAAAGTGCGCTGGTACCGCTTCGTGCCCGAGCGCGTGTATTTCATCGACAACGCCGCCGGCTTCGGCCACCGCGACGAGATCGACTGCGCCGGCTGAGCCCGGCTCGGCGCTCCTGCGCGCCGCCGAAGGGCGATGCAAGCGGTTGCGCTCTGCCGGTTCCGCACCTTCCCTCCCGCAAGTCCGCTGGCGAGCTGCAGCTGCCCCGAGGGCGGCGGCCGCGCGCGCGCGTCGGCAATTCCGCCGGTCCGGGAAAAGTGTTTCGCTGCCGCGATATTTCGCTTCTCTTGACCTGCGTCAATACTGATGGACGTCAAACTGTTTGTAATCAACAAAAACCCGCCCGCGGTCGATGGCGTCGCGCCGCAACCAGGGCAGGCAACCCGGGCCCATCGAGGAGGAAAGTCATGTCAGAAGCCGGATACACGTCCGAGGCCGAAGTCGAGAGCAGGGAAGCCTGCGGCAGCAGCGAAACCGCCGGCGCATCGAACGCCCACGCACGGGCCGTCGAGGCGCTCGACAGCGTCGTGATCCGTTTCGTCGGCGACTCCGGCGACGGCATGCAGCTCACCGGTTCCGAATTCTCGAAAGCCGTCGCGAAAGCCGGCCACGGCTTCGCGACCCACCCCGACTACCCGTCCGAAATCCGCGCGCCGACCGGCACGCTGTTCGGCGTGTCCGGCTACCAGATCCAGTACGGGTCGCGCCAGGTGTTCACGTCCGGTGATGCGCCCGACGCGCTCGTCGCGATGAACCCGGCGGCATTGAAGACCAACCTTGCCGACGTCAAGCACGGCGGCATCATCATCGCGAACACCGGCGCGTTCGCCGACACGAACCTCGCGAAAGCCGGCTACACGAGCAATCCGCTCGAAGACGGCAGCCTCGACGGTTACCGGCTGTTCAAGATCGACATCTCGGCGCTGACCGCGGCGGCGCTGCGTGACTCGGGCCTGTCGAAGAAGGAAGTCGGCCGCTGCAAGAACTACTTCGCGCTCGGCCTGATGCTGTGCCTGTACGGCCGGCCGATCGAAGACGAGATCGCGGACGTTTACGAGAAGTTCGCGCAGAAGCCCGAATTCGCCGACGCCAACGTCAATGCGCTGCGCGCCGGCTTCGCGTATGCCGACGCTGCCGAGATCTTCGCCGCGACCTACCAGGTGCGCGAAGCGGCGGCGACGCCGGGCGTCTATCGCAGCATCACCGGCAACCACGCTGCGGCGCTCGGCTTCGTCGCCGCGTCCGAGTCGTCGGGTGTCGGACTTTTCCTCGGTTCGTACCCGATCACGCCGGCGACCGACATCCTGCACGAACTGTCCGCGCTGAAGCATTTCAACGTCACGACCTACCAGGCCGAGGACGAGATCGCCGGCATCTGCTCGACGATCGGCGCAGCTTACGGCGGCGCGCTCGGCCTGACGACGACTTCCGGCCCCGGCATGGCGCTGAAGACCGAAGCGATGGGCCTCGCGGTGATGCTCGAGCTGCCGCTGGTGATCGTGAACGTGCAGCGCGGCGGCCCGTCGACCGGCCTGCCGACGAAGATCGAGCAGTCCGACCTGCTGCAGGCGATCTACGGGCGCAACGGCGAATGCCCGATTCCGGTGATCGCCGCGCGCTCGCCGGCCGACTGCTTCGACTGCGCGATCGAGGCGTTCCGCATCGCCGTCAAATACATGACGCCGGTGATCCTCCTGACCGACGGCGGCATCGCGAACGCGGCCGAGCCGTGGCGGATTCCCGACGTCGCGAGCCTGCCGAAAGTCGAAGTGCGCTATCGCACCGATCCGGAAAGCTTCCAGCCGTACGCGCGCGACGAGAACCTCGCGCGCCCGTGGGTGCGCCCCGGCACGCCGGGCATGGAGCACCGCGTCGGCGGCCTGGAAAAGGACTTCCTCACCGGCAACATCTCGCACGATCCGCTGAACCACCAGCGCATGGTCGAAGTGCGCGCCGCGAAAGTCGCCGGCACCGCGCAGGACATCGCGCCGACGACGGTCGAGGGGCCGGCGTCCGGTGACCTGCTCGTCATCGGCTGGGGCAGCACCTACGGCACGATCGCGCAGGCGCGCGAGAAGGCCGAGGCCGAAGGCCGCTCGGTTGCGCACGTGCATCTGCGCCACCTCAACCCGCTGCCGCCGGACCTCGGCGAGCTGCTCGGACGCTACAAGACGGTGCTGGTGCCGGAACTCAACATGGGGCAACTCTCGAAGCTGCTGCGCGAACGCTACCTGCGCGAGGTCGTGCCGCTGAACAAGGTGCAGGGCAAGCCCTTCAAGGTCAGCGAAATCCATGACCGCATCCTCGAACTGAGCTGACGCCCGCGCTGCACCGCGTCCACGAGCCCCACCGTTACAGGAAGATCATCATGAACGACTTGTCCGCACCCGTCGCGCTGACGAAAAAAGACTTCGAATCGAACCAGGACGTGCGCTGGTGTCCCGGTTGCGGCGACTACGCCGTCCTCGCGCAGATCCAGAAGCTCCTGCCCACGCTCGGCATCCCGCGCGAGAACTTCGCCTTCATCTCCGGCATCGGTTGTTCGAGCCGCTTCCCGTACTACATGGACACGTACGGGATGCACAGCATCCACGGACGCGCGCCGGCGATCGCGAGCGGGCTGAAGCTCGCGCGCCCCGAGCTGTCGGTGTGGGTCGTCACCGGCGACGGCGATGCACTGGCAATCGGCGGCAACCACTTCATCCACGCGATGCGCCGCAACATCGACCTGAAAGTGATCCTGCTCAACAACCGCATCTACGGGCTGACGAAAGGCCAGTATTCGCCGACTTCCGAAATGGGCAAGAAGACCAAGAGCACGCCGCTCGGCAGCATCGACCGGCCGTTCTCGCCGGTCGCGCTCGCGCTCGGCGCCGGTGCGACGTTCGTCGCCCGCTCGGTCGACACCGATCTGCCGCATCTCGCCTCGGTGCTCGCGCGCGCCGCCGCGCACAAGGGCACGGCGTTCGTCGAGATCCTGCAGAACTGCATCGTGTTTAACGACGGCGCGTATTCGACGCTGACCGACAAGGCGACGCGCGACGACGCGCGCGTGCTCCTCGAGGACGGCAAGCCGCTGGTGTTCGGCAAGGCGCGCGACCGCGGCATCCGTCTGCGCGGCATGGAGCCGGAAGTCGTGGCGCTCGGCGAAGGCGGCGTCGCCGAAAGCGAGCTCGTCGTGCATGACGAGAAAGCGGCGCACAGCGGCCTCGCGTTCTTCCTGTCGCAGTTCGACACGCCCGACCTGCCCGTCCCGCTGGGCGTATTCCGCTCGGTGCGCAAGGACAGCTACGACGAGCTCAACGCGCAGCTGCACGCCGACACGCGTGCGAAAAAAGGCGACGGCCGCCTCGCCGAGCTGCTGCAAGGCGGCGAAACCTGGACGATCGGGTAAGCGGGCTGCGCCGCAAAACACGGAAGGAGGCGCAAGCCTCCTTTCTTTGTTGCTCCAGCCGATAAAAAACGGGCGCCCTCGAGCGGGCGCCCGTCCCGTGGCCGGGGAAGAGGAGGGATCCCCGGCCGTAAAGCTCAGTGGTGGTATGCCGTCTCGCCATGGGCGGTGACATCGAGCCCCTGGCGTTCTTCCTCTTCCGGCACCCGCAGCCCGACGAGGAGGTCCGCGACCTTGTAGGCGATCACCGCGACGACGGCCGACCACGCGATCGTGATAAGTACACTATAGGTCTGGATCCAGACTTGGCCAGCGATCGAGAAATCCTCGGCGCCGGTGCCGCCGAGCGATGGCGCGGTGAACACGCCGGTCAGGATCGCGCCGAGGATGCCGCCGACGCCATGCACGCCGAACACGTCGAGCGCGTCGTCCGCGCCGAGCATGCGCTTCAAGCCATTGACGCCCCACAGGCAGACGAAGCCGGAGAGCAGGCCGATGACGATCGCGCCCATCGGCCCGACCGAACCGCACGCCGGCGTGATCGCGACGAGGCCGGCGACCGCGCCCGACGCGGCGCCGAGCATCGACGGGCGGCCCTTGAACAGCGCCTCGCCGAGCGACCACGCGAGCACTGCGGCGGCGGTCGCGACCAGCGTGTTGATGAACGCGAGCGCCGCCCCCGACGTCGCTTCGAGGTTCGAGCCGGCATTGAAGCCGAACCAGCCCACCCACAGCATCGACGCGCCGACCATCGTCAGCGTCAGCGAATGCGGCGTCAGCGCTTCGCGGCCGAAGCCGATGCGCTTGCCGACCATGTACGCGCCGACGAGCCCCGCGACCCCGGCGTTGACATGCACGACCGTGCCGCCGGCGAAGTCGAGCGCGCCATCGCCGAGCAGCAGCCCGCCCGGGCCCCACACCATGTGGCAGATCGGCAGGTAGCACAGCGTGAACCAGATCACCGAGAACACCAGCACCGCCGAGAACTTCATCCGTTCGGCGAACGCGCCGACGACGAGCGCGCCGGTGATGCCGGCGAACGTCGCTTGGAACGCGATGAACGCGTACTCGGGCAACTTGACGTTTTCGGTGAAGGTGTCGGCGAGCGTGTCGGGCGTGACGCCGGCGAGGAACAGCTTGTCGAGCGAGCCGATGAACGGGCTCGCTTCGGTGAACGCGAGCGAGTAGCCGTAGAACACCCACAGCACCGCGATCAGCGAGAACACCACCATCACCTGCATCAGCACCGACAGCATGTTCTTCGAGCGCACGAGGCCGCCGTAGAACAGCGCGAGGCCCGGCAGCGCCATGAACAGCACGAGCAGCGTCGAGGTCATGATCCACGCGACGTCGCCTTTCTCGACGATCGGCGCTGCCGCGGCGACTTCGGCGGCGGGTGCGAGGGTCGTTGCAGCGTCCTGGGCGAGCGCCGCGCCGCCGGCCAGCCCGAGCGCAAGCGCCGCGGGCAGCATTGCAAAGAGTTTCTTCATGATTTTTTCTCCGTTACAGCGCGTCGGGGCCGGTTTCGCCGGTGCGGATGCGGATCGCCTGTTCGAGATCGAAAACGAAGATCTTGCCGTCGCCGATCTTGCCGGTCGTGGCCGATTTTTCGATCGCCTCGATCGCCTGGTCGAGCAGATCCGGGTGGATCGCCGCTTCGATCTTCACTTTGGGCAGAAAATCGACGACGTATTCCGCGCCGCGATACAGCTCGGTGTGGCCTTTCTGGCGACCGAAACCCTTGACTTCGGTGACGGTGATGCCCTGCACGCCGATCGCCGAGAGCGCTTCACGCACTTCGTCGAGTTTGAACGGCTTGATGATCGCAGTGACGAATTTCATGGTCTTTCCTTTCAGTCGGGCGGGACGTGCCCGCGGCAGCGGTGGGAGTTCAGAAGGTCCGGCTCAGCGAGAGGATCACGCGCTCCTCGGCGACATCGACGTCGTCGAGGTCGGTATCGACGTAATGCAGGCCGAGCGTGAAGTCGCCAAGCGCCTGCGTCGCGCCGATCTTCCAGTCGGTATATGAATCGGCCGGGCCGGTGACGACTTGGCGGCCGACGTGCGCGCTCAGCACGAGGCCGGGCGTCAGTTCGTGGCTTGCCGTCACGTCGAAGTACTTGCTGTGATCCGAATCGGGCGTGCCGAACAGATCGGTGAAGGCATGGGAATACTTGAACGTCAGGAATGCCCAGCTCAGCCCGACGTAGCCTTCGAGCGTGTCCGGCTTCGACAGCCCGGTGTCGCGCCGCCACGAGCGGTCGAAGTCGCCCGGGTAGTAGTACTGCAACAGGCCGACATCGAAGCCGAGCGCGCCGAACGCGGTCCGGTAGCCGCCATACACATCCAGTTCGAGGCTGTTGCCCGACGACGCGTCCGTTTCGGCGTCGCGCAGCCACGAGACGTTCGTGCCCCACACGCCGACATAAAAACCGCGGTCGCCGGCGTAATCGAACCCGCCCTGCAGCGCCGGGCGTTCATCGGTCTGGCTGATGCCGCGGTACGCATAGTCGCTGACGACGCTGACGTTCGCGGTGAAGGGACTGTCGGCGGCGAGGACCGAGCCCGTGCCGAGGGCCGGCACAAGGGTGAAGAGGGCGGCGGCGATTGTGCTCTTGCGCATGGGGGGCTCCTTCGAAGGGAATTATCTGGCAGTGCACCATAAGCATGATCGATGCCAGGCTTCGCAGGCGGTTTGCAACCTTATGATTGACAAGCGATTAATGGAGATTCATGGCCTTCAGGCACGCGTTCCGGTGCAAGGTACAAGGCTTCGACTTTGCGTGATGCACCGAAACGGTGCGGCCAGCGCACGATGGTGCATCGTGGATCCCTTGCGGTCGGCGGGCCGAAATCCGCCGTGATAAACTGCTTTTCCGATCACAACCGCCGCACAGGTGCCGCCATGCCCGGTCCCCGCATCCTCGATGAACTTGGCGCCAAGCTTTCCGAAATTGCCGGGAGCAATCCCGCGCGCGATTTCGAGAAGAACGCCAAAGCCCTGCTCGGCAGCGCCTTCAGCAAGCTCGACCTGGTCACGCGCGAGGAATTCGACGTCCAGCGCGAAATGCTCGCGCATACGCGCCAAAAACTCGCCGAACTCGAAGACCGCGTCGCCGCGCTGGAATCCGAACTGACGCGCGTGCGCACCGAAAACGACGCCGGCTGAGTCGCGCGGCGCGCCCGCGCCGCCGCCACCTCGTCCGGCGCAACGCCGTCACGGCGAACCATCTAGGCGTTTGTCATAGACCCCGTCTCCGGTAGACTGTTGCCAGTCCATTCCGGAGACTTCGATGTCGCTGGCTCTCGTACGTACCCGCGCGCTGGTCGGCCTCGCCGCACCGGAAGTGACGGTCGAAGTCCACCTCGCCAACGGCCTGCCCGCTTTCAACCTCGTCGGGCTCGCCGACACCGAAGTGCGCGAGGCGCGCGATCGCGTGCGGGCCGCGATCGTCACGTCGCAGTTCGAGTTTCCGCAGCGCCGCATCACCGTCAACCTCGCTCCGGCCGACCTGCCGAAAGAGGGCGGGCGCTTCGACCTGCCGATCGCGCTGGGCATCCTCGCGGCATCGGGCCAGATCGACGCGGGCGCGCTGTCGCGGCACGAGTTCGTCGGCGAGCTGTCGCTGAACGGCGCGCTGCGGCCGGTACGCGGCGCGCTCGCGGTCGCGCTCGAGACCGCCCGCGAACGGCGCGCGCTGGTGCTGCCGGTCGCCAATGCGGACGAAGCGGCGCTCGCGGAAGGGGCGAGCGTGCTGGCCGCGGCGAGCCTGCTCGCGGTGTGCGGGCACCTGAACGGGCACGCCGCGCTGCTGCCTCACGCGCCTCCGCGACGTGGCTGCGCCGGATCGCCCGACGCCGATCTCGCCGAAGTCAAGGGACAGCTTCAGGCGCGCCGCGCGCTCGAAGTCGCCGCGGCCGGACAGCATTCGCTGCTGCTGTTCGGGCCGCCGGGGACCGGCAAGTCGATGCTCGCGCGGCGCCTGCCCGGGCTGTTGCCGCCGATGGAACAGGCCGAAGCGATCGAGAGCGCGGCGATCCAGTCGATCGAAGGCTCGTTTGACGTGCGGCACTGGGGGCGCCGGCCGTATCGCGCGCCGCATCACTCGGCGTCCGCGCCAGCGCTCGTCGGCGGCGGCGCCGACCCGCGGCCCGGCGAGATCAGCTTGGCGCACCACGGCGTGCTGTTCCTCGACGAACTGCCCGAATTCGACCGGCGCGTGCTCGAGGCGCTGCGCGAGCCGCTCGAAACCGGCCTCGTGACCGTGTCGCGCGCGCGGCGCCGCGCGGAATTCCCCGCCCGCTTCCAGCTCGTCGCGGCGATGAACCCCTGTCCCTGCGGCCATGCCGGCAGCGCCCGCTGCCGCTGCTCGGCGGACCAGATCGCCCGCTATCGCGGCAAGCTGTCGGGTCCGCTGCTCGATCGCATCGACGTCATCATCGAAGTGCCGCTGCTCGATCACGCCGAGATGCTCGCGCAACCGGCCGGCGAATCGAGCGCAGCGGTGCGCGCCCACGTCGAGCGCGCGTGGGCGCGCCAGCGCGAGCGCCAGAATGAGCCGAACAGCCGGCTCGCGGCGGGCCGTGTCGACGCGTTGTGCGCGCCCGACGGCGAAGGCCGCAAGCTCCTCGCCCACGCGATCGAGCGGCTGAACCTGTCGGCGCGGGGGTATCATCGCATCCTGAAAGTCGCCCGCACGATCGCCGATCTGGCCGATGCCGACGCCGTCAGTCCGGCGCATATGGCCGAAGCGATCCAGTATCGACGCGGGCTGGACGCGCGCTGTTAACCCGGCAGGAAAATGCCGTTCAGGCTGAGCCTGTCGAAGCCCAGCCAATGCCCTTCGACAGGCTCAGGGCGAACGGTTGTATTTAATTGCCGCCTTAAATAGCGCGCCCGCGCGTGTGGCCGGGCCGGGCATCGCGGGCAAAGCTGCGGGTGTGCCGAAAGCGTGCCGGGCTGCGGCAACGTGAAGAAAAACAGAAAAACAGAAGATTCCCAGAGAGATTCCGATGCCTGCTTCCTCGCCCTGGCTCGCGGCGATTCTCGCCGCGCTCGCCGCGATCGGGCCATTTTCGATCGACACTTACCTGCCGGCCTTTCCGGCGATCGCCGCCTCGCTCGGCGCGACGCCGGTCGAAGTGCAGCAGACGCTGACCGCGTACATGGCGACTTTCGCGTTCATGGTGCTGTGGCACGGCGCGCTGGCCGACCGATTCGGCCGGCGCCGCGTGATCCTTGGGTCGCTGGCGCTGTTCGTGCTGGCGTCGCTCGTGTGCGCGCTGGCGCCGTCGATCGAATGGTTGTGGGCCGGGCGCGTGCTGCAGGGGCTGTCCGGCGGCGCCGGAATGGTCGTCGGGCGCGCGGTGATCCGCGACCTCTACGACGGCGTGCAGGCGCAGCGGCTGATGGCGCGCGTCACGATGATTTTCGCGATCGCGCCGGCGATCGCGCCGATCATCGGCTGGCTGCTGCTGGCGCTCGCCGGCTGGCGCGCGGTGTTCGTGTTTCTCGCGCTCTTCGCCGGCGGGCTGACTTACCTGACGTGGCGCTACCTGCCCGAGACGCTGCCCGCCGCGGCGCGCCATCCGCTGCATCCGGTCAGCCTCGGCCGCGCCTACGCGAAAGTGCTCGGCAGCGGCGCGTTCCTGCTCGTCGCCGGAGCGGTCGCGTTCAACTTCAACGGCTTCTTCCTGTACGTGCTGTCCGCGCCGGCGTTCCTGATCGGGCATCTCGGCCTCGGCCCGCAGCAGTTCGGCTGGATGTTCGTGCCGACGGTGCTCGGCATGGTGTGCGGCTCGGCGCTGTCCGGGCGCATGGCCGGGCGTTGGCAGCACCGGCGCACGATCACGACCGGTTTCGCGATCATGGGCGGGGCGGCGGTGCTCAACGTGCTGATCGGCGCGCTGGTGACGCCCGGCCTGCCGTGGTCGGTGCTGCCGATCGCCCTCTATACGATCGGCATGGCGCTGGCGACGCCGAGCCTGACGCTGATCGCGCTCGACCGTTTCCCGGCGCGGCGCGGCCTCGCGTCGAGCTGCCAGAGCTTCCTGCAGGTCAGCGTCAATGCGGTGACTGCGGGCGTGTTCGCGCCGCTGCTGTGGGGCTCGCGGCTGACGCTCGCCGCCGGCATGGTAGGCTTCCTGTCGCTCGGCCTGTTGTGCTTCCTGTCCTGGCAGCGCCGCCTGGAAGCCTGATCCGGTCCGCCCCCGCCGGGTTCAGCCGCGTTCGCCGACGGGGTCGATCTCGCCAAGATAGGCGGTGCGCACTTTCGGGTCCGTCAGCAGCTCCGCGCCGCTGCCGGACAGCGTGAGGCGGCCCGATTCCATGACGTACGCGCGCTGCGAGAATTCCAGCGCGAGGTTCGCGTTCTGCTCGACGAGCAGGATCGTCACGCCTTCGTCGCCGACCGAGCGGAGGACTTCGAAGATCTTCTCGACGACCAGCGGCGCAAGCCCCATCGACGGCTCGTCGAGGAGCAGCAATTTGGGGCGCGACAGCAGCGCGCGCCCGATCGCGAGCATCTGCTGCTCGCCGCCGGACAGCGTGCCGGCGACCTGGGCGAGGCGCTCCTTGATGCGCGGCAGCATCGCGTACACGCGGTCCAGGTCGGCTTCGATGCCGGCGGCGTCGCGGCGCGCATACGCGCCCATGCGCAGGTTCTCCTCGACCGTGAGGCGCGTGAAGATGCCGCGCCCTTCGGGCACCAGCGCGATGCCGCGGCGCAGCCGCTTGTGCGCCGGCAGTTGCCCGATGCTGTCGCCGTCGTAACGGATTTCGCCGCGGGCGAGCGGCAGGAGGCCGGCGATCGCGTTCAGCGTCGTCGTTTTTCCTGCGCCGTTCGCGCCGATCAGGCTGACGCGCTCGCCGCGCTGCAGCGCGAGGTCGATGCCCTTCACGGCGTGGATGCCGCCGTACGCGATCTGCACGCCGTCGAGCCGCAGCAGCGGCGATGCCGGACTAGGGTTCATGCCGGCAGCCCCCGCCGAGGTACGCGCTGATGACCGCTTCGTCCGTCTGCACGACCGACGGAATGCCTTCGGCGATCTTGCAACCGAAGTCGAGCACCGCGACGCGGTCGCACAGCCCCATGACGAGCTTCACGTCGTGCTCGATCAGGAGCACGGTGATGCCGTCGCGGCGGATCTGCTCGATCAGCAGCTTCAGCTGCGCAGTCTCGGTCGCGTTCATGCCGGCCGCAGGCTCGTCGAGCGCGAGCAGCTGGGGCTCGGTCGCGAGCGCGCGCGCGATCTCGAGCCGGCGCTGGTCGCCGTACGACAGGTTCTTCGCGACCGCGGTCGCGAAGCGCTCGATGCCGACGTACTTGAGCAGCTCGTACGCGCGTTCGGTCGTCAGGCGCTCTTCCTCGACGGTGTGGCGGTTCTGCACGAGGATGCCGAAGACGCTCGCTTTCGTGCGGATGTGGTGGCCGGCCATGACGTTCTCGAGCGCGGTCAGCTCGCGAAAGAGGCGGATGTTCTGGAACGTGCGCGCGATGCCCTGCGCGACGACCAGATGCGGCTTGGCCGACGGCAGCACTGCGCCATTGAACACGAACTCGCCGCCGTCCGACGCGTAGGCGCCGCTCAGCACGTTGAAGAGCGTCGTCTTGCCGGCGCCGTTCGGACCGATCAGGCCGTAGATCTCGCCTTTGCCGATCGTCAGCGACACGTCCGACAGCGCTTTCAGGCCGCCGAAGCGCTTGTCGATGTGGCGGGCTTCAAGCAGCGCGATCACCGCGCCACTCCGTGGCGTTTCAGGTGCTCGACGTGCGAGTAGCGCGCGTGCGCCGGGATCAGGCCGGCGGGCTTCAACAGCATCATCAGGATCATCGCGAGCGACAAGAGCAGCATGCGCAGCACCTCGGGGTCGAGCAGCACCGTGCCGAACAGCGCCTGCTGCACCGGCAGCGCGAGGTGGCGCAGGATCTCGGGCAGCGCCGACAGGATCAACGCGCCGACGATCGCGCCGGCGACGTTGCCCATGCCGCCGAACACGACCATCGTCAGCACCGCGATCGACTCCATCAGCGAGAACGATTCCGGCGACACGAAGCCCTGGAATGCACCGAAGAGGCCCCCCGCGACGCCGCCGAACGTCGCGCCGAGCGAGAACGCGAGGAGCTTCAAGTTGCGCGTGTTGATGCCGATCGCCTTGGCGGCGAGCTCGTCGTCGCGCATCGCCGCCCACGCGCGCCCGACGCGCGACACCTGCAGGCGCTGGATGAACACGATCGAACCCGCGACGCACGCGAGGAAGAAGTAGTAGTACAGGAACAGCGAGTTGATCGACAGGTTTTCGGTGACCGGGATGTTGCGCGACAGGTCCCAGCCGAACAGCACGAGCGGGTCGAGCGCGTTGATCCCCTGCGGCCCGTTCGTGATATTGACCGGATAGTTCAGGTTGTTGAGGAAGATGCGCACGATCTCGCCGAAGCCGAGCGTGACGATCGCGAGGTAGTCGCCGCGCAGCCGCAGCACCGGAAAGCCGAGCATGATCCCGGCCAGCGCGGCGCAGCCGGCCGCGACCGGCAGCACGATCCAGAACGGCAGATGCACGCCGAAATGCGGCGACGCGAGAAACGCGGCAGTGTAGGCGCCGACCGCATAGAACGCGATGTAGCCCAGGTCGAGCAGGCCGGCGAAGCCGACGACGAGGTTCAGCCCGAGCGCGAGCATCACGTACAGGAGCGCGAAGTCGAGCACGCGCACCCAGGTGCGGCCGAACAGGACCGCGACGAGCGGCGCGGCGAGCGCGACGATGACGATCAGCCAGCGCGCGGCCTGCGGGTTGCGGCGCCCGAGCCAGGGGACGGCCGAAGCGAGCTCGTTCATCGGATTCCCCCGTTCAGGCCCGGTCGGACACGCGTTCACCGAGCAGGCCGGTGGGCCGGAAGATCAGCACGAGGCCGAGGATGATGAACGCGAAGATGTCCTGGTAGGACGAATTCAGGAAGCCGAACGTCAGGTGCTCGATGTAGCCGGCGCCGAAGGATTCGACGAGGCCGAGCACGATGCCGCCGAGCATCGCGCCGCCGAGGTTGCCGATGCCGCCGAGCACCGCGGCGGTGAAGGCTTTCAGCCCCGGCATGAAACCCATGCCGTAGTGCGCGATGCCGTAGTTGCTCGCGTACATCACGCCTGCGACCGCGGCGAGCGCAGCGCCGATGACGAACGTCAGCGCGATGATGAGGTTCGTGTCGACGCCCATCAGCGCCGCGACGCGGTGGTTCTCGGCCGTCGCGCGCATCGCCCGGCCGAGCTTGGTCTTCGTCACGAGCACGATCAGCGCGGCCATGATGAGCGCCGAGCCGACGACGATCGTCACCTGGATCGGCGTGACGAACACCCCCGCGACCGGCTGCAGCGGCGCGGTCGAAACGAGCTGCGGGAACGTGTGGTAGTTGCGTCCCCACAGGATCATCGCGATCGTCTGCAGCAGGAACGACATGCCGATCGCGGTGATCAACGGCGCCAGCCGCGGCGCGTTGCGCAGCCGCCGGTACGCGAGGCGCTCCATCGTGTAGCCGAGGAGCATGCACACCGGAATCGCGACGGCGAGCGACAGCGTCAGCATCGTGAGCGGCGACATCCCGGGCGCGGCACCCATCAGGAACAGCATCGTCTGCAACGCGACCATCGCGCCGACCATGACGAGGTCGCCGTGGGCGAAGTTGATCAGCCCGAGGATGCCATAGACCATCGTGTAGCCGAGCGCGACGAGCGCATAGACACTGCCGACGACCAGGCCGTTGACCAGTTGCTGCAGGAAGATTTCCATCGTTACCCTTGTGATGCCGGGGCGACTCCGACGCGCAAACACTTTCTGTCGCGCCCCGGTTCCGCCCGTATGCGGTCACGTCCCGGCGAAGCTCACAGCGGGGACCACGCGCCGTTCCTATACTGGTACATCGTCACCGCGCCTTCCTTGATGTCGCCCTTGTCGTCGAACGCGACCGTGCCGATGATGCCCTGGAAGTTCGACTTCTTCAGCGCCGGCAGGTACTTCGACGGCTCGGCCGAATCGGCCGCCTGCATCGCCCGGATGATCGCCGTCGCGGCGTCGTACGCGTACGGCGAATAGATCTGCACGTCGGTGTTGAAGCGCGCCTTGTAGCGGGTGCGGAACTCGGGGCCGCCCGGCATCTTGTCGATCGCGAGGCCCGGCATCGAGCAGTACGCGGTGGCGCTGATCGCGTCGCCGGCGAGCTTGATCATCTCCGGGCTGCAGCCGCCGTCGCCGGTGACGAATTTCGCGTCGATGCCGAGCTGCTTCAGCTGGCGCAGCATCGGGCCGGCCTGCGCGTCCATGCCGCCGAAAAAGATCGCGTCCGGCTTGATGCCGCGGATCTTGGTCAGGATCGCATTGAAGTCGGTCGCCTTGTCGGTCGTGAATTCGCGTGCGACGACTTTGCCGCCGGCGGCCTTGACCGCCTTGTCGGTTTCGTCGGCGAGACCCTGGCCGTACGCGGTGCGGTCGTCGATGATCGCGACGGTCTTCGCGCCGAGCGAGCCGACGATGAATTTGCCGAGCATGCCGCCCTGCTGCACGTCGTTGGCGATCGTGCGGAACACCCCCGGGTAGCCCTGGCGGGTCAGCGTCGGGTTCGTCGCCGACGGCGACACCATCGGCACGCCGGCCTGGTTGTAGATCCGCGACGCGGGAATCGTCGTGCCCGAATTCAGGTGGCCGATGACGCCTTTGACGTCGGCATCGACGAGGCGCTGCGCGACGGTCGTGCCGGTGCGCGGGTCGGCCTGGTCGTCCTCGCCGAGCAGTTCGAACCGGACTTTCTTGCCGTCGATCGTCACGCCTTTCGCGTTCGCGTCCTCGATCGCGAGCCTCGCGCCGTTCTCGTTGTCCTTGCCGAGGTGGGAGATCGTGCCGGTCAGCGGGGCGACGCTGCCGAGCCTGACGACGGTTTCCTGCGCATGGGCCAGCGACAGGCCGAGCCCCAGGACCGCGAGTGCAACAACGCTTCTCTTCATGCTTGCCCCTCCAGTGAAAATCGGGAAACCGTGCGGATGCGCCGCGCGCGTCCCGTCGCCGGCGCCCTCGGCAGCAGCGTGGCGGCAAGCCGGCCGGCCCGCTCGACGCCGGCGCGACGGACACCGCGGAAAGCGCCACTATACTGCCCGGCAATGACGCCATGGTGAGTCCGCGATCTGCCGCGCGGCGGAATTTCGCCCCGCCGCGCCGCAGCGGCGGGGCGTCGAGGTCGCGCGTTCAGTTCAGCGCTTCCCACTTGCCGTCGCTGAAGCGGTACATCGTGACCCCGCCGTCGCGGATGTCGCCGTTCTTGTCGAACGCGATCGTGCCGGTGATGCCCTGCATGTTCAGCTTGCGCAGCGCGGGCAGGTATTTCTGCGGCTCGGCCGAGCCGGCCGTCTTCATCGCCTCGATCAGCGCCATCGTCGCGTCGTAGCTGTAGGGGGCATACAGCTGCACGTCGGTGTTGAAGCGCTCCTTGAAGCGCGCGTTGAACTGCGCGCCGCCGGGCATTTTCGCCATCGGGATGCCGGCCTGCGTGCAGTACGTGTCGGCGCTCATCGCCTCGCCGGCGAGCTTGATCATTTCGCTGGTGCACACCCCGTCGCCGCCGAGAAAGCGCGCGCCGATGCCGAGCTGCCTCATCTGGCGCAGCATCGGCGCGGCCTGCGCATCCATGCCGCCGAAGAACACCGCGTCCGGTTGCCTGCCCTTGATTTTCGTCAGGATCGCGGTGAAGTCGGTCGCCTTGTCGGTCGTGAATTCGCGCCCGACGACCTGCACGCCGTGCTGCTTCAGGCTGTCGGCGAACGCGTCGGCGAGCCCCTGCCCGTACGCGGTGCGGTCGTCGATGATCGCGACCTTGCCGACCTGCAGGCTCTGCGCCGCATGCCGGGCCATCGCCGCGCCCTGCTGCAGGTCGTTCGCGATGACGCGGAACGTGACGTCGTATCCCTGCAGCGTGAGCTTCGGGTTCGTCGATGACGGCGTGATCATCGGTATGCCGGCCTGTTCGTAGATGCGCGACGCCGGAATCGACGCCCCCGACGTGACGTGGCCGACGACGCCCTTGACGCCGGTGTCGGCGAGGCGCTGCGCGACTGTCGTCGCAACGCGCGGGTCGGCCTGGTCGTCCTCGCCGACGAGTTCGAACTGCACTTTCCGGTCGCCGATCGTGATGCCCTTCGCATTGGCGTCGTCGATCGCCAGGCGCGCGCCGTTTTCGCCGTCCTTGCCGATGTGGGAAATCGGACCGGTCAGTGGCCCGGCGTGGCCGATCTTCACTGACGTCTGGGCAAGGGCCGACCAACCGAAGCCGACCAGTGCGAGTGCGAGCAATGTCTTTTTCATGAGGCTCCTCCCGGGTGGGTGCAGGTCACCAGCGGCAGCGACTTGATCTGCACGCCGGCATGATGCGATTCTAGCCCACGGCACGATAGCCATCGGCGCCGTCCGGCAGCGGGGAGAAACCAGTCCATGAAGCGCTTTTTACTGCTCCTGTGCAGCGTGCTCGCGGCCATCGGCCTGTCCGCGTGCGACTATTTCAACCTGCAGGAACTCAAGCCCGGCGTCTCCACGGCGATGGACGTGCGCGACCGCTTCGGCCCGCCCGGCATGGAGTGGAAGAACGACGACGGCTCGGTGACGTGGGAGTACTCGCGCCAGCCCGAGGGCACGAAGTGCTACATGATCACGATCGGCCCCGACAATGTGCTGCGCAGCGTCGATCAGGTGTTGAACGAAACGGGCTTCGCGCGCATCCAACGTGGCATGACCGGCGACGAAGTGCGCCGCGTGCTGGGCAAGCCGGCGTCGCGCCAGTACTTCGAGCTGAGCAAGGAGACCGTGTGGAACTGGCGCATCGAACCGCCGCCGCCTTCGAGCGATGCGACGTTCTTCACGGTGCATTTCAACAGCGACGGGCGCGTCGCGAAGACGAGCCGGAACACCGAATATCGAGGAGGCTGAATGGCATCCCGCATCCTCGCGCTGCTCGCGCTGCTGATCCTCTCCGGCTGCGCGGCTTTCACCCCGCCGCGCCCGCTGACGACCGAAGCCGAGGCGCTCGCCGTGCACGGCGAACCGACGCGGCGCTGGGACAACGGCGACGGCACGACGACCCTGGAATACTCGACGCAGCCGTACGGCCATCGCGCGCTGATGGTGACCGTCGACGCGAGCGGCGTCGTGATCGACCAGTACGACGCGCTCTCCGACGAAAATCTCGCGCGCGTCAAGCCGGGCATGACGCAGGACGAAGTCTCGCGCCTGCTCGGCACGCACCGCTCGGTGCAAGTGTTCAAGCTCAGCGGCGAAGAGGTGTGGGACTGGAACGTCTACAACGACGGCCCGGGCGTCGCGACGCTGTTCAACGTGCATTTCATCGACGGCAAAGTCGTGCGCACCAGCCGCACTTACGTCTATCCCCGCGACGGCATGGTGTCCGGCTATTGGTACCCGTATTCCTATCGCTACCCGTACGGCTATCCGTTCTCGTACCGATCGCCGTACTGGGGCTGGGGCTTCGGCTGGCACGGCTACCCGTGGCACCCGTGGTGAGGGGGCGCACCGTCGCCCCGTGCGGCTTCGGCAGCCGAACGAGCGGCTGACGCTTTTCCTGCCGCGCGGCCGGCGCTCCGTCGCCGCCTCGCGTTCTACGGTTCGAGCACTGCCGGCGTGACGGCCAGCGGGTTATTCACGTGCACGCTGATCGTATCGCTGAACCCGCGCCCGTAAGACTGGTGGAGGCCGTCGGCGAACTGGAGCGTCAGCGTGTGCTTTCCGGGTGGGAGCTTGAGCGTGGTTTCGGTCTGGCCCTTGCCGAAATGCAGATGCGTCGCATCGGTCGGCACCGCTTTGCCGGCTTCGATCGGCTTGCCGTCGACGATCAGGTGATGATGCCCGGTGCGTTCGGCGAGCTCGCCGGCGGGTTGCACGCGCATGCCCTCGACACCCATCTTGACCGTGAATTCCTCGGGCACCGCTGCGCCGTCGCCAGGCTCGATGAAATAAGCGCGATCGGCCGCCGGCGCGAGCGGCGACAGGGTCGCGGCAGCGGCAAGGACGGCAAGGGAAAGAATTCTTTTCATGGCGGCTCTCCGTCGGTTCGTCTGCAGGGGATTTCATCCTAGACCGGGGCAGCGCCGATTTCGCGGCCAATTCGGCACTGCTGCGCGGCACTGCTGCGCGAGCCCATCCGGGCGGGCGCCGAGCTCGGGGCCCTTCTGCAGCACGACTTCGTTGTCCGCTGTGCTACACCGCGAGCTTGCCGCGCGCGAGCAGGCCGCGCACGGTTTCCTGCAAGTCAGCCGGCAGCACGACGAGTTTGGCGCTGTTGGTCGAGCCCATGCGCTCGATCGCGGCGATGTATTTCTCGCCGAGCATGTACATCATCGGCCCGGGCTGGTCGCCGATTGCGGCGGCGACGCGGCGGATCGCTTCGGCGGATGCTTCGGCAAGCATCACCTGCGCGTCGGCGTCGCGTTTCGCCGATTCGAGGCGCGCTTCGGCTTCGAGGATCGCGGCCTGCTTTGCGCCTTCGGCCTTGGTCACCGCGGCCTTTCTCTCGCGCTCGGCGGCAGCCTGCATTTCCATCGCGCGCTGCATCGACTCCGACGGCTTGATGTCCTGGATCTCGACCGACTTGACGGTGAGGCCCCAGTCGACGGCCTCGTCGGCGATGCTCTCTCGTAGCCGCGCCTTGATCTTGTCGCGCGACGACAGCGCGGCGTCGAGCTCCATTTCGCCGACTATCGAGCGCAGCGTCGTCATGATCAGGTTGCGGATCGCCTCGGCGAAGTCCGTGACGCCATACACCGCTTTGACCGGGTCGGTGACCTTGATGAAGGCGATCGCGTTCGTGACGATCACCGCGTTGTCGCGCGTGATGACCTCCTGCTCCTGCACATCGAGGATGATGTCCTTGGTGACGAGCTTGTAAGCCACTTTGTCGAGATAAGGGATGATGACGTTGAGGCCGGGTTTCAGCGTGCCGTGATACTTGCCGAGGCGCTCGACGATCCATTCCTCGCCCTGCGGCAAGATGCGCACGCCCTTCGCGAGCGTGACGACGACGAATATCAGGACTGCGACGACGACGATGAACCCTTCGCTCATGGAACCCCTTGCTCAGGCTTTGACGACTTTCAGGAAACTGCCTTCGACGGCGACGACGCGCACGCGCTCCCCGGCGGGAATCTCGCTTTCGCCGAGGCATACCCATTCCTCGGCGCCCAGCACCGGGCGCTGGAAGCGCACCCGGCCGCGCTGGAACGGCGCCACTGCCGCGACGAGCAGGCCGACTTCGCCGATGATCTCGCCCGCGGAGGTGCCGACGCGGGTCTTGTGAAAGCCCGGCTTGAACACGCGGAACCACAGCGCGACCATCGCGAGCGAGAGCGCGGTCCACAGCGCGAGCTGGGTCGTGAGCGTGAGCGCCGGCGCGGCGAGCACGACGAGCGCCATCACGAGGGCCGCGACGCCGAACCAGAGCACGAAGAAGGAAGGGATCGCCAGTTCGGCGAGAACCAGCACGATGCCTGCGACCGCCCACTGCCACCATTCGATGTTCATGGCGCCCTCCTTGGCGACGATTGTAACGGGATGTGGCGAGCATGTGCGCAGGCGTGGTCCGGATCGACGGCGCGGCCACCGGGAGGCATCTCCTCGTGAACCGCCTTGGCACGCTGCGGCAAATTCCCTAGAATCGCTCCCTTGCCGAGGAGCGCTGCGACCCGTGGGACTGATGTCCGGGCCAGGCTCGGCAACCGAACAACGGCGCTCGCAAACCATCCACCGGGGTTTGCCGCGCCGTTCGCTTTTGTGCGCTTGTTGCGGCTTCTGCCCGGTGCCTGAACCGCACGAGCGAGGTAGCCCCCATGCAAGCCGACCGCACCGCAGAACTCCGCACTCTCCTCGCCCAGCGCATCCTGATCCTCGACGGCGCGATGGGCACGATGATCCAGCAGCACAAGCTCGGCGAGCCGGATTACCGCGGCGAAAGGTTCCGCGATCACCCGAAGGACCTGAAAGGCAACAACGACCTGCTCGTGCTGACCCGGCCCGACGTCGTCGCCGGCATCCACCGCGCCTATCTCGACGCCGGCGCCGACATCATCGAGACGAACACTTTCAACGGCACGCGCGTGTCGCAGGCCGAATACGGCCTGGCCGACTGCGCGTACGAGATCAACGTCGCAGGCAGCCGCCTCGTGCGCGAGCTGTGCGACGAATACACCGCCCGCAACCCCGACAAGCCGCGCTTTTGCGCCGGCGTGCTCGGGCCGACGTCGCGCACGCTGTCGATTTCGCCCGACGTCAATGATCCGGGCTTTCGCAACATCAGTTTCGACGCGCTCGTCGGCGACTATTTTGAGTCGGCGCGCGCGCTGCTCGAAGGCGGCGCGGACCTGCTATTGATCGAGACCGTTTTCGACACGCTGAACGCGAAAGCCGCGGTGTTTGCGATCGAGAAGCTCTTTGCGGAGCTCGAAGCCGCCGGTGCGAATCGCGTGCCGGTGATGATCTCCGGCACGATCACCGACGCGTCGGGACGCACGCTGTCGGGCCAGACCGCCGAAGCGTTCTGGAACTCGCTCGCGCACGCGCGGCCGATCTCGTTCGGCCTGAACTGCGCGCTCGGCGCGAAGGAGCTGCGCCAGTACGTCGAGGAACTGGCGACCCTCTGCGACACGCACGTCTCGGCGCACCCGAACGCCGGCCTGCCGAATCCGCTGTCGCCGACCGGCTACGACGAGACGCCCGAAGCGCTCGCCGGCGCGATCCGCGAATGGGCGGCGTCGGGCCTCGTCAACATCGTCGGCGGCTGCTGCGGCACGACGCCGGCGCACATCAAGGCGATCGCCGACGCCGTTTCCGGTCTTGCGCCGCGCGCGGTGCCGGTGCTCGAGAAGAAGCTGCGCCTGTCGGGCCTCGAGCCGTTCAACGTCGGCGCCGACAGCCTGTTCGTGAACGTCGGCGAGCGCACCAACGTCACCGGTTCGAAAGCGTTCGCGCGGATGATTCTGGAGGGGCGCTTCGACGACGCGCTCGCGGTCGCGCGTCAGCAGGTCGACAACGGCGCCCAGGTCATCGACATCAACATGGACGAGGCGATGCTCGACTCGCTCGCGGCGATGGAGCGCTTCTGCAAGCTCATCGCGTCCGAGCCGGACATCTCGCGCGTGCCGATCATGCTCGACTCGTCGAAGTGGAGCGTCATCGAGGCGGGCTT
This sequence comes from Azoarcus sp. PA01, assembly GCA_001274695.2. Taxonomy (NCBI): domain Bacteria; kingdom Pseudomonadati; phylum Pseudomonadota; class Betaproteobacteria; order Rhodocyclales; family Zoogloeaceae; genus Azoarcus; species Azoarcus sp. PA01. The sequence goes on along the minus strand of LARU01000002.1, from coordinate 1,440,877 downwards.
GAAGTGCATCCAGGGCAAGGGCGTCGTCAACTCGATCTCGATGAAGGAAGGCGAAGCCGAGTTCCTGCGCCAGGCGCGGCTGTGCCGCCAGTACGGCGCCGCGGTCATCGTCATGGCGTTCGACGAGCAGGGCCAGGCCGACACGTTCGAGCGCAAGACCGGGATCTGCAAGCGCGCGTACGATCTGCTGACCGGGATCGGCTTTCCGCCCGAGGACATCATCTTCGACCCGAACATCTTCGCGATCGCGACCGGCATCGAGGAGCACGACAACTACGCGGTCGATTTCATCGAGGCGGTCGCGTGGATCAAGGCGAACCTGCCGTATGCGAAGACGTCCGGCGGCGTGTCGAACGTGTCTTTCAGCTTCCGCGGCAACGACGCGGTGCGCGAGGCGATCCACACGGTGTTCCTGTTCCACGCGATCCGTGCCGGCCTGTCGATGGGCATCGTCAACGCGGGCCAGTTGGGCGTCTATGACGATCTGGATCCGGTGCTGCGCGACAAGGTCGAGGACGTCGTGCTCAATCGCAAGCCCGGCGCCGGCGAGGCGCTCGTCGAGGCGGCGCAAAGCGTCAAGGAAGGCCGCGCGAAGAACGCCGGGCCGGACCTCGCGTGGCGCGCGCTGCCGGTCGAGGAGCGGCTGTCGCACGCGCTCGTCAAGGGCATCACCGACTTCGTCGTCGCCGACACCGAGGAAGTGCGCGCGAAGCTCGAAGCTGCAGGCAAGCCGCCGTTGTCGGTCATCGAAGGGCCATTGATGGCGGGGATGAACGTCGTCGGCGACCTTTTCGGCGCCGGCAAGATGTTCCTGCCGCAGGTCGTCAAGTCCGCGCGAGTCATGAAACAGGCGGTCGCGCACCTGATCCCGTACATCGAAGCCGAGAAGCTCAGGACCGGCGCGACGTCGAAAGGCCGTATCGTCGTCGCGACCGTCAAAGGCGACGTCCATGACATCGGCAAGAACATCGTCGGCGTCGTGCTCGGCTGCAACGGCTACGAAATCATCGACCTCGGCGTGATGGTGCCGGCCGAGAAGATCCTCAATGCCGCGCGCGAGCACGACGCGCAGGCGATCGGCCTGTCGGGCCTGATCACGCCGTCGCTCGAGGAGATGAGCCACGTCGCGGCCGAGATGCAGCGCCAGGGTTTCGCCAACGGCGCGGCGCTGCCGCTATTGATCGGGGGTGCGACGACGAGCCGCGCGCACACCGCGATCAAGATCGCGCCGCACTACACCGGCCCGGTCGTCTATGTGCCGGACGCGTCGCGCGCGGTCGGCGTCGTCACGGCGCTGCTGTCCGAAGGCGGCGCCGCGGACTTCAAGACGCAGCTCGCTGCCGACTACGACAGGATCCGCGCGCAGCACGCGAACAAGAAAGGGGTGCAGCTCGTCAGCCTCGAAGCGGCGCGCGCGAACGCGTTCCACACCGATTGGGCCGACGTCAAATTGGGGTCAGACTCGACTTCAGTATCGAAATCGAGTCTGACCCCAATTTACGCGGGCTACCGGCCGCCGAAGCCGAACACACTCGGCGTGCACGCGCTCGACGTGCCGCTCGCCGAGCTGGTCCCGTTCATCGACTGGGGCCCGTTCTTCCAGACCTGGGACCTCGCCGGCAGCTATCCGAAAATCCTCGACGACGAACTCGTCGGCGAAACGGCGCGTAATGTGTTCGCCGACGGCCGCGCGCTGCTCGAGCGCGTCATCGCGGAAAACTGGCTGCAGGCGCGCGCCGTGTTCGGCCTGTTCCCGGCAAACAGCCTCGGCGACGACATCGCGTTCTACGGCGACGAGACGCGCTCGGCGGCGCTGATGATGTGGCACGGCCTGCGTCAGCAGCACGAGCGCCCGGCCGGCAAGCCGCATTACTGCCTCGCCGATTTCGTCGCGCCGAAGGATTCGGGCGTCGCCGACTACGCCGGCGCGTTCGCGGTCACTGCCGGCATCGGCATCGACAAGCGGCTCGCCGACTTCCACGCCGTGCACGACGACTATCACGCAATCATGCTGAAAAGCCTCGCCGACCGGCTCGCCGAAGCCTGCGCCGAATGGCTGCACGCGCGCGTGCGCCGCGAGTTCTGGGGCTATGCTGCCGACGAGGCGCTCGACAACGACGCGCTGATCCGCGAGCAGTATCGTGGCATCCGGCCGGCGCCCGGCTACCCGGCGTGTCCCGACCACACTGTCAAGGCGGCGCTGTTCGAGCTGCTCGATGCGCCGAAGAACGCCGGCATGGCGCTGACCGAATCCTTCGCGATGAGCCCGGCGGCCTCCGTCAGCGGCTTCTATTTCGCGCACCCGGACGCGCGCTATTTCGCGATCGCGAAGATCGGCCGCGACCAGCTCGAGGACTGGGCGCAGCGCACCGGCATGACGGTCGACACCGCCGCGCGCTGGCTCGCGCCGCTGCTGTAAGCAGTCCTCGCACGCCGCAACGGCAAAGGACGTTCTCGATGAACGAAACGACACCGCTTCCGCGGCATGTGCCGCTCGTTATCGCGACCCGCGGCGGGGCGGTCGAGTCCGTGCATTACGGCTCGATCGCAGTCGCGAGCGCGACGGGCAGCCTCGTCTGCAGCGTCGGCGACGTCGATTTCCCGGTGTTCACGCGCTCGGCGCTGAAGCCGTTCCAGGCGCTCCCCTTCGTCGCCGACGGCGGCCCGGCCCGCTTCGGCTTCTCGCCGGAACAGGTCGCGCTGATGTGCGCGAGCCACTCCGGCGAGCCGCGCCACGTCGCGGCCGTCGCCGACATGCTCGCGCGGGTCGGCTGCAGCGAGCGCGACCTCCAATGCGGTTCGCATCCGCCGCTTTTTTACGCTGCGACCGGAATTCCCGTTCCGCCCGACCTGGCGGCGACGCCGCTGCATCACAACTGCTCCGGCAAGCACGCGGGTTTTCTCGCATGGTGCCGCCTGCGCGACGAGCCGTGCGAAACTTATCCCGACGCCGACCACCCGCTGCAACAAGCCATTCGGCGCGCGCTCGCCGGGCTTCTCGAGTGCGGCGAAAGCGATTTCGTCGCCGGCACGGACGGCTGCGGCGCGCCGAATTACGCGCTCCCGCTTGCGCGGCTCGCGTACGCCTACGCGCGGCTCGCTGCGCCCGCTGAAGACGCCGGCCCGGCCGCCGGCCTCGCCACCCTTTTCGATGCGATGACTGCGCACCCCACAATGGTGTCGGGGGTACGGCGCGGCGACCTGATTCTGATGCAGGCCGCCGCGGGAGACCGGGTCGCGAAGGGCGGCGCCGAAGGGGTGCAGGCGCTCGGCGTTGCCAGCCGCGGCCTCGGCATCGCGCTCAAGATCGCGGACGGCGCCCCGCGGGCGGTACGGGTCGCAACGTACGCGGTGCTCGAGCAGCTCAGCCTGCTGCCGCCCGATCCAAGCCCCCTGCAGCAATGGCGCGACGCCGAGATCCGCAATCACGCCGGCACCCTGACGGGCCGGCTCATGCCGGTCTTCCGGCTCGGTTGACGCGTATTTCGAGCTCTTTTTCGTTCAACGCAGGTGCGCCAAGGACTTTCGGGGCTACGCCGCCGACGAGGCGATCAGGTCAGGTGACGGACGACACCCGTACAGGGCCTGGCTCAAGAAGTCTTTGTTTTCGTTTTTGTTTTCGTCTTCGCCTCGACGACACTGCCGTCGACCGGGTTGTGGTAGATCTCGACTTTGTTGCCGTCCTTGTCCGTGCCGTATAGCTCGTAGCAATTCCCCTTCGTGACCTGGAAGCGCTCGAGCGTGTAGCCGGCGTCGACGAGCTTCCTGAGCATGGTCGTTTGCGGCATCCAGCTGCTTTCCGGCGTTTCGGTGCACGTCGGGCCGGCGAAAGCGGCAGTGCCAATCAGCACGCTGGAAGCGGCGACGATGAGATGACGAAGTTTCATGACCGTTCTCCTTTCATGCCGGGATGGCATGGAATCCATTCTGTGGAAACGCAGATGAATAAAAGCTGAACGAGCGACTCAGGCGCGGCCGGATCGGAGGTGGCCCACAACTCGCGGGCAAGTGCGATCCGTTCCATTCGGGATGGGCGCTGACATATACGGATACCAACACCGGGCTCGTTTCACCGGGGTCGTTAAGGTGGGGTTCAGGTTCGGCGCGACACAATGCGTTCCGTGCCGATCAGGCATGCCAACCAACCTGGAGAATCCCCATGAGAACCGTTAACGCCTTGCTTGCCGTCGCCGGCCTGACGCTGAGCGCCGTTGCCTTCGCCGGCCCGCAGTGCACCGACCAGCCGAAATCGGACTGGATGTCCGAGGAAGCGATGAAACAGAAGATCGCCGAACAGGGCTATACCGTCGACAAGTTCAAGACGACGGACGGCAACTGCTACGAAATCTACGGCAAGGACAAGGACGGCAAGAAAGTCGAGATCTACTTCAGCCCGATCGACGGCAGCGTCGTCAAAGAGAAGCGCGGGTAAGCGCGATCGCAGAGGGGGCCGCGATGTCCATCGAAAAGATCAGAGTCTGGGATGGCCCGGTGCGCATTTTTCACTGGGGCTTGGTCGCTGCGGTGGCCACCGCCTATCTCACGTCCGAGGACGCCGAGTCCCCTCACCAGTGGGCGGGATACTTCGCGCTCGCGTTGGTCGCGTTCCGCGTCGTGTGGGGATTCGTCGGCAGTGCGCACGCACGCTTTGCCGACTTCGTGCCACGGCCGGCGACATTGATCGACTATGTCGGTCGGCTCGCGCGCGGTCGCGAGCCGCGCCATCTGGGCCACAATCCGGCAGCCGCGGTGATGATCGTGTTTCTGATGGCGATGGTGGCCGCGACCGGCACTACCGGCTGGCTGATGACGACGGATTGGGGGTGGGGAAGTGAAATTCTCGAGGAGGTGCACGGCGCCGCCGTCAATCTCACGCTCGGCGCGATCGCGTTCCATGTCGCCGCGGCGATCTTCGAAAGCGTGCGCCACCGTGAAAACCTCATCCTGTCGATGCTGACCGGCTACAAGCGGCGGTAGCCGTGCGTGCGGAACCTGCGGGCGGGACGGAAGTGCCACGCGAAAGAACGCGGTCGCAGTTTTGGACGCCGATCAAGGTCGTGCCCCGAGAGCGGCGGTCGGTGCCGGGCAGGACGGCCGTCACCGCTCGCTCGCGGCGTTTCCGCTAACCGAACAGCGCGCCGACGCTCTCGCCGCTGTGGATGCGCTCGATCGCCGCGGCGAACAGCGGCGCGACAGTGAGCTGCGTGATCTTGTCGAGCCGCTTCCCGGGCGGCATGTGCACGGTGTCGGTGACGATGATCGATTCGATCGGCGCGTCGCGCAGCCGCTCGATCGCCGGCCCACACAGCACGCCGTGCGCTGCGCCAGCATGGATCGAGCGCGCTCCGGCCGCGCGCAGCGTCGCGATCGTCGCGAGCAGCGTGCCGCCGGTCGAGATCTCGTCCTCGAAGATCACCGCGTCGCGCCCGGCGACTTCGCCGACGACGCGGCCTTGCTTGACGTCGGTGTCGCTGACGCGGCGCTTGTCGATGATCGCCATCGGGATGCCGAGGCGCTCCGAGAAGCGCCCGACGCGCTTCGCACCGCCGGCGTCGGTCGCGACTGCGACCATCCGCGACAGATCGTGATTCTGGCGGAAATGCTCGGCGATCGTCGGGATCGCGGTGAGGTGGTCGACCGGCACGCTGAAGAAGCCGTGCACCTGGTCGGCGTGCAGATCCATCGTCAGCACGCGGTTCGCGCCGGCGGTCGCGAGCATGTCGGCGATGAGGCGCCCAGTGATCGAGATGCGCGGCGCGTCCTTCTTGTCCGAGCGCGCGTACGAGTAGTACGGGATCACCGCCGTGACGCGCCGCGCGGACGCGCTGCGCAGCGCGTCGAGCGTGATCAGCAGTTCCATGATGTGCTCGCTGACCGGCTCGGTGAACGGCTGCACGACGAAGACGTCGCGTTCGCGCACGTTGTCGAGGATCTGGACGCGCAGGTTGTCGTTCGAAAAGCGGGAGATCTCCAGCGGACTGCGCTGGAGCCCGAGCCGCTGGCAGATCTCGTCGGCGAGCGGCTGGTTCGCGTTGCAGGAAAAAATGCGCAGGGCGTCGTTCATGCCGGGTCTCGCGGGAAGCTGAGGGACGGATTGTATGCTTTCGCTGCGGGTCAACGGCAGCTTGCGCAGGCAGTTCGCGTGATCCAGGTCTCAGCGGTAGAGCAGGAATTCCTCGCGTGTTCCGCACCACGCTGCTTCGTCCGGCTGCGCCAGCGCGTCGAGGTCGCTCGGTGTCGCGACGGGGTCATCGACCCATTCGCGCAGCAGCTCGCTGCCGTTGATCAGGTCGATCGCGAGGCGGTCGTGCTCGTATTCGTACGCGAAGTCGCGCCACAGCGGGTAATCCGGCCGCAGCAGATGCAGCGCCTTGAACGCGAGCGCCTGCAGGCGCCACGGGCGGAACGCGCCGTGGTCGTAGTGCGCGGCGTCCTCGACGTGGATCTGAAGGCCGTTGCACAGCCGGCCGGCGTGCTTGTGGAACGTCGGCTCGAACCAGCACTCGCGCAGCACGCAGCCGGCGAGCCAGTCGGGCGCGAGCGCGCGCATCGCGGCGAGCAGCGCGCGGGCGTCGATGTCCGGCGCGCCGAACAGTTCGAGCGGGCGCGTCGTGCCGCGGCCTTCGGACAGCGTCGTGCCTTCGAGCATCACTGTTCCGGCATACGCGCGCGCCATCGACAGATTCGGTGCGTTCGGGCTCGGGTTGACCCAGCTGCGCTCGCCTGCCGGCCAGCCGTAGCCGGGCGCCGCGTCCAGTTGCCAGCCTTGCATCGCGACGACTTCGCAATCGACGTCGAGCCGCAGCGTCGCGATGAACCAGCGCGCGAGCTCGCCCATCGTCAGGCCGTGGCGCATTGGCAGCGGCCCGGCGCCGACGAAGCTTTCCCAGCCCGGTCGCAGCAGCAGGCCTTCGACCGGCCGGCCGGCGGGATTCGGGCGGTCGAGCACCCACACCGTCTTGCCGTGCTCGGCCGCGGCTTCGAGCACGTAGCGCAGCGTCGTGATGAACGTGTAGATGCGGCAGCCCAGATCCTGCAGGTCGACGAGCAGCACGTCGAAGCTGTCCATCATCGCGTCGGTCGGCCGGCGCACTTCGCCGTACAGGCTGAACACCGGGATGTGATGCATCGAGTCGATGAAATCGGGCGACTCGACCATGTTGTCCTGCTTGTCGCCGCGCAGCCCGTGCTGCGGCCCGAACGCGGCGGTCAGCTGCAGGTCCGGCAGCGCGGCGAGCGCGTCGAGCGAATGGACGAGGCTGCGCGTCACCGAAGCGGGATGCGCGAGCAGCGCGACCCGGCGTCCGGCGAGCGGGCGGCGCAGCGCCGGGGTGTCGAGCAGGCGGTCGAGGCCGAACTGGATCGAGGCGGTCATGAGGTCCTTTGACGGAGCCGGGGATCGGCGGTGGGGGCGGCCCCGATCGTGAGCGCGAAGCCGTCGCGAAGGTGGAAGTCGGGGGCCGGACCGGGGTGGCGCAGTGCCCAGTACGAGCACTTGCCGTCGATGTCTTCGACGACCGCCGTCAGCCCGAGTTGCAGGCCAGCAAAGCTGTCTGCGGGCAACGCGGCGGCGTGAACGCGGACGTCGAGATCGAGCCGGCGGCCCTGCGCGTCCATTGCGATGCGCGGCGCGACCGCCGTCGCGCGTGCAGCTTCGTCGTCGCGCTCACGGTAGGCGCGAAACGCATACGCTGCCCATTCGCCGGATGGTGAAAAATTGAACTCACGGTACGCCGCGGTGCCGGGCATGGCGACGAAACATTCGAAGCACGTGTGCGCCCACAGTCCGTCGGCGCGGGCGGCCGGGCGCGGCGCCGGAATGCGCAGCCGCGCCAGGTCGCCGTGCAGCCGGTAGCGCAGGCCGAGCGTGCCGTCGGACACGATGTCGACCCGGACTGCGAGAGCTTCGACCGCCGCGCACGGCGTGTGCGGATGGGAGCGCAGTGCAATCCAGTCGCCGGTGCCGGTCATCGCCAATATCAGTCGAGCGCGAGCGCGACCGAGAGATAGACCTGGCGTGTGGCTCGATTGACCACGTCCCCGTCGTGCAGCATCCGCTCGCCGCCGTTCGCGATCTCCGGGTGGCGCGGCCCGAGATTCAGCGCGGTGAGCGCGAATCGCAGCGGTTTTCCGCCGAGGCGCGTGTCGTAGCTCAGGTTCGCGTCGACGGTCGTATACGAGCGCGTGACGTGGCGAAAGCGCGGCACGTAGCCTTCGCTGCCGGCGAGCGGCCCCATGCGCAGCACGCTGATCATGCTTTTCCAGCCCGCGCCGTAATCCTGCCGCCAGCTCAGGCTCGCGGTGTAGGGTGCCGTGCGGGCTTCGAGCCTGCGGTTTCCGGCGTCGCGGTCGATCACGCTGTGCGCGACACGCAGTTCGGTTCCGCTGCGCGGGCGCGCGATGAGCTGGTATTCGACGCCGCGCAGCGTCACCGGCCGGCCGAGGTTCTCGTAGCGCGTCGAGCCGAGAAAGCCGGCGAGGAGCGGCGCCGGCAACGGATCGGGCTGCGGCACGCGCACGATGAAGTCGTCGATGCGCTCGTTGAAGAGGCGCACGTCGAGCATCGAGTTCCACGCCGCAAAGCGGCCCAAGTAGCCGAATTCGACGGTATCGACGCGGGCCTGGCGCAGATTCCGGTGCGGCAGGAACGGACGGGCGAGGAGTTCGCCGCTGGCCGGGTCGATGGCGCGGATGTCGCCCTGGCGTTCGAAAAGATTGTGCTGGCGCCACGCGCGCGAATAGCCGCCGCGCAGCGTGTCGGTATCGGTCGCCTGCCAGTTGGCGAACGCGCGCGGGCTGAAATGCGCCGGTGCGGTCGAATACTTTTCCTGGGCGCCGCCGAGGTTCAGCGTCAGTCGCGCGAGCGGGCGCCATTCGGCGTTGCCGAACACGCGGTGCAGGCGCTGCGGAGCGGGGTTGCCGGTGAAGAACAGGAACGGCGCGTCGACGTCGTCGCGCCGCGCGCCGACGCCCCACACCAGCTGCAGCGCCGGCGACGGCCTGCTGCGATGCTGCAGTTCGAGGTGGTTGCGCACGCTGTGCCGGTTGCGCTCGAGCGGTACGATCGGGTAGCCGGGCGCGCTCGCGATCCATTCGTCGCGCAGCCGTTCGTCGGTGCGGTAATAATTCAGCAGCCATTCCTCGCCGTCGTCCGCGCCGTGGCGCCCTTTCACGTGCAGCGTCGTGGTCAGGCTGCGCGCGTCACGCGGTCCGTTGTTGCCGAACACCGAATCCGTGTAGCCTTCGCCGCGCCGTCCGGCACTCGCGCCCGCGCGCAGCATCAGGCTGTCCTGCGACGACAGTTGCCAGTCGCCGCGTACCGTCGCGATATCCATGTGACGCGTGTCGTGCACTCCGTCAAAACCGTCGTCGCGCTGCGAAGCGGCGTTGATTCGCAGCGAAACCGGCGAATCTCCGTTGTTCGTCCAGCCCGCTTCGGCGTCACGCACGCCGCCGCTGCCCATCCGCAGCGCGCCGCCAGTGCCTGCGCCTTCGGCGCTGTGGCGCGTGATGATGTTGATGACGCCAAGAAACGCGTTGGCGCCGAAGCTCGCCGCGTTCGTGCCGCGCACGATCTCGATTCGATCGATCTCGTCGAGGGTCAGCGGCAGCGCGCTCCAGTCGACGCCGCCGAACGCGCTCGGCGTGATCACCGAGCGTCCGTCGATCAGCACCTGCATTTCGGTCGGGAAATCGTTCGACAGGCCATGATACGTGACCCACTGCGCGTGGCCGCGCTCCTGCCCGACCTGCATCCCGGGCACGAGCCGGAACACCCTGGCGAGGTCCCGGTAACCGGTCGCGGCGAGCAGTTCGCGGTCGATCACCGTGACCGCGCCGGGTGCTTCGTGCAGCGGCTGGGGCAGGCGCGAGGCGCTGAGCACGCGGGGCAGTTCTTCGAGATACGGCACTTCGCCGGCAGCCGCGCACGTCGCGATTGCGCAACTGGCGAACGGCACCGACAGGCATCGGGCGGTACGGGAAATCGTCATCGTGATCGGTGCAGAGGGCTGCGCAGCCGGCGGCAGCACGGGGCGAAGGATACCGCTTCTACTACGTCGAGGGTATGGGCGGTTGCTTCCGCATTCCGGATCCGCGCAAGCCCAGGCGGCGGCGTGACGAGCACAGGAATGTAAATGTCGATTTCCGAGGCCTGACGCTGCGCGTCGTCGGGAAGCGTGTGTCGAGAGCTTTACGTTGCCGACCTGGGCGCCAGTCGCGGAATTTCTTGTAACAGAATCGGCTGGAAAACGGGAACGGCACGTTTCCGCGGTCCGTCCGAAAACTGAGCGGCGCGGATTGGTGGGCCGATCGGTGCCGTCTGGAAATCTGTTGGTGCAGTCAGGAGGTCATCATGAACATCCGGACCGGTGTTTCGGCAATAGTGCTGGCGATCGCTGCCAGCGGCTGTGCAACGTGGGACAACATGTCGTCGCGTGAAAGGAGTGCCGTGATCGGCGCGGGCGTGGGCGGGACGGCCGGGGCGGTCGCGACTGACGGCGGAGTGCTCGGCACCGTCGGCGGCGCGGCGATCGGCGGCGTGATCGGCGACCAGGTCGGCAAGCGGCGCCAGCCTTGAGGTTTTTACCGCTCGCGCGCAGGCGCTTGCTTCGGCGAACCGCGGGTGTCCGGCGACGGAACCCGCGGTTCGGCATTTTTTACGAGGACGTGTTGTATAGTCGGGCGCCATCGCTCCCGCATGCCACGCCATGATCGAACTCCTGACCGACCCGCAGCTGATTTTCGCTTTCCTCACCCTCACCGTCCTCGAGCTGGTGCTCGGGATCGACAACATCATCTTCATCTCGATCCTCGTCGACAAGCTGCCGCCCGAGCGGCGCGCTTTTGCCCGGCGGCTCGGCCTGTTCCTCGCGATGTTCATGCGTCTGGCGCTGCTGTCGCTCCTCGCCTGGCTCGCCAGCCTGAACAGGGCGCTGTTCGAAGTGTTCGGGCACGGATTCTCGGCGCGCGACGTCATCCTGTTGCTCGGCGGCCTGTTCCTCGTGTGGAAGAGCACCGGCGAGATCCACCAGCTGATGGAAGGCGAGGAGGGCGAAGCGTCGAGCGCGGTCAAGGCGACGTTCGCCGCAGTCATCACGCAGATCATCGTCATCGACCTGGTGTTCTCGCTCGACTCGATCATCACCGCGATCGGCATGGTGGACAACCTCGCCGTGATGATCGCGGCAGTCGTCGCGTCGGTCGGACTGATGATGGTCGCGTCCGGCCCGATCGGCGACTTCGTCTCGGCGCACCCGACGGTGAAGATGCTCGCGCTGTCGTTCCTGATGGTCGTCGGTGTCGTGCTGATCGCCGAAGGCTTCGGCCACCACGTGCCGAAAGGCTACATCTATTCGGCGATGGCGTTCTCGGTCGTCGTCGAGATGCTCAACATCCGCATGCGCAAGCGTGCGGCGAAGCCGGTCGAGCTGCATGAACCGTATGTTCCCGGCAAGGCGGGGGAGCGGGCCTGAGCGAAGCGGCGGGAATCCTGCGCACTCGGCCGGTCGTGGCCCACCGGGGCAGAAGTGCCTCGGTGCCGGGGCGGCGACATGGCGTTACCGCTGGTCGTTCGCGCTGCGCTGTTCGCGCTCCTCGCGCGCGACCGCCGACAGGTCGCGCAGATACCACGCCGCGTACGCGAATCCGGCGACCGCGACCAGCGCCGTGAACAGCAGCGTGCGGTCGAACGGCAGCCCGGCGGCGAGGTTGGCGACGACGACGTAGCCGAGATAGCACGCGGCGACGAGGCCGGCGAGGATGCGGGTGAGGGCGAAGATCTTGCGCTGGCGCAGCGTCGGAGTGGCTCGGGGCATGACGATATCGTCGAATTGCGGGAGGGCCGCATCATCGCAGATTTCCGCAGGCTCGCGCCAATCTGCTGCGATCCGGTAATTACTTGATAGAATTGGGCTTGTCCCCGCCCGGCTGCTCGGCTCGGCGGCTTTGTTTTTTTGCGAACCGACCATGGCCGACACGCCCTCCGCCACGCCCTCAGTGACCCCTTCAGCTGTCCCCTCAGCGACCCCGTTCCCGCCCGAGCTGCTGCGCGACGTCGAACGTCGCCGCACTTTCGGCATCATCTCCCACCCTGACGCGGGCAAGACCACGCTGACCGAAAAGCTGCTGCTGTTCGGCGGCGCGATCCAGCTCGCCGGCACCGTCAAGGCGAGGAAGAGCGCGCGCCACGCGACGTCCGACTGGATGGAAGTCGAAAAGCAGCGCGGCATCTCGGTGAGCAGCTCGGTGATGCAGTTCGATTACGCCGGGCACACCATCAACCTGCTCGACACGCCGGGCCACCAGGACTTCTCGGAAGACACTTACCGCGTGCTGACCGCAGTCGATGCCGCGGTGATGGTCATCGACGCGGCCAAAGGCGTCGAGACGCAGACGATCAAGCTGCTCGAAGTGTGCCGGCTGCGCAACACGCCGATCATCACGTTCATCAACAAGATGGACCGCGAAGTGCGCGAGAGCTTCGATCTGCTGCAGGAGATCGAGGAGGTGCTGAAGATCGACTGCGCGCCGATCACGTGGCCGATCGGCATGGGCAAGACGTTCCGCGGCGTCTATCACCTGCTCGAAGACCGCGTGCTGCGCTTCGCTCCCGGCGAGGAAAAGCGCAGCGAGGCCGAAGTCATCAAAGGAATCGCGAACGCGCAGCTCGACGCCCTGTTCCCGCTCGAAGTCGGCAAGCTGCGCGAGGAAGTGGAGCTGATCCAGGGCGCCTCGCACCCGTTCTCGCTCGGCGACTTCCTCGCCGGCAAGCAGACGCCGGTGTTCTTCGGCTCGGGCATCAACAACTTCGGCGTGCAGGAGATCCTGCAGGCGCTGCTCGACTGGGCGCCGCCGCCGCAGCCGCGCGTCGCAGGCGCCGGCGAGGCGAGCGAGCGCCTGGTCATGCCCGCCGAGGCGCCGTTCTCGGGTTTCGTGTTCAAGATCCAGGCGAACATGGACCCGAAGCACCGCGACCGCATCGCGTTCTTCCGCATCTGCTCCGGGCGCTATTCATCGGGGATGAAAGTGAAGCACGTGCGCATGGGGCGCGAGATGAAGCTCGCGAATGCGCTGACGTTCATGGCGAACGAACGCGTGCTGAAGGAAGACGGCGTCGCCGGCGACATCATCGGCATTCACAACCACGGCCAGCTGCACATCGGCGACACGCTGACCGAAGGCGAGAACCTCGGCTACAAGGGCATCCCGTATTTCTCGCCGGAACTCTTCAGCGCCGCGCGCCTGCGCGACCCGCTGAAGTCCAAGCAATTGCAGAAAGGCCTGCAGGAGCTCGGCGAGGAAGGGGCGATCCAGGTGTTCGAGCAGGAAGGCGGCAACATGCTGCTCGGCGCGGTCGGCCAGCTGCAGTTCGAAGTCGTCGCGCAGCGCCTCAAGGACGAATACAAGGTCGACGCGGTCTTCGAGTCCGCCGACATCCACACCGCGCGCTGGCTGACCTTCCCGGATGAAGTCACGCGCCGCAACTTCGAGCGCGAACAGGGCATGCGGGTCGGCAAGGATGTCGACGGCAACCCGGTGTATCTGGCGACGAGCCGCTACAACCTCGAAGTGACGATGGAAAAGTGGCCGAAAGTCGGTTTCCACGCGACGCGGGAACACGGCGAGAAGCTGAGCTGAACTTCGCGGCGCGTCCGAAAGCGCGCGGCACGACGATTGTCGTCAGCGCCCCGCGCTCAGGCACGCCGCGAGACCGGTCGCGATCTCGCCGGCCATCAGCACTTGGCGGCGCGGGTCGCGCAGCAGCAGCTCCTCGTCGCGGTGCTTGATGACGCCGGCTTCGAACAGCAGCGCGGGCTGCCGCGCGCGGTACAGCACGACGAGATTGTCGTAGAAATGCACCGCATGCTGCCGGTCGGCGTATTCGCGCTGGCGCCCGTTCTTCTGCGTCGGCACGAAACCCGCCCGCTGCAGCCGCGCCCCGATCGCCACCGCACACAGCGTACTGCGCCCGAGATCCGGATTGCGCCGCGACACGAACAGCGAATGCCCCGCCCAACGGTCGCTGTAGCTGTGCGTCTCGCCGTGCGGCTGCCAGTGCTCGAGCTCCCACTCGCCGACCGAATCGTGATGGATCGACAGGAAGAAATCCGCGGCCGCTACCTGCGCCGGGCGCGCCGCGAGGGATTCGATCGCGCCGTCGTCATTCACGAGTTCCGTTCTCACCTCCAGCCGTTCGAGCGCTGCGCTCACCTGCAGCGCGAGGTCGCGGTTGAACTCGAACTCGGTGCGTCCGCGGGCGCTGGTGGCGCCCGGCGCCGCGAGCGTGTGGCCGATGTCGACGGCGACGAGCGGTGCGCGGCCCGGGTCGGCCTGCGCGGGCAGGGTGATCGCCAGCGCGGCGACAGCCAGCAGGCCGGCCGTGCTCGCGCCAGGGAGCGCATCACGCCGGCGCGCGCCGGTCACGACGCCAGCCGGCCAAAAGGTGCCGAGGCGCGGGGCGGTGTCCCGCCGCCCGGTGCGAACAGCCGCTCGAAAACGTCGGCGCTGAGGGGGCGATGGAAAAGGTAGCCCTGCCCCATCTCGCAGTGCCGGTCCTTGAGGAAGGCCAGCTGCTCTTCGGTCTCGATGCCTTCCGCGAGCACCTGCATCCCGAGCGCGTGGGCCATGTCGATGATCGCGGTAATGATCGAGCGCTTGCTGGCCTCGCCGGCGATCCCGCGCACGAAGCTCTGGTCCACTTTGAGTTCATGGATCGGCAGGCGGCCGAGATAGGCCAGGGATGAATACCCGGTGCCGAAATCGTCGATGCTGACGGCGATGCCGCGCTCGGTGAGCCGGGACAACATCTGGCTCGCGCCGTCCAGGTCTTCCATCAGCGTCCCTTCGGTCAGTTCGAGGCAGATCGCTGCGGGTGGCACCCCGCGGCTTTCGAGCAGTTCGCAGACGTGTTCGACGAAATGCGGTTCGCGCAGCTGCTGAGCGACGATGTTGATCGAGATCCGCGGCGGCACGAGACCCTGGCAGCGCCACAGCGCAATGCGGCTCAGCACCTTGGCGAGCACCTGCTCGCTCAGCGTGGCGATCAGCCCGGCTTCCTCCGCCGCGGGAATGAAGCGCCCCGGCGGGACGTCGCCGAGGACCGGGTCGCGCCAGCGCAACAGGGCTTCGGCACCGACCAGCTCGCCGTCGGCGAGCGCGGTCTGCGGCTGATAGACGATCTCGAAGCGGTCGTTGTCGATCGCCGCCCGCAGGCCGGCTTCCAGCGTCATGCGCTGCTGCACCAGGGCCTGCATCTCCGCAGCGAAAAACCGGAGGCGATTGCGGCCCTGTGCCTTGGCCACGTACAGCGCGGTGTCGGCGTTCTGCAGGAGGCCGGTCGCGGTGTCGCCATCTTCGGGGAACAGGCTGATGCCGATGCTGGCGGCTCCGCACAGTTCGTGCCTGCGAATGCAGAACGACCCCGACAGATAGTCGAGGGTGTGCGCCGCGAGGCGACGAATCTCGTCGAGCGTGACGCTGCGCACGATGACGGCGAACTCGTCGCCGCCGACACGGGCCAGCGTGTGGGCGTCGCACAGGCAGCGCCGCAGGCGCTCGGCGACTTGCTGCAGCAGCAGGTCGCCGACGTCGTGCCCGAGCGAGTCGTTGATGCCTTTGAAGTTGTCCAGGTCGATGAGCATCACCGCGAGGCTGTCGCGCCGCCGCCGCGCGTCGGCGATGCAGTCCGACAGGCGCTCCATCAGCAGCTTGCGGTTGGGCAGGCCGGTCAGCGCATCGTGCATCGTCATGAACTCGCCGCCCTGGCGCGCGCTGCTGTCGCCGAAAAGCGCGATGTAGCTCTGCACCTCGCCGTCGGCGCCTTTCACCGCATAGATCGTCAACCACTCCGGAAAAATCTCGCCGCTCTTGCGCCGGTTCTGGATTTCCCCCTGCCAGCGGCCATGCTCGGCCAGGCTGAGCCACAAGCGTTCGTAGAACTCCTTCGAATGAAGCCCGGACTGCAGGATGCTGGGAAGCTTGCCCGCGACGTCCTGGAGGCTGTAGCCGGTGATCCGCGTGAACGCGGCGTTGACGGTCAGGATCACGCCGTGCGCATCGGTGATCATGACCCCTTCGTCGGTGCGCCCCATCGCATCGCCCGCGCTTGGCGCCGGGGCGTGCAGGCCGGCGCGGTCGAGTTCGGTCGCCTGCGTGCACAGCGCAGTGATCCGACCGGCTTCATCGAAGATCGGAAAGCGGACCGTGGCGAGGCGGAGCCGACGGTGGCCGAGGTCGATCTCGTCCGTCGATTCGCTGTGGACGGCCTGCTCGATGGCCTCCAGATCGCGCGCGCGCAGCTGCCGGGCCTGTTCCCGCTCGAACAGCTGCGCATCGGTTCGACCCACGATGTCGGCGGATTTCATGCCGAACACCTCTTCGAAGCGGCGGTTCACGAATTCGTAGCGGCCGTCCAGGTCCTTGAGGGAAACCAGCGAAGCCGACTGGTCGATCATCGTCGCCAGCATCGCCTGCTGGCCGCCCGACTCGCCCGACTCCCTTGCCGGTACCGGCGCGATTTCGGCAGGGGGCGGCGGCTGCGGCGACACCGCGGGCAGCGGGACGGAGACGATGAATCCGAGCAGCCCGACGCCGCGGAAGACCGGCTCAATGCGACTGGCGACGACCCAGTCCGGCAGTTGCGGCGATCCCATCCCGGATGCTCCGCTGCCGACTGGAAGGCTCGTGTCCGCACTCAGCGTCACGCCCCATGCGGCCAGCGCCGGCGCGGCGCGCTCGTTGACCTTGACCAGCCGGCCGCGGCCATCGAAGACGATTACGCCGTCCGCCGCGGACAGCCGCTGCACCGTCGCCTCCAACAACTGGAAGCGCCGCTCCAGTTCCATCTGCGCGAGGCGCGCTTCGATGCTGTTCGCGGTGGTCGCGATCAGCGGCAGGCTGTGCTGACTGTAGTCACGCCTGAAGCCGGAAAGGTCGAGCACACCGAGGACCGATGCGTCCACCGGGTCGCGGATCACGGCCGCGGAGCAGGTCCACCTTTGGACTGCTTCGCAGAAGTGCTCGGACGCATGGACCTGGATCGGCTGCCCGAGGGCCAGCGCGGTGCCGATGGCATTGGTGCCCATGCTCGACTCCTGCCAGTTGTGGCCCGGAACCAGCCCCGCGTGCTGGATCGGGTCGAGCAGGTGCGCGTCGCCTTCGACGTCGAGGATCGTGCCCTCGGGGTCCGCGAGAATCATCACCGTGCCGGTGTGGGCGAGAAATTCCCGGGCCTGGATCATGAACGGAGCGCTGGCCGAAATCAGGCGCTCGTTCCGGTTGCGCAATGCCTCCAGTTCGCCGCGCTCGACCGGTGGGCGCGCACCGCCGCGTTCGGGATCCACCTGCCCGACCAGGCAGCGCCGCCACGAGTCGTCGATCGCAGGGCGCAGCGCGCGGGTCGTGCCACCGAATTGCCCGCTCAGGAGCTTCTCCCATGCGGCCTTGACCTGGAAATTGTTCTCCGGGCGAGACAACGAACTTCCCTGGATTGCTTTTCTCACGGTGTCACCCCGGCCGCTTGACGCTGCCCTTCGACGAGACCTACGGCCTGCCGACGCTTCGGAACCCGCATCATCCCTCGCGCAATTCGAACGCCGTCCGCAGCGGAAATTCCCTTGCTGCCCGGCAGCCTATTGAGAATCGCCGCACGCGCAGCTCCGCCGATATCCGGGCGGGTCGTCGCCGCCGGCGTGGTAAGCACGTCCTGAGTGAAGACGATACATCATCGCGCTGGATTACCCCGTTCGAGCGCGAGTGACGTCAGGCTTTCCCGACCCGGCAGGTCGTCGCAGTGCGGCCGATCATCTCCTCGACACCGATCCCTGCGCCGGGCATGCAACGGTGATCTATGTCACGGCAATTTTGATATTCGGCCGATCAGCCTTCCATCTTCCCCAGTCGTGCCGAGATCGACTCCGCGCAGCTTCGCAGTTTCTCGGCGAGCGGGCCGTGCCAGTCCGGGTCGAAGTTGTCCGCGGCGCCCATCGCAGTGATCGTCAGCGCGATGTGGCCGTTGTGGTCGAAGACCGGGGCGCAGAACGCGTTGATGCCGGGGATCGGCTGGCCGACGGCACGCGCGAGGCGCTGGCGGCGGATTTCTTCGAGTTCGTCGCCAAGCTGTTTTTTCGTCAGATGCAGCGAAGGGTCGCCAGCGCGGCCGAGGTGCGCGAGCTCTTCGGCGATCAGCGTTCCGGTCAGGCGCGCCGGCAGGTATGCGGCGAAGACCCGGCCGGTCGCCGAAGTGACGAGGTTCATCACCGTGCCGACGCGCATGTTCACGTGCACCTGGCGGCTGCATTCCTCGATGCTGACGACCGTCGCGCCCTGGTTGCCCCACACCGCGATCGCGACGTTCTGGCCGATTTCGTCCGAGAGCTTCGCCGCTTCGGGCGTCGCGACGCGCAGCGGGTTGAGGCCGTGCAGCGCCGACAGGCCCATCTGCAGCGCGAACGTGCCGAGCCCGTAACGGCCGGTCAACGGGTCCTGTTCGATCAGGCCGAGCTTGCCGAAACTGACGAGGTAGGGGTGGGCCTTGGCCGGCGGCATGCCGGCGGTGCGGGCGAGCTCCTTGAGGATCATCGGGCCGCCGTGGCGCACGAGCGCCTGCAGCAGCGCGCCGCCGACTTCGATCGACTGGATGCCGCGGCGGTCGCCGTTGCGTTCGGCGGGAGGGGGGGCGATCGGCTCGGCCATCTGCTCGTGTTTCACGGTGGTCTCCTGTGCGGCGCGAATCTTAGCAGCGGGGGCGGCAAGCACATGCTTTCCGCGGGGGGTGAATTTAACAATAGCGAATCGATTGACTAATAACAAATCATCGACTACGCTTTGTCCATCCGCCGCACTTCAAGGAGTCCGTTCATGAACACCAAGGTTTTCGCTTCGCAAGCCGACCTCGAAGAAAAGCGCATCAGCTTCGAACAGCTCTCCGAGCATGCCTGGGCCTACACCGCCGAAGGCGACCCGAACACCGGCATCGTCGTCGGCGACGACGGCGTGATGATCATCGATGCGACCGCGACACCGGTGATGGCGCAGGGCGTCATCGCGAAAGTGCGCGAGATCACCGACAAGCCGATCAAGTACGTCGTGCTGACGCATTACCACGCGGTGCGCGTGCTCGGCGCGTCCGGCTACAAGAGCGAAGGGCTCGAGCAGATCATCGCCAGCCGCGACACCTACGACCTGATCGTCGAGCGCGGTCAGCAGGACATGGACTCCGAGATCGGCCGCTTTCCGCGGCTCTTCAACGCCGTCGAGAGCGTGCCGGGGCTGACCTGGCCGACGATCACGTTCACCGGCGAGATGAGCCTGTGGCTCGGCAGCCTCGAAGTGAACATCCGGCAGGTCGGCCGCGGCCACACGAAAGGCGACACGGTGGTGTGGCTGCCGCAGGACAAGGTGCTGTTCTCCGGGGATCTCGTCGAGTTCGACGCGGCGTGCTACACCGGCGACGCGTATCTCGCCGACTGGCCGGCGACGCTCGACCGGCTGGCGCAATTCGGCGCCGAGAAGCTCGTCCCCGGACGCGGTCCGGCGCTGAAGAACCCGGAGCAGGTCGCGCAGGGCATCGCCTATACGAAAGCGTTCGTGACGGCGCTGTACCGCAGCGCGCAGGAAGCGGTCGCGCAGGGGATGGACCTGAAGGCGACGATGGAGCTGACGCGCCGCAACATGGATCCGCAGTTCGGTCAGGTGTTCATCTACGAGCACTGCCTGCCGTTCGACGTGACGCGCGCGCACGACGAAGCGTCCGGCATCCGCGACCCGCGCGTCTGGACCGCCGAGCGCGACCAGCAGATGTGGCACGCGCTGCAGCAATAAGCCGCACCCCCGCCCCGACAGACGACAGATCGGTGACCGCCCGCAGAAGGCGGCGCCGGCCGAGCAAAAGCAGAAGAGGAGGAGCACCGGTGCTCAGCACGTACAACTATCCGAAGTTCGAATACCGCAGGCCGCCGGAACTTGCCGGGCAGCGCGACGGGCGCTATCCGGTCGTCGTCGTCGGCGCGGGCCCCGTCGGGCTTGCCGCGGCGATCGACCTGGCGATCCAGGGCACGCCGGTCGTGCTGCTCGACAATGACGACACGGTGAGCATCGGCTCGCGCGGCGTGTGCTACGCGAAGCGCGCGCTCGAGATCATGGACCGGCTCGGCTGCGCCGAGGAGATGGTGCAAAAAGGCGTGTCGTGGAACGTCGGGCGCACGTTCTTCCGCGAGGAAGAAGTGTTCAACTTCAACTTGTGCCCGCAGCCCGACCACCACCGCCCGGGCATGATCAACCTGCAGCAGTACTACCTCGAGGAATACCTCGTGCGCCGCGCGCAGAGCCTGCCGAACATCGACCTGCGCTGGAAAAGCAACGTCATCGCCGTCGCCGACGAGGGCGACCGCGTCGCGCTACGCGTCGAGACGCCCGACGGCGCGTACTCGCTCGACGCCGACTGGCTCGTCGTCGCCGACGGCGCGCGCAGCCCGATCCGTCACATGATGGGGCTGGAAGTCGAAGGCAAGATCTTCATGGACCGCTTCCTCATCGCCGACGTCGTCATGAAGGCGGATTATCCGGCGGAGCGCTGGTTCTGGTTCGACCCGCCGTTCCACCCGAACCAGTCGGTGCTGCTGCATCGCCAGGCCGACAACGTGTGGCGCATCGACTTCCAGCTCGGCTGGCACGCCGACCCGGAAGAGGAGAAGAAGCCCGAGAACGTGATCCCGCGCATCAAGGCGATGTTGGGCGACGAGCGCGAGTTCGAGCTTGAATGGGTCAGCGTGTATACGTTCCAGTGCCGCCGCATGCACGAGTTCCGCCACGGCCGGCTGCTGTTCACCGGCGACGCCGCGCACCAGGTGTCGCCGTTCGGCGCGCGCGGCGCGAACTCGGGCATCCAGGATGCCGACAATCTGGTGTGGAAGCTGAAGCTCGTGCTCGACGGCAAGGCGCCGGCTACGCTGCTCGACACGTATTCGGAAGAGCGCGTCGCCGCTGCCGACGAGAACCTGATGAATTCGACGCGCTCGACCGATTTCATCACGCCGAAGAGCGCGGTCAGCAAGACGTTCCGCAACGCGGTGCTCGGTCTGGCGAAGGACTACCCGTTCGCCCGCGCGCTGGTCAATTCCGGCCGCCTGTCGGTGCCGAGCTTCCTCACCGAGTCGAGCCTCAACACGCCGGATAATGATGCCTTCGCCGGCGTCATGGTGCCGGGCGCGCCGATGGACGATGCGCCGATCGAGACGGCGGGCGGCGAGCAGTGGCTGCTGCAGGCCACCGGCAACCGCTTCCAGCTGCTCTACTACGTGCCGGATGCGGCGGCCATCGCGCCGGCCGATGTGGCGGCCCTTGCCGCGCTGGCCGACGCGCCGGTGCCGGTCGAAGCGCTCGTCGTCGCCGAGCGCGGCGCCGCGCCGGGCGGCCTGAAGACGCTGATCGACAGCCGCGGGCGCATCCGCGAGCGTTACGATCTGCAACCGGCCACGACCTACCTCGTGCGGCCCGACCAGCACGTCGCGGCCCGCTGGCGCAGCTTCGACGCCGGCCTCGTGCGCGCCGCGCTCGCCCGCGCGACCTGCAACGCCTGAAGGAGTGGAAACATGAGCCTCAACACCGATTCGAACTTCTTCACACCCGGCAAGCGCTATTTCCGCGCGTTCAGCCCCGGCGACGACTTCTATGAGGCGCTGATCGAGACGCACCGCGACCTCACCGCCGAGCAAAGCGCGATGGTCAACGCGCGGCTGATCCTGCTGCTCGCGAACCACATCGGCGACATCTCGGTGCTGCGTGCGGCGATGGCAATCGCCCGCGACGGCGTCTGGGCGCGCAACGGGAGTGAGTGGGCCTCGAACGCATCCCGTTCGCCCTGAGCATCAAACGCATCCCGTTCGCCCTCAGCCCTTCGACTTTGCTCAGGACAGGCTGGTCGAAGGGTGGTGGCGGGGCTTCGACAGACTCAGCCCGAACGGTATTTGATTGCCGGCCCCGAACGGTATTTGACTGCCGGCTATTCATTGGAGACGAACAATGCTGATCAAGAAGATCCACCACGTCGCGTACCGCTGTCGCGATGCGAAGGAAACCGTCGAGTGGTACGAAAAGCACCTCGGCATGAAGCTCGTGCTCGCGATCGCCGAGGACGAAGTGCCGTCGACGAAAGCGCCCGACCCGTACATGCACATCTTCCTCGACGCCGGCCAGGGCAACGTGCTGGCGTTCTTCGAGCTGCCGACGAAGCCGCCGATGGACCGCGACCGCAACACGCCGGACTGGGTGCAGCATCTGGCGATGGAAGTCGAATCGATGGAGGTGCTGCTCGCGACGAAGGCGCGCCTCGAAGCGGCCGGCATCGACGTCGTCGGTCCGACCGATCACACGATCTTCAAGTCGATCTACTTCTTCGACCCGAGCGGCCACCGGCTCGAGCTCGCGGCGAACACCGGCACCCCGGAAATGCTGCAGAAGCTCGACGCGGTCAAGTGGGACATGATCGAGGAATGGTCGCGGACGAAGCGCGCGCCGCAGCACGCGCGCTGGATGCACGACGGCAGCATGAGCGGGGAAGGGGGCGCACGATGAAGCTCGCGACTCTGAAGCAGGGCGGGCGCGACGGTACGCTGGTCGTCGTCAGCCGCGACCTCACGCGCTGCCAGCCGGTCGCCGCGATCGCGAAGACGCTGCAGGCGGCGCTCGACAACTGGGAGGCCGTCGTCGACGACCTCGAGCTGGTCTACGACCTGCTCAACCACGGGCGGCTCGGAAAGTTCGGCCGGCACGTGATCCCGTTCGACCCGGCGCAGTGCCATTCGCCGCTGCCGCGCGCGTACCAGTGGGCGGACGGCTCGGCGTACATCAACCACGTCGAGCTCGTGCGGCGCGCCCGCGGCGCCGAGCTGCCCGAGTCGTTCCACACCGACCCGCTGATGTACCAGGGCGGTTCGGACAGCTTCGTCGGCCCGCGCGACGACATCGTCGCGGCGAGCGAGGACTGGGGCATCGACTTCGAGGCCGAAGTCGCGGTCGTCACCGGCGACGTGCCGCTCGGCGCCTCGGCCGACGAATGCGCGCTGAAAATCCGCCTGCTGCTGCTCGTCAATGACGTCTCATTGCGCAACCTGATTCCGGCCGAGCTCGCGAAAGGCTTCGGTTTCTTCCAGTCGAAGCCGGCCTCGGCGTTCTCGCCGGTCGCGGTCACGCCCGACGAGCTCGACATGGCGTGGCACGACGGGCGCGTGCATCTGCCGCTGCGCGTGACGCACAACGGCCGGCTGTTCGGCTGCCCGAATGCAGGCGTCGACATGACGTTCAGCTTTCCGCAGCTGATCGCCCATGTCGCGAAGACGCGCGAGCTCGAAGCCGGCTCGATCATCGGTTCGGGCACCGTGTCGAACAGGCAGGGCGGGCTGCATGGCTCGAGCATCGAAAACGGCGGCGTCGGCTACTGCTGCCTCGCCGAAGTGCGCACTTACGAGACGATCGAAACCGGTGCGCCGAAGACGCCGTTCATGCGTTTCGGCGATCGGGTGCGGATCGAGATGCTGACCGCCCGCGGCGAAGACGTGTTCGGCGCGATCGAGCAGACGGTCGTGCCGCTCGCGCGCTGACGTTCAGACGCCCCAGACGACCGGCACGCGGTCCTTCAGCGACGCTTGCAGCATGTCGAGCAGCGGCCAGGCGCGCTGGGCGAGACCGACCGGCGCGCCCATGCCGGTCTTGCCCGCGGCGGCGGCAGCCTCCTGTTCCTCCTCGGTCTCCTCGTCATGCGCGGCCTGGCGCGCCTTGTCCTCGTCGATCGCGACGCGCAGCCGCTCGATCGCGTCGGGCAGCTGTTCGACGGTGACGATGCCTTTGACGTCTTCCGGGTCCTTGCCGAGGATCGCGATCAGCTTCTTCGCGACGTCGGCGAACATGATGACGGGGGCGGCGGCGTCCGACTTGAATGTGTACAGCATCGCGGATCTCCTCAAAGTCCTTTCACTGCGTATATCCCCGGCGCGTTGCGCCAGTAGCCCTTGTAGTCCATGCCGCAGCCGAACAGGAAGCGGTCGGCGACGTCGAGCCCGGTGAAATCCGCCCGCATCCCCGGGTAGGCCTTGCGGTCGTGCACTTTGTGCACGAGCACCGCGGCGCGCACTTCCTTCGCCCCTTCGGCGCGCAGGTACTGCAGGATCGCGTGCAGCGTGTGGCCTTCGTCGAGAATGTCGTCGAGCACCAGCACGGTACGCCCGCGCAGGTCGCACGTCGGGCGCACGCGCCAGTCGAGCTGCGTGCCCCCCTTCAGCGCGTGGCCATAGCGCGTCGCGTGCAGGTAGCCGACTTCGAGCGGGAAAGGCAGCCGCGGCAGGATGCGCCCGGCGATGACCAGTCCTCCGTTCATCACCGTGTACACCATCGGATTGCTGCCGGCCATCTGCGCGGTGATTTCCGCCGCCATGCGCGCGAGCGCGGCATCGACCGCAGTAGCGTCCGCGAGGCAATCGGCCTCCTCGCGGGCGCGGATGATTTCGTCCATATCGACCGGCATTGCTGCAGCCTCCTGATGCATTGCGAAAACGTCGGAGCGGCCATTCTACCGGGCGGGGTCGGCGGTGCCCCGTTCAACGCGGGGCTCCTGCCGGACGAACCGGTCCGCTAAGTGAGGCTGCCGCCGGCGCAGGAAGTTTCGCCGGCGGGGCCGAAATCGCTACAGCCGGCCGGCGCGCAGGCGTTCGAACGCGCCGAGCGCGGGCGCGAACCGCTGGCCGAGCTTCCTGAAAACGATCCAGCCGAGCCATGCCCGGCGCGCCACGCGCAACGTCGCGCGCGGCCGAACGAGCGCCGCGATCAGCACCACCGAAGACAGTAGCGGGATGTGCTCGCGTGCCCAGCGCATCTGGTCGCGCGCGCGGTCGACGAGGTCGAGCGCGGACTCGATGCCGCGCAGGTGACCGAGCATTTCGGTGCGCTGCTGGTCCGCCCGGATCTGCAGCCGCTGCTTCTTCAGCGCCAGTTCGACGAGTTTGAGGTTCATTCCTTGTGCCGCATCGCTTCGCGATCGCGCGCGAGTTCAGCGAGGCTGGCCGCGAACAGCCGCGTGCCACGCCGCAGATCGGCGGCGGCATTGGAGGCGGTGAACAAGCCCGCGCCGAACAGCGCCGCAGTGCCGAGCCCGAGAGCGAGGAGGCGATGCTCTTCCCAGAACAGGACGGTGAGGAAAATCGCCAGGAACACGATGCCGAATCCGACCAGCACCGCGGTCAGCACGATGTTCAGCAACAGGCCGGCAAGGCGCAGCTTTTCTTCCTGCACCTCGACGACGAGCAGTTCGAGCCGCGACTGGGCCATCCCCAGCCCCGAATCCATGAGACCGCGCAGGCTGGCGGCCAGACGCGGCCTCGGCTCTTCCGCCATCGCGTATCAGCGACGCCCGGAACCGGCCAGCAGGCCGAGCAGGAACGCGACGCCGGCGGCGACGCCGACCGATTGCCAGGGATTCTTGTGAACGTAGTCGTCGGTCGCATAGGCGACTTTCTTCGTCTGTTCGCGCACTGCGGATTCGGCATCCGCGATGCGGTCCTTCGCCGTGACCAGGCGGTCGCCCAGCCGGGTGCGCACATCGGTGAGCTTGTCGCCTGCCTGGCCGGCCGTCAGTCTGAGCAGTTCCTCGGCATCCGCGACCACCACCTTGAAGTCGGCGACGAGCTTGTCGCGGGACACCGCATCGGTTGTATTCAGCATGTTCTCATCCCCTTTTCAGGTCATGACATCCGCGCGGACGCGCGAGCTGAGTACACGCTAGCGCCATTCCCAGATGAAGGCAAATCACGAGTGAAACGACGCGTTCCGGGCCTGCGCGAGCGGGCGCGATGGGCGTACTGGACGATAGGCTGTCAGCGTGGCAACGGACTGGCCGGCACGTGCAACGGCTCCTTCTAACGACCTGCAGCAGCCCGGAGCCTACTTCACCACGCCCACGCCCGCCGCCCAGGCAGCCTCTGCCAACGCAGCATCCTGCGTTGCGATCGGCAGTTGTTCGCGAAGCGCAAGTTCCAGGTAGGTGGCGTCGTAGGTTGTCAGGTCGAAGCGCAGGGCGAGCGACAGGATGGCCGTCGCGCTCGGCGCTTGGGCGTCGAACTCGATCGGCAGGATCCCGACCCGTTCCACGACCTCCCGCGCCTGTTGCGCCAGCAAACGCCCGCGCTTGCATGCCGTACGCAACACGTTGATGTACTCGAGTTGCAGCAAGGCGGGCGCCATCGCGCGCTCCGTTTCAAGCCGCTGTGCGATCGCATCGGCATACGGTGTCGCTTGGCTGGCGATGAACCACGCACACAACACCGAATTGTCGAGTACGAAGGCCTTCATGCCAGACCTTCGCGCGCGATCGCTTTCAAGTCGCCGTCGCCATCCATCTCGAGATCGAACGACTCACGCAAGCGGCGCAGATCGGCGAACACCTCACCCACGGCCTGCCGGCGCGCGGCATCGCCCGATGATGCGTCCGCATCCATGGCGACGAGTCGCGCGACCGCCACCCCCCGCCGCGTGATCGCGATCTCCTCCCCCCGCTCGACAAGGGTCAGCAGCTCGGACAGCCGGTTCTTGGCTTCAAAGACGGGTACAGGCCTCATGGCTAAACCCCTATAACTGATAGCTAGCCATATTATAGGGGCGAGTGCCAGCGTCCCTCAAGCCTGCTCCGGATCGGCCACCCCTCTGCGTTGAGCGGGCGCAATGGGCGTAGAGCGGCCATTCGAACGTTTGCTCCGTTAAACGCCCGCGCGGCAGCTCCTGACCGCTTCCCGCAAGTGCCCGCGAACTGTCAGAAGCTGAAATCGTAATTGACCACCAGTGGCGCGTGGTCACTGAAGCGCTGTGCTTTGTAGACCTCGGCCGACTTCGCAGTCGTGGCGATGCCGGGGGTCGCGATCTGGTAGTCGAGGCGCCAGCCGACGTTCTTTGCCCACGCCTGGCCGCGGTTCGACCACCACGTGTAGCCTTCGCCGCCGGCCTCGGGGTAGAGCCGGCGATAGACGTCGACCCACGCCTGTTCCTCGAGCACGCGGCTGAACCAGGCGCGCTCCTCGGGGAGAAAGCCGGAATTCTTCTGGTTCGATTTCCAGTTCTTCAGGTCGATTTCCCGGTGCGCGATGTTCCAGTCGCCGCAGACGATGATCTCGCGACCGCACGCACGCAGCGTCGCCAGATGCGGCAGGAAGCGCTCCATGAAGCCGAACTTGGCCAGCTGGCACTCCTCGGAACTGGAGCCCGACGGCAGGTACAGCGACACGACCGACAGCGGGCCGAAATCGAGCTGCAGGAAGCGCCCTTCGGCGTCGATGTCGGCGATCCCGAGTCCTTCGACGATGCGGTCGGGCGGTCGCCGCGTGTAGAGCCCGACGCCGCTGTAGCCTTTCTTTTCAGCGTGATGGAAGTGGCCGGTGTAGCCGTTCGGCGTGCGCATCGCGTCGCTGAGGTCGCCGGCCTGCGCCTTGAGTTCCTGCACGCAGACGACATCGGCGTCCTGCGTGGCGAGCCAGTCGAGAAAGCCCTTGCCGACTGCCGAGCGGACGCCGTTGAGGTTGAGGGTGATGACGCGTAACATTCCGCCGGATAAGCTCAAAGTGGAAGCAAGACGTGGATTTTAGCCGGGATTTCATTGCATTGGCCTGTGCCAAAGGGGTGCTGCGCTTCGGTTCGTTCGTGACCAAGGCCGGGCGCAATTCGCCGTATTTCTTCAACGCCGGCCTGTTCGACGACGGGGCGTCGTTCCGCGCGCTGTGCGGCTTCTACGCGCGCGCGATCCAGGCTGCCGGCGTGCCGTGCGACATGCTGTTCGGGCCGGCGTACAAAGGCATTCCGCTCGTCGCCGGCGTCGCGATCCGGCTCGCCGAACAGGGCGTCAATCTGCCTTTCGCGTTCAACCGCAAGGAAGCGAAGGACCACGGCGAAGGCGGCACGCTGGTCGGCGCGCCGCTCGAAGGCCGCGTGCTGATCCTCGACGACGTGATCTCCGCCGGCACCTCGGTGCGCGAGTCGGTCGAACTGATCCGCGCCGGCGGGGCCGTCCCGGCCGGTGTCGTGATCGCGCTCGACCGCGTGGAGCGCGGCAAGGGCGCCGAGTCGGCGGTCGAGGAAGTGCGCGCGAGCTTCGAGATTCCGGTGATCGCCGTGGCGACGCTCGACGACCTCATCGACTACCTCGGCGACAGCCCGGAGCTCGCCGCGAATCTGGACGCGGTGCAGGCCTATCGCGACATGTATGGCATTGGTTCGCCGCGCTGAGTTGCTGTGCGCAGTGCTTTTGGCGCTGCCGACCGCAGTCGCTGCGCAGAGCGAGCGCACGATCTACTGCTGCGAGGACGCGAACGGCAGGCCGGTGTGCGGTGATGTGCTGCCTACCGTCTGCTACGGTCGCGCCTATCGTGAAATCAGCCCGCAGGGTACGGTGCGCCGTCACGTCGCGGCGCCGCTGACGAGTCGCGAGATCGCGCACCGCGATGCCGAGAGGCAGCGGCGCAAGGACGAAGAGGCGCGCCTGCTCAAGCAGCGGCGGCTCGACCAGGCGTTGCTCGAGACCTACACGAGCCTCGAGGACATCGACAACCGCCAGGACCGCGAGATCGCGGACATTCGCCGCGAGATCGAAGCGGCGCGCGCCCGCGAAACCGAGCTGCTGGCCGAGCGCAGGCGGCTTGCCGAAGAGGCCGCGCCTTACCGCGGCACCGAGCTGCCGCGCACCATCGCGGTCGCACAGCAGAGCGTCAACGGCGAACTCGCAGCGCAAAAAAGCATCATCGATGCGAAAATCCGCGAAACCGAAGCCGTGCAGGCGCGTTTCGCTGCCGACCGGCGTCGCTATGCCGAGCTGATCGCGGCCGGAGAAGGGCGCCGCTGAACGTTCTCCGCGGCGCATCGCACGACGTTGTGTTCGCTGCGCGCCGGCCTTGCGGCGCGCGCGATGTCACGTGACGGTGTTGAGGAAAACTCATGAGCCAGCTCGTTGAAAAGGTGGTCCGCGCGGCCTGCCCGCACGATTGCCCCGATACCTGCGCGATGGAAGTGACGGTCGCCGGCGGACGGGCGGTGAAGATCCGCGGCGCCGCAGCGCTGCCGTTCACGAACGGCGCGCTGTGCCCGAAAGTCGCCCGCTATCTCGAGCGGGTGTATTCGGACCAGCGCCTGCTGCACCCGATGAAGCGCGTCGGGCGCAAAGGCGAAGGCCGCTTCGAGCGCATCGGCTGGGACGAGGCGCTCGACACGATCGCGGCGAAGTTCGGCGCGATCGCCGCCGACGATGCGCGCGGCATCGTGCCGTACAGCTATGGTGGCACGCTCGGCTTCGTGCAGGGCGGCAGCATGGATTTCCGCTTCTTCCATCGCCTCGGCGCGTCGCTGCTCGACCGCACGATCTGCTCGTCAGCGGGCGTCGCCGGCTGGACGGCGACGATCGGAGCAATGGTCGGCACCGACCCCGAAGCGCTCGTCGACGCGAAGCTGATCCTGATCTGGGGCGCGAACCCGGTGGTGTCGAACCTGCACGGCTGGCGTTACCTGCAGGAGGCGAAGCGGCGCGGTGCGAAGCTCGTGTGCATCGACCCGCGGCGCACGCAGACCGCGGAAAAATGCGATCAGCATCTCGCGCCGTGGCCCGGCACCGACGGTGCGCTCGCGCTGGCGATGATGCAGGTGCTGATCGACGACGGGCTGATCGACCGCGACTACATCGCGGCGCATACGCTCGGCTTCGACGCGCTCGCCGAACGCGTCAAGCCCTGCACGCCGGAGTGGGCGGCGCCGCTGACCGGCCTATCGGCAGAGGCGATCCGCAGCCTCGCGCGCGAGTACGGCAGCGTCAAGCCCGCCGCGATCCGCCTCAATTACGGGCTCAACCGCTGTGGCGGCGGCGGCATGGCGGTGCGCAACGTCGCGTGCCTGCCGGCGCTGACCGGCGCGTGGCGCCATGCCGCCGGCGGGGCGGCGCTGTCGACGTCCGGCAATTTCCCGGTCGACCAGCACGCGCTCGAGCGGCCGGACCTATACCCGCACGAGCCGGGCCGTCCGCCGCGCACGATCAACATGGCGACGATCGGCGACGCGCTGCTCACCGCGGACGACCCGCCGATCCGCGCGATCTACGTCTACAACTCGAATCCGCTCGCGGTCGCGCCGGACAATCGCAGCGTGCGCGAAGGGTTCGCGCGCGAGGACCTGTTCTGCGTCGTGCACGAACTTTTCCAGACCGACACCGCCGACTACGCCGACATCCTGCTGCCGGCGACGAGCCAGCTCGAGCACCGCGACCTGCACAAGTCCTACGGCCACCTGTACGTCGTCGACAACCAGCCGGCGATCGGGCCGCTCGGCGAGGCGAAGCCGAACAGCGAAGTGTTCCGCCTGCTCGCCGCGCGGCTCGGCTTCACCGACCCGGCGTTGTGCGAGTCCGACGACGAGATCGCCGCGGCGGCGTTCAAGCGCCGCGACAACCGGGTGTATGGGCTCGAGCGCGGCCTTGGGGCGCAGGGCTGGGCGCACCTGAACCTGCCGCGGCCGTTCGCGCCGTTCGCGAAAGGCGATTTCCTCACGCCGTCGGGCAAATGCGAATTTTTCTCCGCCAGCCTCGCCCGGCAAGGGCACGATCCGCTGCCGGCATGGGTGCCGCCGCACGAGTCGCCGGTCAGCAACCCGACGCTCGCGGCGCGCTATCCGCTGGCGCTGATTTCGCCGCCGGCGCGCAATTTCCTCAACACCAGCTTCGCGAACCTGCCACGCTTCATCGGCGAGGAACGCGGTCCGTCGCTCGAGATCCACCCTGACGATGCGGCGGCGCGCGGCATCGTCGAAGGCGACCGGCTGCGCATCTTCAACGACCGCGGCGCGTTCCACGCGCGCGCGGTGCCGACCGATCGCGTGCGACCCGGCCTCGTCGTCGCACCGTCGGTGTGGTGGCGCAAGCTGTCCGGCGATGGCGAAAACGTGAACGCGGTGACCTCAAAAGCGCTGACCGACATGGGCGGCGGGCCGACGTTCTACGACTGTCTCGTCGAGGTCGCGAAGGAGACGCACGATGACTGAGACCCACGTTCTGGATGCCGTCGCGCGGCTCGTCGCCGATGCGCCCCGCATCCTGTTCATCACCGGCGCCGGCATTTCGGCCGATTCCGGCCTGCCGACCTACCGCGGCATCGGCGGGCTCTACCACGAGCGCCTGACCGACGACGGGCTGACGATCGAAGAGGCGCTGTCGGGCGAGATGATGGAGGCGCGCCCTGAAGTCGCGTGGAAATACATCGCCGAGATCGAAGCGAACTGCCGCGGCGCCGAACCGAACATCGCGCACCGCATCATCGCCGCGCTGGAACACGAGCACCCCGGCGTGTGGGTGCTGACGCAGAACGTCGACGGCCTGCACCGCGCGGCCGGATCGCGCAACCTCATCGAGATCCACGGCAGCGTGCATCGCCTGCGCTGCACCGAATGCACGCACGCGCGCGCGGTGCCCGACTATGCCGGGCTGCGGATTCCGCCCGGCTGCCCCGCGTGTGGCGGCGTGCTGCGCCCGGATGTCGTGCTGTTCGGCGAAATGCTGCCGGAAACCGGCCTGAAGCGTCTCGCGGCGCTGCTCGACGACGGTGTCGACCTCGTCGTGTCGATCGGCACGACGAGCGTCTTCCCGTACATCTCGGGGCCGGTCTGGTGGGCCGATCAGCTCGGCGTGCCGAGCGTCGAGATCAACCCCGGCGAAACCGGCGTCAGCGAGATCGTCACGCACCGCCTGCGCCTGCGCGCCGCCGAGGCGCTGCCGGAACTGTGGCGCCGGCTGCATCCGGAGCGGCCGCTCGAGGACTGATTGCCACCTGCTTCCTCGACCCAACCGACGACAGGCTCGGCGCAGCGCCGTAGGGCGGACGAGCCGAAGGCCCGCCATTCGTGCCGGAAACAGGCGCTGCGCTTTTCCGCTCGTCGCTCGCTACAAAAGCGGCCGCTTCGTTTGGCGATCCTTGGGACATGGCCAGGCAACGCTCGACTTCCACCATCGCATCCGCATCAATGCGGCCGAAAGTTTGCCTTGTCTTGACGCGCTTCACGGGGGGTGTAATGGGATGCGCCTGGCCAGGGCCGGCGCGACTGCTACATTGGAAAGCGGGGGCTTTCGATACTCACGAGGAGGAAGACATGAAAACCCTGATCCGCCACGCCCTTTCCGCCACTCTTTTTACCACCCTCGGCCTGGCTGCCGGCGCCTTCGCGCAGGACGCGACGGTGACGATCAGTTCGCCGGCCGACGGCGCCAAGCTCGCCGCGACGACGCCGGTCGAGATCGCCTTTGACGTGACGCCGGGGCCGCGCGGCGACCACACCCACCTCTATGTCGACGGCGACGAGGTGGCAGTGCTGCGTCAGCTGAAGGGCAGCCACAAGCTGGAGCCGCTCGCCAGCGGCATGCACGAGCTGTGCATCAGGGTGGTGAACAAGAACCACACGCCGATCGGTGTCGACAAGTGCGTCAAGGTCGACGTGCAGTGAGCCGCCGCAGTGGCGGTCGATCTGCAGAACCTCGCCTATGCGTTGGTGCAGCTGGTGCATAACTTTGGGGCGGTGGCCGTCACCGGCAGCGCGGCCGCGGCATGGTGGGCAGACGGGCGGTCGCCTGCGCTGCGCAGCCTGGCGTGGCTCGCGCTCGCCGCCTGGGCGCTGCAGGCGGCGAGCGGTGCCGGCTTCGGCGCCGTGAGTTATGCCTGGTACGGTCGCTTTCCGGAACTGCACGGCATCGCGGTCGCGGCACTCGTCGTGAAGATCGTCTGCGCGACGAGCGGCTTCGTGCTCGCCGCCGCGTATCTGCGCTTCGCCCACGGCTGGCAGGAGCGCCGTCGGCGGGGCGCATGGCGAGCGCTGTTCGCCCTCGCCGCCACCGCGCTGTCGGCGGCGGCCTTTCTGCGCTGGTTCGCCTGAACGCGGCGCGCGCAGGAGCGATCGGCCGGCGGTTTTTCCAACTCTGCAGCCGCTACGGCACGAGCCCGGGCAGATACGCTTTTGCGACGAGGGCGGCCGCGGCGACCAGAATCGCGACCGCGCACGCGAGCGTGACGCCGACCATCGCTTTGAGCCGCTGCAGGTCGGACTTCGCGTCGGGGGAATCGGCTTTCAGTCCCCGCAGGTCGGCCGTGACGTCCACCATGTCCGACTTTATCTCGCCGAGGTCCGCCTTGATCGCGGTGCCGTCAGCCTTGGCGGCAGTCGCGCCGGCTTTAAGCTGCGTGAGGTCCGGCTGGAGGGCGGCCAGATCGGTGCGCAGGCGGTGGATCTCCGGCCTGATGGCCGCGAAGTCTTCCGCAATTCCGGCGATACGCGTCTTCATCGCCTCGACATCCGCCTTCAATTGCGACAGATCACCGGTAAGCAGGGAGAAAGCGCCTTTGAAGCTTCCGAGGTCGGCGGCGACGCGGGAGCCGCCGTCGGCAAGTGCCGTCGTCTGCCGGACCAGTTCGTCGAGCGACGCTTCCCCCGTCCGCAGCTTCCCGGCGACCGCGCCGAGGCCGCTTTTGACTTCGTCCGCGTCGTCCTTGAGTGCCTCGACGAGCGCCCGCAGACGTGGAAGGTCGGCGCGGAAATCGCCGGCTTGCGCCCGGAAGTCGTCGGCGCCGAGCCGCAGCCGCTCGGTGCCGGTTCTTACCTCGGACAGGGTCTGCGAGAGCGACTCGAGGCGCGTGCGCAGATCGCCGACGCCGGTCTGGCCCAGCGCGTCGGCGAGCGCCTCGGCCTGGGCGCGCGCCTGCGCTTCGGTGAGCCCCGCAGCGGTGAGGCTGCGAACGAACTTCAGGGTGTCGAAGTAGACGCCGCTCACGCTTGTCTCCTTTCTTGTGCGGCCGCACGGCGCTCGAACGCCTGCAAGCTCCAGAGTTTTCCTGCCGTTATCGGCTCCGGCGCGCCGGACTGCGACCCGGCTCGACCTCCGCATTCTGCCCGGTTTCGCGCCCCGGCCGTGACCGTCGGGCCAGCTGCCAAAATAAATATAGGTCAGGAAAAATATACGTATTGCAATATACGAGCGCCCATTCCCGGATTGTTGGTCAGCGGTGCTGCGTCGGCGAAGCTCCGGGCGGCGGTCCGAGCGCTGCGGCCAGCAGGGTGATGGTCGGCACGCGGGAGCGAGGGGGAACGTTACTCCCGATTCCAGGGGGCGCCAGCGCAACAGGAAGGCGGTGCCCGCCGCACCGTGTTGAAGGAACATGAGCAATCTGCGCCGCTCTGGCGCGACGGCAGGGTCAGCGCGGCAGGGTCAGCGCGGCGCCCGTCGCCGCAATCGACGGGCCGCTGGGGGATCTGAAGAATCGAATCATCGCTGCACCGCCGCGTCACGGCCGGGGACGTGACACGGGGCGGTGCGGCGCCTGCGCGCGTTACTTGCCGAATTGTGCCTTGGCCCTTTCCTGACAGGCGTCCTTGGCGTCGCCGGCCAACGCATCGCATTTTTCCCTGGCGACTTTGTACTCGGCGTCACGCTTGTCTTCGGCAGCGTCCTTGCGCGCTTCCGATGACTTTTCCCCGGCTTCGACGTTCGCCTCGCCCGACTCCATGCGGGCTTTCGCGTCGGCCTTTGCCGCAGTCTCGGCGGCCTTCGCCTCCTTCATGCATACATCCTTGGCGTTGCCCGCCATGTCGTCGCACCGTTCCTTCGCGACTTCGTAGTCGGCCTCCGCGCGCGCGACCCACGCGTCGTGGCGATTTTCCGGACTCGGCTTGTAGGCGGCCTCGAGTTCGGCCTTGTCGACCTTCTCCTTGCCCTTGGCCTCGGCGACGCAGATGTCCTCCTTGTTGCCTGACAGGTCGTCGCAGGCCTCCTTGGCGGCCTTGTAGTCCTTCTCGATCCTGTCCTTGGCGGCGTCGTATTCGCTTTTCGACATGTCCTGGGTCATCCCGGCGGTACTGAATGCGAGGCCGAGTGCGATCGCAATCGCGTCAATCGTGCGTGTTCTCATTTTTTTCTCCAGGTGCTGGCGGGAAGACGGTGCAGGGGAATGTGCCGGCGGCATCCTTCTCCTGACCCCCGTGCTGCTTCCCAGCAACTTACGTTCCCGCCCCGCGCGACGCCGTCGGCATGCGACGCCGGCTACAGCAGCACCCGTTCGATGCCGCCGCTGTTCGCGCGCTGCACGTAGTCCGGCATCCAGTTGTCGCCGAGCAGGTGTTTCGCGATCTCGACGACGATGTAGTCGGCTTCGACGCCGCCACCGTCGTTGGCGTAGCGCGACAGGCCCTGCAGGCACGACGGGCACGACGTCAGGATCTTCACCGCGTCCGCGCCATCGCGCAGCGTCGCCGCGCCTTTCTCGATCTCTTGCTGCTTGCGGAAGCGCACCTGCGTCGAGATGTCGGGTCGTGCGACCGCGAGCGTGCCCGACTCGCCGCAGCAGCGGTCGTTCGCGTCGACGCGCGTGCCCATCAGGGCATTCGCGACCTTGATTCCGGAATGCACTTTCATCGGCGTGTGGCACGGCTCGTGGTACATGTATTTCGTGCCGGTGACGCCTTCGAGCGCGACGCCTTTTTCCATCAGGTACTCGTGGATGTCGAGCAGCCGGCAGCCGGGGAAGATCTGCTCGAACTGGTATTTCTGCAGCTGGTCCATGCACGTGCCGCAGGACACGATGACGGTTTTGATGTCGAGGTAGTTCAGCGTGTTGGCGACGCGGTGGAACAGCACGCGGTTGTCGGTCGTGATCTGCTGGCCCTTGTCGTCCTCGCCGGCCGAAGTCTGCGGGTAGCCGCAGCACAGGTAGCCGGGCGGGAGCACGGTGGTCGCGCCGACCTGGTACAGCATCGCCTGCGTCGCGAGGCCGACCTGGCTGAACAGGCGCTCGGAGCCGCAGCCGGGGAAATAGAACACCGCTTCCGAGTCGTCGCGCTTCAGGTGCGGGTCGCGGATCACCGGGATGACGTTGGCGTCCTCGATGTCGAGCAGCGCGCGGCTGGTGCGCTTGGGCAGCTTGCCGGGCATCGGCTTGTTGATGAAGTGGATCACCTGCGCGCGCAGCGGCGGCTTGCCGAGGGTCGCCGGCGGCTGCTTGACCTGTTGCTGGACGAGGCCGAGCGACTTGCCGACCCGGTGCGCGAGCCGCTGCGCCTTGTAGCCCCATTCGATCATGCCGGTGCGGATCAGCTTGATCGTCGCCGGATCCTTCGCGGTCAGGAACGCCATCGCCGCGGCCTTGCCCGGATTGAAGCTCTTCTTGCCCTGCTTCCTCAAGAGGTTGCGCATCTTGATCGACACGTCGCCGAAGTCGATGTCGACCGGGCAGGGTTTCTCGCACTTGTGGCACACGGTGCAGTGGTCGGCGACGTCCTCGAACTCGGCCCAGTGCGCGAGCGACACGCCGCGCCGCGTCTGCTCCTCGTACAGCATCGCCTCGATCAGCAGCGACGTGCTGAGGATCTTGTTCCTCGGGCTGTACAGCAGGTTCGCGCGCGGCACGTGCGTCGAGCACACCGGCTTGCACTTGCCGCAGCGCAGGCAGTCCTTGATGTCGTGCGCGATGTAGCCGATCTCGGTCTGCTCCATGATCAGCGACTCGTGGCCCATCAGGTTGAAGCTCGGCGTGTAGGCGTTGTCGAGATTGCCGGTGATCGAGCCCATCCCGCGCATCAGCTTGCCGCGGTTGAAGTGGCCTTGCGGGTCGACGCGGCGCTTGTATTCCCAGAAGTTCGCCATTTCGGCGTCGGTCAGGTAGTCGAGCTTGGTGATGCCGATGCCGTGCTCGCCGGAGATCACGCCGTCCAACGAGCGGGCGAGCGCCATGATGCGGTCGACGGCGCGGTTCGCCGTCTGCAGCATCGCGTAGTGGTCGGAGTTGACCGGGATGTTGGTATGCACGTTGCCGTCGCCCGCGTGCATGTGCAGCGCGACGAACACGCGCCCGCGCAGCACTTCCTTGTGCACTTCCATGATGCGCGCGACGACCGGGCGGAACACCGCACCGTCGAAGATCTTCTCGAGCCGCGGCTTCAACTCCGTCTTCCACGACGTGCGCACGGAGTAGTCCTGCAGGCGATGGAAGAGCTTCGGGTGCGCGGCGCGGTTCGTCAGCTCGCCGGGGTGGATGCCGAATTCGTCGAACTGCGCTTCGGCGTGCGCGAGCGGCAGGTCGAGGTTGTCGAGCAGCCACTGCCAGCGGCGCCGCACGCTCGCGATGTAGTCGACCGCGGCCTGGCGGCGGTCGCCGATCAGCTCGTCGCTCGGCAGGTTCGCGTCGCCCTGGTCGAGCGGCAGCTCGCCGGCGAGCAGTTCGGCGAGCGCGTCGCACAGATCGAGCTTGTTGCGCGTCGACAGCTCGATGTTGATGCGCTCAATGCCGTCGCAGTAGTCGCCCATGCGCGCGAGCGGGATCACGACGTCCTCGTTGACCTTGAACGCGTTGGTGTGGCGCGAGATCGCTGCGGTGCGCGAGCGGTCGAGCCAGAAGCGTTTGCGCTGCTCGGGGCTGACTGCGATGAAGCCTTCGGCGCCGCGCACGTTGCACAGGCGCACGACTTCCGACGCGGCCGTCATCACCGCCGCTTCATCAAAGCCGACGATGTCGCCGATCAGCACCATCTTCGGCCGGCCGTGGCGCTTCGCTTTCGTCGTGTAGCCGACCGCATTCACGTAGCGCTCGTCGAGGTGCTCGAGGCCGGCGAGCTGCACGCCGAGGCGCTCGCCTTCATTGCCGGGCTTGAACCAGTCGGTGATCTCGACGATCGCCGGCACCGCTTCGCGCACCTGGCCGAAGAACTCGAGGCACACCGTGCGCGTGACCGGCGGCATCTTGTGCAGCACCCAGCGCGCGGCGACAATCAGGCCGTCGGTGCCTTCCTTCTGCACGCCGGGCACGCCGCCGAGAAACTTGTCGGTGACGTCCTTGCCGAGGCCGGTCTTGCGGCAGGATGCGCCGGGCAGCGTCAGGATCTCCTCGCCGAGCGGCGCGTAGCGCTTCGCGTCGAAGCGGCGCAGGCGAAAGCGCACCGTCTCCTGCTCGTGGATCTTGCCGAAGTTGTGGTCGAGGCGCTCGACTTCGAGCCAGTCGCCGTCCGGCGTGACCATTTTCCACCACGCCAGGTTATCGAGCGCAGTGCCCCACAGCACGGCTTTCTTGCCGCCTGCGTTCATCGCGACGTTGCCGCCGATGCACGACGCGCTGGCCGACGTCGGGTCGACGGCGAACACGCGCCCCGCTGCGGCCGCCGCTTCGGCGACGCGCTCGGTGACGACGCCGGCACCGGTGCGGATCGTCGCGTAGCGCGGGCCTTCGCTGCCGTCGGCGCCGGGCAGCGCGAGTTCCTCGACCGGGCCGATCGCGATCAGCTTTTCGGTGTTGATGACGGCCGAGCGCGCATCGAGCGGCACGGCCCCCCCGGTGTAGCCGGTGCCGCCGCCGCGCGGGATGATCGTCAGGCCGAGCTCGATGCAGCATTTCACGAGCGGCGCCATTTCCTCTTCGGTGTCGGGGTAGAGGACGACGAAGGGATATTCGACGCGCCAGTCGGTCGCATCGGTGACGTGCGACACGCGGGCATGGCCGTCGAAGCAGATGTTGTCGCGTGCGGTGTGGCGCGTCAGCGTCTTCAGCGTTTTCTTGCGCAGCACTTCGGTGTCGCTGAAGAACTGCGCGAAGCGGTCGACGGCGTCGTGCGCCGACTCGATGAGGCGCGCGACCTTGTCGCTGCGTTCCGGATCCTGTGCTGCGCTTTCCTCGCGGCGCTTCTCGACTTCGCGCAGCCGGTGGCGCAGCGCCTCGATCAGCGCGCGGCGCCGCTCCGGGTTTTCGAGCAGGTCGTCCTGGAGGTAGGGATTGCGCTGCACGACCCAGATGTCGCCAAGCACTTCGTAGAGCATCCGCGCCGAGCGCCCGGTCACGCGTTCCTCGCGCAGCGCATCGAGCGCATGCCAGGCGTCGGCGCCGAGCAGGCGGATGACGATCTCGCGGTCGGAGAACGACGTGTAGTTATAGGGAATCTCGCGCAGGCGTTGAGTCATCAGATATTCCGATACCAGGACGGCGGGGAAGCCGCAAATTGTAACTTACCGCGGTGCAATACGAACGTCGGTCAAGTCCCTGCGCTGCGTAGGGGCTTGATTTTCAAGCGGCTTGTATCGTGCCGTCATCGGCTCGAGGCGCCCGGCAGACTGCGGGCGGCAGTCCTTCGCGAAGCCGGCGTTGCGCACGAGGCGGGTTCACAGCACGGCGAAGGCGACGAGCGCGTAGCGTAGCAGCTTGCCTGCCGCCATCCACAGCAGGCATGGCAGCCACGCGAGGCGCAGCCAGCCTGCTGCGGCACACAGCGCGTCGCCGATCACCGGCACCCACGCCAGCAGCAGGATCGGCGCGCCGTGATCGCGCACCCACGCGAGCCGGCCCGTGTCCGCCTTTCCGGGCAGCAGCCGGGCGAGCGCCCACGTGCTCATGCCGCCGAGCGTGTTGCCGAGCGTCGCGAGCGTCAGCGCCGCGACGAGCTGCTCGGGCCGCAGCGCGAGCACGCCGGCGAGCACGAGTTCCGACCCCCCGGGCAGCAGCGTCGCGGCAAGAAAGCTCGACGCGAACAGCGCCGCGAGACCCGCTTCGGGGCCGGGGTCGAGCAGCGAAAGGAAGCTCATCGGCGGTTGCGGGCGCGGCCGCCTAGACGATCTCGAAAAACGCCAGGTCGCGCTCGATGTCGTTCGCCGAGAAGCCGCAGCCGATGCGGCCCGGGCCGATCAGCGGCAGTTCGCCGGCCTTGATGTACCGCTCGGCGCCGCCGTTTTCGGCGATGTACGTGCCGTTGGTGCTGCGGTCGATCAGGACGAACCCTTCACGCCGGCGCTCGATGCGCGCGTGCTGGCGCGAAGTGCGCCGGTCGATGATGACGATGTCGTTGCCGATCTCGCGCCCCAGCAGCACCACCGGACGGTTCTCCTCGACGAACAGCACGTCCTGCTGGTGGTGGATTCTCAGCCGTTGCGCGATGCGCTCCGCAGCCGGGATCGACGTGATCGTGCCCGAATACCGCACGATCTCGAACGCCGGCCAGCCCAGGCCGTCGAGCGCCGGGTCCTGCAGCGCCGTGTTGCAGGCGAGATGGCGCACGCCGGGCGACAGCTGCATCACGACCGCATTGCTGGCGAGGATGTGGCCGGGTCGCGCGGTATCGGCGAGGCGCATCGCGAGCGCCTCGTCGGCGCTGACTGCCTGGCCCGGGGCGGCCGCGCCATAGTGCACGCCGACGCGGATCAACATCCGCAGGCCGCGCAGCGGCGGCAGGCTTTCGACGCGCTCGAGCATTTCGCAGGCGGCGAGGATCGCCGCGTCGCAGCGCTCGAACGTCGTGCACGCGCGTGCCGATTCGCGGCGCAGCCGGGTTCCGCCGTTGGCCTCGACGGCCCGCTCGATGCGGTGCATGCAGCGCTCGACCGCATGGCTGACTTCATGCGCGCCGAGCGCCTCGGCAAAGCGCTGTCTCCCGGGTATTTCGGCAACGAGGACGCAGACGTTCTTCGGCTGGATCATGTGCGGGGGCAGTCACGGCCGCGGCCGCGTTCCCGCGCCGGGCGGGCCGGAGCGGGACGTGTCGCGTGGGATCGGTCGCGTGGGATGGGGGTCAGGTTCTGTGCCGGGCGGATCGGCGCCTACTCCCCGTCCGTCGGGCGATCGGCGAATTGCATTACGGTGGGCATGACGGCGTGCATCGGCGCGGCGGACGCGGACGGCACCTCGACGTGGTCGAACGCGATGTCGCCTTCGGCGACGACCGTGTCGCGCGTCAGGTTGCGAAAGTCGAACAGCGATGCGTCGGCGAGATGTGACGGCACGACTTGGCCGAGCGCGGTCGCGATCGATTCGATGCGCCCCGGATGCTCGCGCGCCCAGCCTTGCAGCATCGTCTTGATCTGCTTCCGCTGTGCGTTTTCCTGCGAGCCGCACAGGTTGCACGGAATGATCGGGAACGCCATCGTCCGCGCGAAGCGCGCGATGTCGGCTTCGGTGCAGTACGCAAGCGGCCTGATCACGACGTGTTCGCCGTTGTCGCTGACGAGCTTCGGCGGCATCGCCTTGATCTTGCCGCCGAAGAACAGGTTCAGGAACAGCGTCTCGAGCATGTCGTCGCGGTGATGGCCGAGCGCGATGCGCGTCGCGCCGAGCTCGCGCGCAACGCGGTAGATGATGCCGCGCCGCAGCCGCGAGCACAGCGAACAGGTCGTCTTGCCCTCGGGGATCTTGTCCTTGACGATCGAGTAGGTGTCCTCGCTGACGATGCGGTATTCGACACCGATCGACTCGAAATAGGCCGGCAGCACTTCGGCGGGGAAGCCGGGCTGCTTCTGGTCGAGGTTCATCGCGATGATGCGGAAGTCGACCGGCGCGCGTTCGCGCAGCGCGAGCAGGCACGACAGCAGCGTGTACGAATCCTTGCCGCCGGATACGCACACCATCACCGTGTCGCCGTCGCCGATCATGTTGAAGTCGGCGATCGCCTTGCCGACGCTGCGCTCGAGCTTTTTCTTCAGCCGCAGGAAAGTGTTCGAAAAGCGGGTGTCGGCCGCTTCGGCGAGGGCTGAAGTCGCCGCGGCGAGGGCTGGAGTCGCCGCGGCGACAGCGGAAAGGGGAGTCACGGTTGAACGTCCTGCGGGGAAACGAACGCAATTATACCTTTGCGCCCTGCGCACGCGGTCCTGCTGCGCTCAGAGGTGCGCGCTGCGCCCGCCGTCGACGGCGATGATCTGCCCGGTGACATACGGCGCGTCGAACAGCAGGAAGCGGACCGTGCGGGCGATGTCGGCAGCCGATCCGATCCGTCCGAGCAGCGTGTGGCGGACGATCTCGTCGCGCTGCTCGGGCGGAAACTGGCCGTCGTCCGGCCACTCGATCGCGCCGGGCGACACGCCGTTCACTCTGACGTCGGGCGCGAGCTCCAGCGCCAGCGCCCGGGTGAGACCGAGCAGGCCGGCCTTCGCGGCACAATACAGCGGGTAGTTGCGCAGCGGCCGCTCGGCGTGGATATCGACGATGTTGACGATCGCACCGCGCTGGCGCCGCAGCATCGGCGCCGCGGCCTGCGCGAGGAACAGCGGGCCTTTCAGGTTCGAACCGATCAGCTCGGTCCATGCCGCGGCGTCGATATGGCCGAGCGGCGTCGGGAAGAAGCTCGACGCGTTGTTCACGACGGCGTCGAGCCGGCCGTGCGTCGCGAGCAATCCGTCGATCAAGGCCGCGGGAACGCCGTCGTCCTTGAGGTCACCGTGCGCGAGCGACGCCGAGCCGGGGCGCAACCGGTCGAGCTCGGCAGCCACGGCGCGGGCCTCGGCTGCCGAATTGCGGTAATGCAGCACGACGTGTGCGCCGCTGGCGTGCAAGGTCCGCGCGATTTGGGCACCGACGCGCCGGGCGGCGCCGGTAACCAGGATGACGGGCGAGGCTGTGGTGCTCATCGTGCCGGATTCCTCGGTTCTGGCCACCCGCGCGTGGCCGCTGGAGACAGACGCTAGAATACGCGTTTTCCCGAGTGCCGCCGCCCATGTCCCTGCCTCAACCTTCCGCCGACGCGATCGAACAAAGCGCGCGCCTGGTGCGCTCGATCACCGAATCCATCGCCGCGGCCGGCGGCTGGATGCCCTTCTCGCGCTACATGGAACTGGCGCTGTATTCGCCGGGGCTCGGGTATTACAGCGGCGGGGCGAGGAAATTCGGCCCGGGTGGCGACTTCATCACGGCTCCGGAGCTGACGCCGCTGTTCGGCCAGGCGCTCGCGGCGCAGGTCGAGCAGGTGATGCACGCCTCCGCCGCGCACGTGATCGAAGCGGGAGCGGGCACCGGACTGCTCGCTGCCGATCTGCTGCTCGAACTCGAGCGGCGGGACTGCCTGCCCGAGACTTACGGCATCCTCGAACTGTCGGGCGAACTGCGCGAGCGCCAGTTCGACGTGCTGGCCGAGAAAGCGCCGCGTCTGGCGAGTCGCGTACGCTGGCTCGACGCGCTGCCGGAGCGTTTTTCCGGCGCGCTGGTCGCGAACGAAGTCCTCGACGTGATGCCGGTGCACCTTGTCGTGTCGCGCCCCGAAGGGCTGTTCGAGCGCGGCGTCGCCGTCGATCCGTCGGGCACGCTGCGCTGGGCGGACTCGCCGGCGAGCGGAGCGGTCGCCGACGCGGCGCGCGCGCTCGACCTGCCGTTGCCCGAGAGCGGCGAATACGTCACCGAGCTGAACCTCGCTGCGCGCGCGTGGGTCGGCGAATGGGCGCAGCGCCTCGAGCGCGGCGCGCTGCTGCTCGTCGATTACGGTTATCCGCGCGCCGAGTATTATCTGCCGTCGCGCTCGAACGGCACGCTGCTGTGCTATTACCGCCACCATGCGCACGCCGATCCTTTCCTGTGGCCGGGGCTGAACGACATCACCGCGTTCGTCGATTTCACGTCGGTCGCCGAAGCGGCGTTCGACGCCGGGCTCGACGTGCTCGGCTACACCAACCAGGCCGCGTTCCTGTTCAACTGCGGGCTGCTCGAATGCCTCGCGCGGCGCGGGCCCGAGACGTCGGCGGACTACATCCGCGCAGCGCGCGCCGCGCAGCGACTGACGACGCCACAGGAAATGGGGGAGCTCTTCAAAGTGCTTGCGCTCGGCAAAGGCATCCCCGACCCGCTGCTCGGGTTCCAGCGCGGCGACCGGGTGCACGCGCTGTAATCCGCAGCGCGCTTCGCTGCGAACGCATCGGTCGGGTGCACTGCGCGGGTCGGCGCGCTCCCGAGCGCTGTTCCGGCGACGTCGCGCTTTCCGGCTTGCGCGTCACGCGGCCTGCGCGGTCTCTATTCCTGGTAGCGGTAAACCGCCTGCAGGAAGTCGTCGACGTCGAGCGGCGGCGGCGGGCGATTCCCGGCCCCTTCGCCGCGTCCGGCGTGCTGCAACGGGAGCGCGGGTTCGGGTTGCGGCGGCAGCCAGCTGGCGTTGAGCACTTCGTCGCCGTATTCATCGGGATTCCCGATCACGTTGCCTGCGTGCATTTCCATGATGATCACCATGATGGCCTCCGCGACGTACCCCGTTGTTCCGGCTTCCCGGCGTTGGTCGCGCGGACCGGGAAATGCCGGCGGCACCGGGGCGCCGCGAGTGTCTGCAGCTGCCCGCTCCGGGTTCGAGCTCCGGAGGGGGCACGGCTGACGGGGTTCCGGAGTGACCCCGCGCTTTCATCTTGGCGCCGAATGATTACAGTTTCCAGTACTAAACTTCGACAAGTTGTACCGTGAGCCATTCAAGGAGCATTTGCGCGACACTTTCCCAGTCGCGCTCGAGCATGACTCCATGCCCCAGGCCAGGGAGGATCCTCGCCTCCAGGCCATACAGCGCCGCGGTCATCGCGACCTGCGCCGGCGGGATGAGGTGATCGTGTTCCGCGCCGACGATCAGCATCGGCGGACGGTGCATGCGCGACGGTTGCGGCAGGTTGAAAAGCGTCATGTCCCACACTGCGCGGTGGGATTCGGGCTGGCACAGATGGTAGTAGCGCATCAGCGCGCCGTCATCGACCGGCTGGTGGAACAGGGCTTCGCGCAGGCTTTCCGGGTCGGGCTGGCTGCCGGCGAGCATCTGGTTCAGGTTGCCGAGGAGGTGCGGCTTGTTGAACATCAGGCCCAGCGCCGAGCCCATCAGCCCTTGCGGCGGGACCGAGCACAGCAGCGCGACGGCGGGGACGTCAGCCTCCTCGAGGTACTTCTGAATCACCATCCCGCCCATCGAATGGCCGATCAGCGCCGGCGTCCGCGGCAACGCGGCGACGACTTCGCCGACGTCGCGCACGTAGTCGTCGATCGAGAACGAATCGAGTCTTCCGCGCCTGCGGCTTGCACCATGGCCGGACAGCGACAGCGCGTAGCAGTCGAAGCCGGCAGCGGCGAAATACGGCAAAAAATGTTCGTCCCAGCACCACGCGCCG
The DNA here is from genome assembly GCA_001274695.2 of Azoarcus sp. PA01. Classification (NCBI taxonomy): domain Bacteria; kingdom Pseudomonadati; phylum Pseudomonadota; class Betaproteobacteria; order Rhodocyclales; family Zoogloeaceae; genus Azoarcus; species Azoarcus sp. PA01. Next base: position 1,395,975 of record LARU01000002.1, on the reverse strand, counting down.
GTGTAGGCGCCGTGGATGAACAGCAGCGGGACCGGTGAAACCGCGTTGCCTGCGGGGCGCGCAATCACCTCGAGTTCGCCGAAAGGCCCCCCACTCATTGCGGCACCGCCATGCCGCGCTGCACGGCCGGCCGCGCCGCGATCGCATCGAACCATCGCCGCACTTCAGGGAAGCGGTCGAGATCGATTCCTTGCCAGTCGTGACTCGCAATCCACGGGAACGTCGCGATGTCGGCGACCGAATAATCGGCGCCGGCGAGCCAGTCGCGGCCGGCGAGACGGGTATTGAGGACGCCGTAGATGCGCGCGGCTTCCTTCGCGTAGCGTTCGACCGCGTACGGGATCACTTCCGGCGCGTAACGCAGGAAATGATGCGCCTGCCCGAGCATCGGGCCGACGTTGCCCATCTGGAACATCAGCCACTGGATCGCCTCGCAGCGCTCGCGCGCTGCGGCCGGCAGCAGGCGCCCGGTCTTTTCGGCGAGATACAGCAGGATCGCGCCGGATTCGATGATGGTGATCGGCTCGCCGTCCGGCCCTTCGTCATCGACGATCACCGGGATGCGGTGGTTCGGGTTCAGCGCGAGGAACTCGGTCGCGAATTGCTCGCCGCGCGAAATGTCGATCGGGCGCGTTGCGTAGCGCAGCCCGAGTTCCTCGAGTGCGATCGAGATCTTGCGGCCGTTGGGCGTGGTCCAGGTGTAAAGCGTGATCATCGGACAGGCTCCGTCGATGGCGGCGCGAACGCCGCGTTGCGAGACGCACCCTTCGCAAGGTCTAATGCGAATTTGGGGCGGAGATCGGAATGCTTAAGTGGCTGGTCGTGGTGGCGCTGATCGTCCTCCTGACCGGCCTGCTCCGGCCGGACATCATGCGCCGCCTGCGCTTCGGCCATCTGCCAGGCGATTTTCATTTTCGCCTGTGGGGCCGTGCGATCCATCTGCCATTTACCAGCACGATACTGCTGAGTGTTCTCGGCTGGGCGCTGCTGCGCGCATTGTGAGTCGCTCCATGCAAACGGGCGGCCCGCGGAGTCAGTCTTCCTCTTCCGCACGCCGCGCCTTGACGGCCGCCACCCGCGCCTCGTGCACGCGTTGCGGGATGCTTGCCTTGTCGGGGCAGCTGCGCGCGATCGCCCCGGCGTCGACCGACCGGACCGCGGCGAGCGCGTCCTGCCACAGCGCGGCCTGCGTATAAGGGCGCTCGGCCAGCCCTGGGCGGCCGTGGAAATCGCACGCTGCGGCGTCGAGCAACAGGCCGAAACGTTCCGGGCGACGCAGCGCATCGGTGCGTTCGAGCAGCTTCACGACCGTCACCGGACGCAATGCACATGCCTGATGCAGGATGCCGTGCTCGCGCGCCAGCAGCACCGCGAGGTCGCGGCACTCAACCGGCGCCTTCAGGCGCTCCGACACGACCCGCGCGCGATCGGCGCTCTTCGCCTCGTGGCCGTAATGGTGCGGCAATACGTGCACCGGCGTGTCGGCTTTGCCCAGATCGTGCAGCAGGCACGCCCAGCGGACGGCGAGCGGCTGCGCAGTGGCCGCAGCGTGGTCGACGACCGCCATCACGTGAATGCCGGTGTCGATTTCGGGGTGGTGCTGCGGCGGCTGCGGCACGCCGAACAGGCGATCGACTTCGGGCAGGATGCGCGCGAGCGCGCCGCATTCGCGCAGCACGGCGAACATCCGCGACGGGCGGCGTTCCATCAGGCCGCGCGCGAGCTCCTGCCACACGCGCTCCGCGACCAGGTGGTCGACTTCGCCCTCGTCGACCATCGTGCGCATCAGCGCGAGCGTCTCGGGCGCGACCGAAAACCCGTCGAAGCGCGCGGCAAAGCGTGCGACGCGCAGAACGCGCACTGGATCTTCGGCGAACGCGTCGCTGACATGGCGGAACACGCGGTTTTCGAGGTCGCGGCGCCCGCCGTACGGGTCGATCAGCGTGCCGTCCTCGTCCTGCGCGATCGCGTTGATCGTCAGGTCGCGGCGGCGCAAGTCCTCTTCGAGCGTGACGTCCGGCGACGCGTGCACGGTGAAACCGGTATAGCCGCGGCCGCTCTTGCGTTCGGTACGGGCGAGGGCGTATTCCTCGCCGGTGCGAGGATGGAGGAACACCGGGAAATCCTTGCCGACGGCGCGAAAGCCGCGCGCGAGCATCTCGTCGGGAGTCGCGCCGACGACCACCCAGTCATGATCCTGCACCGGCAGGCCGAGCAGGCGGTCGCGCACCGCGCCGCCGACGACATAAACACGCATCAGCCGTAAAGGTCTTCGGACGGAATCGATTCGCTTTCGGCATTCGCTGCGGCTGCCCATTCCCGCATCAGCGGGTGCGCGAGCATCGCGTCGAGATACTCGCCTGCCGCTGCGGCGGGTCGCACGCCGTAAGTCCTGAAACGGAAGCAGACCGGCGCGTACATCGCATCGGCTATTGAGAACGCGCCGAACAGATACGGCCCGGCGGGGTTCGCGCGCGTGCCGAAACGCTCGCGGCAGTCGTTCCAGATCGCCTCGATGCGCGCGATGTTCGCATCGACCGCCGCGTTGTGCCCCTGGCCGGCGTAGTCCTTGCGGATGTTCATCGTCATGTGCTGGCGCAGGTCGGTGAAGCCCGAATGCATCTCGGCGCTGACCGCGCGGGCGATGGCGCGCGCCGCGGCGTCGGCCGGCCACAGTCCCGGCGCTTTTTCGGCGAGGTATTCGCAGATCGCGAGCGAGTCCCAGATCGCCAGCCCGTGGTCGATCAGGCACGGCACTTTCCCGGACGGCGAGTGCGACAGGATGCGTTCGCGGCTGCCGGGGATGAACAGCGCGATGCGGATCTCCTCGAACTGCTGGCCGCTGGCCTTGGCCGCGAGCCACCCACGCAACGACCAGGACGAGTAGTTCTTGTTGCCGATGATCAGTTTCATGCACGAAGTCTCCGTCGGGTGGGGAATCGTCCGGCCGGTCAGCCGTGGGGTCGGCCGGAGTGGCTACGCATCGAATAGTAGCGGGCGCGCTGCGACCTGTCGCCGATATATGACGGCGCGACGGCCTCCAGCGGCGTCGGGGCCATGCCGAACGGCAGCGGCGCGCCGCTCGCGACGTTGTCGACGCGCATCGAGCGCAGGTTGTCGCGGCTCATGATCGGATTCGGCAGCCATTCCATCAGGGCCGCCTGCATCATCGCGAGCCCGTTCGGCAGCGGGAGGATCGGGCGGGGTGCGCCGGCCAGATCGCTGATGTATTCGACCAGCTCGCGCAGCGTATAGACGCGCGGCCCGGCGAGTTCGAACAGCTCGCCGGCGGCGGCCGGCTCGCGCAGGCAGCGGCAGATCACCGCCGCGACGTCTTCGACGTACACCGGCTGGAAGCGCGTGCGCGCGCCGCCCAGCGGCAAAACCGGAAACTGCCTTGCCAGCTTGGCGAAGAGGTTCGTGAAGTGGTCGCCGCGGCCGAACATCACCGCCGGGCGCAGCACGGTCCACGCCGGGGCATCGCCGCCGGCGCGTACTGCCGCTTCGCCGGCGGCTTTCGAGCGCAGGTATTCGGACGGACCGTCGGGCGACGCGCCGAGCGCGCTCACATGCACGAGATGGGGAACGCGCGCGGCGCGGCACGCGGCGACGATCTTTTGCGGCAACTCGACATGGGCGCGCGCGAAGTCCCGGCCATACGGGGAGCCCGACCGGGAATGCAGGATCCCGACGAGGTTGATGACCGCATCGACGCCGCTGACGAGGTGGGCGAGCGTCGCCGGATCATGCACGTCCGCTTCGACGACTTCGACGGTCGGCAGCAGCAGCAGATCACGCGCGCGGCTCGCGCGGCGAGTCGGAACGACGACTTCGACAGCGGCTCCGGCAAGCCGGTTGGCAACGGCGCTGCCGACGAAGCCGGAGCCGCCGATGAGCACGACGCGTTCGATTTTCATGTTGAGGCTCCCGTGCAGGCAACGATGCGAGGATCACTGGTCTTCGGCGGGGCGGGGAGCGATCGTGCCGAGCCGCTGCTTCAGCGACTGGGGTCGGCCTTCGAGCATCGCCGCATAGATGACCGCATTGGACATCACCTTCTTGACATAGTCGCGTGTCTCGTCGAAAGGAATCGTTTCGGCATAGATCGCGCCTTCGAGCGCGCGCTGGTCGCGCCAGCGTCGGGCCCGGCTCGGCCCTGCATTGTAGCCGGCGGATGCGAGCACCGGATGATTGTCGAGTCCGTCGAGAATCAGCCGCATGTAGCTCGTGCCCAGCAGGACGTTGGTGTTGGGATCGGTGAGCATGCCCGCGTGGTAGCCCGGCAGGCCGATCTTGCCGGCGACCCATTTGCCGGTTGCCGGCATCACCTGCATCAGCCCCTGGGCGCCGGAACTCGAGCGCGCCGGCGCGATGAAGCGGCTTTCCTGGCGCATCAGCCCGTATACCCAGCCGATGTCGAGCCCGCGCTCGCGCACCTGCGGCTCGATCAGCGGGCGATACGGGGTGATATAGCGCAGGTCGAAGTTCGCGCGCGCGTCGGTGCGTTCGGCAGTGTTGATCGCGCGGTCGAAGATCTCGTGGCTGAGCGCGAGGCGTGCGGCCGCGACGAGGAAGCCTTCATCCTGGCCGCGCAGCGCCCAGTTCCATTCGCGCGCCGCTTCGGTGCGCAGGTCGAGCCGGTACAGCGCGAGGGCGCGCTGCAGGCCGGGATCGGCCGCGGCCCGCGCGGTGTCGCCCGTCGTCACCACGCCGTTGCCGGCGGGTGCGGAAAAAAGCTCGCCGCCTTCTTCGGCCGCGAGCAGACCGTAAAAATGCGGCTCGCCGGCGATGCGCCGGTAGAGTGCGGCGGCTTCGTCGGCACGGCCGAGTGCAGCGCGTGCGCGCCCCAGCCAGTAGATCCACTCCGGGCGGGCCTGCTCGGCCGCCGGCAGCGCCGCGATCGAGGATTCGACCATGCGCCATTCCTCGACCCTGAGCGCCGCGCGCACCCGCCACGCGCGCTGTTCGCTGCTCATCGCCACGTCGCCGGCCGCGCGGTACCACTCCGAGGCCTGCGGCAGGCGTGCGAGCGCGCCGTAGTGGCCGAGGATTGCATGCGCGTAGGCCCGTTCGTCGTGGTCGAGCCGGTCGCTGATGCGCTCGAAGCGGACCTGCGCGGCACGCGGATCGTCCTCGCGCGCGAGGCTGACCAGCGCCGTCAAGGCGAGTTCGCGACCCGGCCGCGTCGCGGCGAAGTTCGCGGGCAGGCGGTCGAGGTACGCGGCGGGAGACTTCACCGCGTGGTCGAAGCTGGCGAGTTTCGGCATTTCGCCGGCCGCGAGCCACGCGAGCGTGCTGCGCGCGGCGGTGAAGCTGCGGGTCTCGACCTGGCGGCGGAATCGCCACCACAGCTCGTCGATGCCGACCCCACCGCCGGTCGCGAGCGCGCGCAGCACCGGCTCGCAGGCGACGTGGCTGCCGGTCAATTCCATCCACTGGGCGCGGGTCTCGGCCAGCACTGCGGTGTCGCCGAGGTTGAGCCGGGCGGTGCGGTAATGGCAGCGCAGCTCGGCGTCCGGTTCGCGCAGGTCGACGTACAGGCGCAGGAATCCCGACCAGTCCTCGTCGCGCACCGTCCGGCGCAACCAGTCGGCGCGCAGGCGCTCGGCAAGGAGGCTGTCGGGATCCTGCACCAGGAATTCGGTCAACTCGACGATCGGCGCCGGGTCGGGGCGCGCGAGCTTGTTCGACAGCAGCCAGTACTTGACGTACGGGTCGAGCGGATGCGACGTGCGTTCCGCGTCGAGCTGCTCGAGTGCGCCGCGGTCGCCGGTGCGCAGCGCCTCGCGCGCCGCCAGGATCCGTTCATCCCCCGGGTCGCCGTGCACCCCCGCGCTCAGACCCGCCAACGCCAGCGCCACGCCTGCCCACAATCCCTTGATCATCCCTTACCATCCTGTTTTTGATTCGATTCACCTTAGCACAGTGACGACGCCCGTTTCCCCTGCCGACGACGACGCGCACCGCATCCGGCGGGCGCTGCGCGAGCGCGCGCGTGCCGAGCGCGTCGCGCTGCCGGACGAGCGGCGTGCGGCGCTCACGGAGCAGCTCGAAGCGCATCTGGACGGGCTGGTCGCGCAACTTGCGCCGCACGTATTGGCGTTCTGCTGGCCGTATCGCGCCGAGCCCGACCTGCGTGCATGGATGTGCCGCTGGCTCGCCGGCGGGCCGTCGCGCATCGCAGTGCTGCCGGTCGTGCTCGCAAAGGCGACGCCGCTGGTGTTCCGCCGGTGGACGCCGGGCATGGAAATGGTCTTCGATCGCCACGGTATCCCGCATCCGCCCGACGGCGCGGCGCTCGTGCCGGATGCGGTGCTGGTGCCGTGCAACGCGTTCGACGCCGCCGGCTACCGGCTCGGCTACGGCGGCGGCTATTTCGATCGCACGCTGGCGCTGATCGACACGGTCGCGGTCGGCGTCGGTTTCGAGCTGGGGCGCGCCGAAACGGTGTATCCGCAGCGCCACGACCGCCCGATGCAGTGGATCGTGACCGAAGCGGGAGCTTTCCCGGCCCGGCCGCACGCTGCCTGAAGCGAGGTTTCAGCCGAGGAACATGCGGTACGCGGGGTTTCCCGACTCGTCGGCGTATTCGTACCCGAGCCGGTCGAGGAACGCGCCGAAAGCTGCCTTGTCGCCGGGAGGCACTTGCATGCCGACCAGCACGCGGCCGAAATCCGAGCCGTGGTTGCGGTAGTGGAACAGGCTGATGTTCCAGTCCGAGTGCAGGTTGGTGAGGAAATTCATCAGCGCGCCGGGCCGCTCGGGAAATTCGAAGCGGTACACGAGCTCGTTGTCGACGTGCGGCGCGCGGCCGCCGACCATGTAGCGGATGTGGCTCTTCGCCATTTCGTCGTCGGTGAGATCGACTGCCGGCAGCTCGTGGCGGTCGAGCATCTCGATGAGACGGGAAGCTTCGCCGCGGTTGTGCACCGACACGCCGACGAAGATGTGCGCCTGTTCCGGGTCGGCGTAGCGATAGTTGAACTCGGTGATGTGGCGGTCGCCGACGAGGCTGCAGAATTTGCGGAACGAGCCGGGGCGTTCGGGAATCGTCACGGCGAAAACCGCTTCCCGTTGCTCGCCGACTTCGGCGCGTTCGGCGACGAAACGCAGCCGGTCGAAGTTCATGTTCGCGCCGGACGCGACTGCCACGAGCGCTTTGCCGTGCAGGTTGTGGCGCTTCGCGTATTCCTTCGCGCCGGCGATCGCGAGCGCCCCGGAAGGCTCGAGGATCGAGCGCGTGTCCTCGAAGACGTCTTTCAGCGCAGCGCAGATCGCGTCGTTGTCGACGAGGACCATTTCGTCCACGTATTCCCGGCACAGCCGGAACGTCTCTTCGCCGACCTGCTTGACTGCAGTGCCGTCGGCGAACAGGCCGACCTGCTCGAGCACGACCCGTTCGCCCGCCGCGAGCGAGCGCGTCATCGCGTCGGCATCGACCGTCTCGACGCCGACGACCCGGATGTCGGGGCGCAGCCGCTTCACGTAGGCCGCGACGCCGGCGATCAGTCCGCCGCCGCCGACGGCGCAGAAGATCGCGTGGATCGGATCGGGGTGCGCCCGCAGGATCTCCATGCCGATCGTGCCCTGCCCGGCGATGACGTCCGGGTCGTCATAGGGATGGACGAAAGTGAGCTGCTCCGCTTTTTCCAGTTCCAGCGAGTGGGCGTAGGCGTCCGAGTACGAATCGCCGGCGAGCACCACTTCGCCGCCGCGCGACCTGACCGCGTCGACCTTGATCTGCGGCGTCGAAGTGGGCATCACGATCACTGCGCGCACGCCGAGCTTCTGCGCCGACAGCGCGACGCCCTGTGCGTGATTGCCCGCCGAAGCGCAGATCACGCCGCGCTTGAGCGCCTGCGGCGGCAGGTGCGCCATCTTGTTGTAGGCGCCGCGCAGCTTGAAGCTGAACACCGGCTGCATGTCCTCGCGCTTGAGGTACATGCGGTTGTGGATGCGTGCGGACAGGTTCGGGGCGAGATCGAGCCGGGTTTCCTCCGCGACGTCATAGACGCGGGCGTTGAGGGTTTTTTCCAGATAGTCCGGGATTGCGGCAGTCATCGGCGGTCGCTGAGCGGGAGGAGCAAAGGGAACGAGCGTAGCAGCCGGTGCGGCACGGCGGCAAGCGGGGGATCAGTCCGGGCCCGGCTCGCCTTCGAGCATGCGTTGCTGCCGGTCGATGAACTCCTGCGTCGAGTCGATGCCGCGCAGCTGCAGGATCGTCGAACGCACGGCGGCTTCGAGCAGCACCGCGATGTTGCGGCCCGCTGCGACCGGCAGGATCGCGCGGAGGACCGGCACGCCCAGCACCTCCTGGGTTTCGCGGTGCATCGGCAGCCGCGAAGGATCGGTCTGGCCGGGCAGGCGCCGCTCGAGATGGACCACGAGGCGCAGGCGCATCTTGCGGCGGCATGCGGTCTCGCCGAAGATGGTGCGGATGTTGAGGATGCCGAGGCCGCGCACCTCGATGAAATCCTTGAGCATTTCGGGGCAGCGGCCTTCGAGCACGGTCGGCGCGATGCGCGAGAATTCGACGATGTCGTCCGCGACCAAGCCATGGCCGCGCGAGATCAGCTCCAGCGCGAGTTCGGACTTCCCGGCGCCGGAGTTGCCGGTGATGAACACGCCCAGTCCGAGCACGTCCATGAACACGCCGTGCAGCGAGATTTTCTCGGCGAGCTCGCGCGACAGGTACAAGCGCAGCTGGTCGATGACGCTCGCGGCCGGATGAGGCGTGGTGAACAGCGCGATGTCGGCGTTCTCGCAGATCGTGCGCAGGATCGGCGGGATCTGACACTTGTCGGCGACGATGATCGCCGGCGGGCGGGCGTTGATGATCTCGGTGAGATGATGGCCGATTTTCTCGCGGGACTGACGCTGCGCCCACGACAGCTCCGCGGCGCCGAGGATCTGCAGCCGGGCCGGGTGGATCAGGTTCAGGTGGCCGATCAGGTCTGCCGGCCAGATGCGATCTTCAGTGACCGAAATCGTGCGGTCGAGCTGTCCGCTGACGTGCGTCAGCGCCAGCCTTTCGCGCTGCGCTTCATACAGCAGCGCGACGTTCGTCTGTCGCATGGGGTCCCCACGAGGCGAACAGGGAGTGGATCGTCGCGGCATCGGGCGCGGCGAGCAGGCGCTCGCGGAAGTCGCGGTCGCTGAACATCTGCGCGAGTTCGGAGAGCAGCTGCAGGTGGCGCTCGTTCGCCTGCTCCGGCACCAGCAGCACGAACAGCATGTTGACCGGCCGCCCGTCCGGCGCGTCGAACTGCACCGGCGTCGCGAGGCGCAGAAACGCGCCCGCCGCGTCCTTCAGGCCCTTGATGCGGCCGTGCGGAATCGCAATCCCCTGGCCGAGCCCGGTCGAACCGAGGCGTTCGCGTGAAAACAGGCTGTCGAATACCACGCTGCGGGCGATGCCGTGGTTGTTCTCGAACAGCAGGCCAGCCTGTTCAAAGACGCGCTTCTTGCTGCTCGCGTCGAGGTCGATGACCACGTTTGAAGGTGGCAGGAGTTCGGCAATGAGGCTCATGCTGCTCATGACGCGCGCGACGCCCGAAGAGGCGCCGCGCGCGGGAAAAGTCGTGAGGTGTGTCGCATGCGTGGGACGGATGCCCACGCATTATAGACACACCCTGGAGCGGGAAGAGAGAGGGACTCGATCAGAGTTCCGTGCTTTGGTGCTTCAGCGCGTCGTGATTGTGATCGAACGCTTTCTGCTTGTACTTCATGACTTGGCGGTCGAGCTTGTCGACCATCGCGTCGATCGCCGCATACAGGTCGACGTCGTCGCTCTCGACGTAGATGTCCTTGCCGCGCACGTGCAGGGTAACTTCGGCCTTCTGCCGGAGCTTCTCCACCGAAAGAATCACGCCGACGCTCGTCACGTTGTCGAAATGGCGGATCACGCGGTCGAGCTTGTTCGTGACATATTCGCGGATCGCGGGGCTGACTTCGACGTGATGTCCGGTAATGTTGAGATTCATGATCATTCCTCTTTTCAGATCGTCTTGCGCAGGCTGACCGGCGGGATATTGAGTGATTCGCGGTATTTTGCAATGGTGCGCCGCGCCACCACGATACCTTGCTGGCCCAACAATTCGGCAATCTTTGCGTCGGACAGAGGTTTCTTTCTGTCTTCGGCTTCGACCAACTGGCGGATCAGCGCGCGAATCGCCGTTGAGGATGCCGCTCCACCGGTGTCGGTGGCGACGTGACTGCCGAAAAAATATTTCAGTTCGAACACGCCTCGCGGGGTGGCCATGAATTTTTGTGTCGTGACTCGCGACACCGTCGATTCGTGCAGTTCCAGCTGGTCCGCGATTTCCCGCAGCGTCAGCGGGCGCATCGCCACCTCGCCATAATCGAAGAACTGCCGCTGCTGGTCAACGATCGCCTGGGAGACGCGCAGGATCGTGTCGAAACGCTGCTGCACGTTCTTGATCAGCCAGCGCGCTTCCTGCAACTGGCTCGTCAAGGCGCCGCCCGAGCCGCGATTCTGCTGCAGGATGCTCGCGTACAGCGAGTTGATGCGCAGTTTCGGCATCGCTTCGGGGTTCAGCGTGACGACCCAGCGCCCGCGCTGCTTGCGCACGACGACGTCGGGCATGATGTAGCGCGTTTCCTGCACCGAATGCTGCGACCCGGGGTGCGGATCGAGGCTGCAGATCAGCAGGTGCGCGCAGCGCAGCGCATCGTCGTCGCAGCCGAGCAGCCGCTTGAGGCGGACGAAATTGCGTTCGGCAAGGAGTTCGAGGTGATGATCGACGATTTTCAGCGCGAGTTCGCGCGCCGGCGTCGGCCGCATCGCGCGCAGCTGCAGGCTGAGGCATTCCTGCGGCGTGCGCGCCGCAACGCCTGCGGGGTCGAGGTTCTGCACATGGTGCAGCGCGATCGACAGGTCGTCGAGGTCGTATTCGAGTTCCGGCGGCAGCAGCGGCAGCAGCTCTTCGAGCGACTGGTTCAGATAGCCGTCGTCGTCGAGCGCCTCGATGATGAAGCGCACCAGCGCGCGATCGCGATCGGACAGCGGCGACAGGCTGACCTGCTGGTCGAGGTGGTCGCGCAGGCTGGTTTCGGCGGCCTGGAACTCCTGATAGTCGCTGTCGTCCTCGTCGTCGCGGTTCGACGAGCCGCTTCCGGCGCTCGACCATTCCCCGGCTTCGTCGAGGTTCGCCGGTCCGGCTTCGGCGTGCTGTTCGTTCGCGGCGGCAGGGGTTTCGCTCTCTCCGCCTGTGACTGCGGCGGTCGCGGGCGGGGGGGCAAAATCGCTGCCGTCGCCGTCCTCGCGTTCGAGCATCGGGTTCTCGAGCAGGAAGCGCTCGAGTTCCTGGTTCAGTTCGAGCGTCGATAGCTGCAGCAGCTTGATCGACTGCTGCAGTTGCGGCGTCAGCGTGAGGTGCTGGGAGAGTTTGAGCTGGAGGGTCGGCTTCATCGGCAGGCGGCTCGATCTGGCTCAGAGGCGGAAATGCTCGCCGAGATAGACCTGGCGGACTTTCTCGTTGGCGACGATTTCGCCGGGCCGCCCGCTCGCGAGCACGCGGCCTTCGCTGATGATGTAGGCGCGGTCGCAGATGCCGAGCGTCTCGCGCACGTTGTGGTCGGTGATCAGCACGCCGATGCCGCGATCCTTGAGGAAACGGATGATCTTCTGGATGTCGAGCACGGCGATCGGATCGACGCCGGCGAACGGCTCATCGAGCAGGATCAGGCGCGGGTCGGTCGCGAGCGCGCGGGCGATTTCGCAGCGCCGCCGCTCACCGCCGGACAGCGAGATCGCAGTGTTGTCGCGCAGGTGCGCGATGCCGAGCTCCTCGAGCAGTTGTTCGAGTCGCGCCGCGATCTGCTCGTCGGTGAGCGCCTGCAGTTCGAGCACCGCACGGATGTTCTCGGCGACGGTGAGCTTGCGGAAGACGCTCATCTCCTGCGGCAGGTAGGACAGCCCGAGACGCGCGCGCGCGTGGATCGGCAAGTGCGTGAGAAGCGCCGCGTCGAGCGTGATGTCGCCGCCGTCGGCCCGCACGAGCCCGACGATCATGTAGAAACACGTCGTCTTGCCGGCGCCGTTCGGCCCGAGCAGGCCGACGACTTCGCCGCTGCCGACTTCGAAGCCGACGTCGTGGACAACCGTGCGTGCCTTGTAGCGCTTTTGCAGCCCGGCAACCTTAAGCAGACTCATCGGGCGTCTCGTTCAGTACCTTGCGGATCACATCGCCGCCGAAGCCGCGGCTTTGCAGGAAGCGCGCCTGCTTCGCCCACTCCCGGGCATCGGCCGGAGCGACGCCGAACTTGCCCGTCCATACCTGACGGGCGCGGCCGAGTTCGTCAGCGCCGCTTGCGCTCGCCAGCGCAGCCTCGACCGTCTCGCGCGCAACTCCCCGCTGCGCCAGGTCGTGGCGCAGGCGGGCAGTGCCGAAGCGGGCGGCCTTGCCGCGCACCCAGGCTTCGGCGAAGCGCCGGTCGGAGAGCAGTTCCAGTTCGTGCATGCGGGTCAGGACGTCGTCGATTTCCTCGGCGGTGCCGTAGGGCGCCAGCTTGCGGGCGAGTTCGGCGCGGGAATGGTCGCGTCGCGCGAGATGGCGTATCGCCCGTTCCCGCAAGCTGATTTCAGCCATCGTGCCGCTCAGGGCTCGACGGAAGCCACCGCGGCGGGTGCACCTTCGACAGCCATTGCGTTCAGACCGACCAGCGCGCGGACCTTGTTCTCGATCTCGCGCGCGAGAGCCGGGTTCGCACGCAGGAATTCGCGCGAATTGTCCTTGCCCTGGCCGATCTTCTCGCCCTGGTACGCATACCACGCGCCGGACTTGTCGACGATCTTGTGCTGCACGCCGAGGTCGATGATCTCGCCTTCGCGCGAGATGCCTTCGCCATAGAGGATGTCGAAATGCGCTTCCTTGAACGGCGGCGCGACTTTGTTCTTGACGACCTTGCAGCGCGTCTCCGAGCCGACCACTTCGTCGCCTTTCTTGATCGCGCCGGTGCGGCGGATGTCGAGCCGCACCGAAGCGTAGAACTTCAGCGCGTTGCCGCCGGTCGTGGTCTCCGGGCTGCCGAACATCACGCCGATCTTCATGCGGATCTGGTTGATGAAGATCACCAGCGTGTTGGTGCGCTTGATGTTCGCAGTGAGCTTGCGGAGCGCCTGGCTCATCAGGCGCGCCTGCAGGCCGGGCAGCTGGTCGCCCATCTCGCCTTCGATCTCGGCTTTCGGCGTCAGCGCCGCGACCGAGTCGATGACGACGATGTCGACGCCGCCCGAACGCACCAGCATGTCGGCGATCTCGAGCGCCTGCTCGCCGGTGTCTGGCTGCGAAATCAGCAGATCCTGGATGTTCACGCCGAGCTTCTCGGCGTAGCCGACGTCGAGCGCGTGCTCGGCGTCGATGAACGCAGCGGTGCCGCCGAGCTTCTGCATTTCGGCGATGACCTGCAGCGTCAGCGTCGTCTTGCCGGAAGATTCGGGGCCGTAGATTTCGACGACCCGCCCGCGCGGCAGACCGCCCAGCCCGAGCGCGATGTCGAGCCCGAGCGAGCCGGTCGACACCGTCTGGATGTCACGTTCGATGGTGCCGTCGCCCATCCGCATGATCGAACCTTTGCCGAACTGCTTCTCGATCTGCGAGAGCGCGGCGGCGAGAGCCTTGGCCTTGTTGTCGTCCATGTCCTGTCCTTTCAAACTTTGCGAATTATGGCACAGAGATTGCTGGTACGCCGGGTGCTGCTTCAGCGGCCTGCCGGGAAATCATATGTCATTATCCCGCGCAGCGCCCGGATCACCGCCTGGCGCCGCACCGTTTCCCGATCCCCGGAAAAATGCCGCGTTTCGCTGTCGATCCCGCCCCCGCGCCGACCCCACGCGAAACACACCATGCCGACCGGCTTGGCTGCCGTGCCGCCGCCCGGGCCGGCGACGCCGGACACCGCCAGCGCGACATCGGCCCGGCTGCGCGCGAGCGTCCCGGCGACCAGCTCGCGCACGGTCTCCTCGCTGACGGCGCCGAAGTCCGCGAGCGTCGCCGCCGCCACTCCGAGGAGCTGCTGCTTGGCCTCGTTCGAATACGTAACGAAACCACAGTCGAACCACGCCGAGCTGCCGGCCGTCGCCGTGACCACTTCGGCGATCCAGCCACCGGTGCACGATTCGGCACTCGCAAGCCGCATGCCCCGAGCCCCGAGCCACGCGCCGGTTTGCACCGACAGTGCAGCCAGTTCCCTGTCCATCATCTCATCCAAAAAAACGCACCAGCAAAGCCAGCGCGAGAATGGCGTAGCCGGCCGCGATCACGTCGTCGAGCATCACGCCCAGGCCACCCTTGATGCGACTGTCTATCCACCGGATTGGTTGCGGCTTGACGATATCGAAAAAGCGGAACAGCACGAACGCGAGGCTCTGCCAGAGGAGGTTCGCCGGAGTGAAGAATAGTACCAGCCAGAACGCGACGATTTCGTCCCAGACGATCGCCCCGTGGTCGGGCACGCCGAGCGCTCGCCCTGTGCGCTCGGCGGCGATCAGGCCGGCGACGAAGAAACTCGCCAGCAGCGCGAGGAACACGAAATCCGAGATCGGTGCGCGCAGCAGCGGGTACAGCAGCCAAGCGGCAAGCGTGCCGGCCGTGCCGGGCGCGCGCGGCGCGAGCCCCGTGCCGAAACCGAGCGAGATGAAATGGGCCGGATGGCTCAGGAGCAGGCGACACGTCGGGGGCAACATCGTCGGCCGTTGTCGCACAGGGGTGGGTGACAGCATCGGGAGCGCCAATGAAAATCAGATGAAATGATCGTAGCTGCGGCACGCCGGCGGGCGTTCGCTGCCGTCGGGGTGCCGCAGCAGCAGGCGGCCGGCGTCGCCGGTGATCGTGCCGATGCGCGTGAACGGCAGATCGAGCTGCCGCGCGAGCGCGACGAGCCGCTCGCGTTGCGCCGCGGCGGCGGTGAATAGCAGCTCGTAGTCGTCGCCGCCGCCGAGCACGCAGCGCTGCGCGAATTCGAAGTCGGCGCCCGCCGCGAGCAGCGCGCCGAGCGGCAGCGCGGCGAGGTCGAGGACCGCGCCGGTGCCGGAAGCCTCGAGGATGTGCGCGAGATCGCCGACCAGCCCGTCGGAGACGTCCAGCATCGCGTCGGCGACGCCGCGCAGCGCAAGCCCGGCGGCGACGCGCGGCTGCGGACGGTGCAGCGCGTCGAGGCACGGCGCGACCGCGGCGGCATCGAGCGCCGTGTCGCCGCGCAGGAACGCGAGGCCGAGCGCGCCGCGGCCGGGTTCGCCGGTGATCCAGAGGTCGTCGCCCGGGCGCGCGCCGGCGCGCGTGACCGCCATGCCTGTCGGCACTTCACCGGTGATCGTCACGCACAGGTTGAGCGGGCCGCGCGTCGTGTCGCCGCCGGCGAGGTCGACATCGAACTGCGCGGCGCACGCGAAGAAACCGCGTGCGAACGCCTCGATCCACGTTTCGTCGGCCGCCGGCAGCGCGAGCGCGAGCAGCGCCCAACGCGGTTCGGCTCCCATCGCCGCGAGATCGGAGAGGTTGACTGCCAGCGCTTTCCAGCCGAGCGCCTCGGGGTCCGTGTCGGCGAAGAAATGCGTACCGGCGACGAGCATGTCGGTCGAGGTCGCGAGCTGCATGCCCGGGCGCGGCGTGAACAGCGCCGCGTCGTCGCCGACGGCGAGCTCGGTGTGGCGCGCAGCGCGGGTGAAGTGGTGGCGGATCAGGTCGAATTCGGAAGGCATCGCGGCGCGGCGCAGGCAGAATGGAGCGGCTCATCGGGTCGAAAAGCTTAACCCGGCCGCCCCCGGCCGCCCGAACTATTTTCCGCCGCTGCCGGATTTCACCGCCGGCTGCGCGCTCACTCGCACAGGCCGAGAATTTTTTCCTGCTGCGTGCACTGGCTCTGCTCGACGGTTCGGGACGCCGCCGGCGTCAGCTCCGGGCACGCGCGCAGATGCCGCTCCATCGGCGGAAAGTAGGACCAGCCCTTGCCCAGCGCCGGCAGCGAAAGCTCGACTTCATGCCACTTCGGGTGGCCTTCGCTGCGCAGCCGCGGGAAATTGTGGCACAGCGACTCGGCGAATTTCGTCAGGTAGCGGATCGTCTCGGGGCGGTTGTAATTGTAGGTCACGAGGAACGCCTTGACCGCGAGGCCGGGGACGTCCTCGGTCAGCACGTTGGGATAGTTCGCGGCGCGTACGGTGGCCGGAAAATACGTGCGCAGCGCGGCGCGGCTCGTGCTGTGGTCCGGATCGAGCTTGAGCAGCTTGATGAACTGGCGCGCCTCGGGTTTCATGTCGGTCAGGAGCTTCGCCGGCTGCCCGGCGACGACGACGACGACGTCGAGCGTCTTTTCGGTCAGCAGCTTGACGAGCGCGTCCTCGTTCGAAAGGTAGCTGGTGTTTTCCTCGGCGATCGGTTTGCCGAACATCAGCCGGTACAGCGTCGTCGCCGACAGCGCAGTGCCGCTGCCCACCGGGCCGACGTTGATTTTCGCGTCCTTTATTTCGTGGATGAATTCAGCGGGGGTGTCGGCCCGCGTGATGAAGTAGATCTCCTCGTTGTACAGCGGCATGATCACGCGCAGCGGATGCAGCATGCGGGCCGCGGCGACGTTGCCTTCCTGTCCTTGGTCGAGGAAGGCCTGATAGACGTCCGACTGCACCATCGCGAACTTCACGCCGGGCTCGTAGCGCAGGCGCCGCACGTTTTCGGCCGAGCCGGCCGACGGCAGCACTTCGAGCGCGATGTTCGCGTCCGGGGCGATGAATTTCGCGATGTCGCGGCCGATCTGAATGTAAGTCCCGCGCTCCGAGGCAGTCACGATCTTGAACTCCGCCGCTGCCGATGCTGCCGGAATCTGGAGCGCGACGAGGAGGCCTGCAACGATGCCGATCGCCGATACTCGCATTGTGTTTCCCCTTTTTTAGTGGATGCTCAGTTGCAGAGTCCGACTGCGGCGACCGCAGGAGGGCACGAATAGGGCGGCGCCCCGGCGTCCTCGGCGGGTGCCGAAGGTTCCGTCGCGGCCGGGGACGTCACCGGTTCGGCCGCCAGCGCTTCCTCGTTCGCCGGTGCTTTCGCCGGGAGCGGCGCAGGCGCGACCGACACCGCCTCGACGTCGTCGGGCGGCGCGGAGGATGGCGGGACGGCCCTGAGCGTGGCGTCGACCGCTGGAGTGGTCGGCGAAGCGCCGTCCTGCGCCACGCTCGTCGCCTCGCCGCTGCCCGAGTAGAGGCGGTACAGGATCGCGGCGCCGATGACGAAAATCACCACCACCAGCGCTGTCGTCCAGCGGCTGGAGCGCCCGCTGCCGGGAGCGCCGGCCGGCTTCGCGCTGCCAGCTGTGGCCGGCGGAGCGGGGTGGTGCGGGAGGCCCGGATTCATCGTCGTATCGGCGGCTTCATCGCCGGCCGCTCCGGACGGCCTGCTTTCGTCGTCGCCGCTCCCGAGTGAAGCGCCGCATTTGTAGCAGGCGGTCGCCGAAGCGTTATCGATCGCGCCGCAATGCTTGCACAACTGCAGGTTCAGCAAGGAACCGCAGGCATTGCAGAATTTCGCGCTTGCCGGGTTCTCATGGCTACAGAATGAGCATTGGAGCGTATCCATGGGGCTCAGAGTATTGAAGAGAGCCGGTCACATTCAAGAGCCCATTACATTCGGATACTCAAAGCCGCTGATTAACCCGGCGATCAAATTGACGCGGCGACCAGATACCGTTCGGGCTGACCCCTTCGGCCTCGCTCCGGACAGGCCTGTCGAAGCGGTGGCAGCGCCCTTCGACAAGCTCAGGGCGAACGGTTGTGGTTGTACAAGCTCATGGCGAACAGTTTTTGGTGGTAGAAGCTCGGAGCGAACGGTTTTCGTTGTATTTGACGGTCGCGTTGACGGTTATATTTCATCGTTGCGTTGATCGCCCGGAACGGCGCGGGCGTTTCAGACGAAGACCGGCTCGGGTTCGAGCTCCACGCCGAAGCGCCGCGAAACGTCGTCGCGGATCGCCTGCGCGAGGCGCCGGACGTCGGCGCCGGTCGCTCCGCCGCGGTTGACGAGCACCAGCGCCTGCCTTTCATACACGCCGACCGGCCCGAGGGCGCGCCCTTTCCAGCCGCAGCGGTCGATCAGCCAGCCGGCGGCGAGCTTCGCGCCGCCGTCGGGCTGCAGGTAGTGCGGCAGTCCGGGGTCGCCGGCAACGAGGCGTTCGAGCGTGGCCGCGTCGACGACCGGGTTTTTGAAGAAGCTGCCGACATTGCCGAGCGCTGCCGGGTCGGGCAGCTTGCGTCGGCGGATCGCGATCACGGCGTCGGAAACGTCGAGCGGACGCGGGGCGACGCTCCCGCGCGCGACGAGTTCTTCCGCGACATCCGCGTAGCGGGTGACCGGCAGCCAGCGCTTCGGCAAGCGGAAAGTGACCGACGTGACGAGCGCACGGCCCGCCAGCTCATGCTTGAAAATGCTGTCGCGATAGGCGAAGCGGCAGTCGGCGGCGTCCAGCCGGAAGCTCGCGCCGGTTTCCAGCGACACGGCGGCGAGCGAGGCGAAGCGTTCGGCGAGTTCGAGCCCATACGCGCCGATGTTCTGGATCGGGGCCGCGCCGACGGTGCCGGGAATGAGCGACAGGTTCTCGAGCCCCGGCCAGCCTTGCGCGAGCGTCCAGCGTACGAAATCGTGCCAGTTCTCTCCGGCGCCGGCCTCGACGTACCACGCGTCGTCGTCGTCGCCGACGAGGCGGCGTCCGCCGATCGCGACTTTCAGCACGAGCCCGTGGAAATCGCCGCTCAATACCAGGTTGCTGCCGCCGCCGAGCACGAGCCGTGGCGCTTCGGTCCAGTCGGGTCGGGCGAGCAGCGGGGCGAGTTGCGCCGGATGCTCGATGATCGCGAGGCGGTCGGCCCGCGCCGGGAGCCCGAAAGTGTTGAGAGCCTGCAGGTCGGCGTGGGTTTCGAGCGCCGGCAGTGGCGCGGCGGCGCTGTTACTTGGCACTGGAAAGCGATCCGCAGCGCTGCGGTTCGATCGGGAACGCCCGGTCGTAGCCGAGGTTGAACGCGAAGGCGTACAGCACGTAGGCGGTCGCGAGCCCGAGGTCCGCGAGCAGTGCTTCGATCCAGCTCATGCCGGTCCAGGCCATGATGATCGGCAGGCTCATCAGCAGCAGGCCGCCTTCGAAGCCGATCGCGTGTGCGACCCGCAGCGGAAGCGGCCGGCGATCGGCCGGCCGGCCCGCGAGCTTCGCCTCGATGCGGTCGAAACAGGTGTTGTAGGCGGCGTTCCACGCCGCCGCGAGCAGCGAGATCAGCGCCAGCAGGCCGATCGAGTCGAATAGCGGCACGCCGCTCGCCCAGGCGAAAGGCGGAGTCACCAGCGCGAGCCCGCCCAGCTCGAACAGTGCGACCTGGCGGATCCGGTCGCGGACGGAGCGCAGCGGGGGTCGGAGTCCGGAGGTGGGGGGTGACATCGGCGACGCCATTCGTAAAGCCGGCAAAGATAGAGCGTCGCCGCAGTGAGCGCAACCGGGCGGGTACGTCAATTGCCGGGCCTGCCCTCGTCGCCCGCGCGTCGCCGCTCGCCGCGCGACGCATCGCCTTCATTCCCCGCTGCCCGTCGCTCGATCTGACTGCGCTGCTCGCTCTGCCGCCGCTCCTGCATCTCGCGCTGCCGTTCCAGTTGCCGCTGCTGTCGCTGCAACTGGTCCTGTTGCTGACTTTGTTGCTGACGCAGCTGACGTTCGCGGTCCTGTGACTGACGCTGCCGCAGTGCCTCCTGGCGCTCGATGGCCTGGCGGCGCTGCTGTTCCAGTTCCTGCTGCATCCGCTGCTGTTGCTGCGGCTCCAGGTCCCGTTGCTGCCGTTGCATCCGCTCCTGCTGCTGGCGCTGAAGCTGTTCCTGCTGCTGGCGCTCCCGCTGCTGCGACTGGCGCTGCCGCAGTTCCTCCTGCCGCTCGAGGGTCTGGCGGCGCTGCTGTTCGTGCTGCTCCAGCGCGCGCTGGCGTTGCGCCTGTTCGCGCGCACGTTCCTGTTGCTGCTGTTCCTGGTTCCGTTGCTGTCGTATCGGTTGCTGGCGCGGCCGTTCCTGTTCGTGCTGCCGCTGTTGCAGCTCCCGTGCATTTTGCTGTGGCGCAGGTTGCGGCACGGCGGGGGCTGGGTCGCGGGGCAGCACTTCCGCGGCCGACGGGAGTCGACGTTCGCGTTCGCGCTCGCGCTCGACGCGCGGCTCGCCGTCCGTCCCGGGTCGTCCCTGTTCCCGGCCGTCGATGCGGCGCCCGGGGGACGTTTCGCGGCCGCGTCCGTCTTCGGGCATGGCGCGCAATCGCCGTTCTTCGGGCCCTGCGTGCTCCCGCTGCCGACGCTCTTCGACCGCTTCGCGCAGACGTGCGCTGCGCCGCGCCTGTTCGTCGCGCAACCGCTCCTCGTCCCGCGGCCGCCTCGCGCGTTCGACGCGATCATGTTCGACGACGAGACGAGGATCGAGGGGCGGAACGGGGGTCGCGGCGCGCGGCAGGCGCCCTTTGTGCTCGTCGTCGCGCACCACATGACGGAACACCGGGCGGGAATGCCTGACGACTTCGCCGGGCACGACCGTCACCGCGTCGCGGCGGTCGCGATGCGCATAGCGGGCGTGCCGCGGTTCGCGCGCCGCCCGGTCGATATGAACGATGTTGGTGACATGGGTGATGTTGATGCGGCGCACGTAGGTCGTGCTGTGGCGGTAGCTCGGCACGTAGACCTCGCGCGGACCGAGGGGGAACCAGCCGATGTGCGGCAGCGAACCGGACGAGAGGCTGATGCTCACGCCCGGCAGCCCCATCCACACGACGAGCGCAGGCGCGTACACCGGCCGTGCGACGTAGGCGCCCGGCACCCACGCCCATGTTCCGCCGACCATTACCCAGCGGCCGTAATGGAACGGCGCGAAGCCCCACGGGGCGTCGTCGACCCACGTCCAGCCCCATGGCTGGACCAATACCCAGCGCCCCGAACGATAGGGGGCCCAGCCGGGCGGCACGCTGCGCGGGTACCACACCGGTCCGTAATCATCGAGCGTTCGCCAGTCGCCGTATTCATGCAGGTCCTCGACCCCGGTCATCTCGGGTGACACGTAGCGCGGCTCGCCGAGCCGGTCGTCGTGCGCGTCGCGGGCCAGCGTCCAGCCGGTGAAGTCGTCCCGCTCGGGGTCGCTCCAGCGCACTTCGGTGTGGTCGGAAAACAGCACGTGCGCGCGTCGCCCTTCGCTCACGACGACGTCGCTGTCCTCCGAGCGGAAATCGAGTTCGCCCCCGCGGTAGTTCGTCAGGACCGTCGTCGCGTCCTCGTAATCGACGCGGTATTGACCCGGCTCGTCGGCGACGACCAGGCCGTCGCGAGTTTCGACCTCGATCGCCGCTGCCGCTTCGCGGCTGCGGATCCGGATCGCGAGGCTGCCGCGCTCGAGTTCGATGCGGATGCGTTCGTCATCGAGCTGGCGGATGTCGATGGACGTCGAGCCGGCGAGCCGCAGCACGCTCGATCCGATCCGGATTTCAGCGCGGCTGCCCCCTTCGGTGCTGAGGGCATCGCCCGACGTCAGCGGCCAGTTCAGGCTCGCGCTTTCCCAGCGCCGGCTGTCGGCCGGGCGCAGCGACACCTCCCCGTCGAGCAGCGCCAAGCGCCCGACCCGTCCGGGCGGATCGGCCCATGCGCTACCCGCGACGAGCAGGACCAGCGGCAGCGCGAACATCAAGCGAAGAACGTGAAACATCTTGTCGAGTCTCCCGAAAATCCCTGCGGCAGGGGAAAGGGCGGTGAGCAGCGTGCCGGTCGAAGTTGCCGCTTTCACTGCCGGTACGCGTGACGGTTCGGCTGGCGTACCCGATTCAACGTATCGACGAGTCGGGCGATGACGAGGCGCACAATTGTTTGCAATTGGGGCGGAGGGTTGCTGGTCGGTGTGGTGCCCGAAAGCGTGAAGCTGCGACTTGTCGAAAATATTTACACTTACCCTTCCGGGATTTGGCAGCGGATGCGTAAGCTTTTGTTAAAGGAAGCAAAGCAGGCACGGGCACGAAAAATGCTGTAGAAGCCGGCAGGGGAGCCTGCATATATTTCATCCGAAAAAATGCAAGGAAAATAACAATGACAATGCGAACACATCTCGGAGTTGCCGCAATCGCCGTCGCAGCGGTCGTGCCTTCCGCGGCCAATGCGCTGATGCTGAGCGACCTGGAAAGCCTCGGCAGCTACGCCGGTCTGGCCACCGTCACGATCAGCCGGACCGGGCCCACGGCCCAGGCGACGCAGTCGGGCCCGGGCACAAGCGGGAATACGACGTTTGCGATGGGCTGGACGGGGGGCGGCGCCGCTTACGCCTATCCGCTCGCACAAGGGCCCGGGGGACCGTTCTTCACGGTCGATTTCGGCACGATGCTCGCGGGCAGCGCGCCGTCCAGTCTTAGAACGCACGTCTTCGACCTCGGGCTCGACCCGGTCGACGTCGATCCCCGCGAGTTGGACTTCACCGGACCGTCGATCGGCGACGTCGCGACTGCCCTCGCGCTCGCCGAGGATGCCGAGGATCGCGCGAGCTGGGTCGAGAGCGTCACCCAAGGGATCTTCGAAGCAACTTATCACCTGTTCCTGTTCGAAGCGGCCGCTTCGCCGGAGGGCCCTGAGCAAGTGGAGCCGAACGCGGTACCGGAGCCGGGCGTGCTGGCGCTGCTCGGCATCGGCCTCGCCGGCCTCGCGGCAGGGGTCCGCAGAAGAAGCGCCTGAGCGCGTCCCCGCTCCTGACGCACTTTCACGCGTCGCCACCCCCGGGCCTTTCCGGCGGTGGCGACGCGGCCGATTCACGGCGCCGGCAACGTTGCCGTGTTGCCGCGCTGCGCGATCAGCGCGGGGCGCGTCGCCTCGTGCAGCGATGGCAGCAGGATCGGTGCCATCGACTTCAGGATCTGCACCGGCAGCCCCGACGTGAAGCGATATGCGGCGGCGTCCGGACCGATGACATACGCGGTCAGCGTGCCGAAATGCCGCGGGCCGAGGTGGAACACGAACGTCGCGGTGCGGTTGAGGGCGATCCCGCCGCGCCCGCGAGAGGTGACGATGCGGTTGTCACCGGTGCCGGTCTTGCCGCCGACTGCGAGCGGGGTGCCGTCCGGCAGCGCGAATGCCCCTGCCAGACGCCGCGCCGTGCCGCCTTCGACGACTTCCGACAACGCGCTGCGCAGGGCCGCTGCGACTTCCGGTGCCATCACGCGTTCGCCTTTGCCGGGAGGCAGCGCGAGGACCGTTTCATACGGCGTTCCCGCGGCGAAGTGGAGCCGCTCGACGCGCGCAGTAGGCTGGCGCACGCCGTCATTGACGATGATCCCCATCAGCTCGGCGAGCGCGGCCGGGCGGTCGCCGGCGCTGCCCAGCGCGGTCGCCAAGGACGGCACGAGGTGATTGAACGGGTAGCCGAGGAGCGCCCAGCGTCGGTGGATCTCGAGGAAGGCTTCGACTTCGAGGATCGTGTAGATGCGCTGATCCTGCGCGCTTTTCGCCCGGGTGCGGAACAGCCAGCGGTATACGGCCTGACGTTCTTCGCTGCTCGCTTCGACGGCGTCGCCGAAGCTCGCCTCGGGGTGCGCCATCAGGTAGCTGGCGAGCCACAACTCGAGCGGGTGCACGCGGGCGATGTAGCCCTGGTCGGGCAGGTCGAAAGTGCCCGGGGCATAACGCCGGTAAAGGCTCGCGAGGCGGGTGTCGCCGAGCTCCGAATTGGGCAGGCGACCACGCATGAACGCGGCGAAGCGCTCGGCATCGGCGTCGGGGTTCAGATAGCGGAACGCGGCGGCGAGGCGGTCGGCAGTGGGACGTAGCCCGTCGAGCAGCGTCGCCTGGATCTCGTTCGCGTTCTGGTCCTGGTATTTGCGCCAGAAGCGGCGCAGGAATACCTGGCCTTCGCGGTCGGCGAAGCGCGACAGATACTTGCTGCGGCGCGGGTCGCTGTCGTCTTCGAGCAGCTTCGCGGTGCTGCCGGGCACCTGGTACATCGTGTGGCGAACGATGTCGCGCATCAGGCGCACGAACGGCAGGTTGATCGAGGCCTGCAGCGCTTCGCGCACCGTCACCGTGCGGCCGTTGTCCTCCGGGCGGAAGTTGTTGAAAGTGTGCAGCCCGCCGCCGGTGAAAAACGATTCGCCGGGGCTGGCCGAATAGCGCCGCTCGAGAGCTGCCTGCAGCATCGTCGCCAAGTCGCGGTTTTTGGTTTCAAGCAGGTAGTCGAGCGCCCAGCGCGTCAGCCGGTCATGCCGATCGACGGTGGTTTCGCGCAACACCTGCAGCGGCTGGTCGGCGTAGCGCTGGTGCAGTTCGGCGACGAGTTCGAGATAGGTCGCGAGCACGCGCAGCTTCGCAGTCGAGCCCAGTTCGAGCTTGCTGCCTTCGTTGATGTCGAGCGGCTGGTCGGTGGTGTCGGTCTGCACTCGCACGCGGTTGCCGTCCGGCGTGCGCTCGAACAGCGTGAAGCTGTAGTTCACCGTCGGCACCTGGCCGGGCGTCAGCAGGCGCTCGCCGATCAGGCCGGTGTCGCGCGCGAAGTCGACTTCGCGCAGCCGCTCGAGGTAGTCGCTGACTTCCCGCTGGAGCTTCTGGTCGAGCGTCGCAGAAGCCTTGAGGTCGATCCGGTCGAGATCGTAGAGCGACACGTCGAGCATTCCGGCAAGACGCGTACGGATCAGCGTCGCGCCCTTGTCCGCTTCGACCGGCGCGCGCGCGCGCGCGCGGTGCGGATCACGGAACACGAGCCGCGCGGCGAGCGCCGCGTCACGCAGCCCGGGGCCGATGACGCTCGCCTCGGCGAGGATGCGCAGGTGCGCGTCGGTAAGTCGCGCGAGGTCGTCGCGGCCGAGCCCGAGATAGTGTGACGGGCGGCGGTGAGCGATCATCAGCGCGAGCACCTGGCGCAGCGCGAGCCCTTGTTCATCGAGGAGCGCGCCTTCGGCCTCGGCCGCAGCGAGTAGCCGGTTGGTGTGCGCGAAATCGACGCCGAACCAGACCCACAGCCCGTCGCCGAGCCCATGGACTTCGCCATACAGCGGCGCGGCGGACAGCGGCACGGTGTTCAGGTAGTGGAGCACGAGGTCGCGCCGCACCGGGAGGGTTTCGCGCCCTTCACTGTACGCACGCACCGTCGCCGAGATCATCTGGCGCAGCTTCTCATGCGGCGAATGCGTGATGCCGTCGGGCGAGTGCCGATATTTTTCGATCTGCGTCGCAAGCGTGCTGCCGCCCGGAGTGTTCAGGTCGTCATCGACGACTTTCATGAGCTGCGCCACGGCGGCCTGGCCAAAGCGCATCCAGTCTATGGCCGGGTTCAGGTAGGGACGTGCCGGCTCGAGCAGGTTGCGGTTTTCGATGAAAAGCAGGCTTTGCACGACGCGCGTCGGGATCTGCTCGAACGCCGGATAGCTGCGCACCGGGTATGAGGAGCGGTATACGGATTCGCCGTAAGCGCCTTCGATCTCGAGTCCGGCGCGGGTTTTCTCGCGATACGGCGGGAAATGGCCGCGCTCGGTGAAATTCACGAGCTGCGGCGAGAACCGCGCCTGGCTCACGATCGTCATGTCGCGCGCCTGCAGCCGCTCGATGAAGTGGGGCAGTTTCGCGTAGCCGAGCCGAAGGTCGAACGGGCCGTGCGCCGGAAAGCGGACCGAGTCGCTCGGCCCGGCTTCGACGTGGTACCGCAGATTCTCGGCGTAGCGCGACACTTCGCGCGCCTCGAACCAGGAACTGCGCACTTCGACGACCAGGAATGCGGCGGATGCGATCAGCGCCAGGAAGAGGAGGACGAGAAACAGGCGCGTGAGGATTTTCAGCCACGCGCGCCCGGGTGTTTTGTACGAAATCGTTTCGGACACGTTTCCGCCCGATTGTTGTGATGCGTGCATTATCGGGCAGTTCTATGACAGCCGGCACCGCAGTGGGTCGAAACAACACTCGGGTGCCAAAAAACCTTGTTTGGGCGGCCGCGCGGCCGGTCGATCGTCGCGGCGGTTCTACATCCGGATCCCTGAACGCCGGATCAGCGCCGCCAGCTCGCCGACGATGCCGCGGCGGAACGCGAGCACGCAGATGACGAAGATCACGCCGGTCAGCACGCTGACCCACTGGCCGAGCTCGGCGCCGTAGTTCTGCAGGCCGACGACGACTGTCGCGCCGACGATCGGGCCGAACACGGTGCCCATGCCGCCGAGCAGGGTCATCAGCACGATCTCGCCCGACATATGCCAATGCACGTCGGTCAGCGACGCGAGCTGGAACACCAGCGTCTTGGTCGCGCCGGCCAGGCCGGAGAGCGCTGCGGACAGCACGAAGGCGAGCAGCTTGTAGCGGTCGACGTCATAGCCGAGCGAGATCGCGCGCGGCTCGTTCTCGCGGATCGCCTTCAGCACCTGGCCGAACGGCGAGTGGATCGCGCGGTCGATGACCCAGAATCCGCCGAGGAACACCGCGAGCACGAAGTAATACATGTTCATGGTCTGCGACAGATCGACGAGCCCGAACAGGTGCCCGCGCGGCACGCCCTGCAGGCCGTCCTCGCCGCCGGTGAACGGGAACTGCAGCGCGAGGAAATACATCAGCTGCGCGAGCGCGAGCGTCACCATCGCGAAATAGATGCCGGAGCGGCGGATCGCGAGGCTGCCGAAGACGAAACCGAGCGCCGCGGCAGCGGCGGTGCCTGCGAGCAGGCCCAGCTCGGGCGACAGCCCGAGTTCCTTCATCGCGTAGCCGCAGGTATAGCCCGCCCAGCCGAGAAACGCGGCGTGGCCGAACGACAGCAGGCCGGTGTAGCCGAGCAGCAGGTTGAATGCGCAGGCGAACAGCGAGAAGCACAGGATCTTCATCACCAGCACCGGGTAGACGAGGAACGGCGCGACGAGCCCGAGAACGAGCAGGATGATCCAGCCGATGTTTTTGCCTTTCATTGCGCCGATCCTGGTCTGGATGATGGAGTGACGGGGGGCGACAGCGGGCTGCGCGGCCTAACGCTCGCGTCCGAACAGGCCGGCCGGGCGCAGCAGCAGCACGATTCCCATGATGACGAAGATCACGACCGCGGAAGCTTCCGGATAGAACACGCGCGTCAGCCCTTCGATGAGCCCGAGGCCGAGGCCGGTGACGATCGAGCCCATGATCGAACCCATGCCGCCAATGACGACGACGGCGAACACGACGATGATCAGGTTCGAGCCCATGACCGGGTTCACCTGGAACACCGGCGCGGCGAGCACGCCGGCAAACGCCGCGAGCGCGACGCCGAAGCCGTAGGTCAGCGTGATCATCAGCGGCACGTTGATGCCGAAGGCCTGCAGCAGCTGCGGGTTCTCGGTGCCGGCGCGCAGGTACGAGCCGAGCTTCGTGCGCTCGATGATGTACCAGCTGCCGAAGCACACGACGAGCGACACCGCGATGACCCACGCGCGGTATTTCGGCAGGAACATGAAACCAAGGTTGAAGCCGCCGGCAAGCAGCTCGGGCACCGGGTAGCTTTCGCCGGAAATGCCGAAGCGATAGCGGAAGAGGCCTTCGATGATCAGCGCGAGGCCGAAAGTCAGCAGCAGCCCGTACAGGTGATCGAGCCGGTACAGGTGCTTGAGCATCGTGCGCTCGATGATCATGCCGAAAATGCCGACGACCAGCGGCACCGCGACCAGCGCGACCCAGTAGTTGATGCCGAGGTAGGTCAGGCCGATCCACGCGACGAACGCGCCCATCATATACAGCGCGCCGTGCGAGAAATTGATGATGTTGAGCAGACCGAAAATGATCGCCAGCCCGAGGCTCAGGATCGCGTAGAACGAGCCGTTGATGAGCCCGATCAGCAGCTGCCCCATCAGGGCCTGGATCGGAATGCCGAAAATGTCCATAGCGGGCGGCCTGGTTGCGGCGCCGGACGTCCGGCGCTGACGGGCACGCGATGCGCGCCGCAGGCCGGACCCCGGAAGCCGGGTCGGAAAGCTATTTCTTCATCAGCGGGCAAGTGCTTTCCGCGGGCGTGATGAACGCCTCCGCGCCCGGGATCACTTGGCGGATGTGGTAGTAGTCCCACGGATACTTCGACTCCGACGGCTTCTTCACCTGCGCGAGGTACATGTCATGGACCATGCGGCCGTCGGCCCGCACCTGGCCGTTCTTTGCGAAGAAGTCATTGACCGGAGTCTCGCGCATCTTCGCCATCACCGCTTTCGCTTCGTCGGTGCCTGCGCTCCTGACCGCTTTCAGGTAGTGATAGACGGTCGAATAGTCGGCCGCCTGCACCATCGTCGGCATGCGCTTCATCTTGTCGAAATAGCGCTTCGACCAGGCGCGCGTCTCGTCGTTGTGGTCCCAGTAGAAGCCGGTCGTCAGGTACATCCCGGCCGTCGCGTCGAGCCCGAGGCTATGCACGTCCGAGATGAACATCAGCAGTCCGGCGAGCGACTGCTTCGGCGTGATGCCGAACTCGCGCGCCTGCTTGATCGAATTGATCGTGTCGTTGCCGGCGTTGGCCAGACCGATGACCTGTGCGCCGGAAGCCTGCGCACTCAGGAGGAAGGACGAGAAATCGCTGCCCGGGAACGGATGGCGCACGCTGCCGAGCACTTTGCCGCCGCTCTTCTTCACGACGTCGGAGGTGTTCTTCTCCAGCGAGTGGCCGAACGCGTAGTCGGCGGTGATGAAGTACCAGGTCTTGCCGCCTTGCTGCACGACCGCTTTCGCGGTGCCGACCGGCAGCGAATAGGTGTCGTACGCCCAGTGCACCGTCGTGTCGTTGCACTGCTCGTTGGTGATCGGGGTCGAGCCCGCGCCGGTCACGAGCGAGATGCGGTTCTTCTCGTTCGCGACCTTCATCACCGCGAGCGCGGTCGAGGTCGTGACGAGGTCGACGATCGCGTCGACCTTCTGCGTGTCGATCCACTCGCGCGCCTTGTTCGCCGAGATGTCCGCCTTGTTCTGGTGGTCGGCGGAGACCATCTCGATCTTGAAGTCCGGTTTTTCGTTCGCGATGAAGTCCTCGATCGCCATCCGCGTCGCCTCGACCGCGCCGGGGCCGGCGAGGTCGGAATACGTGCCCGACATGTCGGTCAGCACGCCGAGCTTGACGACGCCGTCGCTGATCGTCGCCGACTGCGCGAGCATCGGTTGCGCGGCCAGCGCCGCCGCGGCGATCGCTGATGCCAGAGTCCTGGGTTTCATTTTTCTCCTCCTTGTTGGTCCACCGTGCTCACACGCCCAGCAGTTTTTGCAGCAGCTGCATCTTCGAATCGAGTTCGTCCTTCGTCACCGTCGCGACGATGCGGCCGTGCTCGATGACGTAATGCCGGTCGGCGAGCGGCGCGGCGAAGCGGAAGTTCTGCTCGACCATGATGATCGTCAGTCCCTTCGCCTTCAGGCTCGTGATGACGCGAGCGAGCGTCTGCACGATCACCGGCGCGAGGCCTTCGGTGATTTCGTCGAGCAGCAGCAGCCGCGCGCCGGTGCGCAGGATGCGCGCCATCGCGAGCATCTGCTGTTCGCCGCCGGAGAGCCGGCTGCCCGGGCTGTGCCGGCGCTCCTGCAGGTTCGGGAACATCTCGTAGATCTCGTCGAGCGACATGCCGCTGCTGTTCACGGCGGGAGGCAGCAACAGGTTCTCCTCGGCCGACAGGCTCGCGTAGATGCCGCGCTCCTCGGGGCAGTAGCCGACGCCGAGGTGGGCGATGCGGTGGGTCGGCAGGTCGATGACCTGCCGGCCGTTGATCATGATCGAGCCGGTGCGTCGGCCGGTGAGCCCGAGGATCGCTTTGAGCGTCGTCGTGCGCCCGGCGCCGTTGCGTCCGAGCAGCGTCACGAGTTCGCCGCGGTTCACGCTGAAATCGATGCCGTGCAGGATGTGCGATTCGCCGTAGAACGCATGCAGGTCGCTGACCCGCAGCATCTCGACGTCGGGATTGTCGCGGGCGCTGGCGTCAGGCATGTTCGGTACCCATGTAGGCTTCGAGCACGCGCGGGTCGCGCGACACCTCCTCGTACGGCCCTTCGGCGAGCACGGCGCCGCGCTGCAGCACCGTGATCGTGTCGCAGATGTGCGAGACGACGCTGAGGTTGTGTTCGACCATCAGCACCGTGCGCTTCGCCGACACGCGCTTGATGAGGTCCGCGACGCGGCCGACATCTTCGTGGCCCATGCCTTGCGTCGGCTCGTCGAGCAGCATCATCTCGGGTTCGAGCGCGAGCGTGGTCGCGATTTCCAGCGCGCGCTTGCGCCCGTAAGGCAGTTCGACGGTGGTCGCGTCGGCGAACGACTGCAGGTCGACCGCTTCGAGCAACTCCATCGCGCGCCCGTTCAGGACGTCGAGACTCTTGTCCGAGCGCCAGAAATGGAAAGTCGTGCCGAGCTTGCGCTGCAGCGCGACGCGCACGTTGTCGCGGACGCTCAGGTGCGGGAACACCGCGGAGATCTGGAACGAACGCACGATCCCGCGCCGCGCGATCTGCGCGGACTTCTCGTGCGTGATGTCCTGCCCGTTGTAGTGGATCGTGCCGCGGGTCGGCGTGAGGAACTTCGTCAGGAGGTTGAAGACGGTCGTCTTGCCCGCTCCGTTCGGCCCGATCAGTGCGTGGATCGAGCCGCGCCGCACTTTGAGGTTGACCTTGTCGACGGCGACGAAACCCTTGAACTCCTTCGTCAGGTCTCGTGTTTCGAGAATGAAGTCCGTGCTCATCGCGTCTGACAGATCCTGCCTCACTCGTGGGAAGCTGAACTGTGCCGGCGAGCCTGCGCCGACGCCGATTGGATCACCGCCGGCGACAGGACGGGGCGTCCCGTCAGCGATGAGTCTCGATGCTCAGGGTATATGGAAATTCAATTCCGGGCGGAACTAAGCTAACACCCGGGTGGGGGGCGTCAACGCGACGAGGATAGGGGTGAACCCGCATCGCCGGGCGCTTTGCGGGCGGCTGCCCACACGGCGCGGGCGGTACTGCCGGCATGCGCCGAGGGCATGCCGATTGCTTGGGATGCGAGCGGCGGTGCTTTCGCGGCCGAGCGCTGGGGCGCCGCAGGCGCCATGCGAACGAGATGCGCCGGCCGGCATTGCGGGGCCGGGTCCGCGAAAAGGATTCCCGGCCCGGTTTCTCCGCCAGCGGCGATCAGTCGATCGCCGAGGCCGATCGGGCCTGCTCGCGCAGCACGAATTTCTGGATCTTGCCGGTCGAGGTCTTCGGCAGCACGCAGAATTCGACGTGCTTGGGCACCTTGTAGCGGGCGAGGTGCTCGCGGCAATGGGCGATGATGTCGTGGACGGTGACCGCCACACCGTCCTTGACCTCGATGTACGCCGCCGGCACTTCGCCCCATTTCTCGTCGGGCTTCGCGACGACTGCGGCCGTCATCACCGCCGGGTGGCGGTACAGCGCTTCCTCGACTTCGAGGGACGAGATGTTCTCGCCGCCCGAGATGATGACGTCCTTGGAGCGGTCCTTGATCTTGACGTAGCCGTCCGGGTGCATCACCGCGAGGTCGCCGGTGTGGAACCAGCCTCCGGCGAACGCTTCGTCGCTCGCTTTCTCGTTCTTCAGGTAGCCTTTCATGACGAGGTTGCCGCGGAACATGATCTCGCCCATCGTCTCGCCGTCGGCCGGCACCGCCACCATCGTTTCGGGGTCGAGCACCGCGATCGCTTCCTGCATGTGGTAACGCACGCCCTGGCGGCCGTTGCGCTCGGCGCGACGGTCGATCGGCAGCTCGTCCCACGCCGGGTGCTTCGCGCACACCGACGCCGGCCCGTACGTTTCGGTCAGCCCGTAGACGTGCGTGATGTCGAAGCCGATGCGCTCCATGCCCTCGATGATCGCGGCCGGCGGCGCAGCGCCGGCGATCAGCGCCGAAACCTTGTGCGTGATGCCGTCGCGCAGGCCTGCGGGCGCGTTGATCAGCATGCCGTGCACGATCGGCGCGCCGCAGAAATGGCTCACCTTGTGCGTGCGGATCAGCTCGTAGATCAGCGCGACATCGATCTTGCGCAGGCACACGTTGATGCCGGCGTTGGCGGCCATCGTCCACGGGAAGCACCAGCCGTTGCAGTGGAACATCGGCAGCGTCCACAGATACACCGCATGCTGCGGCATGCCCCAGCTGATGATGTTCGACGCCGCGTTGAGGTACGCGCCGCGGTGGTGATAGACGACGCCTTTCGGGTTGCCGGTGGTGCCGGACGTGTAGTTCAGCGCGATCGCATCCCATTCGTCGGACGGCAGGCTCCACGCGAACTCCGGGTCGCCGGCGGCGAGGAATTCTTCGTACTCGATCGCGCCGAGCCGGTCGGTGCCCGGGTATTCGGCGTCGAGCGCATCGATGACGAGCGGTTTGGGCCCGTCGAGCCGCTCGAGCGCGGGCCCGACGAGCGACGCGAACTCGGGGTCGGTGATCAGCACTTTCGCTTCGCCGTGCGCGAGCATGAAGGCGATCGCTTCCGGGTCGAGGCGAGTGTTGAGGGTGTTGAGCACCGCGCCGATCATAGGCACGCCGAAGTGCGCTTCGAACATCGGCGGGACGTTCGGCAGCATCACCGCGACGGTATCGCCCCGGCCGACGCCGTGCTGCACCAGCGCGCTCGCGAGACGGCGGCAGCGCGCATAGGTTTCCTGCCACGTGAAGCGGCGGGCGCCGTGGATCACCGCGGTGCGCTGCGGGTACACCTGGGCCGAGCGTTCGATGAAGCTCAGCGGCGACAGCGGGACGTAGTTCGCGGCGTTCTTTGCCAGACCTTGAGCATACGGGCTATTCGACAATTCTTTCTCCTGGGGCGGTCGTTCCGATGGGCCCACGCGAGCGGCGAACGTGAGCGTGCACGATCAAGCATCGCAACAAACCTTGTCGCAAATTGCGCGCGAATGTACTCAATCTTGTCGTCGCTCCAGCGGCGTCGGGACGGGCGCTAGAATCGGGCGGAACAGCCATGAAGCGCCGCGCGGCAAGCGGCGGCGCGCGACGGGAAAAAGTATGGACATCGACGACAGGCCTGCGCAGCCCCGAGACCCCCCGCCGAGAACCGGCGCCTGCGCGACATCATGGACGCCGTGCCGGCGCATATCGCCTATTTCGACGACAGCTGGACGTATCGCTACGCGAACAAGGCGTACGCGGCGTGGTTCGGACGGGAAAGCGCTCAGGTCGTCGGCCGGCGCATCGTCGAGGTCGTGCCCGCGGAAGTGTTCGACGCGGTGCGCGAGCCGCTCGCCCGCGCGCTGGGCGGCGAGCGGGTGACCTACGAATATTCGATGAGCGATGCGGCAGGGCGCACGCTATACGCGCGCAGCACGCTGGTGCCCGAGCTCGGCGTCGGCGGCGAAGTGCTCGGCTGCTACGTCCACGCGGTCGACACCACCGAGCAGCGCCGCACCCAGCGCGCCCTCGCGCAGGCGCAGAAAATGGAGGCGATCGGCCAGCTCAGCGGGGGGCTCGCGCACGATTTCAACAACATGCTGACCGTCGTCATGGGCAATCTCGCGGGCCTGCGGGAAGCGCGCCCGGACGACGCCGCGATCGAGGAATTCGTCGCGCCGGCGATGCAGGCTGCGCAGGGCGGCGCGCAGCTGATCGAGCGGCTGCTGACATTCTCGCGCCAGCAGCCGCTCGCGCCGCGCCCGGTCGAAGTCAACGAACTCATTCTGGGCATGGCGAAGCTGATCCGGCGCTCGCTGCCCGAAACCATCGCGCTGCACACGGCGAGCCGCAATGCCGAACTGGTCGCGATGACCGACGCGCACCAGCTCGAGAGCACGCTGCTCAACCTTGCCCTCAACGCACGCGACGCGATGCCCGAAGGCGGGGAGCTGCGCATCGAGTCCGCAGTCGAGACGCTCGATGCAGCCGCTGCCGCGGAGCTGGATATTCCGCCAGGCGACTACGTGCAGGTGACGGTCCGCGATACCGGCACCGGGATGGATGCGACGACCGTGGCGCACGTGTTCGAACCGTTCTTCACGACGAAACGTTTCGGCATGGGCAGCGGGCTGGGCCTGCCGATGGTGTATGGCTTCGCGCGTCAGTCGGGCGGAGCGGTACGCATTCGCAGCCGCCAGGCCTGCGGCACCGCAGTCGCGCTGTTGCTGCCGCGGACGCTCGCGAGTCCTGCCGCAGCGGGGGAAGCGGGCACTGCGGCGCCCGCGACGCCTCTTGCGGGGCAGCTGGTGCTGCTCGTCGAGGACGACCCGGAGGTGCGCACCATCGTGCGCAAGCAGCTCGCCGCGCTCGGCTGTTCGGTGCTGGAAGCCGAAAACGGCCAGGAAGCGGCCGACATCGTCGAGAACGTGGCAGCGATCTCGCTCGTGCTGTCGGACGTCGTGATGCCCGGCGGACTCGACGGGTGCGGGCTGACGCGCTTCATTCGCCGCTTTCGGCCCGGCCTCCCGGTGATCCTGATGAGCGGCTACGTGGACAGGGCCGATGCGATCACCAAGGATCTCGGCGTTCCGCTGCTCGCTAAGCCTTTCAGCAAGGAGAGACTGTCGGCTATGCTGGACGCAATCTGTCGCTGACCGAATTGCGGAGCCCGTGCCGTGCCGAACAAGCCGAAGGAAACGATCCACGTCGTCGAGGACGACCCTGCGGTCGCCCGGCTGATGGCCCAGACGCTCGAGAAATTCGGCTTCGAGGCACAATTTTTCGCGACCGGCGCGGATTTCCTGCGGCGGCTCGATGCCGACCCTCCGCGCCTGTGCGTTCTCGATCTCGGCCTGCCCGACATGGACGGCCTCGACATCCTCAGCCACGTCCGCGCCCGTCATGGCTTCGGCCTGCTGATCGTCACCGGCCGCGGCGACACCCATGACCGCGTGACGGGGCTCGAGCTGGGCGCCGACGACTACATGGTCAAGCCGTTCGAGCCGCGCGAATTCATCGCCCGGGTGCGCAGCATCCTGCGGCGCTATCGCGAGCCGCATGCGGCCGACGCACCGGCGAGCGGCGTGCGCATCGCGGAATTCGCCGGCTGGCGCTTCGAGCCGGGCAACAACGCCCTCACTTCCCCCGGCGGCGAAACCGAGACGCTGAGCATGGCCGAAGCCCGGCTGCTCGGCGCGTTGCTCCAGCGTCCCAACCAGATCCTCACCCGCGAGCAGCTCCTCGGCGGGCGCGACGTCGCGGCGCTCGACCGCAGCATCGACCTGCGCATCTCGCGGCTGCGCAAGCGTCTCGAAGAAAACCCGCTTCACCCCAAGCTGATCAAGACCGTGTACGGCGCAGGCTACCTGTTCTCGGCGAACGTGGACTGGCTGTAAGCACTGCCGACCGTGCCCCCGGCCGGGGACGCGGTTGCGCGCCGCGGCGGCGATGTAACGACATGTACGCGCCGGAACCCGCCTCCTTGCGTCCCGTCGAATTCGGACTGATCCCAGCAAGGAGCTTGCGATGGCCACCGAACCGGCTCGACCCGAGACTCATCCCGGCGACCAGGCCCCTCCCGGCACGCCGGGAACCGGCGAGAACACCTGCCGCGCCTGCAAGGGCACCGGAGTCGTCGACGACAAACCCTGCAGCGAGTGCGGCGGCACCGGCGTCGTCATTGAAGGAATCGGGGGAGCATAGACAGGAGGAAGCACAAATGGCCGAACCTCACACGCGAAAGTCGGATACAGCCGACAATCCCCAGTCTTCCGCAGCGAACCCTCCGAAGCCCGGCACGCAGGGTGAGGATGCCCGCAGCGACAAGGAAAAGCAGCGCGAGAATCAGCAGCGCATGGGCGTGACGCCCGAGCACAAGACCGAAGACATGGAGAAGAAGCACCGCGGCACGTTCCCGTGAGCGAGTGCGCGGCGCAGCTCACTTCACCGACACGACGCGCACTTCGCCGTGCTTGCGCGTCACATGCAGCGTCACGTCCTGGGCGCGGCGGTAGAGCGTCAGATCGACCGAGCCGCTCGGGATCTGAAGGCCGCGGATCGTGACGTGGTCGAGGAAGCCGGGCAGCGCCGCGTTGTCGAACACGATCTCGGCGGTTTCCGGCCGGAAGGACAGGCCCAGACACGCCTGCAGCAGATAGAACACCGTCGCGCTCGCCCAGGCCTGCGGCAAGCAGGCCACGGGGTACAGCGTCGGGCCTTCGCCGGGGCGCTGGCCGAAGCCGCAGAACAGCTCGGGCAGGCGGTACAGATCCATGAACACGCTCGACTCGAACATCCCTTCCATGACCCGCAGTGCTTCGCGCTTGAGGCCATAGCGGGCGAAACCACCCGCGACGAGCGCGTTGTCGTGCGGCCAGATCGAGCCGTTGTGGTACGACATCGGGTTGTAGCGCGCTTCGCGGCTCGACAGCGTGCGGATGCCCCAGCCCGAGAACATGTCCTCGGCGAGCAGCGTGCGCGCGACCACCGCCGCTTTGTCGGCGCCCGCGATGCCGGAGAACAGCGCGTGACCGGCATTCGACGAACGCACGGTGCACGGGCGCTTCGCGCCGTCGAGCGCGATCGCGTAGGTGCCGAGCGACGCGACCCAGAACGCCTGATCGAAGCGCGTGCGGAGCGTTTTCGCTTGCCGTTCGAGCGTCGCGGCGCGCTGCGGGTCGCCGAGCAGGGCGGCGAAACGCGCGGCGTAGCGCTTCGCCTCGTAGACGTAGCCCTGGACTTCGCACAGCGCAACGGGTGGCTCGACGAGGCGGCCGTCGGCGTAGAACACCGAGTCGTCGGAGTCCTTCCAGCCCTGTTGCTGCAACCCCTTGCTGCTGTGGCGCGCGTATTCGACGAAGCCGTCGCCGTCGGCGTCGCCGTAGGTGTCGATCCACCCGAGCGCGCGCTCGATGTTCGGCCACAGCGCCGCGATCAGGTCGCGGTCGCCGGTGCGCTCCCAGTACGCGCCGGCGAGCACGACGAACAGCGGAGTGGCATCGACGCTGCCGTAGTAGCGGTCGAACGGGATCTCGCCGAGGTTGGCGAGTTCGCCGGTGCGCGTCTCGTGCAGGATCTTGCCCGGCTCCGCGTCGCGTTCGGGGTTTTTTTCGTGCGCCTGGGTCGCGGCGAGAAATTGCAGCACGCCTTTGGCGAGCTGCGGGTTGACCCACAGATACTGCAGCGCGGTGATGATGCCGTCGCGCCCGAACGGCGTGCTGAACCACGGCACGCCCGCGTACGGGTAAGGGCCGTCGGCGGTTTCGGTCGTCAGCATGCGCAGGTCGGCGAACGAGCGGTTCAGCCAGCTGTTGAACTGCTGGTTCGAAGTGTCGATCGCGCAGTCGCTCTCGTCCCACGCATGCAGCTGGTTCTTGTTGCGCGCGTACGCCTGCTCGTAGGTGCACACCGCGCATTCGCCTTCGACTTCGCAGGTCACCGACACGAACAGGTCACGCGACTGCTGCGGTTCGAGCCGCAACGCGAACGTCAGCTGCGACGCGTCGGCGCTGCACGGCGGCTGATCGAATCCGATCCGCGTGCGGCGCGTCAGCCCGTCGCGGCCGCGGTAACCGAGCACGATCTCGCGCGCGCCGACGGTCGGCGGCGCCAGCTCGCCGACTTGTGCGCGCTGAAAGCCCCGCACCTCGAAAATGTCCGCATAGTCGGCGGCAAATTCCAGGGTCAGCGTCAGGTCGAGCGGTTCGCGGCCGTAGTTCATCACCCGCAGGTGCTCGTAGAGCACCGCTTCCCACAGCAGCTTGCCGCGAAACACGTGCACCGTGCCTTTGTCGATCGCTCGGCTGCCGGCAGTGAAGTCGGGGTTGGTCAGGTCGACGGCGAGCAGGCTGTTGTCCTGCTTCATCGTCGAGTTGAGCAACATCGGTCTGACGCCGTTCAGCAGCAGCCGCTGCTGCGACATGAAACGCGTGCCGCCGTGGTAGAGCCCCTGCTCGGCGATGCCGATGTGGCGGATGTCGCCGTAGCGGTCGAACAGCGCGAACGTGTCGCCCTGCTTGAGCACGCGCGTGCGGTCGTCGGCGAGCGACGAAGTGGCGAGCACGTACCAGCGGTCGTCGATCTGGATTGCGTCCTGCATCGAAAGCCTTCATGCCCCGGCCGGTGCGGCCTTCAGCTGCTGTGTTATCAATTCACGATAGACGCGCAGGTAGTTGCCCGCCATCGCCGACGCGGTGAACCGCTCCTCGAACGCTTTGCGGCAGGCTTCGCGGTCGATGAGGTCGATCGACGCGATCGCCCGTTCGGCCTGGTCGAGGCTGCCGACGATGAAGCCGCTGACGCCTTCGCGCAGCACTTCGGGCACCGAGCCGCAATGCCAGGCGATGACCGGCGTGCCGCACGCGAGCGACTCGATCATCGCCAGGCCGAACGGCTCGGGCCAGTCGATCAGGAACAGCAGCGCCGCGGCGCCGCCGAGGAACGCCGCTTTTTCCGCTTCGGCGATCTCGCCGAGGTACTCGACGTGCGGCTGCGCGAGCAGCGGTTCGATCTGTTCGTCGAAGTAGCGCTGATCGACGGGCGCGACCTTGGCCGCGATGCGCAGCGGCAGGCCGACCCGGCGCGCGACCTCGATCGCCCGGTCGACGCGCTTCTCCGGCGAGATGCGCCCGAGGAACGCGAGGTAGCGCCCGGGTCCGGGCGAGAACGGCAGCAGGGTCGTCGGCAGGCCGTGATGCACGGTCGCCTGCCAGTTGAGCCACGCCAGCGGGCGCCGCTGGTGGTCGGAAATCGAGATCACCGGCATTTCGCTGAATTCACGATACAGCGGCACCAGGTCCGGAATGTCGAGCCGCCCGTGCAGCGTCGTGACATGCGGCACGGCCAGGCGGCGCGACAGCGGGAAATGCAGATAATCGATGTGAAAGTGGATCAGATCGAAGTTGTGCGCCTCGCGCACCACGTGCTCGAGCATCAGCACGTGGTGCGCGAGCTGGTCGATGCATTCGGGGTCGAGCCGCAGGCTCTGGCGCGCGACGGGGCGCAGGCTTGCGCGCGTCTGCGAATCGCCGCTCGCATACAGCGTCACGTCGTGTCCCTGCGCGACGAGCTCCTCGGTGAGGTAGGACACGACCCGTTCCGTTCCGCCGTAGTACTTCGGCGGGACACTTTCGAACAGGGGGGAGACCTGCGCGATTCTCAATGCTCGGACCTCGATCGACTCAGGCAGCGGCCACTCCCGCAGCCAACGAAGCTGCAACGGGCGTGCGCCCGAACTGCCCGCCGAGTTCAGCAAATGCTGTGCCGCGCGCCGAACGCATGCCTGCGCAGGCCCCGCGACCGGGCGCATGCAAAAACTACGGGTCATTGAAAGAACTCCCGCCGCGCGTACCGTTGCCCGGCCACCGCTCGGCGACACCGCTCGACGGCATCATGGGCGACGAGCCGCGCGCCGATGTCGGTCATGAAGCGGCTCCAGGCCCACGCCCGGCCGCTGCGCGCCCGTACGCCTACATGCCGGTCGGATAGGTTTCCATTTCGCGCGACATGCCGCGCGTCCAGTCCCCGGTCGGTTCGAGCGGCTCGAGCGCGCGCGTGCGGTCGAGATGGATCACGACGTCGAACTGGTCCGCGAGCTGCGCGTGGAAGTAATGGCTCAGGCGCTCGGTGTCGGGCAGGTAGATCACGCCGATCGCGCGCTCGAGCCGGCGCACGCCGCGAAGCGCCGGCACGCGGCGCGGTTCGAGCACGAAGCGCTCGATGCCGCAGTCGTGGAAGACGCGCTCGAAGCTGTCCGGGTGCGAGTCGCGCACGCGCTTGTGTTCGGCCGGCGCGTCCCACTCGGACGCCGCAGTGACGCTGCCGATGTGGGTCGTGAAGCCGACCAGCAGCACGTTCGCGGCGCCGAACTGCTCGCGCGCGAGCTGGCCAAGGTTCAGTTCGCCGGCTTCGCCCATTTCGGTCGCGCGCGCGTCGCCCAGATGCGAGTTGTGCGCCCACACGGCGATCTTCGCCGGCCGGCCGAGACGCTCGCCGAGGTGCTTCGCCAGCGCCTGCAGCGTCTCGGCCATATGCGCGTCGCGCCGGTTCCACGACTCGTTACGCCCGGCGAACATGCTGCGGTAATAGGCTTCGGCATTCACCGCGACGCGTGCGTTCTGCTGCGCGTAAAACAGCTCGTCGGCGGCAGCGACGCCGTCGTGGCGCAAAAAAGCGCGTCGTGTCGCGCGACAGCTCGGCGAGCTGGCGCAGCACCGCCTGCTCGCACGGCTCGGTCATGCCGAAAGTGGTGGCGAAGCCGTAGCGCTGCGGATCGTCCGCGATGTGGTCGAAGCACGCGTAGCGGGCACGTGCCCGTCGCTCCGCCTCGGGGTCCATGCCCGCGAGGTAGCGCACGACGGCGTCCATCGACGCCCGCAGGCTGTACAGGTCGAGGCCGTAGAAGCCGGCGCGCGCGTCGGGCGGGCGCGTGCCGTTACGTTGCCTGAGCCAGTCGACGAACGTGCACACTTCGCGGTTACGCCACATCCAGCGCGGAAACCGCTGGAAGCTGCCGAGCGCGGCGTTGCCATCCGCGTCGTCGCCGCCGCCCTGCACATGGCGGCTCACGTGCAGCGCGTCCGGCCAGTCGGCTTCGACCGCGACCGCGTCGAAGCCTTTTTCGCTGATCAGCCGGCGCGTGATTTCGGCGCGCGCCGCGTAGAACTCGTGCGTGCCGTGGCTCGCCTCGCCGAGCAGCACCAGGCGGAATTCGCCGGCAAGCTCGAGCACGCGGTCGAACCGTCCGGCCGTCTCGGCGAGCGGCTGCGCGGCGCGCGCGACCGCAGCGGTGAGATCGCGATCTGCCATGGTCTTGTCTCCTCGCGTTGTTCACCGCTGAAGGCCTGCAACCGGCGTGCCGCCGCTTTGCCGGGCATGGCACTTGCCAATCACCACACCACATGGAGTCCGGGCGGTCGGGCTGTCGCGTGCGAGCCTGTCGCCGACCGCGGTTGTGGTTTTTCCGGAGCCGGATCATGGTCAAAGGTTTGCGTATCGGCAGCATCCTCGGGGTTGAGGTGGCGCTCGACTGGAGCCTGATGATCATTTTCGTGCTGATCATGCTGAGCCTCGGAGCGGGTCTGTTTCCCACCTGGCACCCGCACTGGAGCGCCGCTCTGGTATGGCTAGTGGCCGCTGTCGCCGCGGTGCTGCTGATTGTCTCGATCCTGGTCCACGAGCTGTCGCACGCGCTGGTCGGGCGCGCCCAGGGAGTCGAGATCCGACGCATCACGCTGTTCGTCTTCGGCGGCATGGCGCAGCTCGAGCGCGAACCGCACACTTGGCGAGCCGAGTTCTGGATGGCGCTGGTCGGGCCGGTCGTCAGTCTCGCGATCGGCGCAGCCTGCCTGGTCGTGGGCTCCGCGCTGGCGGGCGACGTGGTCATCGATCCGAACGACCCGACGCCAGCGCTCACGCAGATCGGTCCGCTCGCGACGGTGCTGCTGTGGCTCGGGCCGATCAACCTGATCCTCGCGTTGTTCAATCTGGTGCCCGCCTTTCCGCTCGACGGCGGACGGATGCTGCGCGCCGTCCTGTGGGGCGTGACCGGCGACGTCTACCACGCCACCCGCTGGGCAGCGGCGCTCGGGCGCGGCTTCGGCATCGCGCTGATCGCCGCCGGCGCGGCGATGTTCGTCGGCATTCCGGTGCCGCTTTTCGGTGCCGGCGTGATCGGCGGCCTGTGGCTCGCGCTGATCGGCGGGTTCCTGCACAACGCCGCGAAGATGAGCTACCAGCAGCTGCTCGCCCGCCGCTCGCTTGAACGAGTGCCGGTATCGCGCGTGATGCTCGCCGACGTGACCACCGTCGAACCGCACACCTCGGTGGCAACGCTCATCGATGACTACCTGATCGCCCACGACCAGCGCAATTTCCCAGTGGTGCGCGACGGCCAGCTGGTCGGGCTGGCCGGACTCGGCGAGGTACGCAAACTGGCGCCCGCCGCGCGGGCCGGCACGACCGTTGCAGACATCATGATCCCGATCGGCGATCTCCCCACGATCGAGCCGGACCGGGCGGCCGCGGAGGCGCTCGAGACCATCTCCCGGCGCGGCGTCGAGCTGCTGCCGGTCGTCGACAACGGCAGGGTCCGCGGCCTGGTGCGCCGCGAAGACATCATGAAGTGGCTGGCGCTCAGGGGGGACGAGGAGGTGATCGTCTGAAAGCACAGGTTCGTTCGTGCCGCCGAGAACGCAAAGGCGCGCCGGTGCGAGCGGCACGCCGACCGCCCAGCCTCCGCGAAGCCCCGCAGCAGCGCGTAGGCGATGTGCCACAGGAACAGCCCGAGCACGACCAGTCCGAGCACGATCGGCACGCGCTGGAGGAAGACTGCGCTGCCGGAATCCGCGCTCATCCGACTCAGCCGAGCTGACGGATCGCTGCGAGCGCTGCGTCGACTTCGGCCGGTGAATTGCGGATGCTTGGGGCGAGACGCACATAGCGCGCGGCGTAGGGCGTGACGGTCGCGATGAGGCGGTGTTCGCGCAGCCGCTCGACCGCGCTCCACGGGTCCATGCCGTCCACCTCGAAGCACACGATCCCCGCCGACAAGGTTTCGGCCATCGGCGTGCGCAGTGTGATGTGCGGCATCGGGGCGAGCCCCTCCTTGAGCTGGCGTGCGAGTGCGTGCGTGCGCCGCTGGATGCGCGCCTTGCCGATGTCACCGCAGAAGCGGAACGCCTCGACCAGTGCCCACTGGTGCTCGAACGGCTTGAAGCCGCCCGGCGACATGCGCGCGCCGTCGGGGCGGCCGGTGACCTCTTCGCCGGCGATCCAGGCCCGGTGCGTGCCGTCGTCGAGGAAGCTCGGTATCGTCGGCAGGCAGCGCCGCAAGCCCGCCTCGCTGCCCCACAGGATGCCGGTGCCGCGCGGGCCGAACAGCCACTTGTGGCAGCCGGCCATGAAGAAATCGCAGCCGAGCTCGGACAGGACGACATCCTCGACGCCGAAGCCATGGACGCCGTCGAGGCACAGCAGCACGCGCGCGTCCTCGTCGCGTTCGTCGTTGACGCGCTGCAGCGCCTCGCCGATGCGCGCGGCCGGCAGCTTCAGGCCGGTGCCCGAATGCACCCAGGTCAGCGCGAGCGCGCGCGTGCGCGGCCTCACGCTGGCGAGCAGCCGGTCGACGAGCTCGTCTTCGCCGGCGCGCGTCACCTCGTCGTACAGCACCGCCCGGCGCACCGTCACGCCCTGGCGCTCCGAAGCGAGGCGCAAGGCTTCATGGGTCGCGTAGTAGTCGTGCTCGGTGGTCACGATCTCGTCGCCCGGCGCGAGCCGCAGGCCGTTATACACCAGGCCGATGCCCATCGTCGTGCTGTCGGTCAGCGCGATGTCGTCAGCGTCGGCCAGCCCGAGATAGTCCGCCGCGGCCGACAGCGATTCGCCGACCAGGCGGCGATTGTTGTCGTTCAGATAGAGCACCGGGTTCGCGTCGAGCGCGCGCCGGTGCCGTTCGATCGCGTCGCGCACCGGTTGCGGGTGCGACGCGACATACAGCGCGGACATGTGGATGTAGTCGTCGGCCAGCGCGAACTGCTCGCGCACCGCGTCCCACTCGCCGTCGCCCGGCCAGCGCGCGGCCGGGATGGCGGGTGCCGTCGACGAC
Organism: Azoarcus sp. PA01; assembly: GCA_001274695.2. NCBI lineage: Bacteria > Pseudomonadati > Pseudomonadota > Betaproteobacteria > Rhodocyclales > Zoogloeaceae > Azoarcus > Azoarcus sp. PA01. The sequence continues at coordinate 1,352,532 of LARU01000002.1, read as the reverse complement.
GGCGCCTGCTGACCGGACGGCCCGCAGGCGGTGCCGGTCGCGGCGGCGGCCAACGCAAGGCCGCTGTGCACGAGAAACTGCCGGCGGTTCGTCGGCGGAGTCTGCGGCGACGCGCTGCGCGGCTTCACAGGATTCCTTTTGCGTCGCACGCGAAGGGGCGCTCGGCCGCATGACCCGCCAGCGAAGTCGTCGCGGACATCAAGTCCCGCACCGGGTGCGCGATCGCTTGCAAGAGTTACGTGCTCGGATAAGGGTGTGACGCGCCCGGGGGCTTTCAGCGGGCCGGCCGCACGCTCAGCGCGTTCTCGACCGAACGCACGCCGTCGACACTGCGGGCGACCTGCTCGGCGCGCCGCTTCTCGGCCTCGGAATCGACGAAGCCCGACAACTGCACGAGGCCGCGATACGTCGTGACATTGACCGCGGCGGCGGCTTTGATTCCTTCTGCGCTTGCAAGCGCGGTTTTCACGCGTGTGGTGATCGACGCATCGTCGATCACCGTGCCGGTGGCACGCGTGTTCCGGTCGCCGGCACAGCCGGCAAGCGGCGGCACCACCAACGCGGTGGCGATCGCGACGGCGAGGACTCTGAACGACGGCATCGATAGCGGCATGAGGCTTCCTCCGGAGAAAAATTGAAACGGGCTCGAGCAGGAAGGCAATCGCCGTACCTACCCGGCACGCGGCGGCGGGCGCTGTCGCATGCGCGCGCCGGGTGCGGGAATGCGCCTTGCGTCCGCGGCGACGTCGATTCGAAGGAGATCACCGTCATGAAGGCCATCGGACTTCACGTCGCGCTTTTGCCCACCGCGTCGCTCGTAGCCCATGCGCGGTGACGCCGTGCACGGCAGGGAGGCGGCGGGCGGCGGCCGCTTCGACGCGTTCGGGCGCCCGCGCAGGCGTTGCGCCGTGACACGACTGCTGGTGGCGATCCTCGCCGGCCCCGCCTTGGGCTTCGCTGCGGCGGACGTCGAGGAGACGGCGTCGGAGATCGTTGCGCGCACGAATGTTTTTCGCGAAGCGCAGCCGCTCGCGCCGCTCGAGCGCGACGCGGCGCTCGGGCGGACTGCGCGCGACTTCGCCCGCTTCATGGCGAACACCGGGCGCTACGGCCACACTGCCGATGGCCGCCGCCCCGCGCAGCGCGCGCAGGCCGAAGGCTACGAGTACTGCATCGTCGCCGAGAACATCGGTTACCAGTATCGCTCCGACGGTTTCGGCTCGTCCGCGGAGCTTGCCGAGGCTTTCGTCGAAGGCGGGAAAAACTCGCCCGAGCACCGCGAGAACATGCTCGAGCCGGCCGTCACGCAAACCGGCGTCGGTGTCGCGCAGGGGGAGGACGGACGTTTTTTCGGCGTGCAGATGTTCGGCCGACCGAAAAGCGCCTCGATCCGCTTCGAGGTGCAGAACCGCAGCGCGGGACTTGTCGCTTACCGGACCGGCGAGCGCGATTTTTCGCTCCGGCCGCGCGAGCTGCGAACGCACCGCACATGTCGTCCGGGGCGACTGTCGATCGCATGCCCGGCGGGCGATGCGCCGTTCACTGCCGATATCGACGACGGCACGCGCTACATCGTGCGCGACGACGGAGTCGTCATGCAGCCGGCTTCCGCGCAGTGAGCGCGGGGCCGGGCGGCGCGTCAGCAGCAGGCGTGGCCGCTGCGCAACGCCTTCCGCAAGTGAGCGCGCGTTCGCGCCCACGCGGCCAGCGCGTTATTTCAGTGTCGCGAGGTAGGCGGCGATGTCGTGCGCGTCGCGCTCGTCGATACCGAGGTCCGGCATCGCGCTGTCGGGCGTGACCTGCTGCGGCGAACGCAGCCAGCGCACCATGTGCCCGGGCTCGTTGCGCAGCGCGCCGGCGATGAACGCGCGCGTGCCGATGCCGTCGAGCGGCGGACCGACCGGTGCGTTCGGGCCGACAATGCCGGGAATCCGGTGGCAGGTGACGCAGGCATACTGCTGGATGATCCGCCGGCCGCGCTCGGCGTCGGGCCGCGGCAGTGCTCGCTCCGCGCGATGGTCGTGGGTGTGGCGCGGGAGCTCGGCGACCAGGCGGCGGTAGTCCGGCGGCGAGAGTTCGGGCAGCCGCTTGACGAACGCGGTGACCGCCCAGAGTTCGCTTTCGGTCAGGCGCTGCTCCCAGGCCGGCATGCCGGTCATCTTGATGCCGTGCCGCACCACCCAGTAGATTTCTTCCGGCGGCCAGGCCCGGCCGGTATGCGCGAGGTTCGCCGCGGCGGGCGTCAGGCCGAGCGCGAAAGGCTCCGGAGCGACGCCCGGCGCACCATGGCACTGCGCGCAGTGGTCGCGGTAGAGCGGCGCGCCCTGTTCGAGTGCACCGGCCGCGTCGAGCGACGGGACGGCGACCGACGCCGCGCGCAGCTTGATCGAGCGGCGCATCGCGATGTCGAGCAGCCGGTAAGTCGGCGCGAGGTGCTGGTCGGTCGCGGAAATGTCGTAAAAGCCGCCGTAGACCACGGCCGTGCCGGCGAGCCCGGCCGCAACCGCCAGCGCGACGACGGTGAGGAGGACTTTTTTCACTTCACTTCAGCTCCTGGAGGTAAGCGACCATGTCGCGCGCCTGGGTCTCGGTGACCTGCAGGTCGGGCATCGCGGTTTCGAAGCCGAAGGACTGCGGCTCGCGGATCCAGCGCACCATGTTGGCCGGCGAATTCGGCAGCACGCCGGCGAGGTACACGCGGCGGCCGACACCGTCCAGCGGCGGGCCGACGTTGCCGGTAGCGCCTGCGACGCCGGGGATGCGATGGCAGCCGATGCAGCCGAACTGGCGCAGCAGCAGGCGCCCGTTTTCCGCATCGCCACCGAGCGCAGGGCGGCGCGCTTCGCTGCAGCCGGCGACCAGCGCCACGCACGCGAGCGCGAGGAGGCCGGTCAGACGCATGGCGCCACCATCAGCACCGGCAGGGCTTCCCACAGCACTGCAAGCAGCGCGAGCACCGCGAGCCCGGCGGCGAGCCAGGATTCGAAGCCCGGCCCCCGGCCCAGTTCCCGCACGATGATCGCGACGCAGACCCCGCTCGCGACGAGCGTCGCCGCGCCGATCACCCACGGCACGGCCTGCGCTGCGGCGCGCGCGCAAGCCAGCGCGGTCAGGCCGTAGATCACGGAAAAATGCAGCGCCCAGACGATGACTCCGGCGGACAGGCGCAGGCTGCTCGCGACGAAGCTCATCCGGCGATCCTCGGAAAGCCGTGCACCAGCGCGACACCAAGCAGGCTCTGGCCGACGGTGTAGTGCCAGAACAGGCGCATGTTGTCGAACGTCACGCGGCGCGTCGGCCCGAGCTTGCCGGTCGCAGCGCGGGCGAGCGCGAACAGCGCCATCACGAGCACGACCAGCGTGAAAAAAACGGCGATCGATGCGAGCAGATGGACTGCGGCGCCGTAGCTCGACGCGCTCGGCGACAGTTCGCCCTGCGCGAAAAACTCCAGCCCGACCGCCGCGACCAGCAGGACCAGGCCGGCCGCGACCGCGAGCGCCATCGCTCGCCGCCGGCCGGCGGCGAGCTGCCGGTTCGCGAGCCCCAGCGCGAAGCTGCTGGCGACGAGCAGGGCCGCTTCGGCGAGCGGATGGCCGATGCCGGCGAGCTGCGCGGGTTCGGGCCAGACTTCGGGCGACACGGTCCACAGGTAGAGGTAGGAAAACAGCGCACAGGCGTAGAGCGAGCCCGACACCAGCATCAGCACGCCGATCGCCCACCACGCCTGCGAGCGCGGGCCGCTCATGTAGCTGGGCAACACGATGCCGCCGCCGATGTCGACCGGCTCGGCGAGCGGCTCCGGGTCGAGGCTCCAGCCCCAGTGCAGCAGCGCGCCGACCGCGACAACGCCCGAGATCACGGCCGGCACGACGAGCTTGACGGTCAGCAGCAGGAAGAAGCCGGCGGTGAACCACGCTGCGACGACCGGCGCCCAGCCCGGCATCGGCATGCGCAGCACGAACTCGGGCTGCGCGTCGAGCGGGCTCGTGACGATCGTCTCGCGCCCGCCGGTCGGCGCGCCCGGGAGGTAGTAGTGACCGGCTTCGACATTGCGCGCCAGGTCCGGCTGGTCCCACAGCGGCTCGCGGCTGGTGACGACGGGAATGCTGCGGTTCGAGTAATTGCCGTTCGGCAGCCATTCGAGCGTGCCGGCCTGCCAGACGTTGCCTGCGTTGTCCTCGGCCGACATGCGAAAGCGCCGCGCGACATCGATGATGAAGAGCAGCACGCCGGCGGCGATCATGAACGCGCCGGCCGTCGAGACGAAGGTCAGGCTCTCCCAGCCGTACCCTGCCGCATACGTGTAGACGCGGCGCGGCATGCCGGCGAGCCCGGTGAAATGCATCGGGAAGAACGTGATGTTGAAGCCGACGAACATCAGCCCGAACACCCAGCGCCCGAGCCGCTCGGACAGCGCATGCCGGCTGGTGTAAGGCATCCAGTAGTAGAACGCGGCGAACAGCGGAAACACCATGCCGCCGACGAGCACGTAATGCAGATGGGCGACGATGAAGTAGCTGTCGTGCGCCTGCCAGTCGAACGGGATCACCGCGACCATCACGCCGGTGAGCCCGCCGAGCACGAAGATGAACAGGAAGCCGAGGATGAACAGCGTCGGCGTCGCGATCCGTATCCGCCCTGTCGCGCGACCCTGCGCGAACGTCGCGATCCACGCGAAGATCTGGATCCCCGACGGGATCGCGACCGCAGTGCTCGCGGCCTGGAAGAACGACAGCGACAGCTGCGGGATGCCGGTCGTGAACATGTGGTGCACCCACAGCCCGAAGCTCAGGAACGCGGTGCCGACCAGCGCCAGGACGACGAAGCGGTAGCCGACGAGCGGCGTGCGCGCCATCGTCGGCACGATCATCGACACCATGCCCGCTGCGGGCAGGAAGATGATGTACACCTCGGGGTGGCCGAAGAACCAGAACAGGTGCTGCCACAGCAGCGGGTCCCCGCCGAGATGCGCAGCGAAGAACGGCCAGTGGAAGGCGCGCTCGAGTTCGAGCAGCGCGGTCGCGAGGATCACTGCCGGGAACGCGAACACGATCATCAGCGCGAAAACCAGCATCGCCCACGCGAACACCGGCATGCGCCCGAGCGTCATACCTGGCGAGCGCGTGCGCAATATGCCGACGATGATCTCGATGGCGCCGGCGATCGCCGAGATCTCGATGAAACCGATGCCGAGCAGCCAGAAGTCGGCGTTGTAGCCCGGCGAGTAGGTCTGGGTCGTCAGCGGCGGGTTCATGAACCAGCCGCCGTCGGGCGCCGAGCCGACAAAAATGCTCGCGAAGAACACCAGCCCCCCGACCAGGTAGGCCCAGAACGCATACGCCGACAGGCGCGGAAACGGCAGGTCGCGCGCGCCGAGCATGTTCGGCAGCAGCAGGATGCCCATCGCCTCGACCGCCGGCACCGCGAACAGGAACATCATGACGGTGCCGTGCATCGTGAACAGCTGGTTGTACAGCGCCGGGCCGATCAGATCGTTCTCGGCCACCGCCAACTGGGTGCGCATCATCAGCGCGAGGATGCCGGCCAGCACGAAGAACAGGAAAGCGGCGCCGACGTAGAACACGCCGACGTAGTTGTTGTTGATGACCGTGACGAAGCGCAGGCCCTGCGGCGGCTGCCACAGCCGGCGCAGTTCGTCGACTTCGCCGGCGGGGCGGGTATCGGGGTTCGGCAGCGCGTTCATCTGAGCGTGTAGAGCACCGTGAGTCCGGCGACGTAGATCGCGAGGACGAGCAGCGAGTCGCCGCCCATGCGCAGGATCATGACGTGGCGCCGCTCGAGCAGGCCGGCGATGAACAGCGCGGTCACGGCGATCGCGAGAATTGCGGCGAAAGTCGCGAAGCGCGCCACGCGCGTGCCGACCAGCCACACGACCACCCCGGCGGCCAGGAAGACGACGACGTTGATCCACAGCGGCAGGTCCGTGAACATTTATTCGAGCGTCTCCAGCCAGTGCGCGAGCGCGCGCAGCTCGTCGCTGTCGAAATGGAACTCGGGCATCAGGTTGTCCGGTTTCAGGTGCTGGTTGCCGGCGATCCAGCCGGCGACGGTGGCGCGGCTGTTCGGCAGGATGCCGGCGCCGAGCGACAGTCGGCTCGCGAAATGGGTCAGGTCGGGGCCGAGTTCGCCTTCGGCTCGCGTGCCGCGAACAGTATGGCAGGTCGTGCAGTGCGACAGGAAAAGCCGCCGCCCGCGCGCCGCTTCGTCATCGGCCGCGATGGCGGCCGGGCGGCGCTGTGCCGCGCGCCACGCCTCGAAGCGCTCCGGCGCTTCGGCGACGACGAACAGCGCCATCTGCGCGTGCGGGCCGCCGCAGTACTCGGCGCACTGGCCGCGCAGCACCGCGGGCTCGGCGGCGGCCAGACGCAGCCGGTTGTCCTTGCCCGGGATCAGGTCGAGCTTGCCGGCAAGCGACGGCACCCAGAAGCTGTGCAGCACATCGGTCGAGCGCAGCCGCAGCTCAATCGTGCGGCCGACCGGCAGACGGATTTCGTTCGCGGTCGCAAAGTCGATTTCACCGCGCGCGTCGAGATAATTCACGCGCCACCACCACTGATGACCGACCACTTCGATCGTCACGTCGGCCGGCTCGGCTGCCGACAGCCGCGGCGCGGCGAGCAGCGTGTAGACCAGCAACCCCGCGAGCGTGATCACCGGGAAAACGATGCCGGCGCCGACGATCAGCCGGTTGCCGGCAAGCCAGCGCGCGGGGGCGAAAAAGGCCAGCGCAGTCAGCGCGAGGACCAGCGCGAAGATCAGCGCACCGCCGACCACCAGCACCCAGGTGATCTCGAGGATCGCGGCCGCTTCCGGCCCGCGCGGGGCGAGTGCCGACTGGATGTTGTCGAGCATGTCAGCACCGCCGATCAGGGCTCGCGCAGCGCCGGGCGCGGGGGGCGACGCAAGGACCGGTCGGGAATCGACGAATGTGTCATTGCCATATCGCTGCCTCCCGCGACGAATCGGATCGCATCGGGGGCGAAAGCAATCGGCGGGCCTTGCCGGGCGATGCGGACGCACGATTGCTTCGGGCTGCGCGTCACGGCACGCGTTTCGCCCCGGCGGCCTGTCCGTCGAGCGCTTCGGCGAGGCGGGCGGTTTCCTTGCGCAGCGCGGCCAACTCGGCGTGCAGCGCTTGTGGACCGGAAGCTTCGGGCGGGCCGCCGCGTTCGACGAAGAACGACGCGAGCGCGGCAGTGACGTAGCCGAACACCGAGAACGCGTAGATCGCCAGCGCGAGGCACAGCACGCGGCCTTCCGGCGTGCGGGGCCAGAAGTCGCTGCCCATCGTCGCGACGATCATCGCGGTCCACCACAGCGCGTCCCAGTAGCTGGTGAACGCGCCTTCCTCGAGCGCGAGCATGCCGGCGGCGCCGGAGAAAGTCACGATCAGCGTCAGCACGACGACGTAGCCGGCGCCTTTGCCGCCCATGCTGCGCGCGAGCGCGCGCATGCTGCGATTGAGCGACGTGGTCAGGCGCACCAGCCGCAGCCCGCGGGTCGCCCGCGTCAGCCGCAGCACGCGGGTCAGGCGGAACACGCGCAGCGCCGGCAGCGCGAGCGACACGAGCGTGAGCCAGTTCTGCGTGATATAGGCGAGCTTGCCTCGGGCCAGCGCGAAGCGCAGCACGAAGTCGACGATGAACACGGCCCAGATCAGGTTGCTCGCGCCATCGAGCCAGTCACGCTGGCCGCCGACGAACTCCACGATCAGCAGCCCGATCCAGACGAACGCGAGAAAGACCATCGGCCCTTCGAGCCAGCGCTCGAGCCGCCTCAGTGGCCTGTTTTCCCTGATCCACTGGATCCGCTCCCTGAACAGGTTCATCGGCCCGGGCCTTCGCCGCTCACCACACAAGGTAGCGGTCCCAGCCGGCGTAGGACCGCACGATGGGCCCGCGCGGAATCGCGAGCACGATCATCGCAAAATGTTGCCATGGCGTCTCGCAATGCATCTCGCGAATTTGCGGCGGTGCAGTCCTCGTCCTGCCCGGCCGGGGCGATCACTGATCGGCGTACGCGATCGTCGTGAGCAGCGCGAGCGCCGCCTTGCGTGAGTCGAGCCGGGTGTGCTGCACGACGACCGGCTCCGTCGATTCGATGACGCTCGAATAGGGGGTGTTGACCGGGATCGGCTCCGGGTGGTCGAGCTCGTCGAAGCGCAGATGGCAGGTGCGCCGCGCCGGCACGGTCAGCAGGTACGGGCCGGCCGGCTCCCGGTCGGCGAAGAAGATCGTGATCTCGACCTGCGCGGGGCGGTCGCCCGCGTTGAGGATGCACGCGGCCTCGTGGCTTTTCAACTCGTAGCTGTCGTCGGTGCTCGACGGCGGGATATAGCCTTCGGCGATCGCCCAGCGGCGTTTTCCGATCGGGTCCATGTCATTCTCCTTTGAGGGCCAGCCGCAGCACTTCGGCGAGGTGCAGTGGCCGGCGGGCGGTGCTCTGCACGATCTGCTCGCGGCAGCTGTAGCCGTCGGCGATCAGCAGCGTGTCGTCGGCGGCCGCGCGCACCGCAGGCAGCAGCGCGCGCTCGGCACAGCGCATCGACACTTCGTACTTGTCCTTCTCGAAGCCGAACGCGCCCGCCATGCCGCAGCAGCCCGAGTCGAGGATTTCGTAGTCGAGCCCGAGTTTTTCGAGCACCGCGGCTTCGGCGTCCATGCCGATGATCGCCTGGTGATGGCAGTGGCCGTGCACGACCGCGCGGCGCGCGAGCGTGCCGAAGCGCGCGTGCGGGGCGCGCTGCTCGAGAAATTCGCTCAGCAGAAAGACCTGGCTGCTCAGGCGCCGCGCCTGCTCGTTGCCGGGCAGCATCTGCGGCAGTTCCTCGCGAAAAACGGTGAGGCAGGCCGGTTCGAGGACGACGACGGGCAGGCCGTCGCGGATCTGCGTGTCGAGCGCGTCGAGGATATGCAGCAGATAGCGCCTGGCCCGGTCGAGCATGCCGAACTCGTACAGCGGGCGGCCGCAGCACAGCGGTACCGGCGGCAGGCGCACTTCGAAGCCGGCATGCTCGAGCACTTGCGCCGCGGCCAGCGCCACTTCCGGATGGAAATAATTGTTGAAGGTGTCCGGCCACAGGATCAGCGGCTGTCCCGCTGCGGCGGGTGGAGGCCGGCGGCGGAAGGCGGGCGCGAACGCTTGCACCGCGAACGCCGGCACGCGCCGCGCGGGATGGATGCCGACGAGCCGTTTGGCGAAGCCCGCGAACGGTTCGGTGCGCGAGAAGAAGTTCGCGACGCCGGGCGCGTGGGACGCGGCGCGTGCCCACACGTCGACCATCCCGAACGCGTAGGCGGCAAGCGGGCGCAGGCGCCCTTCGTAGTAGTGCGAGAAGAACTCCGCCTTGTAGGTCGCCATGTCGACGCGCACCGGGCATTCGCCCTTGCACCCTTTGCACGACAGGCACAGGTCGAGCGCTTCCTTGACCACCGGCTCTTTCCAGCCGGCGGTCAGCGTCTCGCCGCGCAGCATCTCGAACAGCAGGTGCGCGCGCCCGCGCGTGGAATGCATCTCCTCGCCAGTGGCCATGTAGCTCGGGCACATCACGCCTTTCTTGCTGCGGCACGCGCCGACGCCGACGCAGCGCAGCATCGTGCGCGCGAAGTCGCCGTTGTCCGAGGTATAGGCGAAGCGGGTTTCGACCGGCTGCGGATCGTAGCCGGTGCCCAGCCGCAGGTTCTCGTCGACGCGAAACGCATCGACGACCTTGCCCGGGTTCATGCGGTTGTCCGGGTCCCAGATCGCCTTGAACTCGCGAAACGCCTGCACCACTTCGTCGCCGAACATGATCGGCAGCAGCTCGGCCTTGGACTGGCCGTCGCCGTGCTCGCCGGAGATCGAGCCGCCCAGCCCCGACACCAGGCGTGCGGCCTCGTCAATGAAGGCGCGGTAGCGCGCGATGCCGTCGGCAGTTTCGAGGTCGAAGTCGATGCGTGTATGCAGGCAGCCCTGGCCGAAATGACCGTAAAAATCGCCGCGATAGCCATGGCGATCGAGCAGCGCGCGCAGCTCGCGCAGGTAGCGGCCGAGGTTTTCGGGGGCGACCGCCGAGTCTTCCCAGCCTTCCCAGGTCAGCCGCTGGTTCGGCACGTGGGCGGTCGCGCCCAGGCCCGATTCGCGGATTTTCCACACCCGCTGCGCTTCGGCGGTGTCGGCGTACAGCTTCATCGACGGCTTTGGCTCCGCGTGCTCGAGCCGCTCCATCAGCGCGCGGGCCCGGCCTTCCGCCTCGTCGCGGTCGGCGCCGCCGAACTCGACCAGCAGCCAGCCGCTGCCTTCGGGCAGCAGCCCGACGTTGCCCGGCACGAGGCCCATCGACTCGATGTCGCCGACCAGCCGGTCGTCGATCCCTTCGAGCGCGATCGGGCCGGCCGCCATGACGTCGGGTACGGCGTCCGCCGCCGCGTAGACGTCGGGAAATCCGGCCACGAGCAAGGTGCGCGCGGGCGGGCTGTCCACGAGGCGCAGCGTCGCTTCGAGCACGACGACGCACGTGCCTTCGGAGCCGACCAGCGCGCGCGCAAGATCGAAGCTGCCCTCAGGCAGCAGCGTACGCAGGTTGAACCCCGATACGCGGCGCGGGATGTCGGGGTAGCAGCGGCGGATCGGCTCGGCGTAGCGTTCGCCGAGGGCGCGCAGCCGGCGGTAGAGGTCCGCCCTTCGGCCGCCTTCGGCGTCGATGCGCGCAAAATCTTCCGCACTGGTCGCGCCGACGCGGCAGCGCAGCCCGTCGTAGGTCAGGATGTCGAGCTCGAGCACGTTCTCCTCGGTGCGCCCGCCCATTACCGAGTGCGGGCCGCAGGAGTTGTTGCCGATCATGCCGCCGAGCGTGTTGTGGGTATGGGTGGCCGGGTCGGGAGCGAAAGTCAGGCCGACTTTTTCGGCCGCTTCGCGCAGGTCGTCGAGCACGACGCCGGGCTCGACGCGCGCGGTCTTTTTCGTGGCATCGATGTCGACGATGCGGTTGAGGTATTTCGAGAAATCGAGCACCACTGCGACGTTGCAGCACTGGCCGCACAGGCTGGTGCCGGCGCCGCGCGACAGGATCGGCGCGCGATGGCGCCGGCAGATCTCGACCGTGCGCACGACGTCCTCGGTCGAGCGCGGGATCACGACGCCGATCGGCACCTGGCGGTAGTTCGACGCGTCGGTCGCGTACAGCGCGCGGCTGCCCGCGTCGAAGCGCACTTCGCCGGCGAGGGCTTCGCGCAGCTCACGTTCGAGCGCGGCGAAATCCACCCCGGCGCGCCGCGACAGCGCCCGGGTGTCGACCGGAACGCCGGGGGCGGTTTGATCGGCGCCGTTCACGGGTTTTCGAAGCATCGGGCGTCCTGTTCCTTGAACACCAGGCCGAAGCCGGGTCGGTCGTCGGCCGGGGCGAGGCGGCCGTCGACCGGATCGGGCGCGCCGTCGAACAAGAGGTGCTCGATGCGCACGTGGTCGTGGAACCATTCGAGATGCACTGCGGGTCGAGCAGCGCAGCACAGCGGCAGATGCAGCGACGGCGCGCAGTGGCTCGACAGCGGCACGAGAAACGCTTCGCACAACGCGGCGACGCCGAGAAAGCCGGTGACGCCGCCGCAGCGCGTCGCGTCGGCCTGCAGGATGTCGACGGCGCCCGCTTCGAGCAGGCGGCGGAAGTAGGGCAGGTCGTAGCCGTATTCTCCTGCGCTGATCGCCATGCCGGCAGGCCCGCGGTCGCGCAGCAGCCGCAGGCCGGCGAGATCGTCGGACGACACCGGCTCCTCGAACCACGCGACCTGGAGCTCGGCAAAGCGCTCGGCGAACCACAGCGCCTGCTTGCGCGTATAGGCGCCGTTGGCGTCGACGAAGAGTTCGGTCTGCCGGCCGATGCTCTGCGCCGCCGCGGTCACGCGCGCGACGTCGTCGCCCGGGCTGCGCCCGACTTTCATTTTGACGTGGGCGAACCCCTGCTGCGCCCAGCTGTCGAGCTGGGCTTGGAGCGCGGGCGTCGAGCAGCTCGTGAAGCCGCCGCTGCCGTATACCGCGATGTCCGCGCGGGCCCGCCCCAGCAGCGCCGCGAGCGGCAGCCCGAGCGCGCGCGCCTTGAGATCCCACAACGCGCTGTCGACGACGGAGATCGCCATCGCGCAGATCCCCGGCCGGCCGAGGTTGCGGATCGCGACCGTCATGTCGTGCCAGCGCGCGTTGGTCGCGAGCGCGTCGCGCCCGTGCAGCAGCGGCGCGAGCCGGTCGTGGATCAGCCGCGCGGTCGCGGTGTCCGCGTAGCCGTAGCCGAGGCCGGTCCGGCCGCCGCCGGTGACGTGGGCCAGCACCAGCGTCGTCGCGTCCCATTCGAGCGTGCCGTCGGATTCGGGTGCGTCGGTCGGGACGGTGTAGCTTGCGACCGTGACCGACTCGATCGGGGCCGTGCTGTCCGTGATTGCCATGCCGCGTTCACCCCGCTGACGACTTGTCCGGTGGGAACAGGCTGTCCCAGCTTTCCTTGAAGCTCGCGATGACGATGCCGCGCGAGTCGGGGTCGCCGTGCAGCAGCGCCGACAGGTAGGCTTTGGCCTGCTTGGCGCTGATGTGCGGGGGCAGCGGCGGCACGTCCGGGTCGGTGACCATCTCGAGGAGCGTCGGCCGATCGGCACTGAGCGCGGCGTCCCACGCCGCGCCGACCTCTTCCGGGTCGTCGACGCGAATGCCGCCCAGGCCCAGCAGCCGCGCGTATTCGGCGTACGGGAAATCGGGCACCGCCTGCGCATCGACGAACTTCGGGTCGCCCGCCAGTGCGCGCTGCTCCCATGTGACCTGGTTGAGGTCACCGTTGTTGAGCACCATCACCACGAGGCGCGGGTCAGCCCACTCGCGCCACACTTTGGCGATCGTCACGAGCCCGTTGATGCCGTTCATCTGCATTGCCCCGTCGCCCACGAGCGCGATGACCGCGCGCTCGGGGTGCGCGTATTTGGCCGCGATCGCGTACGGCACGGCCGGGCCCATCGTCGCCAGGCCCCCCGAGAGCGAGGCCAGCATGCCGCGGCGCAGCTTCAGGTCGCGCGCGTACCAGTTCGCCGCCGACCCCGAGTCGCAGGTGAGGATGCACCGCTCGGGCAGGCGCGGCGACAATTCCCAGAACACGCGCTGCGGGTTGATCGGGTGAGCGCTGTTGAGCGCCCGGCCTTCGAGCACGCGCCACCAGCGCTCGACGCCGTGCTCGATCGTCGCGCGCCACGCGCGGTCCGGTTTCGCCACCAGGTGCGGCAGCAGCCCCTGCAGCGTCTCCTTGGCATCACCGAGCAGCGCCACTTCCATCGGGTAGCGCAGATTGAGCATGCGCGGCTCGAGGTCGATCTGCACGCCGCGCGCCTGGCCTTCCTTCGGCAGGAACTCCGAATACGGAAAACCCGAGCCCACCATCAGCAGCGTGTCGCAGTCGTTCATCAGGTCCCAGCTCGGCTTCGTGCCCAAGAGCCCGATCGCGCCGGTGACGAACGGCAAGTCGTCGGGCACCGCCGCTTTGCCGAGCAGCGCTTTGGCCACGCCGGCGCCGAGCCGCTCGGCGACTTCGATGATCTCGTCGGTCGCGTTGAGGGCGCCGGCGCCGACGAGCATCGCCACTTTCTGCCCGGCGTTGAGGAGGTCGGCCGCGCGCACGAGATCCGCCTCGCGCGGCACGATGCGAATCGCGGTGTAGCCGATCCCCGAATGGATCGTGCCGTGCTCGCGCGGCGGCGCCTGATAGGGCAGGTCCTGGACGTCGTTGGGGAAGACGATGCACGTGACGGTGCGCCGGTCGCGGGCGATGCGCATCGCCCGATCGACGACGTGGCGCACCTGCTCGGGCACCGTCACCATGTGCACGAACTCGTGCGCGACGTCCTTGAACAGCGACAATAGGTCGACTTCCTGCTGGTAGTCGCCGCCGAGCGCGGCGCGGCTTTGCTGGCCGACGATCGCGACGACCGGCTGGTGGTCGAGCTTCGCGTCGTACAGGCCGTTCAGCAGATGGATCGCGCCGGGGCCCGAGGTGGCGAGACACACGCCGACTTCGCCGGTGAATTTCGCGTGCGCGCACGCCATGAACGCGGCGAGCTCCTCGTGGCGCGCCTGCACGAAGCGCAGCCCTTCGCCGTAGCGCCCGAACGCGCCCATGATGCCGTTGATGCCGTCGCCCGGATAGCCGAACACCCGCTGCACGCCCCACGCCGACAGGCGCTGGAGCAGGAAGTCGCCGACTGTGTCGCTCATGAACGTTCTCCGTCCCGACCGTGTTGGGACCGGCCTGCAATGCGGGTGCCGGGAGGAGCCGATAGGGCGCACTGTAAAAGCTACCGAACGACCATCCGCGCGTGTAAAAACCGGCGCAGCCCCACCCGTCCGGCGCCGGCGTGGCGGCATCGCGCTGCGGGCAACGATGGAATCCGGTCTCCCGCAGCTTCGGGCAGCCCATTCGGCGACGAACACTGCAATGCCGTAGCAGGCGATCGAGACGCGGACCGCACATTGTGAAGAACTGCAAACTCGAGCCTGCGGCAGATGTCCCATGGCGAAGCGCTGTGCGCAAACACTGTTTGGCATGAGGAGTCGGACTGATGCACAAGAGTCGTCTTGGCAACATCGTCATCGATTGCGATACCGACGATTTGCTGCGAGAGGCGAAGTTCTGGAGTGCCGCGCTCGGTTGCCCAGTACCGCGGGACGCGCAGGCTCGCGACAAATTCATTCAACTCGTGACGCCGCCAGGTGAAGTCCAGGTCATCATTCAGCGCGTCGATCATGATCCGCGAGCCCATCTCGATATCGAGACGGATTCGATCGAAGACGAAGTAAGTCGCCTCGAGAAGTTGGGAGCGATCCAGGTATCTCGTCATGACGGCTGGACGGTCATGCAAGCTCCGAGTGGGCACAGGTTCTGCGTCGGGAAGCCGTACCGGGGCAGGTTCGAGCAAGAGGCGAACGAGTGGAACTGATACGCGGCGAGGATGCGACGGGAGGTTGTCATGCCGATCAAACAGGTGCTGACCGGCCAGCGTGTTCCGGTGAAGATCTGGACCGACGACGTCGATGAGAAGTCGAAGGCCCAGCTCGCGAACCTCGCGCAGATGCCCTTCATTCATCATCATGTCGCCGCGATGCCCGACGTCCACGTCGGAATCGGTGCGACCATCGGTTCGGTCATCGCCACCGACAAGGCGATCATCCCTGCTGCGGTCGGAGTCGACATCGGCTGCGGCATGGTTGCCGCAAGGCTGTCGCTGACGGCCAACGACATCGACGAAAAGTCGCTCAAGGCCGTTTTCGGGCAGATCAGCCGTGACGTTCCGGTCGGACGCGCGCAGCACCGTGACGAAACGGTGCTGGCGGGGGCGGTGCGGCCTTTCGAGGCCGGGCTCGAGGCGCTCACCGCACGCCATCCGCAGCTTCTCAAGGCATTCGGCAAAGTGTCGAAATGGACACACCAGATGGGGACGCTGGGCGGCGGCAATCACTTCATAGAAGTATGTCTCGACGAGGCGGACCGCGTGTGGGTCATGCTCCATTCGGGCAGTCGGGGTGTCGGCAATGCGATGGCCGACTACTTCATCCAGCTCGCGCGCAAGGACATGGAACGCTGGATGATCCAGCTCCCCGATCGCGATCTGGCGTACTTCCCGGAAGGCAGCGCGCATTTCGACGATTACGTCGAGGCACTGCAGTGGGCGCAGGACTACGCGCGACAGAACCGGCAGTGCATGCTGGATTTGGTGCTCTCCGCGCTGGCCCGGCATCTGCCGCCGTTCGCGGTGACCAGCGAGGTCGTCAATTGCCACCACAACTACGTCGCGCAGGAGCATCACTTCGGTGCGAAAGTGTGGGTGACGCGCAAGGGCGCGATTCTCGCGCGCGAGGGCGACCTGGGCATCGTTCCGGGGAGCATGGGTGCGCGCAGCTACATCGTGCGCGGCAAGGGCAACGGGGAGAGCTTCTGTTCGAGCGCCCACGGCGCCGGGCGCCGGATGAGCCGAACCACGGCACAGAAGCAATTCACCGAGGTGGACCTCGTGCGGCAGACGGCAGGTGTCGTGTGCCGCAAGGACAAAGGCGTCATCGACGAGATACCCGCTGCCTACAAGGACATCGACGCGGTAATGGCCGACCAGAACGACCTCGCGGACGTGTTGCACACCTTGAAGCAGGTGGTATGCGTCAAAGGCTAGACCGGTTCGCCGCTTGAGCCCCGAGTAGGTCCGGACACGGCAGAAAGCGGCTGTCGGCTACCGGATGACGTCGTCAGTCACCGGTGCTGGGGGGCTGACATCGCCGCCTCGACGAGGCGAACGGTTTTGGTACGTGGAGGTGTTTCTTGGAGCTACCGCGGACAGTGAAATCCGATGCCCGCGCAATGCGACGCCGATTTTTTCCAGTCGTTCCCGGTCCCCAGGAAAGCAAAAAGGCCGACTCGCAAGAGCCGGCTCAAGAACTTGATTCTACTGGTGGGGGCACTAGGATTCGAAGCTAGGATCTACTGATTAAAAGTCACAGATTCGCATGGTTTCAGAATGATAGGCAGAAGTCGATAAAGCCGGATAAATCCTTGTAAATACTTGGATTAAATGCGGAAACGCCATCCTTGCGTAATAACGGGAATAGACGAAAATCACATTCATTCGTTCCCCAGTCGTTCCCCGAGGATGCCGCCATGCCGGCCGCGCTGATTCCGTTTGGCATCGAGCACAACCCCGTGGATGCCATCCCGGCAATTGCCGTGCAGCGTGGCGACCGCACCCTATCCGCCGACGAGCTGCGCGCCTACATCAAAGCCCTTGGCGATGACCTGCCGGACCAAGCCCTACGGCTGGCGCTTCTGGCCGGGGGGCAACGCATGGCGCAACTGCTGCGCGCCAAGGTGAGCGACTACGACGCCAACCCGGCAACGCTTCGCCTGTGGGACGGCAAAGGCAAGCGACAGAGCGCCCGCGAACATCTGCTGCCGCTGGCACCGAAAGCCGCCGCCCTGGCGACCCGACTTGTCGAGCGCGTCCGCGAGCGCGAACAGAAGCGCGCCAAAGCTGCCGGCGAGGAACCCGGCGACGTGGGCGGTATGTGGCTGTTCTCGACGCACGGCAAGGTGGCGATGACCTTCACGACGCCCGGCAAGCGCACGGCCGAAATCAGCGCCGCCATGAAGTGCGAGCCGTTCGACCTGCGCGACATCCGCCGCACCTGCGAAACGATGCTGGCCGGCATGGGCATATCACGCGACACCCGCGCGCAACTGCTTTCGCATGGCATCGGCGGCGTGCAAGCCGCGCACTACGACCGACACGGCTACACCGACGAGAAGCGCGCCGCATTGGTGGCATGGGAACGGAAGTTGGACGAAATCGAGAAAGGCGAGAAAGCGCCCGGCAATGTGCGCCCGTTGCGCCACGCATCGTGACGGGCAGTAATCTCAAAAAAGAGATATATTCATGCAATGGATGGTCAAAGCCACACCCGATGCCGAAGCGGAACTGCTGGCGATGCCCGCCGACATTCAGGCCCGCTATCTGCACATCGCGGAGTTGCTGGAGGAGTTCGGCCCGCACAAGGTCGGATTGCCGCATGTGCGCCCGCTGGAGGGCAAGCTGTGGGAAATGCGCATGACCGGCCGCGACGGTATCGCTCGTGCGCTGTACGTGGCTCGCACCGGCCGGGTGCTGACCGTGCTTCACGTCTTCATCAAGAAGACCCAAAAAACCCCGCGCAAGGCTATCGAAACGGCCCATGCGCGCCTGCGGAGTTTGACCGATGAGTGACCTTGCCAAGCTGAAAGCCCGCCTCCTGACGAACCCGGAGGTCCGCGCCGAGTACGAAGCGCAAGCACCCGAGTTCGACATCGCCCGCGAACTCATCAATGCCCGCGCCCGCGCCGGCTTGTCTCAGGCCGAACTCGCCGAACGGATGCACACGACGCAATCGACCATCGCCCGACTGGAAAGCGGCCGCGCGCTGCCATCCATGCGTACTCTGGCTCGCTTCGCGGAGGCGACGGGAAGTCGTGCAGTGGTGCGACTGGAACACGTCGCCTGATCCCGAGCAATGCCGCGCCTACTCCGAGGGGAGGAAACCGGGACACCGTGGCCCGGCTGGCGCGGCCCCTTTTTCGATGGTGCGCACGGTGGAACGCAAACGATGAGCAAGCTTCACCGGAAGCCGTTCTCCAGGAATGAGTGGTCCGAAGAAATCAGGCAGGTCACACTGATGAAAAAAGCCGGGGACTGACCGGCTCTTTCCTTGGTCTGGCGGGCGGTCAGGTGGCGAGCTGTGCATCCACCTGCGCAAGCTCGTCGCGGCGGCAGGCGTTCAGCAGACGCAGAGCGCCGCCGCAACTCCCGTTTTAAGCGAATGAGGGTCCGGCTCCAATCGGGAGGAAATCATCGGCTGTCAGGTCAATTGCCGTAACTCCGGTCAGGCGGATGACAGTCACGAAACCCTGCTCCGACGCTGTGCCGTCAATATCGATCTGGAGCAGGGTGTCGTTGCTATCTTGGGTCAGACGCAGGAACTGCTGTTCGAACGGATTGCCGCCTTGATAGGCTGCCAAGGTGTAGCTGCTCAGCAGTGATGAGACATCAATCTTGTCTTCTCCGGATTTGAAGTCGGTAACCGAGGCTTCTTGCCAGCCTTCATACGCGTAGAAATACGGGGCGATAAAGTGATCATTGTCAGCACCCCCAGTTGCCACCGTGCCAGAATCGAGCGTTAGCGTGTCGTTGCCCGTGCCGCCATCCAGGGTTGCGCTGCCATACAACTGGTCGTTGCCAGCGCCCCGATCAGAATACTTCCGGTGCTTCCGAAGAGCATATCGTCTCCGTCGTCACCGTTCAGAGTGTCCTGTCCGGTTCCGGCGTGCAGGCGGTCATTGCCTGCACCACCGAAGAGCGTGTCGTTATCGTTGAGTTCATTGAAGCTAAAGTAGTCGTCCTGCAGCTCGTCATCACCGTCACCGCCGTAAAGTTTGTCGACGCCACCCCCCCCGTTCAGGGAGTCATTGCCGCCTCCCCCGTTCAGGGTGTCATTGCCACCCCCCCCGTTTAGGTAGTCATTGTCACCCCCGCCGTGAAGCTCATCGTCGCCTTCATCCCCAGACAGATAGTCGACGCTGCTGCCACCGCGGAGGATGTCGTTCCCTTGGTTGCCGGAGAGCGAGTTGTTACCCTCGCCACCCTCTATGAGATCGTGGCCATGAGCCCCGTGGAGGCTGTCGTTTCCCTCCAATCCGTAAACGGTATCGTCGCCTAAACTGCCGAACAGGGTGTCGTCTCCCTCAGTGCCTGTAATAACTTGTTCCTTAGTGTCTGCACCGGGAGGAAGCGGATCGGGTGATGCCGGTGTTGGTGGCGCAGGTGTCGGTGCCTCTACCGCCGATGCGAACACACTATCAGGGAGAATCAGCGTCGGTGGAACTACCACTTCGGGTGGAATAACGAGAAACTGTCCAGGAAGGGGTGTAAAGTCAATTGGGATAGGGGTATTGGCAGGCGGTGCCCAGTTTTCAGGCCGTTCGAACTGTGGCATGAAGGGCGCTACACTTTCCACTCGGGCAATCGCTTTGTCGATCTGACCAGAAGCCAGCAGCTGCGTGAAAGTCGAATCTTCTGCAAAGTCTTGTAGGCTGATTCCATTCCCCAAACTACGGCGTTCCGATATGCCGTAAGACAACAAGTGATCAAATGCGGAAATCTGGCCATTTTTGACGGCTTCATCTACGTCACGGTTGGCAGCCATGTACTTCTGCAGATCGATGACCGGGCTTACGACTCTGGGTTCCCTGGAACCAAACAGCAGGAAGTGTTCGATGGCCGAGATCGTGCCTTGCGAAACGGCCTCTGCAACATCAGGGTTCTGCTGCAAATAAAATGCTGGATTGAAGATAGTGCTTGCAGTGCGACCTTCGCTTACACCGAAAAGTGAGAAATGCTCGAACGCGGTCGACACACCTTGCGCTACCGCCTGCGCCACATCCGGGTTCTCGGTCAAATAAACCTCGGGGTCAAAAAGTGGGCTTGGTGAGCGCCCTTCAATCTGGCCATAAAGCTCGAAATGTGTACGTGCATCGATTAACCCAGCCCTTACTGCCTGAGCCACATCGGGGTAACGAGCCAAATACCAGTCTTCATTGAAAAGAGCGTTCATTTCTGATCCTTATGGTGATGTGGCGCTTTCCGGTTTGAAAAAATACTAACTTTCTAAAAAAGTAATGTCAGATAACAGCGTATTGGCACTCGGGCTGACGGAAGAACGATTTGACGAGGCTCGGCAGTCGTTGAATCCGACGCAGCGCTCCGAGCGCCAGCCGCTTCATTTCGTCCTTGTCCTGCACAAGGCGCTTCGAGACCTGGCGCTTCACATGCGCCCACACCTGTTCGTCGGGGTTCAGTTGCGGCGAGTACGGCGGCAGAACGAAGAGCTTGAGTTGACCGTTCAGGCTGTCGACGTAGGCCCGAACCAGCTTGGCCTTGTGAATCGGATGCCCGTCGACGATGACGAAGACGGGCTTTTCGGCGCCGATCATCAGACGCTTGAGGAACTCGCGAAACACCGTGGCGGTGACCGAACCGTCGTGGAGCATGAAGCGAAACTCGCCCTGCGGGCTCACCGCCGAAATCATGTTCAGCGAGAAGCGCCGGCCGGTGACCTCGACCACCAGCGTCTGCCCACGCGGCGCCCACGTCGTGCCGGTATGGTAATCGGAGCGGATGCCCGATTCGTCGGCGAAGTAGATCGTCGCGCCCGCCGCACGCGCTTCCGCGCGAATCGCTGGATAGGTTTCGGCCTCCCATTGCCGCACCAGCGCGGCGTCCTGTTGCCATGGTTGGTAGAGCGGCTTCTGCGCGCTGAATCCGAGCACCTTCAGGAGTCGGCTGACCGTGGCGATCGACAGTGCCTTGCCGAACTGCCGGTTGATCAGCGCGCGGATCAGCGACAACGTCCACAGCCCGAACTCAAACTTGTACTGCAGCGGCGTATGGTCCCGCACGGCCTGCGCGAGCCAGCGCATCTCCTCCGCGCTCACCTTCGACGGACGCCCCAGGATCGGCTTGGCGAGCAGCGCGTTCTGCCCGCCATTGGCAAAGTCGGCCAGCCACCGAAAGACGCTGCGCACGTTCACGCCGAAGGCCGCGGCCACGCTTTGCGCCGTCTGCCCCTCGCGAACCGCCCTGATCGCCTGTTGGCGCATCACCTGAAGCGAGTGGTGGTCGAGCGCGCGACCGTCCGAGTTCCGTTTGCATTCCATGCGCGTATTGTCCCATGGCATGACGATATTTACGAGAAGATTAGTAAATCGGCATATCGGGGGCACATGAACTGCATCCGATTTCATAGCAGGGTGTTGAAAATAACGTCTTCACCTTCGGCTTCCAGCTTGGCTGGGAAAAATCGACTCTGAAGAACCCCGGCGTGGTTCCCCATGAAGCACGTTCCCGCCGTCTTTCGAGCCGATTCCGCGATCCCAATTGAGCAGCGGAGGTGCGTGCGAATACATGGATGATCTCCTCAGGAGTCCAAGTTTTCGTCCGCACCTCCAGTGGGTCAGTATTACTCGGGCGCTAACACCCATGCCGCACTTCGAATCGCGCGCGAGCGCCAACGAATTACGGTGCCAGCAAATTGCCCAGTCGCGTCAGCTTATACGTGGCGAAATTTAGCAGCGTGCGCGCGCGACTCTTGTCCAGGCCGCGTGCCATCAAACGACGCAGCGTGCCGATATCCTTCACCCAGCCGAAGGCTTCCTCGATCATCTTTCGACGACCCAGACTGACTGTGTAGCCTTCGGTGGTCTTGATGTGCTCGGGCACGGCGCTGCCCCGGGGTCTTGGCAGCCACGTGCGGGGCAATGCCCAGTGCCGTCAGGGCGCCCACGAAGTTGGCGGTGTCGTAACTGAGCCGCACGCGCCGTTGCCCGGCTCTCAGGTGTACCCGAGCGTGTAACCTGCGACTGTGTAGGACAACCCCGCGCGCGAGGGAACGATGGAGATGATTCAACTTCCACTGTACGTGAAAGTGGGCCGTCCGCGCACGAGGGGAGCAAGAGTTCGGCTTGGTCGCGTTTGAAACGCGAGCAAGCACGTCCCCGCGCACGAGGTGCAATTTCAGATGCGACCCTTTGCCGGCCGCATCCTGCCACGGGCCTTCCCCGTTGCCGAAAAGGCGCTTTTTTTCTAATCGTTCCCCAGTCGTTCCCCAATCCCAAAAAAGCAAAACGCCAACCCGAAGGATTGGCGTAAGTGCCTGATTCTGGTGGTGGGGGCACTAGGATTCGAACCTAGGACCTACTGATTAAGAGTCAGCTGCTCTACCAGCTGAGCTATACCCCCGGTTCCGTGTTTGTGGTAGGCCGTGCGGGATTCGAACCTGCGACCAACGGATTAAAAGTCCGCTGCTCTACCAGCTGAGCTAACGACCCAAACCTAGAAGGATTGCGATTCTAGGGAATGCTGCCGGGCGCGTCAAGTTATCGAGGATAAAGCGGGATAAATCTTTTTCTCGGGACGCGATTTTCGCGCGGCGATACGTCGTGGTCATGCGTGGAGAGGGCCGCGCTGGCGATCAACCCGGATCGAATGCAGGTCGTATGCGGCAGTCACGGCCGGAATGCGGAAGTCGTGTGACGCAGGCAGGCTACTGGTAGGGGGTCGGATCGGCGATGCCCGCAGCTTCGAACCCGGCTTTGCGCAGGCGGCATGCGTCGCACACGCCGCAGGCCCGACCGGTGTCATCGGCCTGGTAGCATGAGACGGTCTGGGCGTAGTCGACGCCGAGGGCTGTTCCCCACCGGATGATCTCGGCTTTGGACAGCCGGATCAGCGGTGCGTGGATCGCGATGCGTGCGCCTTCGATGCCTGCCTTGGTGGCGAGGTTGGCCATCGCTTCGAAGGCGGCGATGAATTCCGGGCGGCAGTCCGGGTAGCCGGAGTAATCGACGGCGTTGACGCCGACGTAGATGTCGCGCGCCTCGAGAACTTCCGCCCACGCGAGCGCGATCGACAACATCACGGTGTTGCGGGCCGGCACGTAGGTGACGGGAATGCCGCCGACCGCCCCTTCGACCGGCACCGGAATCGACGAATCGGTCAGCGCCGAACCGCCGAATTCGCCGAGGCTGACGTGGGCGACCCGGTGCTCGCAGGCGCCCAGGCTGTGCGCGACGCGCCGTGCCGCGGCCAGTTCGGAGGTGTGGCGCTGGCCGTAAGCGATCGACAGCGCGTAGCACTCGAAGCCCGCGTCGCGGGCGATCGCGAGGCAGGTTGCGGAGTCGAGGCCGCCGGAGAGCAGCACGATGGCGCGTTTCGGTTCAGTCATGATGAGGTCCGATCGAGCGGTTGGGAGGAATGCGGTGCGCCGGATCGTGGATCGGCCACCGGCAGAGCAGGCGGCGATCCCTGGCCGGGGTCCGCGCTATCGCCCGCGGGCGTCGTTCCAGAGAATCTTGTGCAGCTGAAGCTGGAAGCGCACGGGGAGGCGGTCACGCACGATCCATTCGGCGAGCTGCGCAGGGTCGAGTTTTCCCTGTACCGGCGACAGCAGGACCGTGCAGCGCTGCGCAAGCTGATGGTCGGCGAGGCGCTGGATCGCCCACTCGTAGTCGCGGCGGTCGGCGAGGACGATCTTCACTTCGTCACGCTCGTTCAGGTGCGCGAGGTTGTCCCAGCGATTGCGCGCGACTTCGCCCGAACCGGGCGCTTTCAGGTCCATGACGCGCGACACGCGCGGGTCGACCGCGGCGATGTCGAGCGCGCCGCTCGTTTCGAGCGACACTGAAAGACCGGCGTCGCACAATGCTGCGAGTAGCGTGAGGCAGCTTTTCTGCGCGAGCGGTTCGCCGCCGGTGACGCAGACGTGATCGAGGCCATGCCCGAGGACTTCTTCGACGATCGAGCCCAAGCTGCGGCTCTCGCCGCCCTGGAAGGCGTACTCGGTATCGCACCATACGCAGCGCAGCGGGCATCCGGTCAGCCGCACGAAAACGGTGGGCAGGCCGACGCGCGTCGATTCTCCCTGAAGGGACGCGAAGATCTCGGTGAGCCGCACCTTCGCGTCGTGGCTGTCGCTTGCGTGCTGCATCGCGGAACGGTTTAACGCTTTACGCCGAGCCGCTGCCGGGCCGCCTGCGCAGCGGAGCTGTCGGGAAACTGCTCGACGAGTTTTTTCAGTGTTTCCTGCGAGGTCTTCGCGTCGCCCAGTGCCTGCTGGCTGTTCGCCAGGCCGAGCATCGCATCGGGTGCCGCCGAGTCCTGCGGCCAGGTTTTGAGGACGGTGTTGAAATAGGTGCTTGCTGCGGCGACTTCCTTGGCCTGTAGCGCGGCATTGCCGGCCCAGAAGTGCGCGCCGGGCAGGAAAGTGCTTTGCGGATGCTGCCTGATGAACTGCTCGAAAGCGCTCAGCGCGTCCTTGTACCGGCCCTCCTTGAGGAGATTCAGCGCGGCCTCGTACTGGGCCGACTCGGCGGCAGGGTCGGACGGAGGCGCGTTCGGCGCCAAGGCGGCGGACGCGGCGCGGTTGCTTTCGATCTGGCGCACGCGCGTGTCGAGATCGACGTAGAAGTCGCGCTGGCGCTGCTTGAGTGATTCGACTTCGTGCAGCAGGACTTCGAGTTGCCCGTGCAGCCGGGAAATCTCGGCCTTCAGCAGCTCGTTCTGGCTCGCCAGTTCGAGCTGCCCGCGGCTGCTCGCCTCCAGCCGCTCGAGGCGGCCGTTCAATTCCATCCGCATGTCGGATATCGCCCGCCGCGCCTCGTCGTCGGTGAAAAGACCCGCTTGCGCGGGCCCCATCGACGACAATGCGACGAGCATTGCCAGCGGCAGGAGGCGTTTCATCAGAACTCGCCCGAATACAGCATGTCGCCGCGGCGGTTCTGCGCGAAGCACGATTCATTGCTTTCGCCGCAACGCGGTTTTTCTTCGCCGAGGCTGACCGATTCGATCTGCGATTCCTTCGCACCCAGCAGCGTCAGCGCCTGGCGCACTGCATCGGCCCGCTTCTGGCCCAGCGCGAGGTTGTATTCACGGCTGCCGAGTTCGTCGGTGTTGCCCTGGATCAGCATCTTCATCTGCGGGTTCTGCACGAGGAAACGTGCATGGGCCTCGACCAGCGGACGGGCTTCGGGCTTGATGACGAACTGGTCGAAGTCGAAGAACACGCTGCGCTTCGACAGGATGTTGTTCGGGTCGGTCAGGGCGGCGATGCCCGAACCGGCCATGCTCGGTGCGGTGACGGTCGCGACGCCAGGGGCGCCGGTCGAGCGGTCTTCGACAGCGGTGCCGCCTGCCTGATCGAAAGTCCCGGTGCTGCTGCAAGCGGCCAGCAATGTGACGAGCAGTGCGGGCAGAACGAATTTCTTCATGAATTTTCCTTGTAATGAGACGAACAGCAGTGGTTGTTACCTAGTGAGCGGTCCCCATGAGGGTTCGCGCACATCGGCCGCCTGCACCGAAAGACGCTGTTTCACCCGGCCGTCGGACGACACTGCCGCGAGGACTCCGCGTCCGCCACTTTCGGTGGCGTATAGGATCATGCGGCCGTTGGGAGCGAAGCTGGGTGACTCGTCGCGTGACGAGTCGGTGAGGATCGTGGTCTGACGGGTCGCGAGGTCCATCACCGCGACCTGAAAGCGTCCGTTGTTGCGAGTGATGAAGGCGAGGCTGCGGCCGTCCGGGGACAGGCGCGGCGTGACGCTGTAATTGCCTTCGAAAGTCACCCGCTGGGCACTGCCGCCCGAGGCTGGAATCCGGTAGATCTGCGCGCTGCCGCCGCGGTCGGAGCTGAAATAGATCCATTCTCCGTCGGGCGACCATGCCGGTTCGGTGTCGATTCCCGGGGAAGTCGCCATCCGCCGCAGGCCGGAGCCGTCCGCGTTGAGGACATACAACTGGGACTGGCCGTCCTTCGTCAGCACGACTGCGAGCCGCTGGCCGTCGGGGGCCCACGTCGGCGCCGAGTTCGAGCCCTTGAAGTTCGCGACGACCTGGCGCTGGCCGGTTGCCAGCGTATGCACATACACGACGGGCTTCTTGGCCTCGAACGACACGTAGGCGAGCCGCTGGCCGTCCGGCGCCCAGGCCGGCGAGATGATCGGTTCGCGCGACGCGAGCGCGGTCTGCGCGTTCATTCCGTCGGCGTCGGCGATCTGCAGTTCGTAGCGCGGGCCGCTCTTCACGACATAGGCGATGCGGGTCGCGAAGTAGCCCGGCTGGCCGGTGAGCTTCTCGTACACGAAATCGGCAATGCGATGCGCCGTCGCGCGGTTCTGCGCCGGCGTCATGCGCAGCGACAGCCCGCCGAGTTCGCTCTGCTTCTGCGTGTCGAACAAGCGGAAGCGCACGTCGTAGCGGCCGTCGGCTTGCGGGTAGAGGCTTCCCGCGAGCACCGCGTCGGCGCCGCGGGCGCGCACGCCGGCAAGATCCGGCACCGCCGTTGCGGGCAGCGTGACGAGCCCCATGTCGACGAGGCTGAACAGGCCGCTGCGCTCCAAGTCCGCGCGCACCACATCCGTGATGCCTCGCGGCAGGGATCCTTCGTTCTCGAAAAGCGGAATGGCGACCGGAAATCGCGTTGCGCCCGCGCCCGTGATTTCGATCGAAAGCTGCGCCTGAGCGGCCCACGAGAGGGTCGCAAGGGCGGCGGCGAGCAGCAGGCGGAAACGGGAGAGGAGGATATTCATGGCGTGGCGGTGGCCGTCAATTGGCAATTATAACGAACGAATCCGGACAACAGGCGCAAGGAAGACGACACGCACGCCTTAGTCCTCGTCGAGAGGCTTGAACTTCAGTTCGAGCGTGCGCTGGAAAAGTTCCTTCGCTTCGGGCAGGGGCAGCGGACTCGAGCGGCGGATCGCGCGTTCGATCGCCTCGTCGAGCGCGGGGATGCCGGACGAACGCTTGAGCCGGATCGCAAGCACTTCTCCGCTCGGCAGCTGGTCCAGCTCGAAAACGGCTTCGGGGTTTCCGCTCAGGCCGGGAGGGCGCAGCAGATTGCCGCGCACCTTCGTGCGCACGGCATTCTCATAGGCGTCGCCGGCGGCACGGTTACGCGCGGCCGACGCACGAGCGGCGTCGGCGCGCATCATCCGTTCGAGCTGGGTACGTTCGGTTTCCTGCGCCAGGCGCTGCGCCATGTAGTCGTCTTTCGGCGGCACGACCGGTTCGGGTTTTTTCGGCTCCGGTTTCGCCGGTTCCGGCTTCGGTTCGGGCTTCTTTGGTTCCGGCTTGGGTTCGGGTTTCTTCGGCTCCGGCGGTTCCGGTTTCTTCGGCTCCGGCGGCTTGGGCTCCGGTTTCGGTTCGGGCTTCTTCGGCTCCGGTTTCGGAGGTTCGGGTTTCGGCGGTTCCGGCTTGGGTTCCGGCTTGACCGGTTTCTTCACCTCGGGCGCCTTCATCGCAATGTCGGGCTTTGCCTGCGCTTTCGGGGGTTCGGGTTTCGGGGGTTCGGGTCTCGGGGCCGGCTTCGGCGGCTCGGGTTCGGGCTCGGGCTTCGGTTCCGGCGCGGGAATCGGCTTCGGCTCGGGCTTCGGTTCGGGCTTCGGTTCGGGTTTCGGTTCCGGCGGCGGGGCGGGGCGGGCCGGAACGGCGGCCACCAGGTCGACTTCGAGCGCTGCGGGCGGAGCGCTTTGCCAGCGCACGCCGAGCACGAGAAACGCGACGAGGCCGAGATGGACGGCAATCGTCAGCGCGAGCGATGCCCATTTTCCCGGCTCGTCGCGGGGGGAATTCGGCACTGCGCCGTTCATCGCCCGCTGCTGCCCGCCTGCGTCTGCAGGCCGACCTTCTGTATCCCCGCCTGGCGCAGGCCGTTGAGCGTGTCCATGACTTTCTCGTAGCTGACCTTGCGGTCGGCGGCGATGACCACCGGCTGGAGCGGGTTGCGCTCGATCGCGCGGCGCAGTTCGCGCACCAGTTCGTTATTGCTCATCGCCTGCTCGGTCGCACCGCCCGTCGCCTTGAGGGCGAGCGAACCGTCGCGCTTGACGACGACGAGCATCGCCTCGAGCGGAGTCTGCGGCACCTGGTCGACGGTCGGCAGGTCGACACTGCCGGTCTGGATCATCGGCGCGGTGACCATGAATATGACGAGGAGGACCAGCATGACGTCGATGTACGGCACGACGTTGATCTGGTTCATCAGGCGGCGCTGGCGCATCGCAAAGCCTCCGGCGCTCAGCGCAGCTGGCGCTGCAGGATGTTCGAGAACTCTTCCATGAAGCTTTCGAAGCGGATGCCGACCCGGTCGATGTCGTGGGCGAAGCGGTTATATGCGACCACCGCCGGAATCGCGGCGAACAGGCCGATCGCGGTCGCGACGAGGGCTTCGGCGATGCCGGGCGCGACCTGGGCGAGCGTCGCCGAACTGACGTTGGACAGGCCGCGGAACGCGTTCATGATCCCCCACACGGTGCCGAGCAGGCCGATATACGGCGAGACCGAGCCGACCGAGGCGAGAAACGCGAGGTGGGCTTCGAGATCGTCCATCTCGCGCTGGTAGGTCGCGCGCATCGCGCGCCGGGCGCCATCGATCGTCGCCGCGTGGTCGTGGCTTTTCGCGCGCAGCTTGGTGAATTCGCGGTAGCCCGATTCGAAGATGCGCTCCATGCCGCCGGTCTGATGGCGCGCCGCGGCGGCCGACTGGAACAGCCCGTTGAGATCGCCGCCGCTCCAGAAGTCGCGCTCGAAGCCGTTGGTCTTGCTGCGCGCCGAGCGGATCTGGAACGACTTGCGGAAAATCCAGTACCAGGAAACGAGGGAGAGGCCGGCGAGCAGTGCCATCACCAGCTGCACGAGGACGCTCGCCTGACTGATCAGGCTGATGATGGAGAGGTTTTCGGTGAGGGTCATGCTTGAACGAGTCTTTCCAGTTTCGAGCGTATTTCGGCAGGGAAGGGCGTGGGACGTTTCTTGTCGAGATGGACGCAGGCGATCACGAAGCGGCCATCGAACAGCAGTTCGGTGTCGCGCAGCACGCGTTGCGCAAAAACCAGGCTCGCGCCGCCGACCGTGTCGATGTTCGACACGACATGTAACGCATCATCGAGGAATCCGGGTGACAGATAGTCGGCTTTCACCGAGCGCACGACGAAGGCGATCCGCTGTTGGGCGAGCAGCGCCTGCTGCTCGAAGCCGATTTCCCTGAGGGTTTCAGTGCGTGCGCGCTCGCAAAAGCGCAGGTAGTTGGCGTAATAGACGATGCCGGCGGCATCGGTGTCTTCATAATAGACCCTCAGCGGCAGCGAAAAAACGGTCTTTTCCGCTGCGATCGCAGGGTGGCAAGCGGTTTGCATCGCGGCATTCTAGCCGACTCGCACCGGCGCTGCGAATCCGTTTCCAGGCACATTTTTTTTCAAAATGCAAAGGGTCGCCCGGACGCTGTGCGAGGGGGCGGATCGAGCCGGTGCGCGGGGTGGCGGCCCGATTTGCGCAATGCCCGTTTCCGAAGTGCTATTCTTTGCCGCTTGGCACGATTCACCTAACCCTATCCCCTGGACAGGCTGCGACGTGGTCCTTCCATTTTTCGGCAAGAAGTCCGGTTCCGGCGGCCCGACCAGGAGCGATGCCCCGCGCACGCGGCTTCTTCCGCCCGGGGCGAGCAAGCCGCGGAATTGTCCACGCTGGATTTCAGCGGCGATGCGAACCACGGACTCACGCAGTACGCCGGGCTCATGGAGGTGACGGAAGTCGGAGCCGGTCTCGGCGCGGCGTACGAGGAGGCCGCGGTGCTCTATGCGAATGGTAGTGTCGACGCCGCCGAATCTGTGCTCGCCGCCGTGCTCGACAGCCCGTCGCCCCAGGCTGGCGAGGGGGTGTGGATGATGCTCCTCGATCTTTATCGCCTCACTGGCCAGCGGCAGCGCTTCGAGTCCCGGGTCGTCGATTACGCGACCCGTTTCGAGCGTTCCCCACCGCCGTGGCAGGACCTTTCCAGCGCGCCCGCGCAAGGGCGGCCGAAGGCCGTGCCGTTGCTGAGCCTCTCCGGCACGCTGTCGGGGCAATCGGCGACGCAGTTCGAGCAGATCGGGACGATCGGCAAGAAAAGCGGCGCGATCCGCATCGAACTGAGCCGCTTGCGTTCGGTGGATGAAGTCGGATGCACGCTGTTTCGCAAGCTGCTGCGCGAACTCGCCGCCGAGCGCGTCAAGGTGTCGCTGCTCAAGTGCGGACAGCTTGCCGACATGCTCGCCGGGCAGGTGCACGTCAGTCGGGCCGAAGGGCGGGACGGCTGGCTGTTGCTGCTCGAAATGCTGCAGCACACCGGCGAGCAGGAGCGCTTCGAACAGATCGCGGTCGATTACGCGATAACATTCGAGGAATCCCCGCCGTCGTGGGAACCGAAAATGGAGCGCGAGGCGATCTCCACTGCCGCGATCGAAGCGGCCGTCGCCGCCGCCGAAGGCTTCAGCCTCGAGGGCGAGCTGACGAGCGCGACGACCGAGAGCATCCGCCGGCTGGCCGCTTTCGCCGCGGACCGCCAGCGCTTCGAAGTCGATTGCGCACAGCTGCGGCGGCTCGACTTCGTCAGCGCCGGCACGCTGTTCAACGTCCTCGCGCCGTTGCACGCGCAGGGCAAACAGGTGATTTTGAGAAACGTGAACGCCATGGTCGCCGCACTCCTGCGCGTCATGAGCGTCGATCAGGTCGCGCAGGTGACGCTCCGCGTTTGACGCGGAAGCCGTGCCGCGCGGCGAAGGAAAAATATCGATGGAACAGTATCACGGCACCACTATCCTTTCGGTGCGACGCGGCCGGCGCGTGGCGCTCGGGGGCGACGGGCAGGTCACGCTCGGCAACATCGTCATCAAGGCGAGCGCGCGCAAAGTGCGTCCGATCTACCAGGGCAGGATACTCGCCGGGTTTGCCGGCGGCACGGCCGACGCGTTCACGCTGTTCGAGCGCTTCGAGGCGAAGCTCGAGAAGCACCAGGGCAACGTGCTGCGCAGCGCAGTCGAACTGGCGAAGGACTGGCGCACCGACCGCATGCTGCGCCGGCTCGAGGCGATGCTCGCGGTCGCCGATCCCGACAACTCCCTCGTCATCACCGGCAACGGCGACGTGCTCGAGCCCGAGCAGGGCATCGTCGCGATCGGCAGTGGCGGCGCGTACGCGCAGTCCGCGGCCCGCGCGCTGTTCGAGAACACTGCGCTGCCGCCGGAAGAGATCGTGAAGAAGTCGCTGCAGATCGCCGGCGACCTGTGCATCTATACGAACCAGAGCCACGTAATCGAGGTACTCGAGGGATGACCCAGATGACCCCCCCGGAGATCGTCTCCGAACTCGACAAGCACATTGTCGGCCAGGCGAAGGCGAAGAAGGCCGTCGCGATCGCGTTGCGCAACCGCTGGCGCCGCGCGCAGGTCGAGGAGCCGCTCAGGAGCGAGATCACGCCGAAGAACATCCTGATGATCGGGCCGACCGGTGTCGGCAAGACCGAGATCGCGCGCCGGCTCGCGCGGCTCGCGAACGCGCCGTTCATCAAGATCGAGGCGACGAAATTCACCGAAGTCGGCTACGTCGGCCGCGACGTCGACACGATCATCCGCGACCTCGCCGAAATCGCCGTCAAGGACGGACGCGAACGCGCGATGAAGACGGTACGGGATCGCGCGCTCGACGCCGCCGAAGACCGCGTGCTCGACGCGCTGTTGCCGCCGGCCCGTCCGGTCGGCCTCAACGAGCCCGAACCGGCGGATTCGAGCACGCGGCAGAAATTCCGTAAGCGGCTGCGCGAAGGCGAACTCGACGACAAGGAGATCGACATCGAAGTCGCCGCGCAGGGGATGACGGCCGAAATTTTCGCCCCGCCCGGAATGGAAGAGCTCACGCAGCAGATCCAGGGGATGTTCCAGAACCTCGGGGGCGGCAAGAAGAAGCTGCGCAAGATGAAGATCGGCGAGGCGCTGAAGGCGCTGACCGACGAGGAGGCGGCGCGGCTCATCAACGACGAGGAAGTCAAGGCCGAGGCCGTGCGCGCGGTTGAGCAGAACGGCATCGTGTTCCTCGACGAGATCGACAAGGTCGCGTCGCGCTCGGAAGGGCAGGGCGCGGACGTGTCGCGCCAGGGCGTGCAGCGCGACCTGCTGCCGCTCGTCGAAGGCACGACGATCTCGACGAAGTACGGCATGATCAAGACCGATCACATCCTGTTCATCGCCAGCGGCGCGTTCCACCTCGCCAAGCCGAGCGACCTGATTCCCGAACTGCAGGGGCGCCTGCCGATCCGCGTCGAGCTCGAGAGCCTGTCGGTCGAGGATTTCCAGTGCATCCTGACGCAGACCGACGCGTGCCTCGTGCGCCAGTACCAGGCGCTGCTCGCGACCGACGGCGTGGCGCTGCAGTTCACCGACGACGGCATCCGCCGTCTCGCCGAGATCGCGTACCAGGTCAATGAGAAGACCGAGAACATCGGCGCGCGCCGCCTCTATACGGTGATGGAAAAGCTGCTCGAGGAAATCTCGTTCGACGCCGGGAGGATCGGCCTGGACAAGCTCCTCGTCGATGCCGCGTACGTCGACGCGCGGCTCGAGATTCTCGCGCAGCGCGAGGATCTCGCGCGCTACGTGCTCTAGCCCGGCGCCAGACGGCGGTCCCGCGCCGCCGTTCGTCTTCGCGGTTCTCACGCCGGGAGCGCTCCCGGCGGCGCCGCGCTTCCCATCCGCTTGGCCGGCCTCGCTCGCCGGCGAGCGCCGGAATTACCCTCGCCATGCTCGTGCGCATCGTCTCGATCCTTTTTCCGCTGTTCGCGATCACCGCGCTGGGCTATTTCGTCGGCAGGCGCATGAAGCCCGACCTGTCGCACGCGAACAAGCTGAACATGGACGTCTTCATTCCGGCGCTGGTGTTCGCGGCGCTCGCGAACAAGGATTTCCATATTGTCGAGTTCGTGCCGCTCGTCGTCGCGACGCTGGTGATCGTCATCGGCTCGGGGGTGATCGGCTGGGCGCTCGCCCGCTCATCGCGGATCGCGCCGAAGACTTTCGTGCCGCCGATCATGTTCAACAACTGCGGTAACCTCGGCCTGCCGCTCGCCGTGCTCGCTTTCGGCGAAGCGGCGCTGGCGCCCGCGGTGGTGATGTTCATGGTGTCGAACCTGCTGCATTTCTC
This sequence comes from Azoarcus sp. PA01, assembly GCA_001274695.2. Taxonomy (NCBI): domain Bacteria; kingdom Pseudomonadati; phylum Pseudomonadota; class Betaproteobacteria; order Rhodocyclales; family Zoogloeaceae; genus Azoarcus; species Azoarcus sp. PA01. Next base: position 1,319,434 of record LARU01000002.1, on the reverse strand, counting down.
GTTCGGCGCATGGCTGCTCGACCATCGCATCAAAGTGTGGACGGTGTGGAAAGTGCCGTCGGTGCTGGCGACGTTCGCCGGACTCGCGGTCGGCATCGCCGGCGTCGTGGTGTGGCCGCCGCTGATGCTCGCGATCAAGATGCTCGGCGACGTGTCGATTCCGCTGATGCTGTTCGCGCTCGGCGTGCGCCTTACCGATTCGAACATCTCGTCGATCGGGCTGGGGTTTTACGGCGCCGCCGTGCGCCCCCTCGTCGGCATGCTGCTCGCGTACGCGGTGATGCTGTTCATCGACCTGCCGCCGCAACAGGAAGCCCTGCTGGTGGTGTTCGGCGCCCTGCCACCTGCGGTGCTCAACTACATCTTCGCCGAGCGCTATCACCAGGAGCCGCAGGCGGTGGCGTCGATGGTGCTGATCGGCAACGTCGCGGCAGTGGTTTTCCTGCCGATCGCGCTGGCGATCGTGCTGCCGTAAGCCTCACCACATGTTCTCGACGACGAGGTGCGCCGGCGCCGCGCGGCGCGACAGCTTGTAGCCGAGGCGGTTGAGGAGCTTGCGTCCGTCATCGACCATCTGCGGGTTGCCGCACAGCATGATGCGGCTGCGTTCGTGATCGAGCGGGAAGCCGACCGCCCGTTCGAGTTCGCCGCTCTCGATCAGCGTCGTGATGCGCGCACTCAGGGCTCCGGCGACACGCTCGCGGGTGACGACCGGCACGTAGTGCAGTTTGTGCACGACGTCGCCGACCAGCGGGTGGTCCACGAGGCGCGCGATCTCGTCGCGGTACGCAAGTTCGGCGGCGGTGCGCACGCTGTGCACGAGGACGATGCGCTCGTAGTCGGTCCAGGTGCTGCGGTCATGCAGAATCGAGATGAACGGCGCGAGCCCGGTGCCGGTCGCGAGCAGCCACAGGTCGCGCCCGCCTTCGAAGCGATCGGTCGTCAGGAACCCGTAGTTCATCTTCTCGACGAAAATCTCGTCCCCTTCGGCGCGCCGGGCGAGGCGGCCCGTGAATTCCCCGTCCGGCACGACGATCGAATAGAACTCGAGGTGTTCGTCGTATGGCGCGGAGACCATCGAATACGCGCGCCAGACGATCGAGCCGTCCTCCTTGCGCAGCCCGAGGCGGGCGAACTGCCCCGGCACGAAGCGGAATGCCGGGTCGCGCGTGGTGCGAAAGCTGAACAGATGCGGCGTCCAGCGCCGCATCGCAATGATGCGCTCGGTCGTGAAGCGGTCGGCTGGCAAAGACATCGGCAGCTCCGTCTGGCGTGGCTAATGTTGATTAAAATACTCGGGTATTGCGCCGCGGGCAAGCCGTGCCGGCGCCGAGGGCCGGGCGTCCGGCTTCAGGCTTGCGGCGGCCGGGTCGGCACGACCGGGCGCGGCGCGCCGGCGTCGAGGAATCCCTTGAGCAGGTCGACCGGCACCGGGAAGACGATCGTCGAGGATTTTTCGCCAGCGACCTGCGTCAGTGTCTGCAGATAGCGCAGCTGCATCGCGGCGGGCTGGCGCGACAGCATTTCGGCCGCTTCCATCAGGCTCTCGGCCGCCTGCTTCTCGCCTTCGGCGTGGATCACTTTCGCGCGCCGCTCGCGCTCGGCTTCGGCCTGGCGGGCGATCGCGCGCACCATCGTCTCGTTGAGGTCGACGTGCTTGATCTCGACGTTCGTGACCTTGATGCCCCACGCATCGGTCTGGGCGTCGAGGATCTGCTGCACGTCGAGGTTCAGTCGTTCGCGTTCGGCGAGCATCTCGTCGAGTTCGTGTTTCCCGAGCACCGCGCGCAGCGTCGTCTGCGCGAGCTGGCTGGTCGCGACCATGTAGTTTTCGACCTGGATGATCGCTTTCTCGGGGTCTACGACGCGGAAGAACACGATCGCGTTGACCTTGACCGAGACATTGTCGCGCGAGATCACGTCCTGGCTCGGCACGTCCATCGTCACGACGCGCAGGTCGACCTTGACCATCTGCTGGACCCCGGGAATCACGAGCACGAGGCCCGGCCCCTTGACTTTCCAGAAGCGTCCGAGCATGAAGATCACGCCGCGCTCGTATTCGCGCAGGATCCTGATCGCGCTGACGACGAGCGCGATCAGGATCAGCAGCACGGTGCCGAGGCCGAGGTTGAAGTCGTAGATCATCGGAAACTCCTTTCGATCGCAGAAGGGGGAGGGGCGAGCCGTTCGACGTGCAGCGTCAGGCCGCGCATGCCGACGACGCGCACCCGCTCGCCCGGGACCAGCGGGCCGGGGGCGGTGACGCGCCACGATTCGCCCTGCACCTGTGCCCAGCTCGCGTCGCCCGACACGACCGTGACCGTGCCGATGCTGCCGATCAGCGCTTCGCGGCCGCTGACGACGGTCTGTTTGCGGGTGCGTGCGGCGAGGGTGCCTACGCCGAGGATCAGTGCGGCGCTGACAAGCGCGAGGCCGATGATGAACGGCAGGGGGATGCCGAAGCCGGGCGCTTCGGTGTCCATCAGGAACAGGCCGCCGACGACGAAGGCGACGATGCCGCCGACGCCGAGCGCGCCGAAGCTCGGCAGGAACGCTTCGGCGAGCATCAGCGTCGCGCCGATCGCGATCAGCGCGACCCCGGTCCAGTTGACCGGCAGCAACTGGAACGCATAGAGCGCGACCAGCAGGCAGATCAGCCCGGCAACTCCCGGCACGCCGAAGCCCGGGCTGGTGAATTCGAAGAACAGGCCGTAGATGCCGATCATCATCAGCACCAGCGCGAGTTGCGGATTCGACAGGATCGACAGGACGCGGTTGCGCCAGTCGGGCGCGATCCGCTCGACCGTGGCGTCCGCAGTCGCGAGCTGCACCGTGTTGCCGCTGTCGAGCCTGACCGTGCGGCCGTCGATCCGCGTCAGCAGATCTTTCAGGTCACTTGCGACGACATCGATGACACCCCCCTTGAGCGCTTCGTCGGCCGACAGGCTCGCCGCCTCGCGCACCGCGCGCTCGGCGAAATCCGCGTCACGGCCGCGCAGCTGGGCGAGGCTGCGCAGATAGGCGGCCGCGTCGTTCTCGATCTTCGCCATCATCGCGTCGCCGCGCGGGGCTTTGGGCGCAGCGGCCTTGTCGGCACTGTCGCCATCCTTGCCGGGTTCGGTCGCCGGATCATCGTCTTCGGCCGGCGGTTTCCCGCTTCCCGGCGCGCCGATCGCGACCGGAGTCGCAGCGCCCAGATTCGTCGCCGGCGCCATCGCGGCGATGTGGCTCGCATAGAGGATGTAGGTGCCGGCGCTGGCCGCGCGCGCGCCGCCGGGGCTGACGTAAGTCGCGATCGGTATCGGTGACGCGAGGATTTCGCGGATGATGATGCGCATCGAGGCGTCGAGCCCGCCGGGGGTGTCCATTTCGATGACGACGAGCCCCGCGTTCTCTGAACGCGCGCGTGCCAGTCCGCGGCTGACGAAATCGGACGTCGCCGGGCCGATGACGCCGTCGAGCCGCAGCGCGACCACTTTCGCCGCGGGCGCTTCGGCCGCCCGCCCGTCCGCAGGCAGGCCGAAGCCGAGGCCGAACAGCAAAAAAAACAGAAAAAGCAGAGTGCCCAGTCGTCGCAGCGCAGCGTGCATGCCGGTTCCTTCGGACGCCGATGCACGCGTGCGAGGGGCAATGCGCCGTGCATCCGCTCGTCTGAGTGTAGTGCGGGGGAAGCGTTCCCGCTGACCGGGACGGACGACGGCTGGGCGAGCGCCGGAAGGCGAAAAAAGGGAGCGGCCGCCGCGGCAGGCGGGGCGCTCCCTTCAGGCGGTCAGCGCGGCTTCAGGCCTGTTCGGCCGGAGGCAGCGCGATACGGTTGTCCTTGCTGTACTGGTAGTCGTGGAAAATGTGTTCCGCGCTGAGGATCTGGTACGTGCCGTCCGGGCGCCGGTGCGTCGTGTCCTTGAGCCGGTACGTGTAGTGGCCGCAAGTCCAGCAGTCGAAGTTGCGCATGTGCGTGCACAGGCAGGTCTTGTCCATCACGCGCAGGCGGCCGGCATCCGGATGCGCGGCGAGCTCGCGGTTGTAGGCGTTGATGTACGCGCAGTTGCCGTTCGCGTCGAGCAGGTAGCCGTAGGCTTCGCAGTTCGGGCGGATGCCGGCGCCGATCGACGGGCTGCTCTTGAGCATGCGCATCGGGTAGCCGGTCGGCGAGGTGTTGTTGACCTCAATGTCGTCTTCGTCCGCGCCGAAGTAGTGCTGTTGCACGTCCGGCGGCAGCCCGCATTCGTGCGATACGGTGAAGCGCGTCGCGACCTGCACCGCAGCGGCGCCGGCGTCGAGGAAGGACACCGCGTCGCTGCCGGTGAAGATGCCGCCAGCCGGGATCAGCGGGATGTCGAGGTTTTCGGTCTTCAGGTAATCGTGGATCTCGGCCATGATCGCGTGCAGGTCGTACTGCGCCCAGTCCATGCCGAAGCCGAGATGGCCGCCGGCGAGCGGCCCTTCGACGACGACGTAGTCGGGCAGACGGTTCGTGCGCGCCGACTTGCGCAGGAACAGCAGCAGCGCACGCAGCGACGACACGATGATGCCGAGCTTGACGTCGCGAAAACGCGGGTGATCCTCGATCAGCGCGAACGACCCGAGGTGCAGGCCCGCGGCGAGCGTGATGCCGTCGATACCGGCGTCCAGCGCCGAGCGCAGGCGCACGCGCAGTGTGTCCTTCGGCCCGTTCATCGTCAGCTTTTCCATGCAGTTGATGAAGATCAGGCCGTCACCGCGCTTGCGCTCCATCGTGTGGTGCACGTGGCGCTCGGTCGCCTCGGCGAGCAGGCCGAGGTCGAACTGCACTTCGGACTTGTCCGTGTTCGCGACGTTGTACTTGTAGAACTTCAGCTTGTCGCGCGTGTACTTCGTGTCGTAGCGCCGGTCGCTGACGGTCGGGACCATCGCGTCCGAGATGTGTCCGATGCCGCCGAGACGCGCGGCTTCGAGCGCCAGGTCCGACGTCGAGATGTCGACGCCCATCCCGCCAATCATGATGGGAACATATTCCCTGCTGCCGAACCGCAGGCGAAAGTCATCGACAGATTTCATGTTCGTCTTCTATGTTGCTCGCTGTGCCCTGCAGCCGGAAATCGGGCAAGACGCCATTTTCCCACACGCCGGGGGTCGACGGGGAAGGCGTTGCGCCCCGGTGCCGTAACGGCGCCGGGGGCGGCAGGAGATGCAGATGTTCGGGTTGCGCAGGTTCAGCGGATCATTCCGGCACCGACGGTGTTGTTCGTGCTTTCATCAATGACGATGAAAGCGCCGGTGGCGCGATTGTCGGTGTAAGGATCGGCGAAAACCGGCTGGGCGAGTTTGAGTGTCAGGTTCGCGATATCGTTCATCGCGAGCGTCGCGACGGGCTCATGTTCGAGCGTGTTGACGTCGAGCCGGTAGTCGATTTTCGCGATCTTCGCCTTCACTTCGCGCGTCGTGTGGCGCAACAGGTAAGTGCGCGCCGGCGACATCGGGGTTTCGGACAGCCAGCACACCGTCGCGTCGATCTCCTTCAGTGCCTGCGGCTGCTCGGCGCTCTTGACGATCATGTCGCCGCGCGAAATGTCGATTTCGTCGGCCAGCAGCAGCGTGACCGACTGCTCGTGGATCGCGCGCGGCACGCCTTCGCCGCCGATCTGGATGTCGCGCACCGAGCTGCTGCGTCCCGACGGCAGCACGGTGACGGCGTCGCCGATACTGATCTCGCCGGATTCGACCCGCCCCATGAAGCCGCGGTAGTCGTGCAGTTCGGGGTTCGCCGAGTCGTGCGGACGGCAGACGAACTGCACCGGGAAGCGGAAATCCTCGGCCTGTTCGGTGTGCGCGGCCGGCACCGTCTCGAGGATTTCGAGCAGCGTCGGGCCGTCGTACCAGCCCATGCGCTCGCCGCGATCGACGATCATGTCGCCGTTGAGCGCCGACAGTGGAATGAAGCGCACGTCCTTGATGCCGAGTTTCGCCGCGAACGCGAGGTACTCGGCACGGATGCGTTCGTACACCGCCGCGTCATAATCGACGAGGTCCATCTTGTTGATCGCGACGAGCAGATGCGGGATGCCGACGAGGCTCGCGAGGTACGAGTGGCGGCGCGTCTGCGTCAGCACGCCTTTTCTCGCATCGACGAGGATGATCGCGAGGTTCGCGGTCGAGGCGGCAGTGACCATGTTGCGCGTGTACTGCTCGTGGCCGGGGGCGTCGGCGATGATGTACTTGCGCGTGCCGGTCGAGAAGTAGCGATAGGCCACGTCGATCGTGATGCCCTGTTCGCGCTCGGCCTGCAGGCCGTCGGTGAGCAGCGACAGATCGACGGCGGTCATGCCGCGCTTGGCCGAGGTTTTTTCGATCGCGTTGAGCGTGTCGGCGAGGATCGTCTTGGTGTCGAAGAGCAGGCGGCCGATCAGCGTGCTCTTGCCGTCATCGACGCTGCCGCAGGTCAGGAAGCGCAGCAGGCCGTGGTCGGTGTCGGGCAGGTTTTCGAGGGCGGACATGGTCATGGTTCCTTCAGTTCTTTCCAAAATTTCTGTTGCGGCTTAAAGGTCGATGCGGTCTCGGGGGTGCCTGCCCGCCGGGGCTGGGTGGGGTGTTCGTTCTGCGGGCTGCGGAACTCGCTTCGCTGCGCTCGCTCAGACAGTCCTCGCCCGCGCCACGAACACCCCACCCGTCCCCGGCTCCGTTCCGGGTTTTTCGGACTGCGCTTCTTTCTTTCACTACTTGTCGAACCGCGTGGCGCACAACGAGCGCCGAACGGTTGGGTCTTTGGTTCAGCCGGCACGCCGCAAGAGCGAGGCGGGGTGTTTGCGGAGCGGGCGAGGACTGTCTGAGCGCGCGCCGCGGAAGCGCGGCGCAGCGCGAGTTCCGCAGCCCGCGGAGCAAATGCCCCGCGTCGCTCGCTTAGCACCCCGCACAGCACGCGCCCCTCGGACCCCAAGCCACCGCTCGACCACACGAATCAAAAATACCCTTCCTTCTTCCGCTGCTCCATCGAAGCCTCCGAAGTCTGGTCGTCCATCCGGGTCGCGCCGCGCTCGGTGATTGTCGTCGTCGCGGTCTCGAGGAGAATCTTCGCGACCGTGTCGGCATCGGATTCGACCGGGGCCGTGCAGGTGATGTCGCCGACGGTGCGAAAGCGCACCTGGACGTTCTCCACGACGTCGCCGGGCTTGGCGGGCGTGACGTCGGTCACGGGCTGCAGCAGGCCGTCCTTGCGCACGACCGGGCGGACATGCGCGAAGTAGATCGACGGCAATTCGAGCTTTTCGCGCTCGATGTACTGCCACACGTCGAGTTCGGTCCAGTTGCTGATCGGGAACGCGCGGATGTTCTCGCCCTTGTGCGTGCGGGCGTTGAACAGGTTCCACAGTTCGGGACGCTGGTTCTTCGGGTCCCACTGGCCGAACTCGTCGCGGAAGCTCATGATCCGCTCTTTCGCGCGCGCCTTTTCCTCGTCGCGCCGCGCCCCGCCGATGCAGGCGTTGAACCCGAATTCCTCGATCGCCTCGAGCAGCGTCACCGACTGATGCTTGTTGCGCGACTCGTCCGGCGTCTTCAGCACCACCGTGCCGCGCGCCATCGAGTCCTCGACCGAGCGCACGATCAGCCGCTCGCCGAGCTCGGCGGCGCGCTTGTCGCGGAAGTCGGTCACTTCCTTGTAGTTGTGGCCGGTGTCGATGTGCATCAGCGGGAACGGGAAGCGCCCCGGACGGAAGGCCTTCTCGGCGAGCCGCAGCATGCAGATCGAGTCCTTGCCGCCGGAGAACAGCAGCACCGGGTTCGAGCACTGGCCGGCGACTTCGCGCAGGATGTGGATCGCTTCGGCTTCGAGCCAGTCGAGATGGGTCAGGGTTTGTCTGGTCAGCGTGGACATGATCGTTTCTTAACGTTTGATGTTCGAGGCGCGCAGCGCGCGAAAAGCGGCTTTCAGCCCGGCACGCAGCGCCGCGAGGCGGCGGCGCAGGCCGGGACGCGAGTATGGGGCGGCAGCCGAGGAGTGGGGAAAGGTGTCGAGGCGGCGGCTCATGGGGTCAGCCTTTCCTGACGTGCAGCCCGCATTCCTTCGACGCCGGATCCTCCCACCACCAGCGTCCGGCGCGGACGTCCTCGCCGAGGGCGATCGCGCGCGTGCACGGCGCGCAGCCGATGCTCGGGTAGAACTGATCGTGCAGCGCGTTGTACGGCACTTCGTGGATGCGGATGTAAGCCCACACTTCGGTCTCGGACCAGTCCGACAGCGGGTTGAGCTTCTCGAGCCCGTTGCCGGCATCGAATTCACGCTGCGGCAGGCCGGTGCGAGTGACCGACTGGGCGGCGCGCAGGCCGGTGATCCACGCTTTTTTCCCAGCCAGCGCGCGGCGCAGCGGTTCTATCTTGCGCACGCCGCAGCACGCCTTGCGCAGCTCGACCGAGTCGTAGAACGCGTTGATGCCGTGCGTGCGAACGTGGTTCTCGACTGCCGTCGCGTCGGGGAAGAAAACCTTCAGCTTCGTGCCGTAACGCTGTTCGACTTCGCCGATCAGCGTGTAGGTCTCGGCCGGCAGGCGGCCGGTGTCGAGCGAGAAGATCTCGATCGGCAGCGCCTCGCGCAGGATCAGGTCGGTCAGCACCATGTCTTCGGCGCCGAAGCTGTTCGCGAACGTCAGCTCGCCCGCCGAACCGAATTCGGCGGCAGCGGCGCGCAGGAACTCGAGCGCCGCCGCGGATTTCGTCGCGACGCTCGCACGCAACGCGTCGCTCAGTTCCGGACGGGTCGCCGGGTTCGCCGCTGCGGGACGCAGCAGCGTCACGGCGCCGGTCACGATTTCACCTGTGGCGGAGTGGGGCGGGCGACGCGGCGGAACAGCGGCTGCGGAAGCGTCGCCGATGCCTGATAAGGCACGGTGAAATCGGCGAGGCTCGCGGTAGCCGCTTCAAGCTGCTCGTCGGAGTACCGGCCGGCACGCGGCTGCAGCGCGTCGAAGCCGCAGCGCGTGAGGTAGTTGAACTGGTCGCGCAGCACGTCGCCGATCGCGCGCAATTCGCCGGTGTAGCCGTAGCGGGTGCGCAGCAGCGTCGCGGTCGAGTAGCCGCGCCCGTCGGTGAACTTCGGGAAATCGATGCCGATGACCGCAAAGCGCGCAGCGTCGTCCGCAACCGCCTCCGGCCCTTCGCTGCTGCCGAGCCACACTCCCAGTTCGCCGGCGTCGGCGCGGCCGGCAAACTCTTCGCGGCGCGCCTGCCACACCGCGAGCGGGACGAGCACGCGTCCGGCGGGCACGACGGCGCTGACGGCGGTTTCGCCCTCGGTGAGCGTGACGATCTGCCAGTCGTCGGCAACGACCCGGCCGTTCTTGATCAACTTAGGCATGAGCCACCTTCCTTTGCGTCTGGACTTCGCCGCCATACACGCGCTGCTTGAACGGCTCGATGCCGAGGCGATGCACCGTGTCGACGAAGCGCTCGTCCGCGTGGCGGTATTCGATGTAGGTTGCGATGAGCTTCTCGACGACGTCGGCCATGTCGGCGCGCGCGAACGACGGGCCGATGACTTTGCCGAGCGCGGTCGCATTGCCCTGCTCGCCGCCGATCGTCACCTGGTACCACTCCTCGCCGTTCTTGTCGACGCCGAGGATGCCGATGTTGCCGACGTGGTGGTGGCCGCAGGCGTTCATGCAGCCCGAGATGTTGATGTCGATGTCACCGATGTCGTAGAGGTAGTCGAGGTCGTCGAAGCGCCTCTGGACCGCCTCGGCGATGGGGATCGACTTCGCGTTCGCGAGGCTGCAGAAATCGCCCCCCGGGCAGCAGATGATGTCGGTCAGCAGGCCGATGTTCGGCGTCGCGAGCCCGGCTTCGCGGGCGAGCTCCCACAGCGTGTGCAGGTCCGACAGCTTGACGTCGGCGAGGACGACGTTCTGCTCGTGCGTCATGCGCGCTTCGCCGAAGCTGAAGCGATCGGCCCAGTCGGCGACGAGGTCCATCTGTTCGGCGCTGATGTCGCCCGGCGCGACGCCGGTCTTCTTCAGCGACAGCGTCACCGACGCATAGCCGGGCACCTTGTGCGCGCGCACGTTGCGCCTGACCCACGCGGCGAACGGCTTGCTGTCGGCGAGCTGCGCTTCGTAGAGCGCATTGCGCGCGGGCAGCGTCTCGTAGTCCGGGTCGACGAAGTGTGCGGCGACGCGCTGCACTTCGGCTTCGGTCAGCGTGTTCGGGCCGTCCTTGACGTGCGCCCATTCCTCTTCGACCTGGCGTGCGAATTCCTCGGCGCCGAGCGCCTTGACGAGGATCTTGATGCGCGCTTTCCACACGTTGTCCCGGCGGCCGTAGCGGTTATAGACGCGCAGGATCGACTCGCAGTAGGTGATCAGGTGCTGCCACGGCACGAAGCTCGCGATCTCCTCGCCGAGGATCGGCGTACGACCGAGGCCGCCGCCGACGAGCACGCGAAAACCGACGTTGCCGTCCGCGTCGCGCTTGAGGTCGAGCCCGATGTCGTAGATGCGCACGACGACGCGGTCTTCGGTCGCGCCATTGAGCGCGATCTTGAACTTGCGCGGCAGGTACGCGAACTCCGGGTTGTAGGTCGCCCACTGGCGCAGGATCTCGGCCCACGGGCGGGGATCGACGACTTCATCCGCAGCGACGCCGGCGAACGCGTCGGCGGTGATGTTGCGGATGTCGTTGCCCGAAGTCTGGTTCGCGTGCATCTGCACGGTGGCCAGTTCGCCGAGCATGTCGGGGATGGCTTCGAGCGGCGACCAGTTGAACTGGACGTTGGTGCGCGTCGTGAAATGCGCGTAGCCGCGGTCGTAGGTGCGCGCGAGGTGCGCGAGCTTGCGCAACTGACGGCTCGCGAGGTGGCCGTATGGCACGGAGATCCGGAACATCGGAGCGTGGCGCTGGATGTACAGGCCATTTTGCAGCCGCACCGGACGGAACTCGTCGTCGCTCAGCTCACCGGCAAGGTGGCGGCGCATCTGGTCGCGAAACTGCACGACGCGTTCGTCGAGAAGCTGCTGGTCATAGTCGTCGTATCGGTACATCGCGTCTCTCTCGTTAAATACTTTTGTTGCAGCTCAGTGGCTGATCAGCTTGGCGCCGACCAGCACCAGCATCGTTGCCAGGATCGGGCGCAGCACGCGGTCCGGGACTTTCGTCGAAATGTGGCTGCCGAGCCAAATGCCGGGGAGCGAACCGACGATCAGGCTGCCGAGCAGGAACCAATCCACGCTGCCGAGCATCCAGTGGCCGAGGCCGGCGACCAGCGTCAGCGGCACCGCGTGCGCGATGTCGGAGCCGACGATGCGCAGCGCCGGCATCCCCGGATACAGAAAGAACAGCGCGGTCACGCCGAGCGCTCCGGCCCCGACCGAGGAAATCGACACCAGCACGCCGAGCACTGCGCCGACCAGGACCGTCAGCCGCGCCGTGCGCACCGGGTTCGACGTGCCGCCGAAGCGCGCCAGCGCATACGCCTGGATGTGCTTGCGGAAGATCAGCGCCACTGCCGTCAGCACGAGGGCGACGCCGAGCGCGATCTTGATCAGGCTCGCGGCGCCGTCCATGCCCCCGGGCGCGAACGTGCCGACCAGTGCCAGCGTGACGATTGCGGCGGGAATGCTGCCGCTCGCGAGCCGCCGCGTGACCTGCCAGTCGACCGTGCCTTTCAATCCGTGCGCGAGCGTGCCGCCGGTCTTCGTGATCGCCGCGTACAGCAGATCGGTGCCCACTGCGACCGAAGGGTGGATGCCGAACAGCAGCACCAGCAGGGGCGTCATCAGCGAGCCACCCCCGACGCCGGTGAGTCCGACGATCGCGCCAACTGCGAATCCGGTAACGGGGTAGGCAAAATCCATGAGATGCGTCTTCTTGTATGGTGCGGCGCATCGTAAAACGGATCGCTAGATGCAAAAAGCCAGTTAACGTTAGACTCTAAGAAGAATTGGTTATAAGGGTCCCTGGATGAACCTCCAGCAATTGCGTTACATCTACGAAGTTGCGCGGCGCGGGTTGAATGTATCGGAGGCGGCCGAGGCGCTGTTCACGTCGCAGCCGGGAGTGTCCAAGCAGATCCGGCTGTTCGAGACCGAGCTCGGCGTCGACGTGTTCGTGCGCCACGGCAAGCGCCTCGTCGCGGTCACCGATCCCGGCCGCCAGGTTCTCGCGCTCGCCGAACGGGTGCTGCGCGACATCGACAACCTGCGCCAGGTGGGCGACGAGTTTACCAACGAGTCGGCCGGGAGTCTTTCGATCGCGACGACGCACACTCAGGCGCGCTACGTGCTGCCGCGCATCATCCGCGATTTCATGCAGCGCTTCCCGCAGGTCAAGCTGTCGCTGCACCAGGGCAACCCGCGCCAGGTGTGCGACATGGTGATGTCGGGCGAAGCCGATCTCGCGATCGCGACCGAGGCGATCGCCGACTACGATGAACTGGTGATGCTGCCCTGTTACCAGTGGAACCGCTGCATCGTCGCGACGCCGCGCCACCCGATCCTCAAGGAACATCCGCTGACCCTCGAGGCGATCGCGCGCTACCCGCTCATCACCTACGACGACGCATTCACCGGCCGCAGCCTGATCAACAAGGCTTTCCTCGGCCGCGGCCTGCGCCCGAACGTCGTGCTCACCGCGCTCGACTCGGACGTCATCAAGACTTACGTGTCGATGGACCTCGGGATCGGCATCCTCGCGCGCATGGCGTTCGATACCGTGGCCGACAAGACACTCGGCATGAGCGATGCGGCGCACCTGTTCGAGTCGAGCACGACGCGCGTCGGCTTGCGCCGCAATGCCTACTTGCGCGGCTATGTGTACGCGTTCATCGAGCTGTTCGCACCGCACCTGACGCGCCGCATGATCGACGTCGCGCTTGCCGGCGGCGGCGAGGATTACGGCATGTGACGGAGGCGGCATGTGATGAGAGGGCCGGCGTCAGGCGGGAAGAAACGATTCGATGCGCCGCTTGCGCTCCTGGTCGAGCAGGCGCGTCGCGACGTCGCCGGGCACGCCGAGCGTCTCGAACACCGAGCCGGCGAGCTGCAGACCGGATTCGAGCGTCTCCGGGATCACGACCGATGCACCGGCGTCGCGCAAGGTCGCAGCGTGCGCTTCGTCGCGGGCACGTGCGGCGATGCGGATGTTCGCCGACGTCGCGCGCACGCCTTTGACGGCATGCACGGCCGCTGCCGTGTGATCCATCGTCAGCACGACCGCGACGGCGCGTTCGAGGTGGAACTTGCGCAGCAGCTCGGGCCGGCTCGCGTCACCGAAATAGACCGGCGCACCTTTCGCACGCTGGCGGGCGACGAGCTTGGCGTCGGTTTCGATCGCGACGTGCGGAATGCCCTGTTCGTCGAGCAGTTCGCCGATCATCTGTCCGACGCGACCGTAGCCGGCGATGACGACGTGGCCGCCGAGTTCGCCGAGCGTCTCCTCGGCGAGCGCCGAGCTCTTGCCCACGCGGGCATCGATCGCGTCGCCGAGCCTGCGCCCGAACAGCGACAGCGGGGGAGTGACGAGCATCGACAGGCTGACTACGAGCAGCATGAAGTGGCCGATCGGAGGCGCGATGATCCCCAGCCCCAAGGCCATGCCGATGACGATGAACGCGAATTCGCCGCCCTGGCACAGCATGATGCCGCCTTCGGCTGCCCGTCCCCAGGTCAGGCCGAAGAGCCGGAACAGCGCGAACATGATCAGCGCTTTCAGCCCCATCAGGCCGGCGACCGACAGCGGCAGCAGCAGCGGTTCGGCGAGAATCGCGGTGACGTCGATGCCCATGCCGACCGACATGAAGAACACTCCCATCAGCAGGCCCTTGAACGGCTCGATCGTGACCTCGACTTCGTGGCGGAACTCGGTCTCGGCGATCAACAGGCCGGCGAGCAAGGCACCGAGTTCCATCGACAGCCCGGCCGCGCGGGTCAGCAGCGCGACGCCGAGCGTCGTCAGCAGCGTCAGCGCCATGAACGATTCGGCCTGGCGGTTCGCGGCGATCTGGTGGAACACCGGACGCACGACGCGCCGGCCGACGAGATAGATCAGCGCGATCGTCGCCGCGCCTTTCGCCGCAGCGAGGCCGATCAGCCCGAGGAAATTGCCGCCCGCGTCCTGCGCGAGGATCGTCACCAGCACGAGCAGCGGCACGACCGCCAGATCCTGCAGCAGCAGCACCGAGAACGTCGCCTGGCCGAGCGGCGTGCCTAGTTCGCGGCGTTGCGACAGCAGCTGCATCACGACCGCCGTCGACGAGAAGCCGAGCACGCCGCCGAGCACGACCGATGCTTCCAGGCCGTTGCCGAACGCGTACGCGGTCGCGCCGATGACCAGCGCGGTGATGCCGACCTGCAGGCTGCCGAGTCCGAACACGAGCCGCCGCATCGCCCACAGCCGGTCGACCGACATCTCGAGCCCGATCATGAACATCAGGAAGATCACGCCGAACTCGGCGAAGACTTCGACATCCTCGGTGCGCCCGAACGTCAGGTATCCGAGCCACGGCGTCGCCGCGGTGAACCGCCCGAGGCCGAACGGCCCGACGGCCATGCCGACGGCGAGGAAGCCGAGCACCGGGTTGATGCGGCTGCGCTGCAGCAGCGGGATCAGCACTCCCGCGAGGACGAGGAACAGGATGAGTTCGCGCAGGAATGCGGGAGCGGCGTGGGCGTCCATTACCCGGGACTTTTAGTTGTGGGCGACGCGCGAGTTTAGCGGAATGGCCGGGTCATGCTGCGAAAGTGCGCGGCACGTGATCACCGTTTTGCATCGCCACGGCTCAGTCACTTGCATTCGAGGGGATCAGGCTCTGCAAAGCTGATGATCGCGGGCGCGGCCTGCCCGACGGTGCCGGAACGACCCGGAGCCGGCTTTCAGCGAGAATCGAAGCAGACTTTCGTACGACTTTGGCTGCTACCCCGGCATCGGATCCGCGCATGCCGAGAGCACCATCATCGCGAGCAAGGCATTTGATTCAAGTGATCAGCTAGGGGCGCAGCCGTGGATCGAACGAGAAGGGGCGCTCGATCGCGAGCTCGACGTCAGCGAAGCTGCGGTGTAGCGGATTGAGAATGACGTTACGCGCTTCCGGCATTACGGCTGACGGGGCAATGAGCCCGAGCGCCCGGCCCGAGCGCAGGAAGGCGGTCCCGAATTCGACCGAAGCGCCATTTGGCGACAGGTCATCCCAGCCGGACAGCGTAGCGATGTCGGCCTCTTCGTAGAGATCCGCTGAGTCAGGCAACGTGAGGGCAACGAGGACGAGGTCGACGGGCAGGATCGGGCCGGTGTGGACGAGCTTCTCCATCGCACAGATCTCCGCGCTTAGGCCGGCGTAGATCACCGGAACGCCGAGTAAGTGCCAACGGCCGCCTTCGTAGAGGCCGCCGGCGCCGGTTCGATCGAGAGCGTAGGCTTGCTTCGCGATCCGCCAGGCCCGCATTCAAGCGGCCCCGCCGTAGGCGATGGCGTTTAGGATCCGTGAGACCTCACGGCGCCCGATCTCGGTGCCAAGCATCGAGAGCGGCGGGACGTTGCCGAGGCTCATGTTGCTCGTTTTCAACCACTCGCTCGCCCGATCCCGGTCGCCGAAGACGTCCTCGGCAAGCTTTTCGACCTCGCCGATCTGCATGAGTCGCTCTGTCACGTGAGGGTTGAGTTTCTCGTTCTTGGCGACTTTGCGTTTTGCGGTCGAAGCGGAGAGGCCAACGAGGTCGTAGAGTCGCTCGCGCGGCACTTGCAAGACCTCGGCGGCGCCGACCAGGTCGCGTGCGCTCGCTCCACGGTTGATCTCCGCGATCCGCAGCTGAAACGAGCTTCGAAGATACGCGTTGCGCTTGTCGATCCATTTCTCCGCAGCCGACGTGCGACTCGGCCTACGGACAGCGGGAGTCTCTACACTCGCCGGGAGCTTGCGTACCTTGCCTTCCTTCTCGGTCGTCTCAGCCATCGTCCGCCCCACTGTTCACTTGAGACTTCATGCTAGCTCAATTGACACTTCGCGCTCAGGCACTTTCTCGAGGCAGTGGCGTTGCGATCAAGGCGAATGCACCGGCGCAGTCAAGTCCCTGCAATCGCGCAGTCATGCCGCGTTCGCCGCTTCCTCGCCTTCCTGCTGCTGCAGCGCCCACATCCGCGCGTAGTCGCCATCGCGCGCGAGCAGCGCGGCGTGCGTGCCGCGTTCGACGATGCGGCCCTGGTCGAGGACGATGATCTCGTCCGCGTTCATCACCGTCGACAGGCGGTGCGCGATGACGAGCGCGGTGCGGCCTTCGGCGGCGAGCTCGATCTGCGCCTGGATCGCTTTCTCGGTCTTCGAGTCGAGCGCGGACGTCGCTTCATCGAAAATCAGGATCGCCGGGTTCTTCAGCAGCGCGCGCGCGATTGCGACGCGCTGCTTCTCGCCGCCGGAGAGCTTCAGGCCGCGTTCACCGACGCGCGTCTCGAAGCCGTCCGGCAGCCGCGCGATGAAGTCGGTGAGCTGGGCCGCGCGCGCCGCGGCTTCGACCTCCTCGCGCGCGGCGAGCGGGCGGCCGTACTGGATGTTGTAGAACAGCGTGTCGTTGAACAGCACCGTGTCCTGCGGCACGATGCCGATCGCCGCGCGCAGGCTCGCCTGCGTGAGCTGACGCAGGTCGTGGCCATTGACGCGGATCGCGCCGCCCTGCACGTCGTAGAAGCGATACAGCAGACGCGCGAGCGTCGATTTGCCCGACCCCGAATGGCCGACGACCGCGAGCGTGCGCCCGGCCGGAATTTCGAAGTCAACGCCGTGCAGGATCGCGCGCTTCGGGTCGTACGCGAAGCTGACGTTCTCGAAGCGCACCGTCGCCGGCCCCGGTGGCAGCATCCGCGCGTCGGGCGCGTCGGCGATCTCGCGGTGCTCGTGCATCAGCCCGAACATGCGCTCGATGTCGGTCAGCGACTGGCGCAGCTCGCGGTAGATGACGCCGAGGAAGTTCAGCGGGATGTACAGCTGGATCAGGAAGGCGTTGACCAGCACGATGTCGCCGATCGTCATCGCGCCGCTGGCGACGCGCACCGCCGCCTGCCACATCATCAGCGTCACCGCGACCGCGATGATCGCGGCCTGGCCGACGTTCAGCGCCGACAGCGAGAACTGGTTCTTGACCTGCGCGTTCGCCCACTTCTTCATCTGCTCGTCGTAACGGCGCGCTTCGAACTCCTCGTTGTTGAAGTATTTGACCGTTTCGAAGTTCAGCAGGCTGTCGATCGCTTGCGCGCTGGCCGCGGAATCGAGCTCGTTCGCGTGCCGGCGCAAGGCCGTGCGCCAGTTCGTGACTTTCACCGTGAACGTGATGTAGATCACGAGCGTCGTGAACGTGATGATCGCGAACACCGCGTCGTACTGCGCGAGCAGGATGCCGATCACGAGGCCGATCTCGATCAGCGTCGGCAGGATCGAATACAGCGTGTAGCTGATCAGCGAGCCGATCGAGCGCGTGCCGCGCTCGATGTCGCGCGTCAGCCCGCCGGTCTGGCGTTCGAGGTGGAAGCGCAGCGACAGCGCGTGCAGGTGGCGAAACACGCGCAGCGCGATTTCGCGCACCGCTTCCTGCGTGACGCGCGCGAACACCAGCTCGCGCAGCTCGGTGAACAGCGACGTCGAAAAGCGCAGCGCGCCGTACGCGAGCAGCAGCGCCGCCGGCACGACGATGAACGCCTGCTCGGTCGTCAGCGACAGCGTGTCGACAAGGTGCTTGAAGATGATCGGGACGGTGACGTTCGCGCCTTTCGCCGCGATCAGGCACGACAGCGCGAACACCACCCGGCCCTTGTAGGCCCAGATGTACGGGACGAGGCTCTTGAGGGTCTGCCAGTCGTGGCGGTGGGTCGGCTCGGGGCCGGGCAGGGCGGTGGCGGGCGCGCGTCTCATGGCGCGATTCTACTGCACGCGCCGCGGCCTCACCCCCGTCGTCCGCCGAGCAGCAGGTTCGCGGCGAGCCCGATGAAAATCATGCCGGTGACGCGGTCGAGCCACGGTCCGAGGCGCGGCCGGCGCGCGAGCAGGCGGCCGATGCTGCCGGCGGCGAACGCGATCGCGCCGAACACGACGACCGTCTGCGCCGCGAACACCGCGCCGAGCACCAGCATCTGCGCCGACGCAGCGCCGGCTTCGGGGCGCGCGAACTGCGGCAGGAACGCGAGGAAGAACAGCGCGACTTTCGGATTCACGGCGTTCGCGATGAAGCCTCGCGCGACATAGCGGCGCCACGGCAGCGCCACCGCTTGGCCGCGTTCGGCCGCCGCGATGCCGCCGCTCCTGAGCGCCTGCACGCCGAGCCAGAACAGATACGCCGCGCCGGCGAGCTTGAGCGCGAAGAACGCGTTCGGCGACGCGAGCAGCAAGGCGCTGACGCCGAGTGTCGCCCACAGCGTATGCGTGAAGCAGCCGAGCGCGCAGCCGACCGCGATGCCGAAGCCGGCGATGCGCCCGCGCGCGAGGCTCTGGCCGAGCACCATCAGGTTGTCCGGCCCGGGCGCGACGGTGACTGCAGCGGAAATCGCAAGGAAGGCCAGCAGCACGTCGAAGGACAGCATGTTCAGGGGCATTTCTGTGAAGAGGCTTCGATTCTGGGGGCGGCGAACCCCGCAGTCAAACCGCAGCTTTGCGCCCGTAGAAATTGCCGGAGCCGATTCGGGCTCCGGCCTTCGGCCCGTTATTGAATCTCGCCCACCGGCTGCCAACTCGGATGGTCGAAATAGCGGCCGTAATCATTCAATGCGCTGACAATCGGCGTGACGCCTTCACCTCGCGCGGCCCCCGCCGTCTTGCCGCCGAATCGCTCTGCGCCATCCTGCAATTGGACGAGGAGTTCGTGCAACACGCGGTCCGCTTCCGGAGCGAGCTTGCAATTGCCGACAATGTATTCGATCTGCTGCGTCACCGCAGTGCCGACGGCGTTGTAATGTCCGTCACCGAATTTCCCGGCTCGAATCAGCGGGATATACGGTTCGACGATCTTTCGGATCGTCGTCATTCCCTGCCGCAGTGCCGGGTCGGTCGCCATTCTGTCTGCGTCGATCGCGCTCGCCTTGCCTTGCCCGGCTTGCAGCACAGTGATGGTCGCGCTGCCCGTCGCGGTTTCGGCGGCCGACGACGCGGGAATCGACCCGAAAATCGCCAGCCCGGCCGCGATCGCAAAGGCGGAAAGATGAAGTCTCGTGCGTGCCATATGATTGTCTCCCGGCGTGGTTCATTGATGGTCGGATCTCGACCATGAGGCGATTTTCGATGACGCCGCCTGAACGGCGACTGAAGAACGCATTCAGCAGCCATTCATGATTCCGGAGCGCATCGGACCGCCCCGCACGTGTCGCCCGACTTGCCCCGGTCCGGCCATGCGCTCACACTTCAGAGGACTTGCCCGGTGCAAACCGGCGAAGTTCGCTCGCGGTCCGACGGGATTGCTCGGGAGACGCGGGAAGGCCGCGAGCGGGGCGGCGTAATCGAGGAGGCGACATGGCCTGGTTGCTCATCGTATTGCTCGTGCCGATTGCCGGCGCGCTTGCGTACCGGCGCGCCGCGTTTCCCGTCTGGGCGGCGATCGGCTTTCTGTGGCTCGTGCTGTTCGCGGCGGCGCTGGGCTGGTCGCCGAATGCGACGATCGTCGCTCTTGTCCTGTACAGCCTCCCGATCGGCCTGTTCCTGATCCGGCCGCTGCGCCGGGAGCTCGTCACCGCGCGCATCTTCCGCGCGTTCCGCGCCGCGCTGCCGTCGATGTCGCAGACCGAGAAGGACGCGCTCGAAGCCGGCAGCGTATGGTGGGAAGGCGAACTGTTCGCCGGCCGGCCGGACTGGGCGAAGCTGCTCGCGTATCCGTGGCCGACGCTGACCGCCGAGGAGCGCGCTTTCCTCGACAACGAGACGAGCGAGCTGTGCCGGCTCACCGACGACTGGGTGGCGACGCAGCGCCAGGACCTGTCGCCCGAGGTGTGGCGCTACATCCGGGAGCGCGGCTTTCTCGGCATGATCATCCCTAAGGAATACGGCGGGAAAGGCTTCTCGGCGTTCGCCCATTCTCAGGTCATCACGAAGCTGTCGACGCGCTCGTCGGCGCCGGCGGTCACGGTGATGGTGCCGAACTCGCTCGGGCCGGCCGAACTGCTGCTGCATTACGGCACGCCGGAGCAGAAAGCGCATTACCTGCCGCGGCTCGCAGCCGGCGTCGACATCCCGGCGTTCGCGCTGACGAGCCCGTGGGCCGGCTCGGACGCGGCGTCGATCCCCGATTCCGGCGTCGTGTGCACAGGCCTGTGGCAGGGACGTGAAGTGCTCGGCATGCGCGTGACGTTCGACAAGCGCTACATCACGCTCGCGCCGGTGTGCACCGTGTTTGGGCTCGCGTTCCGCCTGTACGACCCGGACGGCCTGCTCGGCGCCGACGCGGATCTCGGCATCACCTGCGCGCTCGTGCCGGCCGACCACCCGGGTGTAGACATCGGCCGACGCCACCTGCCGCTCAACGCGGTGTGGATGAACGGGCCGGTGCGCGGGCGCGACGTGTTCATGCCGCTCGATTTCATCATTGGCGGCCCGCAGATGGCGGGCCAGGGCTGGCGGATGCTGATGGAGTGCCTCGCGGCGGGGCGCTCGATCTCGCTGCCGGGCTCGAACACCGGCATGCAGAAAATGACCGCGCGCGCGGTCGGCGCGTATGCCCGCGTGCGCCACCAGTTCAAGACCGCGATCGGTCGCTTCGAAGGCGTCGAGGAGGCGCTGACGCGCATCGGCGCGAACACCTATCTGTCGGATGCGGCGCGGATCATGACGGCCGGCGCGATCGATCTCGGCGAGAAGCCGTCGGTGGTGTCCGCGATCGTCAAGTACCACGTCACCGAGCGCGCGCGCCAGACGGTCAATGACGGCATGGACGTCATCGGCGGCAAAGGCATCTGCCTCGGACCGCAGAACTTCCTCGGTCGTGCCTACCAGCAGATCCCGATCGGCATCACCGTCGAAGGCGCGAACATCCTGACGCGCAGCCTGATCCTGTTCGGCCAGGGCGCGGTCCGCTGCCATCCTTACGTGCTCGACGAGATGCACGCGGCGCAGAAAGGCGACCTCGCCGCGTTCGACCGCGCGTTCTGGGGGCATGTCGGCTACACGCTGTCGTCCGCAGTGCGGGCGCTGGTGATGGGTCTCACCGGTTCGCATTTCGTCGCCGTGCCGCGAGGTGACGCAAATGAGGTCGCGCCCGAGACGCGCCGTTACTACCAGCAGCTGACGCGCTTCTCGGCAGCGTTCGCATTCCTCGCGGACATCTCGATGGGGACGATGGGCGGCGCGCTGAAGCGCAAGGAAAAGCTCTCCGCGCGGCTCGGCGACATCCTGTCGCTGATGTATCTCGCGTCGGCAGTGCTGCGCCGCTTCGAAGCCGAAGGGCGTCAGGCGGCGGATGCGCCGCTGATGCACTGGGCGATCTGGGATTGCATGTTCCGCGCGCAGAATGCGTTCGAAGGCGTCATCGCGAACTTCCCGAACCGCGTCGTCGCGGCGGTGCTGCGCCGGCTCGTCGTGTTCCCGCTCGGGCGGCCCTACGTCGTGCCGTCCGACGCGCTCGGCCACGAAGTCGCGAAGCTCTTGCTCGAGCCGTCGCCGACGCGCGACCGGCTGACCGCCGACGTGTATCTGCCGGACGACCTCGACGAGCCCGCGGCCGCGCTCGAAGCGGCGCTCGCCGCGACGATCGCAGCCGAGCCGGTCGAGGCGAAGCTGAAAGAGGCGCGCCGCCAGGGGCGCTTCGACCCGGGCCTGCTCGTCGGCGGCGGCGTCGATGCGATCTGGCGCCACGCGCTCGAAGCCGGCGTCATCAGCGACGCCGAATTCGCGCTCGTCGAGCGGCGCAACCTGCTGCGCGACAAGGTCATCCGCGTCGACGATTTCCCGTACGACTTTGGCCTGCGCGAAGCGCTCGCCGAAGTCGGGCCGAGCGATTCGCGGACCCGCGGCGTGCGCTCGCCCGAGGAGCCGCTGCGCGCATGAACTCCGCCATCTACATCATCGACGGTGCGCGCACGCCGTTCCTCAAAGCGCGGAACGGCCCCGGACCGTTCGCCGCGTCAGACCTCGCGACCGCCGCCGGTGCGGCGCTGCTCATGCGCCAGCCGTTCGCGCCCGACGAGCTCGACGAAGTGATCCTCGGCTGCGCGAGCCCGTCGCCGGACGAAGTCAATATCGGCCGCGTCGTCGCGCTGCGGATGGGCTGCGGCCACCGGGTGCCGGGCTGGACGGTGATGCGCAACTGCGCGTCCGGCCTGCAGGCGCTGGATTCGGCGATGATGAACATTCGCACCGGCCGCTCGGGCCTCGTGCTCGCCGGCGGCGTCGATGCGCTGTCGCGCGCGCCGCTGCTGTTTTCCGACGCGATGGTGCGCTGGCTGTCAAGCTGGTACGCGGCGAAGACGATCGGGCAGAAAGCGGCGGCGCTGCACAGCTTCCGCCCGGCCGATCTCGCGCCGGTGATCGGCATCATGAAAGGCCTGACCGATCCGGTGGTCGGCCAGCTGATGGGGCAGACCGCCGAGAACCTCGCGCACCGCTTCGGCATTTCGCGCGCCGCGATGGACGAATACGCGGTGCGCAGCCACCGTCGCGTCGCCGCGGCGCAGGATGCCGGGCATCTCGACGAGATCGTGCCGCTGATCGATCGCGATGGGACGCTGTACCAGGACGACGACGGCGTGCGGCGGGATTCGTCGGTCGACAAGCTGGCGAAGCTCAAGCCTTTTTTCGACCGCAAGTACGGCCGCGTCACCGCCGGCAACAGTTCGCAGATCACCGATGGCGCGGCGTGGCTGATCCTCGCGTCCGAAGAGACGGTGCAGCGCCGCGGCTTGACGCCGGTCGCACGCCTCGTCGATTGCGAATGGGCGGCGCTCGATCCGGCGCAGATGGGACTCGGCCCGGTACATGCCGCGACACCGCTGCTCGCGCGCCACGGCCTCGGCCTGAACGACGTCGATGCGTGGGAGATCAACGAAGCGTTCGCCGCGCAGGTCATCGCCTGTGTGCGCGCGTGGGACGACGCCGACTATTGCCGCGACGAGCTCGGCCTCGACGCGCCGCTCGGCCGCCTCGACGAGGAGCGGCTGAACGTCGATGGCGGCGCGATCGCGATTGGCCATCCGGTCGGGGCGAGCGGCGCGCGCATCGTGCTGCATCTCGTGCAGCGGCTGCGCCGCGACAATCTCTCGCGCGGCATCGCGAGCCTGTGCGTCGGCGGCGGACAGGGCGGCGCGATGCTCGTGGAGGCGGTGTGATGGGTTCAGGTTACGAACACCTGCACGTCGTGCGCGACGAAGGGGATGGAAAAGGGGGCGGGAACGGCGTCGCGTGGCTGCATCTGGACCGCGCCGACGCAGCGACGAACACGCTGTCGCGCGACGTGCTCGACGAACTCGCGGCGGTGTTCGCCGCGCTCGAAGCGCAGCCGCCGAAAGGGCTCGTCATCGCGTCGGCGAAACCGGCCGGCTTCGTCGCCGGCGCCGACATCGAGGAATTCACGCGCCTCGACTCGCCGCAGGCGGCGCGCGATCTCGTCGGCCGCGGCTGGGAGCTTTTCAACCGGCTCGCGCGGCTGCGGTTTCCGACGCTCGCGCTGATCCGCGGCCACTGCCTCGGCGGCGGGCTCGAACTCGCGCTCGCGTGCCGCTACCGCGTCGTCGTCGATGAGCCTGCGACGAAACTCGCGCTGCCCGAAGTGATGCTCGGCATCGTGCCCGCGTGGGGCGGCATGAAGCGGCTGCCGGAGACGATCGGCGCACCGGCGGCGCTCGAGCTGATGTTGACGGGGAAAAGCGTCGACGCGCGCCGCGCGAAGCAGCTCGGGCTCGCCGACGAGTGCGTGCCGCCGCGCGTCATGGAGAACGCCGCGCGCCTGCTCGTGTTGTCCGGGCAGCGGCGGCGAAAGCCGCCCTTGAAGTTGCGGCTGATGAACGGCCCGCTGAAGTCGGTCGTCGCCGACCGGGCGAGGAAGCAGGTCGCTGCGAAAGCGCCGCGCGAGCATTACCCGGCGCCGTACGCGATCATCGACATCTGGCAGCGCTTCGGCGGCAACGCGCTCGCAGTGCCAGCCGGTGACCCCGCGTCGCTCGAAGCGATCTTCCGCTCGCCGACGGCGAAGAACCTCATCCGCGTGTTCTTCCTGCAGGAGCGGCTGAAAAGTTTCGGCAAAAGTGATGACCACCGCGATGACGACGGCGGTAAGTTCGCCCCGCGCCACGTCCATGTCGTCGGCGCCGGCGTCATGGGGGGCGACATCGCGGCGGTGTGTGCGCTCGCAGGCATGACGGTGACGCTGCAGGACCAGGCCGTCGAGCGCATCGCGCCGGCCGTCGGCCGCGCCGCGAAGCTCTTCGAGCGCAAGCTGCGCGGCGACACGGCGACGAAAGCGCGGCAGGTGCGCTTCGCACTCGACCGGCTGATCCCGGACCCGGACGGGCATGGCGCGCGGCGCGCCGACGTCGTCGTCGAGGCGATCGTCGAGAATCTCGACGCGAAGCGCGCGCTGTTCGCGGACCTCGAGCGCAGCGCCAGACCCGACGCCGTGCTCGCGACGAACACGTCGAGCCTGCGCATCGAGGACATCGCGGCCGGGCTCGCGAACCCGGCGCGCCTCGTCGGCATCCACTTCTTCAACCCGGTCGCGCAGATGCCGCTCGTCGAAGTCGTCGCCGGCGAGGCGTCCGACGCCGACGCGCTCTACCGCGCCGCGGCGTTCGTCCGCCACCTCGACAAGCTGCCGCTGCCGGTCCGCAGCGCGCCGGGCTTCCTCGTCAATGCGGTGCTCGCACCGTACATGCTCGAAGCGCTGCGCTGCGTCGAGGAAGGCATCGCGCCGGAAGCTGTCGACGCCGCGCTCGTCGCGTTCGGCATGCCGATGGGGCCGGTCGAGCTGGTCGACACGGTCGGGCTCGACATCGCGCTCGCCGCGGGCAAGTCGCTCGGCGGAGGCGCGGTCGCGGTGCCGAAACGGCTTGCCGAGCTCGTTGCCGCCGGCCATCTCGGCCAGAAATCCGGCCAGGGCTATTACCGCTGGAGCGACGGCAAGGCGCAGAAAAACCCCGTCGACACGGTCCCTGCGGGGCTCGCCGCGCGCATCGTCGCGCCGCTCCTCGCCGCGACGCGCTGCTGCGTCGATGAGGGCGTCGTCGCCGATGCGGACCTTGCCGATGCCGGCGTGATCTTCGGCACCGGTTTCGCGCCGTTCACCGGCGGCCCGCTGCACTATCTCGCGTCCGGGGAAAAACCGCTCGATGCGGCGCTGCCGCCGCGCGATGATGCTATCGTTTCGGCCCGATGAATTCATGGAAAACGAGCTGATGTCCGACGTTTCAACGAACCAGGTGAAATTGCCGAAGAACCGCCAGCCGGCGCTGCGGGTGATGCCGATGCCGGGGGACCTCAACCCTGCCGGCGACGTGTTCGGCGGCTGGATCATGTCGATGGTCGACATCGCGGGGGGCATCGCCGCGCACTACCGCGCGCGCGGGCGCTGCGCGACGGTCGCCGTCAACGCTTTCACGTTCAAGCAGCCGGTGTCGGTCGGCGACCTGGTCAGCTTTTATGCTGACGTCGTATCGGTCGGGCGCACGTCGATCACCGTCGATGTCCAGGTGTTCGCCGAGCGCAATCCCGAGAGCCTGTTCGTCGTGAAAGTCACCGAGGCGAAGCTGACCTACGTGGCGCTCGACGACCACGGCAACAAGCGACCGGTTCCGCCGGCCGAATGAGCGGCGCCGGGCAGCCCGGCGACCTTGCGAATGCAGTGCTAGACTTGCTGATGGCATGACAAGGAGGCGACACACCGATGCATACGACGATGATTGCCCGGGCAGTCCCGGCGGCGCTGCTGACGATGGCGTCCGGGCTGAGCTCGGCTGCCGGTTTCCAGCTGATGGAGCAGAACGCCAGCGGGCTCGGCAACGCCTACGCGGGCTCGGCGGCCGTCGCCGAGAACGCCGCAACGATCTTCTTCAACCCCGCCGGCATGACGCAGCTGCAGGCGCGCGAAGCGTCGTTCGGGGTGTCGGCGGTGCGGCCGAGCTTCGAGTTCACCGACAAGGGCTCGCAGAGCGGCGTGCTCCGCGGCGAAGGCGATGACGCCGGCGGGTGGGCGGCGCTGCCGAACGCCTACCTGTCGTGGGCGCTGAACGAGGATCTGTATGTCGGCGTCGGCCTCGGCGCGCCGTTCGGCCTGGTCACGGATTACGACGAGTCGTGGGTCGGCGGCGCGCAGTCGCTGAACTTCGAGATCAAGACCTACAACATCAACCCGTCGATCGCGTACCGCGTCAATGACAAGGTGTCGGTCGGCGCCGGCCTGAACTGGCAGCGCGCCGAAGCCGAGTACGAGCGCATCGCTGCGGTCGCGCCCGGCCTCGCGACGACGTTCGCGACGCTCGATGTCGACTCCGATGCGTGGGGCTGGAACATCGGCGTGCTGTTCACGCCGTCGCCGTCAATGAAAGTCGGCGTCTCGTACCGCTCGAGGATCGAGCACGAGCTCGAAGGCGACCTGAAGCTCAAAGGGACGCTCGCGGGCCGGGCGCCCCAGACGACCAGCGGCAAGGCCCGCGCGGACGTCGATCTGCCCGACACGCTGATCATGAGCGTCGCCCAGAAGCTCGACGAGCGCTGGGAAATGCTCGGCGACCTGTCATGGACGGGCTGGAGCAGCATCAAGAAAGTCGATATCGACCGCAGCTCGGGGCCACTGTCGGGCGTCACGGTGCAGACGCTCGACACCGATTACCGTGACAGCTGGCGCGCCGCGCTCGGCGCGAATTACAAGCTCAACGACGCCTGGAAGCTGAAGTTCGGTGTCGCCTACGACCAGGCGCCGGTGCGGGGCCGGGATCGGCGGCTCGTCGCGCTGCCGGACAACGACCGCACCTGGTTCGCGCTCGGCGGGCAGTGGAAGGCGACGAAGACGACGACGCTCGATGTCGGCGGCGCTTATCTTTACGTGCGCGACACGAAGATCGACAACGACCAGCGCGCGGCAGGGCGCGGGCGCGTCACCGGCGAATACGAGACCGACGTCTGGATCTTCGGCGCGCAGTACTCGATGGCGTTCTGATCGCGGCGAACCTCGGGCGGTGCGCTTCGCCTCCGCCGAGCGCAGCGCCGGCGCCGCCGGCCGGTTCGCACTGAAACGATGACGGGATTTCCCCCGTGCATCGGCCCGTTGCGGGCCGGTCGGCGCGGGGCGAGGCAGGATCTGGAGAACTCGCATGAGCAAGCTGATCATCCGCAAGGTCGCCATCCTCGGCGCCGGCGTCATGGGGGCACAGATCGCGGCGCATTGCGCGAACGCCGATGTGCCGGTCGTGCTGTTCGACCTGCCGGCGAAGGACGGCCCGCCGAACCGCGTCGTCGACCGCGCGATCGCTGGCCTGACGAAGCTCGACACCGCGCCGCTCGCGGCGAAGAGTCTCGCCGGCCATATCGACGCCGCGAACTACGACAGCGATCTCGAGCGCCTGCGCGACTGCGATCTCGTCATCGAGGCGATCGCCGAGAAGATCGAATGGAAGCTCGACCTGTACGCGAAAGTCGCGCCGTATCTGCGCGCCGACGCGATCTTCGCGTCGAACACCTCGGGCCTGTCGATCGCGAAGCTCGCCGAAGGGCTTCCCGAAGCGCTGCGGCCGCGCTTCTGTGGCGTGCATTTCTTCAACCCGCCGCGCTACATGGCACTCGTCGAGCTGATCCCGGCGCCCGCGACCGACCCACTGATGCTCGACGCGCTCGAAGCGTGGCTCGTGACGCGGCTCGGCAAGTCGATCGTGCGCGCGAAAGACACGCCGAACTTCGTCGCGAACCGCGTCGGCGTGTTCTCGATTCTCGCGGTGATGCACCACACGGCACGGCTCGGCCTCGGCTTCGACGAAGTCGACGCGCTGACCGGCCCGCTGATCGGACGGCCGAAGAGCGCGACTTACCGCACCGCCGACGTCGTCGGTCTCGACACGCTCGCGCACGTCATCGACACGATGGGCGCGACCTTGCCCGACGACCCATGGCACGCGTGCTTCAAGCAGCCGGACTGGCTGCAGGCGCTGATCGGACGCGGTGCGCTCGGGCAGAAGACGCGTGCCGGCATCTACCGCAAGGACGGCAAGAAGATCCTCGTGCTCGATCCGAAGACGGGCGACTACCGCCCGAGCCGCGGCGACATCGTGTCGGAAGTCGCGACTGCGCTGCAGACGCTGAACACTGCCGAGAAGTTCGCGTGGCTCGGCGCGAGCGGGCTGCCCGAAGCGCAGTTCCTGTGGGCGATCTTCCGCGACCTGTTCCATTACTGTGCGGTGCATCTCGAGGACATCGCCGACAGCGCGCGCGACATCGACCTGGCGATGCGCTGGGGCTTCGGCTGGGCGCGCGGGCCGTTCGAGACCTGGCAGGCCGCAGGCTGGGCCGACGT
The DNA here is from genome assembly GCA_001274695.2 of Azoarcus sp. PA01. Taxonomy (NCBI): domain Bacteria; kingdom Pseudomonadati; phylum Pseudomonadota; class Betaproteobacteria; order Rhodocyclales; family Zoogloeaceae; genus Azoarcus; species Azoarcus sp. PA01. The sequence continues at coordinate 1,291,025 of LARU01000002.1, read as the reverse complement.
CGCGAAAGCGATCCAGATGGACATCGACGCCGGCCGCGCGATGGCGAAAGAGCCGCTGCCGGCGTGGGTGTTCCTGCGCGGCGCGGTGCACGAGGCGGCAGGCTCGTATTCCGCGCGGGACAACGTCGTCAAGGCGCGCCCGACGCTGCCGGTATATCGTCGCCAGCTCTACCCGGACGCGCTGCTCGGCGAAGCGCCGGCCGAGCGCGGCGAAACGCTGTGGGAGAATGGTGGTGACGACGACGGCGTGCGCCTGTGGACGCGGCCCGACGTCGACGCACGCATCGGCATCGTGTCGTTCAAGGCGAAGCTGCACGCGATCGGTGACGCCGTCATTGACGGGATGTGTGAGGCGATCGCGCGCGCCGAGCGCGATCTCGACGGCCTCGTGCTGTGGCACGACGCGCCGTTCGCCGTCGGCGCGAACCTGCAGCAGGTCGCCGAAGCGTGCAAGGCCGGCGAGTTTGCGCTGCTCGACGGCAAGGTTGCGAAGTTCCAGCAGGTGTCGATGGCGATCCGCCACGCGCAAGTGCCGGTCGTCGCCGCAGTCGAGGGGATGGCGCTCGGCGGCGGCTGCGAGTTCGCGATGCATGCGGCGCACCGCGTGCTCGCGCTCGAGAGCTACGTCGGGCTCGTCGAAGCCGGCGTCGGCCTGATTCCGGCCGGCGGCGGTAGCAAGGAATTCGCGCTGCAGGCGCACCGGCGCGCGCAGTACGCCGCAGGGCGTGACGTGTTCCCGTTCATCCAGCAGAGCTTCCAGACGATCGCGATGGCGACCGTCGCGAAAAGCGCGCTCGAGGCAGTGCAGCTCGGCTTCGCGCAACCTTCGGACGACGTCGTGATGCATACGCGCGAACTGCCGTACGTCGCGATTTCCCGCGCGCGCGCGATGTTCGAGGCCGGCTGGCGCGCGCCGCTCGTCAACCGCGCGGTGACGGTCGCCGGGCGCAGCGGCATCGCGACCTGCGAGCTGATGCTCGTCAACATGGCCGAAGGCGGCTTCATCTCGGAACACGACTACAAGGTTGCGAAAGCCGCGGCGACCGCGCTGTGCGGCGGCGAAGTCGAGACGAATGCGCAGGTCGGCGAGCAGTGGATTCTCGACGTCGAGCGTGCGTTGTTCATCGAGCTGCTGAAAACCGAAAAGACGCAGCAGCGCATCGCGCACCTGCTCGAGACAGGCAAGCCGCTGCGCAACTGAGAGGGCACGACATGACCAGACAAGTTCAGGACGCCTACATCGTCGCCGCGACGCGCACGCCGGTCGGGCGGCGCAACGGCATGTTCGCGCACGTGCGGCCCGACGACCTGCTCGCGCACGTGCTGTCGGCGGTCGTCGCCAAGGTGCCGGGACTCGACACGCACGAGATCGCGGATGTCATCGTCGGCTGCGCGATGCCGGAAGCCGAGCAGGGCATGAACGTCGCACGCATCGGCCTGTTGCTCGCCGGGCTGCCGGACAACGTGCCCGGCATCACGATCAACCGCTTCTGCGCGTCCGGGCTGCAGGCGGTCGCAGACGCCGCAGCGCGCATCCGCCTCGGCGAAGCCGACGTGATGATCGCCGCCGGCACCGAGTCGATGAGCGTGATGCCGCAGATCATGGGCAACAAGGTCAGCCTGAACCCGGCGATCTTCGCCAATCGCGACAACGTCGGCATCGCCTTCGGCATGGGGCTGACTGCCGAGAAAGTCGCGCAGCAGTGGAAAGTGAGCCGCGAAGACCAGGACGTTTTCGCGCTGCATTCGAACCAGCGCGCGTCCGCGGCGATCGCCGGCGGACATTTCCGCGCCGAAATCACGCCTTATACGGTCCGCACTCACCTGCCCGGCGACGGCGGGGCGGTGCGCGTCGTCGAGCGCGTCTGCGACACCGACGAAGGGCCGCGGCCGGACGCGTCACTCGACGCGCTGGCGAAGCTCAAGCCGGTGTTCGCCGCGCGCGGCTCGGTCACGGCCGGCAACAGCTCGCAGATGTCCGACGGCGCCGGCGCAGTGTTGCTGATGAGCGAGGCCGCGATGAAACGCCACGGAGCGACGCCGATCGCGCGTTTCGTCAGCTATTCGGTCGCCGGCGTGCCGCCGCAAATCATGGGCATCGGCCCGGTCGAAGCGATTCCGCGCGCGCTCGCCGCGGGCGGCGTGAAGCTCGCCGACGTCGGCTGGATCGAGCTCAACGAAGCGTTCGCCGCGCAGTCGCTGGCGGTGATCCGCGAGCTCGGGCTCGATCCGGTGCGAGTCAACCCGTTCGGCGGCGCGATCGCGCTCGGCCACCCGCTCGGCGCGACCGGCGCGATCCGCACCGCGACGGTGATGAGCGCGATGCAGCGCGATCCGCAGCTGCGTTACGCGATGGTGACGATGTGCGTCGGTACCGGCATGGGCGCGGCGGGAGTGTTCGAGCGGGTGTAAGCTTTCCGCCCTTTTACCCGATATGTCGTGCGCTGCGGCCAGAGACCCCGCCAGCGCCTGTCCTGGAGATTCAACCCGATGGCCGATACCGTACTGCTCGACGTCTCGAACCGCGTCGCCACGCTCACGCTGAATCGCCCGGCGCAGCTCAACGCCTTGTCGATCGAGATGATGCAGGACCTGCTGGGAGTGGTGCGGGAGTTGCGCGATCTCAAGGATGTCGACGTCGTCGTGGTCGTCGGCGCCGGCGACCACTTCATGGCGGGCGGCGACCTGAAGGACTTCGCGACTCAGTTCCACCTCGGCCCGCAGGCGCGCATGGTGGCTTTCCGCGCGATCATCGAGAAGCACATCAACCCGGCCGTCGAGATGCTCCAGTCGCTGCACCAGCCCGTGATCGCGAAAGTGCGCGGCGCATGCGCCGGCTTCGGCCTGTCGCTGATGCTCGGCTGCGATCTGGCCCTATGCGCCGACAGCGCCAAATTCACGACCGCGTATTCATCGATCGGACTCGCGGCCGACGGCGGCCTGACGTATTTCCTGCCGCGCGTCGTCGGCAGCCGCAAGGCGCTGGAACTGCTGCTGCTTGCCGAGCGTTTCGACGCCACCGAGGCGCTGCGCCTCGGCCTCGTCAACCGCGTGCTGCCGTCCGCCGAGCTCGACGGCGAAACCGACAAGCTCGTCGCCCGGCTGCAGGCCGGTCCGCGCGAAGCCTACGGGGAGATCAAGCGCCTGGTCGCGAGCTCGTACGACACGCAGCTCGAATCGCAACTGGAGAGCGAAGCCGAAGCGTTCGGCCGCTGCAGCGCGACCGGCGATTTCGTCGAGGGCATCACGGCGTTCCTGGAAAAGCGCAAGCCTGCGTTCCGGGGGATGTGATCGGCTTGGCGCAGGTCCCGCGACGCCGTCTGCTGCAGCTTCGCGCCGGGCAATCGGCGCGCCAGCACCGCCTGGATATCCCGCCCATCAACGATCAGGTAAATGACGATTCGGCTGCCCGTCACGGCCGCTGTTTTCCAGCAGGGCTCCGGCTGCCAGGCCCAGCGCAAGGGCCCCGTATATCAGCGCCAGAGATTGCCCGGACAGCCTTTTTTCATAGCCCGGGGTAAAGCGCTTCGGCACCAGATAGTAGTCCGTGACGTACGCGCCGGCCGCGACCGCCACCCCACTCATCGCCGGGGCGAGCGGGGCAAGCGAAGGGCGCCTCGCCGCCCAGCGGGAGATTGCCGGAGCTGCCCACCGTTCATAGACGGCGGCCCACATGACCGCTGCGAGGTGGTTGAGCAGGAAGCCGGTGGCCGTGTACTTGAGCGAAGTGTCATCGTGGCGCGCCGCTTTGTCGCCCCACAGGATATGGCTCGTCGCATTGATCGGCGCCGCATACGATGCGGTTTCCCGCTTGCCGGCAAGCGCGGCCACGGCAGAAGTCGCGAGGCCGGAGACGGTACCGGAAACCAGGGCGCGCATCAGGAACGAATTACTCTGCATGGTGTACTCCGTAAGCAATCTGCCGGCACGGCCCGGCGCAGGAAAAATCATGCAAACTCCGTGCCTCGTCCACGCGGCCGGTGAACCGGGGCGTTGAGGTTCTGCTTTGAAGGAGACTGGTCGTCCGCTCAGGTTCGTGGGCCGACGGGCGGCCCTTTGGCGAATGATTGGTGAGGGCGGGAGCCGTCGCCGAACTGCGCTGAAGGGCTGATTCAGGGCAGAAGTCGGGGTCGAGTGTTAACTGCTGATTGGCGGGAGATCAGGCCTTTGCCGACCTCGGGCCTCAGGCCCGCCTCGGGCGGCCATGCGTCGGCCACCTGACGCTCACCTGCTTGTGGCGGTCAATGACCGCTGACCACTTCAGGCTACAGCCGGATCCGACCCAAACTTGCCGGTCGAGCTTTTGCTACTCACCCTCCCCCGGCGGTTGCTCGCCCCCCGTTGATGGGTATCGCTTCGCTCAACCCATCCTGCGCGCGCTCAAAAGATTCCCATCGCCAGACCGGCTGCAATCCCACCGCCCAGTTCCGTGCAGCGCTCGAGCTCGCTGGCTTCGATGTGTTTCGCGCGCAGGATGTCCTCGGGCGTTTGAGCATGCGTGCAGACGATCAACGGCGGCGCGACCGCTTTCAGCCGCCACCCGGTCGCGATGCGTTCGATCTGCCGTGCCGCGTTGCTGCCATCGCTGCCCGCGCAGACGAGTGTCGCATAGGGCCGGCCGTTGATGCGGTCCAGGACGGGATAATAGGTGCGGTCGAAGAAGTCCTTCATCTGGCCCGAAATGGCGGCGAGGTTCTCCGGCGTCGCGAAAATGTAGCCGTCCGCGGCCAGCACGTCGTCGGCGCCGACCTCCTTCGCATGCAGCAGGCGCACCGCGACCGCCCCGTCGGCGGCGGCCCCGTCGGCGGCGGCCTGCGCCATCTGCAGCGTGCCGCCGGTCATGGTGTGATAGACGATCAACAAAATCTTCATGAGATGCTGGCCAATCTGGTGCGCTGAAGCGCGCCGATGCCCTCGGCCGTTCGCGCTGGCTTGCCCAAGGCGGAGGGCCACGCTCTGCGTCGTGTGGCCAGCACGTTCCCGCTCGACAACCGCTTTGCGGGTATTTGGAGCGACTCGTTTCGGCGGAAGTGGAGGACCGCAACGGGTCCCGGTGCGGACGTCGCAGTTGCACGAAAGCTGCCGCTCGGCGCTGCCAATGGGCAGCGCCGTCCGGCGTCCGCTAAATCGTTTGGCGCGTGATCTCCTCTCAAACCGGCTTGATGTTCTGGTTCATCCGGAAGAGGTTCGTCGGGTCGTACTTCTTCTTGAGCTCCACCAGCCGGTCGTACGTCGCCCCGTAGGCGAACGCGATGCGGTCGGTTTCGTCCTGGGTGAGGAAGTTGATGTACGCGCCGCCGCTGGCGAACGGCTGTGACTTGGCGAAAAAATCGCGCGCCCACGCGATGCAGCGTTGGTCCTCGCCGGCCGACTCCCAGCGGGCGTGCACGTTCATCACGTAGTTGGCGTCTCGGGCCGAGTAGGCCATCGCCTCGGGCGCTACACGGGCCGTCTGGCCGCCGATCGTGCCGACGAAGATCTCGCACTGCGGCGAGGGCAGCATGCCGGCGGATTCGATGATGACGTCGATCGCACCCGCGCTGAGCTGCGAAAAGTTATGCGACTTCCAGTAGTTGCGCGCACCGGGCGTCAACAGTGGATCGAAGGCCTGCTGCCAGGCGGTGTACGGTTGCACGCCGATATGCTCACCGTGTATCGTGCCGAACCCGCGCAGCGGCTCGATCAGTTTCTCGCCCTCGACGGGGTCACCCACATAGCACAGGGCGAGCGCGACGATCTCTTTTCCGTGGACGTCTTCGGGCAGGAAGGGCAGCGGGGGCGCCTTGCGGGTGACCATCCAGACGGTGAGGTCGTCCGGTATCGTTTCCGTGAAGCGGGCGAACTGCGTAAGCACTGACTTCGCCTGGTCGAACGGGAATACGATGAGCCCGCTCAGCACGTTCGGCCCGACCGGATGGAGCTGGAACTCGAAGCTCGTGACAATACCGAAGTTCCCCCCGCCACCCCGCAGCCCCCAGAAGAGGTCATCGTTTTCGGTTTCGCTGGCGTGCACCTGGTGGCCATCGGCCGTGACGACGTGCGCGGAGAGCAGGTTGTCGACGGTCATGCCGTGCTTTCTGCTCAGCCACCCGAAGCCGCCGCCGAGCGTCAGGCCGGCAACGCCCGTCGTCGAGTTGATGCCCAGCGGCGTCGCGAGGCCGTGCGTCTGCGCGGCGGCGTCGAAGTCGGCGAGCGTGCAGCCCGGCTCGACGCTCGCCCGGCGGGCGTTCCGGTCCACCTGGACCTTCTTCATCAGCGAGAGATCGATCATGAGACCGTCGTCGCAGACGGCATTGCCCGCGATGTTGTGCCCGCCCCCTCGGATGGAGACGAGCAGGTTGTGCTGGCGCGCGAGCTTGACGGCCTGAACGACGTCTTCAGGCGACGTGCAGCGGGCTATCAGCCCGGGCCTCCGGTCCGTCATGGCGTTCCAGATTTGGCGTACCTCGTCGTAGCCCGCATCGTCAGGGAGAAGCACATTTCCATGGAAGTGCGCTCGGAAGTCATCGAGCTCGGCTTTTTGTAAGCGATCCATGTCGTTCGCCTCCGTTTGCGCCTAACCTGTTATGAAAACCCAATTTCGATATGGATGCGCGAACATGCTGTCCATTTCGGTGAACCGTTTGCACGAAGTTAACGCACAGTCCGCGATTGCGGCCGCTACGCATCCGCGGATGGGGGTGAATCAGGCGCAAACCCGGCAAGGGTTACTAACCTATGTGGTACCCGTAAAGCGCGCCCTGGGTCCTCATGACTGAAGTGAAACTTCAACCTCTCTACTCAAGCCGGCGTGACCTGCATCAACCATCGTTAGCTCATTTCTGTTCAGAGTAGACGCCCGTGATTGGCAAGCAAGGCAGATGTACCAACCGCTGCCCGCTCCTGGCCGGCGGCCGACCGGCGCCATCCTATCCTCACTGACCGGTCCGACCTCAAATCTGCCGCTCAGGCAGCCAAAGACGCTCGGGCGTATCGAACGGCCGCTTCCGTCGCTGGGGCAAATGGCCGCTTAGAAAAAAGCTCGACCGGCATGGTTTAAAGGCTGATCACGTGCCCGTCGCCTGGCACTTCGGAATGGCGGCTCAACCCTTGTTGGAAGCCGACGAACCGAAATCCGAACGACGAACGGCGGCATGGGTCGTAGACGGTCGTCCACGGCGCATCGTCGCGTTCGACCGCCTTGATGCGCCGGTCCTCGGGGCCCAGCGGCGCGCGTCAATGCAGCGTTCCGTGTTCGCCGCCCGATCCCGGCAGCCTGACCGTGGCCTCGGTGCCCGATTCGCCCACGCTGCGCCACAATAGGCGCCCGCTCCTCGCGAGGCAGCGCAGTCGCCACGCGAAGAACACGTCGCCGAGGAACTCGTCGCATTCCCACTGCGCCGCGCCGATCACCTGATCGGCCGCTTGCCAGTCGTCATCGCACTGAGTGAGGAGCAGAGCGTCGTAGAAGTCGTCGCGGTGGTGGGTGATGCGGCCGTCGGCCCAGCGGCGCACGCCGGACGGGAAGCCGCGATTACGCTGCCATTCGCCTGCGAGCCGCGCGATCTCCCCGCTGTCGAGGGCGCGCGTGCGCCCCAGCAGTTCCCGAAAATCGCCCGGCTCGAACTGGCTCACCGCGCGCCGGCCGCCCGAAGCAGCCCCCGGGTCGACGGCCTCGACAAGGCGGACGTCCGCGGCCTGTGGCGGAAACGTCGCGCACAGACGCTGTAGCCACAATTGGGACGAACTGTGCGCACCACTCCAGACGAACACCGTGCCGTGGCGCGCAGCGTCGGCCGCGTGCGCGTAACGCGTCTCCTCCTCGTCGAACTCGCTGACCCGCGGTGGCGCGTCGGGCAGCAACTGCGCCCAGTAGCGCGCGCGGCTTGCCGGGCCGTCAGCGGTACCGAGCGCGCCAAGAGGCCCGATGCAGTAGATGTCTCGAAAGCGCAGGATCGGCGCCGCCGCCGGCAGGCCTGCCGTCATCGCGTCGCGCAGAACACCCGCCGCGGCATCGCCGAGCACCAGATGGGTCGCCTTGTCCGTCATGAATGGGTCTCCCGTACGCGTCTTGCATCACAGGGGGGATGAATGGAATCGGCAGGGTTCGATGCGGTATGAACTGCCGGTCTTATTCGAGCACCTGCCGCCGACGTTGGCATCTTGAGGCAACTGCCGGACCGTGGCGGGCTTTTGGCGTCGCACGCCGGGTCCTTGCGCTGCCCGCCGCAGAATCGTACTGCTGCGCGGCCCGGCTGATCGAGCCGTCAGGGATAGCGCACCGGGGGCGGGCGATTGTCCGGCAGCGGGATGAATTCGGTCTCGCCCGGGACCGGCGCGAAGCGGCCGGCGCGCCAGTCGGCCTTCGCCTGCTCGATGCGCTCGCGCGAACTCGACACGAAGTTCCACCACACATGGCGCGGGCCATCGGGCGGTTCGCCGCCGAGCAGCATCAGCCGCGTCGCCGATGACGCCGTGATGACGACGTCGGCGCCGCGGCGCAGCACCAGCAGCTGGCCCGCCGAATGCGTCACGCCGTCGATCGCGACGGAACCGGCGACGATGTACGCGGCGCGCTCGACGTGCTCGCTCGGCACCTGCAGGCGCGCCGGCGGGGCGAGCGTGACGTCGGCGTAGAACAGCGGCGAGCGCGTCGCCACCGGCGAGCGCGCGCCGAAAGCTTCGCCGGCGATCAGCCGGATGCTCACGCCGGGCGCGTCGATGACCGGCAGTTCCGCCGCGCCGTGGTGCGCGAACGCGGGTTCGCTCTCCTCGTCGCGCCCCGGCAGCGCGACCCACGCCTGCAGCCCGGCGAGGCGCGAGCCGGACGGGCGCAGTTCGGGCGGCGTGCGCTCGGAATGCACGATGCCGCGTCCCGCAGTCATCCAGTTCAGCTCGCCCGGCCGGATCGGCTGCACGTTGCCGAGGCTGTCGCGATGCAGGATCTCGCCGTCGAACAGGTAAGTCACCGTCGCGAGCCCGATGTGGGGATGCGGCCGGACGTCGAGCCCGTTGCCCGCGGCAAGCTCCACCGGACCCATCTGGTCGAGAAAGACGAAAGGCCCGACCATGCGCCGCTGCACCGACGGCAGCGCGCGCATCACCTTGAAGCCGCCGCCCAGATCGCTCGCCTGCGGCACGACGACGGTTTCGACCGATCGCGGGTCCTGCGCGGATGTCGATGGATTCGGGTTCATCTGCTCTCCTCGACGTGATATGACGATGCGGCGATAAGGTTGTAGGGGCGCGGGGCCCGATGCTGGCGCGTGACCCGGGGCGCTGGTCCGTGTGTCCCTGCCCGTTCCTGTAGAAGACCCATGCCGGCCGCGGGTGGTTCGCCATGTCGCCGAGACCGCGAGCATGCTCGCGCGGGGCAGGGCGACCCGACGACAACGATCGCCGGACGATCGCCGATGCGCGCTGCCGATTCGCGACTTCCGCGCTCGGTTCGCAGCTGCCGTCGTGGCGATCGAGCTTGCCGAAGTTGCCGCGGCACCGCGACAATCGCGCGGCACGACGTTCAGCGCGACAGGCGCAGCGCGAGCAGCCCCAGCCATTCGTGCGCCGCATACCACCCGGCATAGGCCGAAGTCGCGCTCGGCAGCGCAGTCAGCACCTGGTCGTTCGCGTCGTGCCTGCCGAGCCAGGCGGTCGGGGCGGCGATCACGTCGATGCCGCGGGCTTCGAACTCGGCCCGGGCGCGGCGCATGTGCGCGGCGTGCGTGACGAGCAGCACACGGCTCACGCCGGCGGCTTTGAGCAGCGGTGCGGAAAATTCCGCGTTCTGCCCGGTGTCGAGCGAGCTCGCCTCGACCCAGCGCGGGATAATGCCGAAGTCCGTTTCGAGCGCGGCTTTCATCAGCTCGCTTTCGGGATGCTCGCCGGTCGGCGCGCCACCGCTGACGAGCACTGGCAGGCGCAGTCCGTGCGCAAGGCGCGCGCCGTAGCGCAGCCGTTCGAGCGTCAGCCGGTTCACGGTTTCGCCGCCGTATTCGGGTGCGTGGCGCCGCTTGCCGCCGCCCAGGATGACGATCGCTTCGGCGCGGCGAGCGTCGGTCGCGGTCAGCGGCGGATCGGTCTCCAGCCCGGCGAGCATCCAGCCGACGCTGGCGGGCCAGACGAGCAGCAGCGCTGCGACGAGCCCTGCCCATGCGACCGCCAGGCCGGTGCGGCCCCAGCGCTGGACGAGCAGCAGGCCGAGCGCGATGAGCAGCAGCGGGGCGAGCGGCGGCAGCATGAGGGCCGAAACGAGTTTCTTCAGCCAGAAAAGTGGCATCAGAGCGAGGTCGAGAGTCATATGAGTCGGCAGAGGCGTTGTCACAGGGGGAGAGTCGCATTATCCGTGACAATCCACGCGTCATGTTCCCCGCGGCCGCGCGTCGCGCCGCAGCGGCGGCGGCCGTCCGCACGCGCGGCGAGGTAGTGCGCGATGGGGGTCAGCGAAATCCTGTGGTTCGCCGCCGCACTGCCGGCCGTCTACCTCGCGGTCCGCCTGTACCAGGCGCGGCGGAGCCGCTCGCGCCCCGCGGTTTCACGCGACGGCGTGTCGGGTGAAGAGGCCTTCGAGCGGCCGCAGCCGTCGGCGCGGCGCGACGGTTTCCAGGTCGAGCTCGAGGTGCAGCAGCTGCGCCGGGACGTCGCCGAGCTGTGCGCCGAACTCGCCGAGCAGCGCCGGGAGCTTGCGCGCCTGACTGCCCGGCTGCACGCGCAGCACGCGCAGCACGAGCAGTTCGATGGCGGCATTGCCAACCCGGGCGCCTCGCCTGAGTATGACGAAGCGCTGGTGTTTGCGCGACGCGGACTCGACGTCGAAGCGATCGCGGAACGCTGCGGCATCACGGTTGCCGAAGCGGCGCTGGTGCGCGCCCTGGCGCAGGGCGAAAAAGGTGAAAAAGGCAAAAAAGCCAACGAGCGGAACGGGCTGTGAAGCCGCTCAGGATGTGACCTGCGTCCGACCTGGCTTACAATCGGCTCATTGTGAGTCGCCCGGCCCCCACCCATCGAGGATTCCGCCCATGAGCCGTAGCATCGTTTCGACCCCCAACGCCCCGGCCGCGATCGGCACCTATTCGCAGGCTGTCCGAACCGGCAACACCGTCTACTGCTCCGGCCAGATCGGCCTCGACCCCGCGACGATGCAGATGGCCGAGGGCTTCGAAGCGCAGACCGTGCGCGTGTTCGAGAACCTCAAGGCGGTCGCCGAAGCGGCCGGGGGCTCGCTCGCCGACGCGACGCGGCTGACGATCTACCTCACCGACCTCGCGAACTTCGCCAAGGTGAACGAAGTGATGGCGCGCTATTTCGCCGAACCGTACCCGGCCCGCGCCGCGGTCGGCGTGAAGGAATTGCCGAAAGGCGCGCTCGTCGAGGCCGACGCGATCCTGGTGCTTGGCTGATCCGCGAAACTCCGTCGCCTCCTGATGCCACAACGCGACCGGCGCTGGCCGGCTGGGGCGGTGTCGGCCCGCAACTGGCCGGCCGGCTCGCCAGGCTCGACCTGCGGCGGCCGCAGGACCTGGTGCTGCACCTGCCGCTGCGCTACGAGGACGAGACCCGGGTGACGCCGATCGCTGCGGCGCGAGGCGGCACCGCAGTGCAGATCGAAGGCGAAGTCGTGTCGAGCGAGATCGTGCTGCGGCCGCGCCGCCAGCTCGTCGCCCGCGTGCGCGATGAGTCCGGAATGCTCGTCGCGCGCTGGCTCAATTTCTACCCGTCGCAGCAGAAGCAGCTCGCCGCCGGGCGCCGCGTGCGGCTTTTCGGCGAAGTGCGCGGCGGCTTCTTCGGCGACGAGATGGTGCATCCGCGCGTGCATGGCGTCGATGACGGCGAGCCGCTGCCGCAGGCGCTGACGCCGATTTACCCGACCACCGCCGGGCTCGCGCAGTCGGCGCTGCGCAAGCTCGTCGCCCGCGCGCTGCACGCCGTGCCGCTCGACGAATACCTGCCCGACACGGTGCTCGCCGGGCTCGGGCTGCCGAATTTCGCCGACGCGGTGCGCACGCTGCACCACCCGCCGCCGCACGTCGACGCGGCCGCGCTCGAAGACCGGGCGCACCCGGCGTGGCGGCGCATCAAGTTCGAGGAGCTGCTGGTCCAGCAGCTGTCGCTGCGCCGCGCATACAACGCCCGCCGCTCGCATCGCGCGCCGGCGCTGCCGGCGACCGGGCGTCTGTGCGAGGCGCTGCTCGCCCGGCTGCCGTTCCGTCTTACCGGCGCGCAGGCTCGCGCGGTCGCCGCGATCGCGCACGATCTGGCCATGCCGCACCCGATGCAGCGCCTGCTGCAGGGTGACGTCGGCAGCGGCAAGACGATCGTCGCCGCGCTGGCGATGCTGCAGGCGGCCGAGAACGGGTTCCAGGCGGTGCTGATGGCGCCGACCGAGATCCTCGCCGAACAGCACTGGAAAAAGCTCGCCGCGTGGCTCGAGCCGCTCGGCGTCGACATCGCTTGGCTGTCAGGCAGCCGCAAAAGGCGCGAACGCGACGCCGAGCTCGCGCGCCTCGCGAGCGGCGAAGTGCTGCTCGCCGTCGGCACTCACGCGTTGATCGAGGATCCAGTGCTGCTGCCGCGGCTGGGCCTGGCGATCGTCGACGAGCAGCACCGCTTCGGCGTGCGCCAGCGTCTCGCGCTGCGCGACAAGGGCGCGAACGGCAGCCATCCGCACATGCTGATGATGTCGGCAACGCCGATTCCACGCACGCTGGCGATGAGCTACTACGCCGATCTCGACGTCACCGTGCTCGACGAATTGCCGCCGGGGCGCACCCCGATCCTCACCAAGCTCGTGTCCGACCTGCGCCGTGACCAGGTCGTCGCCCGCGTGCGCGAGGCGTGCCTGGCCGGCCGTCAGGCGTACTGGGTATGCCCGCTGATCGAGGAATCGGAGGCGCTGCAGCTGAAGACCGCGCTCGAGACGTTCGAGACGCTCACCGCCGCGCTGCCGGACCTCAGGATCGGCCTCGTCCATGGGCGCCTCAGGGGCGAAGAAAAATCGGCGACGATGGCCGCGTTCGCCGCAGGCGAGCTGCATCTGCTGGTGGCGACGACGGTCATCGAAGTCGGCGTCGACGTGCCGAACGCGAGCCTGATGGTCATCGAGCACGCCGAGCGCTTCGGCCTCGCGCAGCTGCACCAGCTGCGCGGCCGCGTCGGGCGAGGCCCTGCCGACTCGGTGTGCATCCTGCTGTTCGCGCAGCCGCTGTCGGAAAACGGCCGCGCGCGGCTGAAAGTGATCTATGAACACAGCGATGGTTTCGCGATTGCGCGCGAGGATCTGCACATCCGCGGCCCCGGCGAATTCGTCGGCGCCCGCCAGAGCGGCACACCGCTGCTGCGCTACGCCGATCTCGAACGCGACGCCGATCTGCTCGAACCGGCGCGTACGCTCGCCGAACAGTTGCTCGATGACGCGCCCCAGACCGCCGCGCGCGTGATGGAGCGCTGGCTCGGCGGCCGCGAAGGGCTGCTGCGGGCCTGAAGCGCCAGTTTGCCGCCTCGCCCTGTTCCTCAGCCGGGTCCCGCAACGTCGCGCAACGTCCCGCGATTGGGGCGGCCTGTCGTTCCCGGTATCATGCGGGCGCCACGGCGTCCTGCCGGCGTCCTTTTACATGCGCCTCCGACCTCACTCCGAAACCTGGATCGAACGCCCGCCGCGCGCCCGGGTGCTCCCGCGGCTGCGCCCCTGGCTCACCGATCCGGGCTCGCTGACGGCGCGCATCCGCAGTCGCTGCAGCGTGTTTTCCGTCGACGTGCTCGCCCAGCGCCTCGCCGTCCCGCACCCGGACGAGGCCGCGCTGCTCGGGCTGCGCCGCGGCGAACTCGCGTGGCTGCGCGAAGTGCTGCTCGTCGCCGACGGCGTGCCGGTGGTGTTCGCGCGCAGCATCCTGCCGCGGCACAACGTGCGCGGAGCGTGGGTGCTGTTCCACGGGCTCGGCTCACGTCCCCTCGGTGCTGCGCTGTTCGCCGACCCGCGCATCGGCCGCAGACCATTGGCCTGCACCTGTCTCGACCGCCGGGACGCGCGCTATCATCGCGCTTCGACCACAGTCGCGCCGCGCCGCCTGCCGTCCGCGCTGTGGGCGCGCCGCTCGCTGTTCGCCCTGCGCGGCCGCGCGCTGCTGGTCAGTGAAGTGTTCCTGCCCACGATTCTGGAGTTGCCGACATGATGATTGCCCCTGCCACGCTGTCCGGCCGTCTGCCGCTGTACCTGCGGCTGATGCGTCTCGACAAGCCGATCGGCATCCTGCTGCTGATGTGGCCGACGCTGTGGGCGTTGTGGCTTGCCGCCGACGGCGTTCCGCCGCTGCACGTGGTCGCGATCTTCGTCCTCGGCACCGCGCTGATGCGCTCGGCCGGCTGCGTCATCAACGACTACGCCGACCGCGACTTCGACGGCCACGTCGAGCGCACGCGGATGCGGCCGCTGGCGACCGGCGCGGTGACGATCCGCGAAGCGCTGCTGCTCGCGGCCGGGCTGTCGCTGGTGTCGTTCGTGCTGATCCTGCCGCTCGATCCGCTGGTGCGGTGGCTGTCGCTGCCGGCGCTGTTCCTCGCCGCGAGCTACCCTTACACGAAGCGTTTCCTCGCGATTCCGCAAGCCTACCTCGGCATCGCGTTCGGTTTCGGCATTCCGATGGGGTTCGCCGCGGTGCAGGGCGAAGTGCCGGCGATCGCGTGGCTGCTGCTGCTCGCGAACATCTTCTGGGCAGTCGCGTACGACACCGAATACGCGATGGTCGACCGCCCCGATGACTTGAAGATCGGCATCAAGACTTCCGCGATCACGTTCGGCCGCTTCGACGTCGCCGCGGTGATGCTGTGCTACGCGGTCGCGTTCGGCCTGATCGCCGTCGTCGGCGTCGCGGCGGGGCGCGGGCCGTGGTTCTTCGGGGGAATAGCGGTCGCAGCGGCGATCGCGATCTACCATTACACGCTGATCCGCGACCGCGACCGGGCGCGCTGCTTCAGGGCTTTCCTGCACAACAACTGGGTCGGCGCGGCACTGTTCGTCGCGCTCGTCATCGACTACGTTGCGTTTCCACCGGCCTGATCTAGGGTTAACCGACGGCGATCACACGGTCGAATGACGGCGCGGAAAAACCGCGCGGATCCCCAAGGAGACCATGATGAAGAAGAGCCTGGTTGCGGGCCTGCTGGCGATGGCGCTGTCAGGCAGCGCGTTCGCGTTCCACTGTCCCGTCGAAATGAAAAAGATCGACGAGGCACTCGCGAAACCTCCGGCGCTGACTGCCGAGCAGATGACCGAAGTGAAGCAGCTGCGCGCCGAAGGCGAAACGCTGCACAAGGCCGGCAAGCACCAGGAAGCGCTCGATTCGCTCGAGAAAGCGAAGAAAATCCTGAAGATCGAAACCTGATCGGGCCCGCTCGGACACCGCGCGGGGGCGGCGCGGCCCCCAAGCGTCTTTTGCCGAACAGGCGCAACGATGAGCCGGCGGTGCACGCGAAGCGCCGCCCGGCTTATCATGCGGCCCGGACCATTGTGGACGCTTCCATGCATTTCATGACTGCCCTTCGGGCCGCCTGGCGCACGCGCGACAGCCTGCTGTGCGTCGGCCTCGACCCCGATCCGACGCGCTTCCCCGCGCATCTGCACAGCCAGCCCGATGCCATATTCCGCTTCTGCAGCGCGATCGTCGACGCGACCGCCGATCTCGTCTGCTGCTTCAAGCCGCAGATCGCGTACTTCGCCGCGCAGCGCGCCGAGGACCAGCTCGAAGCGCTGATCGCGCACATCCACACGCGCCATCCCGGCACGCCGGTGATCCTCGACGCGAAGCGCGGTGACATCGGCAGCACCGCCGGGCAGTATGCCGTCGAAGCATTCGAGCGCTTCGGTGCCGACGCGATCACGGTCAATCCGTACATGGGTCGCGACTCGGTCGAGCCCTATCTCGAGTACGCCGACAAAGGCGTGATCCTGCTGTGCCGCACGTCGAACCCCGGCGGCAGCGACCTGCAGTTCCTCGACGTCGGCGGCGGCGAGCGCCTCTTCGAGCGCGTCGCCCGCCTCGTTGCCGACGAGTGGAACGCCAGCGGCAATTGCAGCCTGGTCGTCGGCGCGACTTTCCCGAACGAGATCGCGCGCGTGCGCGAACTCGTCGGCGACCTGCCGCTGCTCGTGCCCGGCATCGGTGCGCAGGGCGGCGACATCGCCGCGACCGTCCGCGCCGGCCGCAGCGCCGACGGCAGCGGGCTGATGATCAACTCGTCGCGTGCGATCCTCTACGCCGGTGCCGGCGAAGACTATGTGGGCGCGGCGCGACAGGTCGCGCTTGACACGCGTGACGCCATCAACCAGTTCCGCTGATGCCTTCGCCCGCCGGGTTACGCACGTGGGCGAAGGCGCTCAAGCAGCACACGCTGACTGTCTATTTCGCCGCGCGCGACCCGCGCACGCCGGTCGCGGTGCGGCTGCTCGCGCTCGCGGTCGCCGCGTACGCACTCAGTCCGATCGACCTGATTCCGGATTTCATTCCGGTGCTCGGCTATCTCGATGACCTGCTGATCGTACCGCTCGGCGTCGCACTCGTCGTGCGGCTGACGCCCCCCGAAGTGATCGTCGCGTCGCGCGAGCGCGCTGCCCAGGTCGCCGCGAAGCCCGTGAGCCGCGGTGCGGCGGCGTTCGTCGTCGCGGTATGGGGCGTCCTCGCGTTCGTCGTCACGCGGTGGGTTGCCAGACTCGCAGGCGACTGACGACGCCCACTCACAAACTCCTTCCGACCTCCAGACGATGAAATACCAAGATCTCCGCGACTTCATCGCCCAGCTCGAAGAGCGCGGCGAGCTGAAACGCATCACCGTTCCCGTCGACACGCATCTCGAGATGACCGAGATCGCCGACCGCGTGTTGCGTGCCGGGGGGCCGGCGCTGCTGTTCGAGCAGCCGGTGACGCGCGGGGTAGCGCAGGCGATGCCGGTGCTCGCGAATCTGTTCGGCACGCCGCAGCGCGTCGCGCTCGGCATGGGCGAGGAGCTCGCCGACGGCGACTGGCAGACGCCGCTGTGCGAAGTCGGCCGGCTGCTGGCGTTCCTCAAGGAGCCCGAGCCGCCGAAAGGATTCAAGGACGCGTGGGAGAAGCTGCCGGTGTTCCGCCAGGTGCTGAACATGGCGCCGAAGGAAGTCCGGTCGGCGGCGTGCCAGGAAGTGCTGTGGGAAGGCGCGGACGTCGATCTGGCGCGGCTGCCGATCCAGCATTGCTGGCCGGGCGACGTCGCGCCGCTGATCACGTGGGGGCTCGTCGTGACGCGCGGGCCGGGCAAGAAGCGGCAGAACCTCGGCATCTACCGCCAGCAGGTGCTCTCGGCCAACCGCGTTGTCATGCGCTGGCTCGCGCATCGCGGCGGCGCGCTGGATTTTCGCGATCATCAACAGGCGCATCCGGGCGAAGCGTTTCCGGTCGCGGTCGTGCTCGGCTGCGACCCGGCGACGATCCTCGGCGCGGTGACGCCGGTGCCCGATTCGCTGTCGGAATACCAGTTCGCCGGCTTGCTGCGCGGCGCGAAGACCGAACTGGTCAAATGCATGGGCTCCGACCTGCAGGTGCCGGCCTCAAGCGAAATTGTGCTCGAAGGCGTGATCCACCCGGGCGACACCGCGGCCGAAGGCCCGTACGGCGACCACACCGGCTATTACAACGAGGTGTCCGAGTTCCCGGTGTTCACGATCGAGCGCATCACGATGCGCCGCGACCCGATCTACCATTCCACCTACACCGGCAAGCCCCCCGACGAGCCCGCGATGCTCGGCCTCGCGCTGAACGAAGTGTTCGTGCCGCTGTTGCAGCGGCAGTATCCGGAGATCGTCGATTTCTATCTGCCGCCCGAAGGCTGCTCGTACCGGCTCGCAGTGGTCAGCATCCGGAAGCAGTACCCGGGCCACGCGAAGCGCGTGATGTTCGGCATCTGGAGCTTCCTGCGCCAGTTCATGTATACGAAATTCATCATCGTCGTCGATGACGACGTCGCGATCCGCGACTGGAAGGAAGTGATCTGGGCGCTGACGACGCGCGTCGACGCGACGCGCGACACGGTGCTCGTCGACAACACGCCGATCGACTACCTCGACTTCGCGAGCCCGGTCGCGAGCCTCGGCAGCAAGATGGGGCTCGACGCGACGAACAAGTGGCCGGGCGAGACGACACGCGAATGGGGTCGGCCGATCGTCATGGACGACGCGGTGAAGGCGCGCGTCGACGCGATGTGGGACGAACTCGGCCTGTAGCGGACAAATCGGACGCCGGCGCGAACGGACCGCGCTGTGCGCAGTCGCATCCTCGACGCGCTTTCAACAGCAAAGGAGTTCCCATGACCCAGTATTCGCCCGAGGGCGGCCCGCTGCGCACTGTCGATCTCGGCAACCTCGTCACGCTGACGCACCTGATCTACGCGCTGCACGCGTTCGCGGTCGTCACTGGCGTCGTCGGCAGCGCGACGATCATCGGCAGCTTCGTCGCCAGCGTGCCGTCGATCGCGGCCGTGGTGCTGAACTATCTCAAGCGCAGCGCAGTCCGCGGCACTTGGCTGGAAAGCCATTTCCGCTGGCAGATCCGCACGTTCTGGTTCGCGGCGCTGTGGATCGTCGCGGGCCTGCTGCTGGCATTCACGATCATCGGCATCCCGCTCGCGCTGGCGCTCGTCGCCCTCGCCGGGCTGTGGGTCGTCTATCGCGTCGCGCGCGGCTGGTGGAGTCTCCTGCATCGCGGCATGATGCCGATGCCGCCGGGGTGACAGCCCCCGCGCGCGTCTCAGCGCGCGTCCCACACCCATTCGAGCAGCGCGTCCTGCGCCGCGTGGCTGCTGCCGGCCGCGGCATCGTTGACGAGCATCGCGACGACATGGCGGCGGCCGTTGCGGTCGAGCACGTAGCCGGCCATCGCGCGCACGCCGTTGATCGAGCCGGTCTTGATGTGCGCGTGGCCGCGCGCCGGGCTGTCGTGGAGCCGGGCGAGCGCAGTGCCGTCGAGGCCGGCGACCGGCAGCGCGGCGACGAATTCCGGCATGTACGGCCGCCGCCACGCGGCGAGCAGCATTTCGCCGAGCGTGCGGGCACTGACGCTTTCGCTGCGCGACAGGCCTGAGCCGTTTTCGACGAGCAGCCCGGCCGTGCTGATGCCTGCCGCATCGAGCAGCGTCCGCGCGAGCGCCGCGCCGCCGGCGACCATGTCGGGCGACGCCGTGTCGCTGGCGCCGAGGGTCGCGAGCAGCTCGCGCGCGATCACGTTGCTCGACCATTTGTTCATCTCGCGCACGACGTCCGCAAGCGGCGGCGAGCTGCCGGTCAGCAGCAATGCGGCTTCGACCGGCGCCACGCCCGGTCTCGTGACGCCTTCGATCTTGCCACCCAGTTCCGCCCACAGCGCGGCGACGGCGGCGACGCCGAAGCGTTCCGCCGGCAGCGGTGCCGTCGCCCAGTCGCGCTGGCCGCAGCTCGCCGGCAGGCTGCCGAGCAGCACCAGGCGCGGACCGCCCGGCGCGGCTTCGAGCGATGCGTCGAGGTCGCGATACCACACGCCGCACTCGCCTGCCGCGATGACGATGCGGTTGTCGATCTCGAGCCCTTTCAGCGGCGGACTGGCCGCGACCGTGACCCGTTCGCCCCGCCGGCCCGCGGGCAGGAGCGTCAGCTGCAGCGTGTTGAAGTTCACCAGCAGGCCGTGCGCGCCGCTGTTGTATGGGCGCAGCGCGCGATCGTCGAACGCTGCCGGGTCGTGCTGCGGCAGCCGCAGCGCCGAGCCGTCGAGCACCAGATCACCGCGAATCGTCTCGATGCCCAGTGCGCGGATCTTGCGCAGCAGCGTCCACAGCCGCTCGACGCTCAGCAGCGGGTCTGCGCCGCCGATCAGGTAAAGATCGCCTTCGAGCACGCCGGCATGGATCGTCCCGGTCGCCGCGACGCGCGTCGTCCACACGTGCGCCGGGCCGAAGCGCTCGAGCGCGGCGAACGCGGTGACGAGCTTCATCACCGACGCCGGATTCATCGGCCACTCGGCGTTCAGGCGCAGTTGCGGCTCGCCGCCGTCGACCGCCTGCACCCACAGCGCGACGGCGGATTGCGGAATGTGTGCGGCAGCGAGAGCCTGCGCGACCGGCTCCGGCAGCGCGGAAGCGTCGGAAGGGTGGGCGGTGGCGAGCCAGCCGGCGAGGAGCAGCGCGCAAAGCGTGCGCAACGATGCGATTGTCATCGAGAAAACGTCGGATTGCGGTGCTTCGACGGCCGGCGCGAAGCGAGGTGCTCGTCGGCAGGATACAATTCGGCCTCCTGATCGTTCGCGGGCCGGACATTCTACGCTGGCCGCGCGGACGACGATTCCGTCCATAGGGGAGTTCCATGATCCTGGTAACCGGCGGCGCCGGCTTCATCGGTGCCAACTTCGTGCTCGACTGGCTGAGCCAGTCCGGCGAACCGGTCGTCAATCTCGATGCGCTGACCTACGCCGGCAACCGCGAGAATCTCGCTTCGCTGATGGGCGACGCGCGCCACGTGTTCGTCCACGGCGACATCTGCGACCGCACGCTGCTCGACCGCCTGCTGGCCGAACACCGGCCGCGCGCGATCGTGCATTTCGCCGCCGAGAGCCACGTCGACCGCTCGATTCACGGCCCGGCGGCATTTGTCCGCACCAACGTCGAAGGCACGTTCACGCTGCTCGAGGCCGCGCGCGCGTACTGGTCCAGTCTCGATGGCGGCGCTAAAGCGGCGTTTCGCTTCCTGCACGTATCGACCGATGAAGTGTACGGCTCGCTCGGCCCTGCCGACCCGGCGTTCACCGAGACGAAAGGCTTCGAGCCGAACAGCCCGTATTCCGCGAGCAAGGCCGCGTCCGACCACCTCGTGCGTGCCTGGCATCACACCTACGGCCTGCCGGTAGTGACGACGAACTGCTCGAACAACTACGGTCCGTACCAGTTCCCCGAGAAGCTGATCCCGCTGATGATCGCCAACGCGCTCGCCGGCAAGCCGCTGCCGGTCTATGGCGACGGGCAGAACGTGCGCGACTGGCTGTACGTCGGCGACCACTGTGCGGCGATCCGCGAAGTGCTCGCGCGGGGGCGGTGCGGCGAGACTTACAACGTCGGCGGCTGGAACGAGAAGCCGAATCTCGACATCGTGCACACGGTATGCACGCTGCTCGACGAGCTGCGGCCCGACCCTGCCGGTCCGCATGCAAGGCTCATCACTTACGTCGCCGATCGGCCCGGCCACGATCGGCGCTACGCGATCGACGCGCGCAAGATCGAGCGCGAACTCGGCTGGCGGCCCGTCGAGACGTTCGAATCGGGCATCCGCAAGACGATCGCGTGGTACCTCGAGCACCAGGGCTGGGTCGCGCACGTGCAAAGCGGCGCGTACCGCGAGTGGGTCGACCGCAACTATGGCCAACGATAGGAAGGATTTGACGCGATGAGCGCACGCAAAGGCATCATTCTCGCCGGCGGCTCCGGCACCCGCCTGCACCCGGCGACCCTGGCAGTATCCAAGCAGTTGCTCCCGGTCTATGACAAACCGATGATCTATTACCCGCTCAGCACATTGATGCTGGCCGGCATCCGCGACATCCTGATCATCTCGACGCCGCAGGACACGCCGCGTTTCGAGCAGTTGCTCGGCGACGGCAAGCGCTGGGGGCTGAACCTGCGCTATGCGGTGCAGCCGAGCCCGGACGGACTCGCGCAAGCGTTCCTGATCGGCGAAGAGTTTCTCGCCGGCAGCTGCTCGGCGCTGGTGCTCGGTGACAACCTGTTCTATGGCCATGAGTTCTCCGATTCGCTGCGGCAAGCGGGCCAGCGCGAGCGCGGCGCGACGGTGTTCGCGTATCCGGTGCACGATCCGGAGCGCTACGGCGTCGTCGAGTTCGACGCCGACGGCCGCGCAGTGAGCCTCGAGGAAAAGCCGGCGCGACCGAAAAGCCGTTACGCGGTGACGGGCCTGTACTTCTACGACGAGCGCGTCGTCGACATCGCCCGTTCGCTGCGGCCGAGCCCGCGCGGCGAGCTCGAGATCACCGACGTCAACCGCGAGTATCTCGAGGCCGGCGCGCTCGACGTCGAAGTCATGGGGCGGGGCCATGCGTGGCTCGACACCGGCACGCACGAGAGCCTGCTCGACGCGAGCCTGTTCATCCAGACGATCGAAAAGCGCCAGGGGCTGAAAATCGCATGTCCGGAGGAAATCGCATGGCGCGCCGGCTGGATCGACGCCGACCAGCTTCAGGGGCTCGCGCGGCCGCTGGCGAAGAACGGCTACGGCCATTATCTGCAGCGCCTCCTCGACGAGCGGGTGTTCTGATGAAGGCCGTGCCGACTTCGATTCCCGAGGTGCTGCTGATCGAGCCGAAAGTGTTCGGTGATGCACGCGGCTTTTTCTTCGAGAGTTTCAACGCGCGCGCTTTTCGCGACGCGACCGGCCTTGACGAGACGTTCGTGCAGGACAACCATTCGCGCTCGGCGCGCGGCGTGCTGCGCGGCCTGCACTACCAGATCCGCCAGCCGCAGGGCAAGCTCGTGCGGGTTGTGCGCGGTGCGGTGTTCGACGTCGCCGTGGACCTGCGTCGGAGCTCGCCGAGCTTCGGACGCTGGGCAGGCGCCGAGCTGTCCGAGGACAACCACCGCCAGCTGTGGATTCCGCCCGGTTTCGCGCACGGCTTCGTCGTGCTGTCGGAATCGGCCGATTTCCTCTACAAGACGACCGATTATTACGCGCCGGAGCACGAGCGCTGCCTCGCGTGGAACGACCCGGCGGTCGGCATCGAGTGGCCGGTCGGCGTCTCGCCGCTGCTGTCGGGGAAAGACCGCGAAGGCAAGCCGCTCGCCGCATGCGAGGTGTTCGAATGAAGCTGCTGGTGACCGGCGCGAACGGCCAGGTCGGCTGGGAGCTCGCGCGCAGCCTGATGCCGCTCGGCGATGTCGTCGCACTCGACCGCAGCGGCTGCGACCTGTCCCGGCCGGCTGCGCTCGCGGCGCGGGTGGAAGAACTCGCGCCGGACGTCATCGTCAACGCCGCGGCCTACACTGCTGTCGACCGCGCCGAAAGCGACGAAGCTGCGGCGACGGTCATCAACGGGGTGGCGCCGGGCGAGCTCGCGCGCGTCGCGAAGCGCACGGGCGCATTGCTGGTGCATTACTCGACCGACTACGTGTTCGACGGCACGAAGTCCGCGCCGTACGACGAGGACGACCCGGTCGCGCCAATCAACGCGTACGGTCGCAGCAAACTCGCCGGCGAGCTCGCGATTCGCGAAAGCGGCTGCGACCATCTGATTTTCCGCACGACCTGGGTGTTCGCGGCGCGCGGCGCCAATTTCGTGCGCACGATGCTGCGCCTGGGCGCCGAGCGCGACCGCCTGCAAGTCGTCGCCGATCAGGTCGGCGCACCGACCTGGGCGCGCAACATTGCCGATGCGACCGCGCTTGCGGTCGCCCGGGCGCAGGCGGAGCGGCAGCAGCGCAGCTTCGCGTCGGGCATATTCAATCTCGCGTCCCGTGGAGAGACCAGCTGGCACGGTTTTGCCGAAGCGATTTTCGCCGCCGCGCGAGCGCAGCTGCCCGATATCGGCCTGAAAGTCGCCGCGGTGACGCCGATTCCGTCATCCGCCTATCCGACGCCGGCTGTGCGCCCCGCCAATTCATGCCTCGCCGCGGGCAAGCTGCAGGCGCGCTTCGGAATCGTCATGCCGCGATGGGACGAGGCGCTCGCGCGCTGCCTCGATGATCTCGCGGGGCGGTGAGCGGCGGGGACGCGCGCGCGATGACGGAAGCGTCACCCAGAGGGCTGCGCGATGAGCGGCTTCGAGCACTTCGCGCGCGATGCGCTCGAACTCGAGCGTGAAATCCTGAAGCGCGGCATCCTGCTCGGGCTCGACTGGTCCGACGCGGCAGCGATGCGGCAGCTCGCGCGCGAAGCGCTCGAAGGCGGCGCCGAGCATACCAACGCGCTGTTGCGCGCTCCGGACCCGCAGCTCAAGGCGCGGGGCGAGCTGTTCGCGTTAGCGGTGCTGATGCTGCGGACGATGACGGAGAGCGCCGAAACGGGCCTGCACACGCATGGCGGTCCGGCCTGGAAAGCGTTCGGCCGGGCGCTGATCGAAGAGTCCGGGCGCGGCGTTTTTCAGAGTAGCGGCGACTCCAGCGCGTAGAGCGATGCCACGGTTTCGCGCTGTCGCACGAGGTGCGTGCGGGCGCCGTCGACGATGACTTCAGCGGCACGCGGGCGCGTGTTGTAGTTCGAGCTCATCGCCATGCCGTACGCGCCGGCCGACAGCAGCGCGATCAGGTCGCCGGCCGCGACCGCGAGCGGGCGGTCGTGCGCGAGGAAATCGCCGCTCTCGCAGATCGGCCCGACGATCTCGTAATTGAGTTCCGGCACGTCGCGCGGCGCCACCGCGACCGCTTCGTGATACGCGTCGTACAGGGCCGGGCGCGCGAGGTCGTTCATCGCCGCATCGACGATCGCGAAATTGCGCTCCGCGCCCGGCTTCAGGTATTCGATGCGCGTCAGCAGCAGCCCGGCGTTGCCGATCAGTGAGCGGCCCGGCTCGAAGCAGAGCTCCTCGCTGCGGCCGTCGAGCAGGCGCAGCAGCGGGGCGAGATAGTCGGCGACGGACGGCGGCGCCTCGTCGCGGTAACGAATGCCAAGACCGCCGCCGAGATCGATGTGGTCGAGGCGGATTCCTTGCGCTGCGAGCTCATCGACGAGTCCGAGCACTTTTTCCGCCGCTTCGGCGATCGGTCCGGAATCGAGCAGTTGCGAGCCGATGTGGCAGGCGATGCCGCTGATCCGGACATTCGGCATCTGCGCCGCGCGCCGGTACAGCGCGAGCGCGGTGTCGAACGCGACACCGAACTTGTTGTTCTTCAGCCCGGTGGAAATGTAGGGGTGAGTCTTGGGGTCGACGTCAGGGTTCACGCGCAATGCGATCGGCGCCCGCGTTCCAAGCTCGCCCGCGAGCAGGTCGAGCCGCTCCAGCTCGGCCTCGGATTCGACGTTGAAGCAGCGGATGCCGGCCGCGAGCGCCTGGCGCAGCTCGCCAGCGCTTTTGCCGACGCCGGAAAACACCACTTTGCCCGGGTCGCCGCCTGCCGCCAGCACGCGCGACAACTCGCCGCCCGAAACGATGTCGAACCCGGCGCCGAGCTTCGCGAACACTGCGAGCACGCCGAGGTTGGAGTTCGCCTTGACCGCGTAGCAAACGAGCGCGCGGCGGCCGGCGAGCGCTTGACGGTACGCGTCGAAAGCCTGCTCGAGCGCCTGGCGCGAATAGACGTAGGTCGGTGTGCCGAAGCGTTCGGCGATCGCCGCGAGCGCGACGTCTTCGAGCTGCAGCCCGGCGGAGCCGGGGCGCAGCGTGGGGAGCGGAAAGTCGGAATTCATTTCGAGTCGGCCGGGGCGGAAAGGGCTTTGCTATGATCGGCGTCGACGGCGGGCGCCGCCTGCGGCGGTGCGGCCGGAATCTCGGGCAGGTACAGCGGCCCCTTGATGCCGCATCCGGACAGGAACAGCGTGCTGCCCAGCACCGCCGCAATGAGAGTCGCTCGCATGGTGTCGCCGATCGGAAAAACGGGAATCCTAACAGAAGGAGAGAGCATGGAAGAGTCCGCATTCAACGCCCTTGCCGATGCGGAACTCGCGCGCATCGAAGCCGCCCTCGACAGTTGCGGCGCCGACATCGACATCGAACCGAAGCCGGGCGGCGTGCTCGAGATCGAATTCGAGAACGGCACGAAGATGATCATCAATCGCCACACGGCGGCGCGCGAAATCTGGGTCGCGGCGAAATCGGGAGGCTTCCACTTCCGCCCCGACAGCGGTCGCTGGCTGGCGACGCGCGACGGGGCGGAACTGTACGCGATGCTGTCCGACCTGGTACGGCAGCAGTCCGGCGTCGCCGTAAGCCTTTCGCCCGGCTGAAAAGACGTCGCGGCCTAAGGATTTACAGGCGTCGGCGTGCGTTCGACGACCGGCGCGGGAGCGTTGTACGGAGTCTGTATCGGCGCCAGCGGTACTGCTTCGTCGGGGGCTTCGGCCGGCGGGAAGAGCCCGACGGGCAGCGTCGGAACTTCCACGGGCTGCGGGGGCAGGTTCTCGCGATAGATGTACTCTTCGCGGCCGCTGCCGGCCAAGTGGATCGCGAGCAGTCCGTCGGGTCGCGCGAGGGCTTTTTCCGGCACTCCCTTGAGCGCCGTGCGCATGTAGTTCACCCATATCGGCAGCGCGGCCGAACCGCCGGTTTCGCCACGGCCGAGATTGCGCGGCTGGTCGTAGCCCATCCAGCTCACGGCGACGAGATCGGGGTTGTAGCCGGTGAACCACGCATCGACGTAGTCGTTCGTGGTGCCGGTCTTGCCGGCGAGATCGCCGCGCTTGAGCGCGAGCGCGCGAGTGCCAGTGCCGCGCCGGATTACGTCCTGCAGCATCGAATTCATCAGCCACGCGTTACGCGGGTCGATGACGCGCGGAGCGCTTTCGCCGGCGATCGGAGGATCGACTTTTGCCACCACGCGCCCGTCGCCGTCGATGATCTCCTTGACGATGTACGGATCGATACGGTAGCCGCCATTGGCGAACACCGCATACGCTCCCGCCATTTCCCAGGGCGTCACGCTGCCTGCGCCCAAAGCCATGGTCAGGTACGGCGGATGGCGTTGCGCGTCGAAGCCGAAGCGCGTGATGTAGTCCTGCGCATAGTGCGGCGTGATCGACTGCAGCACGCGGATCGAGATCATGTTCTTCGAGCGCGCCAGGCCGTCGCGCAGCGTCATCGGCCCGTTGTATTTGCCGTCGTAGTTCCGCGGTTCCCAGTCCTTGCTGCCGGTGACGCCGGCGGGGAAGAACAGCGGCGCGTCGTCTTCGACACTGCTCGGCGAAAACCCCCGTTCGAGCGCGGCCGAATAGATGAACGGCTTGAAGCTCGAGCCGGGCTGGCGCAACGCCTGCGTGACGTGATTGAACTTGCTGTGGTCGAAGTCGAAGCCGCCGATCAGCGCCCGAACCGCGCCGGTGTTCGCGTCGAGCGACACCAGCGCCGCCTGGACTTCGGGCACTTGCAGGATTTCCCAGCCTTTCTCGCCGTTGTCGCGGATGCGGACGACCGCGCCGCGGCGGATCCGCCTGCTCTGTGGGGCGCGCTGGTTGAGCATCGGCGCCGCGAAGCGCAGTCCGCTGCCGCTGATCGTGATCGTTGCGCCGTGGCGATAGACGCGGACGCGCTTCGCCGAAGCTTCGAGAACCAGCGCCGGGAGCAGGTCGTCGTACTCTTCGAACTCCGACAGCAACTCGTCGAGACGCTCCTCGTCGTCAGCGACTTCGCCGAGATCGACGAAGCCTTCCGGGCCGCGGTAGCCGCGGCGCCGGTCGTAATCGAGCACGCCTTGGCGCACCGCGCGCTGCGCCGCGACCTGATCCTCGTGCACCACCGTCGTGATGATGCGGATGCCGGCGTGGTAGGCCTCGTCGCCGAACTGCTCGACGGCGATCTGCCGCGCCATCTCCGCGACGTAGTCGCCACGCATCGGGTTCGTCGTCGAGCGCGTGGTCGTGATGTGCAGCGGAGTGTCGCGGGCCTTTTCGTAGGTTTCGTTGTCGATATAGCCGGCTTCGACCATGCGGCGCAGCACATACTGCTGACGCAGCGTCGCGCGGCGCAGGTTCGCGATCGGGTTGTATGCGGACGGCGCTTTCGGCAGCCCTGCGAGCATCGCCGCCTCGGGGAGCGTGAGCTCCTGCAGCGACTTGCCGAAGTACGTCAGGGATGCCGTCGAGAAGCCGTAGGCCCGCTGTCCGAGGTAGATCTGGTTGATGTACAGCTCGAGAATCTGGTCCTTGCTCAGGCTGCGTTCGATCTTCAGCGCGAGCAGGATTTCATAGAGCTTGCGGTTGTAGGTTTTTTCGCGCGAAAGGAAGAAGTTGCGCGCGACCTGCATCGTGATCGTCGAAGCGCCCTGGCCGCGCCCGCCCGACACCACGTTCGCCAGCGCCGCCCGGCCGATGCCGATCACGTCAATCCCCGGATGCTCGTAGAAGCGCTCGTCCTCCGCGGCGAGGATCGCCTGCTTGAGCTGCATCGGGACGGCGTCGATGCGCACGACCGCGCGCCGTTCCTCGCCGAATTCGCCGAGGAGGTGACCGTCCGCCGTGTATACTCTGAGCGGGATTTTGGGGCGGTAATCGGTCAGCGCCCGCAACGACGGAAGGTTCGGCCAGGCCAGTGCAGACATCGCCCCCAGGGTTGCGACGCCGAGAACGATCAAAACGATCAGCGCAGCAACGGGGTAGAAAACCCAACGCATCGAAAGTCCAGATTAGGGGGTGGGGAAGCGATTATACGATCGCATGCAGGC
Organism: Azoarcus sp. PA01; assembly: GCA_001274695.2. NCBI lineage: Bacteria > Pseudomonadati > Pseudomonadota > Betaproteobacteria > Rhodocyclales > Zoogloeaceae > Azoarcus > Azoarcus sp. PA01. The sequence goes on along the minus strand of LARU01000002.1, from coordinate 1,262,693 downwards.
GCGCCGGTTCCGGCCGCCCTTTCGCCCCATTCCGGGTTACACTTCTTTACACCTTCCATCCTTGTTGTTAGCATCCCGGAATCTGTTCGACGGCCGTGCGTAACGTGAAGAAATTCAAGGCTTTTCCTTGTGATCGACCTATCCCTGTTTCGTCCTAAGGTGCGCCAGTTGGCTGGGCTCGATATCTCGTCTTCATCGGTGAAGATGGTCGAGCTGTCGGGGGGCGAGAAGGAAGGTTATCGGATCGAACGCTACGCGATCGAGTCGCTGCCCCGCGACGCGGTCGTCGATGGCAACATCAACAGCATCGAAGGCGTCAGCGAGTCGATCCGCCGCGCGCTGCGCCGCATGGGCTCCGGCGTCAGGCAGGTCGCGGTCGCGCTGCCCGCGTCCGCAGTGATCACAAAGAAAATGATTCTGCCGGCCGGGCTGCGGGACCAGGAAATGGAAATCCACGTCGAGTCCGAGGCGAACCAGTACATTCCTTTCGCGCTCGACGAAGTCAATCTCGATTTCCAGACGGTCGGCCCGTCGCCGGCCGGTCCGGACGAAGTCGAGGTGCTGATCGCCGCGTCGCGCAAGGAAAAAGTCGAGGATCGCGTCGCGGTCGTCGAGGCGTCGGGCCTCAAGGCGGTGGTCGTGGACGTCGAATCCTTCGCTGCCGAAGCGGCTTTCGAGCTCGTCGCCCGGCAACTGCCCGGAGGCGCGGTGAACCTGATCGTCGCGGTCGTCGACATCGGCGCCAACGTCATGGGCGTCACGGTGTTGCGCAACGGCCAGCAGATCTATTTCCGCGAGCAGGCGTTCGGCGGCAACCAGCTCACGCAGGAAATCGCCCGGCAGTACGGCATGAGCCCGGAGGACGCCGAAGCCGCGAAGCGCGCCGGCGGGCTGCCGGAAGATTACGAACGCGACCTGCTGCGCCCGTTCATGGACAGCCTCGCGCTGGAAGTGTCTCGCGCGCTGCAATTCTTCTTCACCTCGACCCAGTACAACCAGGTCGACCAGATCGTGCTCGCCGGCGGCTGTGCCGCGATTGCGGGGCTGCCGGAAGTCGTGAGCAGCAGAACGCAGGTCGACACCACCGTCGCCAACCCCTTCGCCGCGATGTCGCTGTCGCCGCGCGTGAGGGCCAGGAACCTGCTTGCCGATGCCCCGTCGCTGATGGTCGCATGCGGACTGGCGCTTCGGAGATTCGATCCATGATTCGAATCAATCTGCTGCCGCACCGCGAGTTGAAGCGCCGCGAGCGACGCCAGCAGTTCTACATCTTCTCCGCCCTGATGGTGACCGCAGGCCTGGCAATCGGCCTGCTGGTGCATGTCGTGATGGTCGATCGGGTCGAGCGCCAGGAGCAAAGGAACGCCTTCTTCAGCGCGGAAATCAAGAAACTCGACGCCGAAATCGCCGAGATCAAGCGCTTGCGCGAGCAGATCGACGCGCTCGTCGCGCGCAAGCAGGTAATCGAGTCGCTGCAGGGCACGCGCGCGCAGTCCGTGCACCTGCTGAACGAACTCGCCGTGCACATGCCGGAAGGCGTGTATCTGAAGTCGATCAAGCAGAACGGGCCGAAGATCCGGCTGCTCGGGTATGCACAGTCGAACTCGCGGGTCTCGCACCTGATGCGCAACCTCGACGGCTCGCCGTTTCTCGAGCAGCCGGGGCTGGTCGAAGTGAAATCGGCCACGCTGAACAACCGCCGCGTCAGCGAGTTCGCGCTCAACATCGCCATCGAAAGCCCGCCGGTTGAAGAAGACAAGAGGGCGAAGCCGTGAAACTCGACCGCCTGCGGCAAATCGACTTCGAACGCCTGTCCCAGGACTTTCGCGGGCTCGATCCGAACGATCCCGGTGCGTGGCCCCTCGCGCCGCGTATCGCGGTCTTCATCGCGCTGCTGGTCGCAACGGTCGCGGCAGCATGGTGGTTCGACTGGCGCGACCAGGCCGCGCTGCTCGAAACGCGCGAAGCCGAGGAGACCGAGCTGCGGCAGAGCTGGGTCTCGAAGAAGAAGCTGGCCGTCAATCTCGACGCCTACAAGCTTCAGCTCGAGGAAACCGATCGCCAGTTCGGCGCCCTCCTCAAGCAGCTGCCGAACCGCGCGGAAATGGACTCGCTGCTGTCCGACATCAATCAGGCCGGCCTCGGGCGCGGGCTGCAGTTCGAGCTGTTCAAGCCCGGCGCCGAAGTGGTCAAGGACTTCTACGCCGAGATGCCGATCGAAGTGCGCATCGTCGGCGCCTATCACGATCTGGGGGCGTTCGCCGAGGACGTGGCGAGCATGCCGCGCATCGTTACCCTGAACAATGTCGCGATCGAGGGGCAGAAGGACGGAACGCTCAAGCTCGACGCCCGGGCGACGACCTACCGCTACCTGGACGAAGAGGAGCTTGCCAGGCAGCGGCAGCAGGCCAAGGCCGCCGAGAGCGCCAAGGGACGCAAGTGAGAAGCCTATGAAGCGCCTTCTGATTCTCGCGTGCGCGGCGGCGCTCGCGGCCTGTTCGAGCGACCAGGAAGACATCCGCAGCTGGATGACGGAGCAGGAAAAAGGGATGCGCGGCGCAGTCAAGCCGCTTCCCGAAGTCAGGCCCTTTCCCGTCGTCGAATATGCGGTGGCCGACCGGACACCGCCGTTCGCCCCGGAACGGCTCGAGCCCGAAACGAAAAGCGGGCCCGGCAGCGGGCCGGACCTGAACCGCCGGCGCGAGCCGCTCGAAGCGTTTCCGCTCGAATCGCTCGAGCTCGTCGGGGTGATGAGGCAGGGCCAGAGGGTGCACGCGCTGGTCCGGGTCGACAAAAGCCTCTACCAAGTCAGGGTCGGCAACTACATGGGGCAGAACTTCGGTGTGGTGAGCGGCATTTCCGACGCCGATCTCACCCTCAAGGAACTCGTCGAAGACTTGGATGGCGACTGGGTGGAACGCACCGGCAAGTTGCTGTTGCAGGAGCGCCAGGAGGCGAAACGATGAAACGCAATAGCATGATGGCGCTGTTTTATGCAGTGCTGGCGCTGGGGGCGGCCGTCCCGACGGCGCTTGCCCAGGCGCCGGCAGCGGTGGCCGAGATGTCGAACCGGATCGAGGCCATGGAGGTTTCCCAGCAGGGCGGCAGCGTCCTTGTCCGGCTCACGCTCAAGGAACCGCCGGCGAGCCCGCCGCCGAGCTTCAGCGTCGCGACTCCGCCCCGCCTCGCGTTCGACTTCCGCGGCACCGCCAACGGGCTCGGACGCACGCAGCAGGACATCGGCCAGGGGGAGCTGCGCAGCGCGAACATCGTCCAGGCGGGCGATCGCACGCGACTCGTGCTCAACCTGACTCGCGCGACGCCTTACGAGGCGCGCGTCGACGGGCGCCACGTCATCATCACGCTTTCGCCGATCGCGCCCGATGCGGTGGCTTCGACGCCGGTTTCACAGGCGCTCGCGAACTTCGCCGCGCCGAAAGCGCAGGATGCGGCAGCTGAAACCAGGAGCATCAGGGATATCACGTTCCGCCGCGGCAAGGACGGCGAAGCGCGCATCGTCGTGCAGCTGTCGAGTCCGGACACCGGGATCGACATCCGCCGGCAAGGCGAAAATCTCATTGTCGAGTTCCTCGGGACGTCGTTGCCTGAACATCTGCGGCGGCGCTCGGACGTCACCGACTTCGCCACGCCGGTCACGTCGATGACCGCCCAGCCCCAAGGCGACAACGTCAGGCTGCTGGTCGCGCCGACCGGCTTGTGGGAACACAACGCGTACCAGAGCGACAACCAGTTCGTCCTCGAAGTGCGGCGCGTCGTCGAGGACCCGAACAAGCTGGTCCAGGGCAGCCGCGGCCAGTACAGCGGCGAGAAACTGTCGCTGAATTTCCAGAACATCGACGTCCGGTCGGTGCTGCAGGTCATTGCCGATTTCACGAACTTCAACATCATCACCAGCGACTCCGTCCAGGGCAACCTCACGCTGCGCCTGAAGGACGTGCCGTGGGATCAGGCGCTCGACATCATCCTGCAGGCGAAAGGCCTGGACATGCGCAAGACCGGCAACGTGATCTGGATCGCGCCCAGCGAAGAGCTCGCGATGCGCGAGAAGCTGCAGCTCGAAGCGCAGGCCCAGATCGGCGACCTCGAGCCGGTCCAGACCGAGAGCTTCCAGATCAATTACCACAAGGCGAAGGAGATTTTCGATTTCCTGAAAAGCAAGGACCAGACGATGCTGTCCAAGCGTGGCAGCGTCGTGATGGACGAGCGCAGCAACAAGCTGTTCGTCACCGACGTCGTGTCGCGCCTCGATGCGATCCGGCGGCTCGTCGAAGAGATCGACCTGCTGCCGCGCCAGGTCATGATCGAGGCGCGCATCGTCGAGGCGAACAAGGATTTTTCGCGTGATCTCGGCGTGCGTCTCGGCTATGGAGACCGCAGAGCCCGAGATCTGGGGCGAGGGGCGAAACTCGGGTTCGGTTCGTCCGAGTTCGTCGCGCTCAAGGACGGCGCGGTTGTCGACGATCCCAATGTGCTCATCACCGACATGGTTCAGCGCGTCGGCGAGTCGGCTACGAGTGGTGAGGGCTTTCTTCCCGGGACGCCGTTCGGGGCGCTCAACCTGACGCTCTTCAATAAAGGCCTGACCCGCTTTCTCAACCTCGAGCTCGCCGCACTTGAGTTGGACGGGCGCGGCAGGGTCATTTCAAGCCCGCGCGTCCTGACCGCGAACCAGGTCGAGGCGTCGATCGAACAGGGTACGGAAATCGCCTATCGGAAGGAAACGAGTTCCGGAGCGACGAGCGTCGAATTCAAGAAAGCCGTCCTGTCCCTGAGGGTCAAGCCGCAGATCACGCCGGATGGACGGGTGCAGCTGGGGGTGCAGGTGAACAAGGATCGCCCGGAATTCCTGCCCGGTTTTACCGAGCCGGCAATCGCGACGAAAACCGTCAAGACCGAAGTCCTCGTCGAGAATGGCGGAACTGTCGTCATCGGAGGCATCTACGAGGAAGAGGAAGGCGATTCCGTGTCGCGCATCCCGCTGCTGGGCGAAGTCCCGGTCGTCGGCGCGCTGTTTCGCAATACGCAGAAGATCTCGAATCGCTCCGAGCTGCTGATCTTCATCACGCCGCGGATAGTTGCGGACTCACTGACGCTGCGTTAGGCTCGCGTGCTCGTCACTGGGCGCGGGCCCGATCCCGCAACGTACCGGATGCTGGTTTGGTGTTAGTCGTTCTCGTGGGCATGATGGGTGCCGGAAAGACCACCGTGGGGCGCGAGTATGCGAAGCGGCATCAGATGCGCTTCGTCGACTGCGACCACGAAATCGAGGCTCGCACCGGCGTGAAGATCCCGACCATCTTCGAAATCGAGGGAGAAGCGGGTTTCCGGCGTCGCGAGAGCCAGCTCCTCGACGAGCTCACCCACCAGACCGGGCTCGTGCTGGCGACCGGCGGCGGAGTCGTGCTCGATCCGGCGAACCGTGCAGTCCTGACGACGCGCGGCATCGTCGTGTACCTGAACGTGCCGACGCAGGTGCTGTGGGAACGCACGCGCAACGACCGCAACCGGCCGCTGCTGCAGGTGTCGAACCCGCGCGAGCGCATCGAGAGCCTGTATCGCGAACGGGATCCGCTGTATCGCGCTGTGGCCGACATCATCGTCGATGGCGGGCGCGGCAACCCGAGCGGAATGGTCAGGCAGGTCGAGAAAGCGATCCAGAATTTCCACAAGAAAACATGCGAACACTGAACGTCGCCCTCGGTGATCGTGCCTATCCGATTCATATCGGACCGGGCGTGCTCGACGACGCCGGCCTGATCCGGCCGTTCCTCAGGACTGCGCGGGTCGCGATCGTCACCAACGACATCGTCGGCCCGCTTTACCTCGCGCGGCTGCAGCGTGCGCTCGAGGCGGACGGCGTCAGGGTGGACGTCGTCACCCTTCCCGATGGCGAGTCGCACAAGAACTGGCAGACGCTCAACCTCGTCTTCGACATGCTGCTGGCGACGCGCTGCGAGCGCTCGACGACGCTGATCGCGCTCGGCGGCGGGGTCGTCGGCGACATGGCCGGATTCGCCGCGGCGACCTACCAGCGCGGCATGCCGTTCATCCAGGTGCCGACAACGCTGCTGTCGCAGGTCGATTCGTCGGTCGGCGGCAAGACCGCGATCAACCATCCGCTCGGCAAGAACATGATCGGGGCCTTCTACCAGCCGCGCGTCGTGCTCGCGGACACTGCGACGCTCGACACGCTGCCGGACCGCGAGCTGAAAGCCGGGCTTGCCGAAGTGATCAAGTACGGGCTGATCCGCGACCCGGCGCTGTTCGCCTGGCTCGAAGCGCACATCGAGCGCGTGCTCGCGCGCGAACCCGAAGCGCTCGCGTTCGCGATCGAGCGTTCGTGCGCGAACAAGGCCGAAGTCGTCGCGGCGGACGAAACCGAGCAGGGTGAGCGCGCGCTGCTCAATCTCGGCCACACGTTCGGCCATGCGATCGAGACCGGCATGGGTTACGGCAACTGGCTGCACGGCGAAGCGGTCGCCGCCGGCACGATGATGGCGGCGGAGCTGTCGCGCCGGCTGGGCTGGCTGACCGCTGCCGAAGTCGCGCGCATCGAAGCGCTGCACGTGCGCGCCGGGCTGCCGGTCGCGGGGCCGCCGCTGCCGGTCGCCACCTATCTCGAGCTGATGGCCAACGACAAGAAAGTCGAGGAAGGCCGCCTGCGCCTGGTCCTGCTGCGCTCGATCGGCAAGGCGGTGATTCATGCGGGCGCGGCGCCGGACATGATCGGCGCGGCGATCGAGGCGCGCTGCGCGTGATCGCGCTCGCGTCCTATGCGGTCAGCGAGGGCAATTCGCGCGGACGCGTGCACGCCGAGCCGTCGCCGGGCATCCGCAGCGAGTTCCAGCGCGACCGCGACCGCATCGTCCATTGCACGGCTTTTCGCCGGCTCGAATACAAGACCCAGGTGTTCGTCAATCACGAGGGCGACCTGTTCCGCACGCGGCTCACGCACAGCATCGAAGTGGCGCAGATCACCCGCACGATCGCGCGCGTGCTGGCGCTCAACGAGGATCTCGCCGAAGCCATCGCCCTCGCGCACGACGTCGGACACACTCCGTTCGGTCACGCCGGACAGGACGCGCTCAACGCGTGCATGAAGGCCTACGGCGGGTTCGAGCACAATCTCCAGTCGCTGCGCACCGTCGACGTGCTCGAGGAGCACTATGCGGCGTTCGACGGGCTCAACCTCACGCACGAAACGCGCGAAGGCATTCTCAAGCACTGCTCACGGGCCAATGCCGTGCAGCTCGGCGAGCTCGGGCGGCGCTTCATCGAAGGCACCCAGCCTTCGCTCGAAGCGCAGCTGGCGAACCTCGCCGACGAAATCGCGTACAACAACCACGACGTCGATGACGGCCTGCGTTCCGGCCTGATCTCGCTCGCCGACCTCGACGCGGTCGCGATCTTCGCGACGCGCCGGCGGGAAGTCGAAGCGCAGTGGCCGGGGCTCGCCGGGCGCAAGCTGATCCACGAGACGATCCGCCGCATGATCAACGTGATGGCGCTCGACCTGATCGACAGGACCCGTGCCAACATCGCCGCGGCCGGCATCGTCACGCTTGCCGACGTGCACCGGGCGCCAGCCCTCGTCGCGTACTCCGACGCGCTGTTGCCGCAGCTGCGGGAGCTGAAGTCCTTTCTCCGCGAAAAGCTCTATCTGCACTACCAGGTGCTGCGGATGACCGACAAGGCGCGGCGCATCGTGCGCGACCTGTTCGACGCCTTCATGAGCGACGTCCGGCTGCTGCCGCCGCAGTACCAGCTCCGCGCCCACGCCGACCAGCCGCGCGCGATCGCCGACTACATCGCCGGCATGACGGATCGCTATGCGATGAAGGAGCATCGCCGGCTCTTCGCGGTGGGCGAAATTCATTGAATCATCATAGTGTTACCGCAGCGCAAAAAACTCTTGAATCACGAGTTTCACGCAGGTATATTCTTTAGCCCGCTGAATCGTACGTAGCGGCCGTGTGCGTGCGCACGGGCTGAACAGAGCCGGTGTGCGCGTGCACCCGGCTTTTTTTGACGTCTGCACAGTTTTGGTGCGTTTTTTGCATGCGGCGCCCGTCGCCCGATCAACGCCGGTTTTGTCCGGCAAACGTGTCGTGTCGAGGAACAACGAGATGGATCTCCCCCAAAAGCAGGGTCTGTACGACCCGGCCAATGAACATGATGCTTGCGGCGTGGGTTTCATTGCCCACATCAAGGGCAGCAAGAGCCACGAAATCATCACGCAAGGGCTCGAGATCCTCAAGAATCTCGATCACCGGGGCGCAGTGGGCGCCGACGAACTGCAGGGTGACGGCGCGGGCATCCTCATCCAGATCCCCGATGCGCTGTACCGCGAGGACATGGCGAAGCAGGGCGTGACGCTGCCGCCCGCCGGCGAGTACGGCGTGGGCATGGTGTTCCTGCCGAAAGAGCAGGCGTCGCGCCTCGCGTGCGAGGAAGAGATCCGCCGCACGGTACGTGCCGAAGGCCAGGTCGTCCTCGGCTGGCGCGACGTGCCGGTCAATCGTGACATGCCGATGTCGCCGACCGTGAAAGCCAAGGAGCCGGTGATGCGCCAGGTGTTCATCGGCCGCGGCCCGGACGTCACCGTCACCGACGCGCTCGAACGCAAGCTCTACGTCATCCGCCGCCGCGCCGCGAACGCGGTCAATGCGCTGAGCCTCAAGCACGGCAAGGAGTTCTACGTCGTCTCGATGTCGGCGCGGACGATCAACTACAAGGGGCTGCTGCTCGCGACCCAGGTCGGCGAATACTACGACGACCTGGCCGATCGGCGCGCCGTCTCCGCGCTGGCGCTGGTGCACCAGCGTTTCTCGACGAACACGTTCCCGAAGTGGAACCTCGCGCATCCGTTCCGCTACATCGCGCACAACGGCGAAATCAACACGCTGCGCGGCAACTACAACTGGATGCGCGCACGCGAAAAAGGCGTGTCCTCGCCGCTGCTCGGCGCCGATCTCGAGAAGATCTGGCCGTTGATCTACCCCGGCCAGTCCGACTCGGCGTCGTTCGACAACGCGCTCGAGCTGCTCGTCATGGGGGGCTACTCGCTCGCGCACGCGATGATGATGATGATCCCGGAAGCGTGGGAGTCGCACACGCTGATGGACGAGCGCCGTCGCGCGTTCTACGAATACCACGCGGCGATGATGGAGCCGTGGGACGGCCCGGCCGCAGTCGCTTTCACCGACGGCCGCCAGATCGGCGCGACGCTCGACCGCAACGGCCTGCGTCCGGCGCGCTACCTCGTCACCGACGACGACTTCGTCGTCATGGCGTCCGAATCCGGCGTGCTGCCGATCCCCGACAGCAAGATCGTCAAGAAATGGCGTCTGCAGCCGGGCAAGATGTTCATGATCGACCTGGAGCAGGGACGCATCATCGGCGACCGCGAGCTCAAGGAGTCGCTGGCGACGGCGAAGCCCTACCGCGAGTGGATCCAGCGCATCAACATCAAGTTCGACGAGCTGCAGGCGCCGGCCGACGCGGGCGCGCCCGAGTGCCCCGCATCGGTGCTCGACCGCCAGCAGGCGTTCGGCTACACGCAGGAAGACATCAAGTTCATCCTCGAGCCGATGGGCAAGACCGGCGAAGAGGCGACCGGCTCGATGGGCAACGATTCGCCGCTCGCGGTGCTGTCGGCGAAGGAAAAGACGCTCTACAGCTACTTCCGCCAGCTTTTCGCGCAGGTCACGAACCCGCCAATCGATCCGATCCGCGAGCAGCTGGTGATGTCGCTCGTGTCGTTCATCGGGCCGCGGCCGAACCTGCTCGAGATCAACGAGATCAACCCGCCGTACCGCCTCGAAGTCACGCAGCCGGTGCTCGACTTCGCCGACATGGCGAAGATCCGCAACATCGCCGCGTACGCCGACAGCCGCTTCCGCTCGACCGAGCTCGATGTGTGCTATCCGGTCGCGTGGGGCAAGGAAGGCGTCGAGGCGCGGCTCGCGACGCTGTGCGCCGAAGCGGAGGACGCGGTGCTGCAGGGCTTCAACATCCTGATCGTGTCCGACCGCAAAGTCGACGCGCAGACCGTGGCGATCCCCGCGCTGCTCGCGACCTCCGCGATCCACCAGCATCTGGTGACGAAAGGCCTGCGCACGCGCGCCGGCCTCGTCGTCGAGACCGGCACCGCGCGCGAAGTCCATCACTTCGCGGTGCTCGCCGGTTACGGGGCCGAAGCGGTGCATCCGTATCTCGCGCTGGAGACGCTGCAGCAGCTCGCCGCGCAGTCGCCGAACCCGGGCGAAGCGGCGGACAAGGCGATCAGGCATTTCGTCAAGGCGATCGGCAAGGGCCTGATGAAAGTGATGTCGAAAATGGGCATCTCGACCTACATGTCCTACACGGGCGCGCAGATCTTCGAGGTGGTCGGCCTGCAGCAGGCGCTGTGCGACAAGTACTTCACCGGCACGAAGAGCCAGGTCGAAGGCATCGGCGTGTTCGAAGTCATGGAAGAGGCGCTGCGCCTGCACAAGAGGGCGTTCGGCGATGACCCGGTGCTCGTCGACATGCTCGACGCCGGCGGCGATTACGCTTACCGCGTGCGCGGCGACGACCACATGTGGACGCCCGACGCGATCGCGAAGCTGCAGCACGCGACGCGTTCCGGCAAGGCCGACACCTACAAGGAATACGCGCAGCTGATCAACGACCAGACGCGGCGCCACATGACGCTGCGCGGCCTGTTCGAGATCAAGCCCGCGGCAGCTCCGGTCCCGCTCGACGAGGTCGAGCCGGCGAAGGAGATCGTCAAGCGCTTCGCGACCGGCGCGATGTCGCTCGGCTCGATTTCGACCGAGGCGCACACGACGCTCGCCGTCGCGATGAACCGCATCGGCGGCAAGTCGAACACCGGCGAAGGCGGCGAGGACCCGATGCGCTTCAAGCCGGTCACGCAGGCGATGCGCATGTCACAGCTCATCGGCGAGCACCGCGTCGCGCGCGACCTCGAGCTGCATCCGGGCGACAGCCTGCGGTCGTCGATCAAGCAGGTCGCGTCGGGCCGCTTCGGCGTGACCGCGGAGTATCTGGTCAATGCCGACCAGATCCAGATCAAGATGGCGCAGGGCGCGAAGCCCGGCGAAGGCGGCCAGCTGCCCGGCCACAAGGTCAGCGAGTACATCGGCTTCCTGCGCCACTCGGTGCCGGGCGTCGGCCTGATCTCGCCCCCGCCGCACCATGACATCTACTCGATCGAGGATCTCGCGCAGCTGATCCACGACCTCAAGAACGCGAATCCGGCCGCGTCGATCTCGGTCAAGCTGGTATCCGAAATCGGCGTCGGCACCGTCGCCGCGGGCGTCGCGAAAGCGAAAGCCGACCACGTCGTGATCGCCGGCCACGACGGCGGCACCGGCGCGAGCCCGTGGAGCTCGATCAAGCACGCCGGCTCGCCGTGGGAACTCGGGCTTGCCGAGACGCAGCAGACCCTCGTGCTGAACCGCCTCCGAAGCCGCATCCGCGTGCAGGTCGACGGCCAGATGAAGACCGGCCGCGATGTCGTCGTCGGCGCCTTGCTCGGTGCCGACGAGTTCGGCTTCGCGACTGCGCCGCTGGTCGTCGAAGGGTGCATCATGATGAGGAAGTGCCATCTGAACACCTGCCCGGTCGGCGTCGCGACGCAGGATCCGGAACTCCGGAAGCGTTTTACCGGCCAGCCCGAGCACGTCGTCAATTACTTCTTCTTCGTCGCTGACGAAGTGCGCGAGCTGATGGCCGAGCTTGGCATCCGCCGGTTCGACGAGCTGATCGGCCGAGTCGACCTGCTCGACATGAAGAAAGGCATCGAGCACTGGAAAGCGCGCGGGCTCGACTACAGCCGCATTTTCCATCGACCCGACGTGCCCGCGAGCGTGTCGCGCCGCCACGTCGAGGCGCAGGATCACAGCCTGGAAAAGGCGCTCGACAACCACCTCGTCGAGCTCGCCCGGCCCGCGCTCGAGCGCGGCGAGAAAGTGCGGATCGAGCTGCCGGTGCGCAACATCAACCGCACGGTCGGCGCGATGCTGTCGGGCCGGGTCGCAGCGAAATACGGCCACGCCGGCCTGCCCGACGACACCGTGCATGTCACGCTGAGCGGTACGGCAGGCCAGAGCTTCGCCGCCTTCCTCGCGCGCGGCGTGACGCTGGAACTGGTCGGCGAAGGCAACGACTACGTCGGCAAGGGGCTGTCGGGCGGGCGCGTCATCGTGCGCCCGCAGGCGGCGTTCCGCGGCGCGTCGACCGAGAACATCATCATCGGCAACACGGTGCTGTACGGCGCGATCGAAGGCGAAGCGTATTTCTCCGGTGTCGGCGGCGAACGCTTCGCAGTGCGCAACTCGGGCGCGACCGCGGTCGTCGAAGGTGTCGGCGACCACGGCTGTGAGTACATGACCGGCGGCACCGTCGTCGTGCTCGGCCCCACCGGGCGCAACTTCGCTGCCGGCATGTCGGGCGGCGTCGCGTACGTGCTCGATGCGGACGGCACGTTCGAGCAACGCTGCAACATGGCGCAGGTTGCGCTGGAGCCGGTGCCGGAGGAAATCGAAGCGCGCAAGGGCTCCGAATCCGGCGACGACCTCGAGTCGCACGGCCGCGTCGACATCGACCATCTCGAGATGGGCGACGAGCTGATCCTGAAAGGCCTGATCGAGCGTCACGTGCGCTACACCGGCAGCGCGCATGCGCGCGAGATCATCGAGAACTGGACCGCCTGGCGCTGCAAGTTCGTCAAGGTGATGCCGCATGAATACCGTCGGGCGCTGGCCGAAATGGCCGCGCAGAAGCAGAAGCAACTGGAGGCCGCATAAAAAATGGGGAAGCCCACCGGATTTTTGGAGTACCAGCGTCTTTCCGAGGCCTACGAGCCGGTTGCGGAGCGGGTGAAGAAGTACAAAGAGTTCGTCATGCGCCTCTCCGACGAACAGGCCGCGGTGCAGGGCGCGCGCTGCATGGACTGCGGCATCCCGTTCTGCAACACCGGCTGCCCGGTGAACAACATCATTCCGGACTGGAACGATCTCGTTTACCGCAACCAGTGGCGTCAGGCGATCGAAGTGCTGCACTCGACGAACAACTTCCCGGAGTTCACCGGGCGCATCTGCCCGGCGCCGTGCGAAGCCGCGTGCACGCTGAACATCAACGCCGACCCGGTCGGCATCAAGTCGATCGAGCACGCGATCATCGACAAGGCGTGGGAAGAGGGCTGGGTGCAGCCGCGCCCGCCGAAGTCGAAGACCGGTAGGAAAGTCGCGGTCGTCGGCTCCGGCCCGGCCGGCCTCGCTGCCGCGCAGCAGCTCGCGCGCGCCGGGCACGACGTGACGGTGTTCGAGAAGAACGACCGCATCGGCGGGCTGCTGCGCTACGGCATCCCCGACTTCAAGATGGAAAAGTCGCTGATCGACCGGCGCATCGAGCAGATGCAGGCCGAAGGCGTGGCTTTTTGCACCGGCGTCGTCGTCGGCTCAGCGGAGCTGCCGGCCGGCATCGCCAGTGACGCGAAGGAAGTCGTCAGTGCCGAGGCGATCACGAAGGAGTTCGATGCGGTGATCCTCGCTGCCGGCTCCGAAGTGCCGCGCGACCTGCCGGTCCCCGGGCGCGAGCTCGACGGCGTGCATTTCGCGCTGGAATTCCTGATCCCGCAGAACAAGGCGGTCGCCGGCGGCGCGCCGAACCCGATCTCGGCGACCGGCAAGCACGTCGTCGTCATCGGCGGCGGCGATACCGGCTCCGACTGTGTCGGCACGTCGAACCGCCACGGTGCGGCGAGCGTCACGCAGTTCGAGCTGATGCCGATGCCGCCGGAGCAGGAGAACAAGGCGCTGACGTGGCCGTACTGGCCGATCAAGTTCCGCACGTCGTCGTCGCACGAGGAAGGCTGCGAGCGCGACTTCGCCGTCGCGACGAAAGCTTTCTATGGCACGAACGGCAAGGTCGAAGGCTTGAAAGCGGTCCGCCTCGAGTGGAAGGACGGTCGGATGGCGGAAGTGCCGGGCTCGGAATTCGACGTCAAGGCCGATCTGGTGTTCTTCGCGATGGGCTTCACGAACCCGGCTGCGAGCCTGCTCGAAGCGTTCGGCGTCGACCGGGACGGACGCGGCAACGCGAAGGCGACGACCGACGGCGAAGGCTGCTACGCGACGACCTCGCCGAAAGTGTTCGCGGCGGGCGACGTGCGCCGTGGCCAGTCGCTCGTCGTGTGGGCGATCCGCGAAGGTCGTCAATGCGCCCGCGAAGTCGACCAGTTCCTCATGGGTCAGAGCGTCCTTCCCCGCTGAACGACGCGGACCGCCCACGGGCGGGGAGGGGACGAATGCGGGCCGACCGGCCCGCAGGGCGCGAGGGTCGTCAATGCGCCCGCGAAGTCGATCAGTTCCTCATGGGTCAGAGCGTCCTTCCCCGCTGAACGACGCGGACCGCCCACGGGCGGGGAGTGGACGAATGCGGGCCGACCGGGCCGCAGGGCGCGAGGGTCGTCAATGCGCCCGCGAAGTCGACCGGTTCCTGATGGGCGAGAGCGTGCTGCCGCGCTGAAGCGAGCGTCGGGCGCGATGGGATGAAAGGGGCGATCTGCGGGTCGCCCCTGTCGTTTGTGTGGTTCGAGGGGGCTCGCAGCCGGCGCCGCTTACAGCTTCAGCACCTCGGCCGTGTAGCGCGCGATCATCCGTTCCTCGTTCGTCGGTACGACCGCGACCGCGACGCGGCTGTCTGGTGCGTCGATGCGCGGGGCGTCGGCGGCGTTCGCCTGCGCGTCGATTTTCACGCCGAGCCACGCCGACAGTTCGGCGACCTGTTCGCGCACCGGTGCGGCGTGTTCGCCGATGCCGCCGGTGAACACCAGCGCGTCGAGCCCGCCGGCGGCGGCTGCGAGCGAGCCGATCTCGCGCGCGATGCGATAGCAGAACAGATCCACCGCTTCTTTCGCTTCGCGCGCCGGCGACGCCAGCAGCGTGCGCATGTCCTGGCTGATGCCGGACACGCCGAGCAGCCCGGATTCCTTGTACAGCAGGTTCGTCAGCGCTTTCGCGTCCAGGTGCTGCTGTTCCATCAGGTACAGCAGCACGCCCGGGTCGAGGCTGCCGGTGCGCGTGCCCATCATCAGGCCGTCGACGGCGGTGAAGCCCATCGTCGAAGCGATGCTCCTGCCGTCGCGCAGCGCGCACATCGACGCGCCGTTGCCCAGATGCGCGATCAGCACCGCGCCACTCGCGCGCGGGCCGATGACGTCGGGCAGCTGGCGGGCGACGTAATCGTACGACAGGCCGTGGAACCCGTAGCGCTTGACGCCGCGGGCGGTGATCGCGCGCGGCAGCGCAAACGCCTGCGCGAGCGGCGGTTGCGTGCGGTGGAACGCGGTATCGAAGCAGCCGACCTGCGGGATGCCGGGCAGCAGCACGGCCACTGCGCGCACTGCGCGCAGGTTGTGCGGCTGGTGCAGCGGCGCGAGCGGCACGAAGCTGTCGAGGTCGCGCAGCACGAACTCGTTCAGCCGCACCGGCGCGCTGTGGAGTTCGCCGCCATGCACGATGCGATGCCCGGCCGCGACGATGTCGAGCGCCGGGTTGTGTGCGGCGAGCCATGCGAACAGGTGGTTGAGCGCGTCGCGATGCTGCTCGGCCTGCTCGCCCGCGCTGTGCACCGGCTCCCGGTAGCGAAGCCCGGCGGCGTCCTGCGCCGACAGCATCGGCGTCGCGCCGATTCCCTCGATCTGACCCGACAGCGCGGGTTTTGCGGCCAGCTCCGGTTCGCTCGCGTACAGCGCGAACTTGACGCTGCTCGAGCCCGCGTTGATGACCAGGATCGCTTTCATGCGAGTCTTGCCTCGCGCTTCTTGTGCGCCATCAGTTGCACGATCGCGCACGACGCGGTGCGCGTCTCGGCCGTGTCGGCGCGGCTCGTCAGCACGATCGGCACGCGTGCGCCGAGCACTACGCCCGCCATCAGCGCGTCGGCGAGGTATTCGAGCTGCTTCGCGACCATGTTGCCGGATTCGAGGTCCGGCACGACGAGGATGTCGGCGTTGCCGGCGACCAGCGAGTTGATGCCCTTGGTCTTGGCCGCGACGAGCGAGATCGCGTTGTCGAACGCAAGCGGCCCGTCGAGCAGGCCGCCCCGGATCTGGCCGCGGTCGGCCATCTTGCACAGCGCCGCAGCGTCGATCGTCGAGCGCAGCTTCGAGGTCACGGTCTCGACGGCCGACAGGATCGCGACTTTCGGCTCGGCGAGGCCGAGCACGTGCGCGAGGTCGATCGCGTTCTGGACGATGTCGGCTTTGTCCTCGAGGGTCGGCTCGATGTTGATCGCCGCATCGGTGATCAGGAGCGGGTGCGGATAGGTCGGCACGTCGGCGATGAAGACGTGGCTGACGCGGCGCGCGGTGCGCAGGCCGCCGACTTTCGACAGCACCGCGCTCATCAGCTCGTCGGTGTGCAGCGACCCTTTCATCAGCGCCTCGACGACGCCGTCGCGCGCGAGCGCGACGGCCGTTTCGGCGGCAGCGTGGCTGTGCGGGACATCGACGATGCGAAAGCCTTGCAGGTTCAGCCCTTCCTGCTCCGCGACGGCGCGAATCTTCGCTTCGGGGCCGACCAGCACCGGCACGACGAGCCCGGCCGCAGCGGCCTGCAGCGGTCCGCGCAGCGACTCCGCGTCGCAAGGATGTGCCACTGCGATCGGGATCGGCGCCCGGCCGGCAGTGATCGACAACAGGTGGCCGTAGCGCAGTTCGCGGTCGGAAATCGTCACTTCCGGCAGCGCGATGCGCGGGCGCTTGACCTTTTCGGTCGGCGCCTGGACTTCGGCGACGCCGTCGATGACTTTCAGCCCGTCCTGGTTGAGCGCGACGCAGTCGAAGACGATGTGGTGGTTGTGCTCGAACTTCTCGCGGCACGTCACGGTGATCGTCAAGGTGTCGCCGATCGTGATCGGCCGCCAGAAATTCAGCCCCTGCGAAACATAGACGGTGCCGGGGCCGGGAAACTCGGTGCCGAGGACGGTCGAGATCAGCGTGCTGCCCCACATGCTGTGGCCGACGACTTCGCGGAACTGGCTCGAGCGCGCGTATTCGGTATCGACATGGGTCGGATTGACGTCGCCGGACATGATCGCGAACAGATGGATGTCATCGGGGCGCAGCGTGCGCACCAGCTCCGCACGATCGCCTACCTGGATCTCGTCGAAGACACGGTTCTGGATGAACTGGGTGGCGACTTGCATCATGATCGGTCCTGCCCTCCGGGCGGTGCAAAAGCGGAATTCTAGCGGGCGCGTCCAGGCGCCACGCGGCCTTCGCGATTATTTCTGCTGCGGCGCGCAAAAATGCCGCAGGTGGCCGCGGCGATGCAGATGGTAACCGGGCCGGAGCGGGGCTGCATGATAGAATCCGCGCGGTTTTCGATCGTTACCGGAGTGTTCATGGAAGTCGTGATTCTCGCCGCAGGGCAGGGCAAGCGGATGCGATCCGCATTGCCCAAGGTGCTGCAGCCGATTGCCGGCCGGCCGATGCTGGAGCACGTCATTGCGGCAGCGCAAGCGCTGGAGGCGCGGCGCGTCTGCGTCGTCCATGGCCACGGCGGCGAAGCGGTGCGGACGCGGCTGCAGCATGCTGCGGTGCAGTGGGCAGTGCAGGAGCCGCAGCTCGGCACCGGCCACGCGGTGCTGCAGGCCTTGCCGCATCTGACCGACGGCGACATGGCGCTGGTGCTGTACGGCGACGTGCCGCTGATCGGCGTGCCGACGCTGCGCCGCCTCGAAGCCGCTGCCGGCGGCGAGCGCCTTGCGCTGCTGACCGTCGAACTCGCCGATCCGGCCGGCTACGGCCGCATCCTGCGCGATGCGGCGGGGCGCGTCGTGCGCATCGTCGAGGAGAAGGACGCGAGCGCCGACGAGCGCCGCGTGCGCGAAGTCAATACCGGCATCCTCGTCGCTCCGGTCGCGCGGCTGCGCGACTGGCTCGCGCGGCTTGGCAACGACAACGCGCAGCGCGAGTACTACCTCACCGACATCATCGGCATGGCGGTCGCCGAAGGCGTCGAAGTCACGACCGTGCAGCCCGACGCGGCGTGGGAGACGCTCGGCGTCAACAGCAAGCCGCAGCTCGCCGAACTCGAGCGCATCCACCAGCGCAACATCGCGACGCGGCTGATGGAGGACGGCGTCACGCTGTTCGACCCGGCGCGCCTCGATGTGCGCGGCGAGCTGCGGTGTGGCCGCGACGTCGAAATCGACGTCAACTGCGTGTTCGAAGGCCGCGTCGAGCTCGCCGACGACGTGAAGATCGGCGCCCACTGCGTGATCCGCAACGCGAGGATCGGCGCAGGCTCCCGGCTCGCGCCGTTCTCGCACGTCGAGGACACCGTGACCGGGCGCGACTGCGTCATCGGTCCGTATGCGCGCACGCGCCCGGGCACGACGCTCGGCGACGGCGTGCATCTGGGTAACTTCGTCGAAGTCAAGAACAGCGCGATCGCCGACGACTCGAAGGCGAACCACCTCGCCTACATCGGCGATGCCGACATCGGCCGGCGCGTGAACGTCGGCGCGGGCACGATCACGTGCAACTACGATGGCGCGAACAAGTACCGCACGACGATCGGCGACGACGTCTTCATCGGCTCCGACACCCAGCTCGTCGCCCCGGTTCGGGTCGGGCGCGGCGCAACGCTCGGGGCGGGGACGACGCTGACGAAAGACGCGCCCGCAGACCAGCTCACGGTGTCGCGCGCCAGACAGATCAGCATTCCGGGCTGGAAGCGGCCGGTCAAGAAAAAGGCGGGAGAATAATCATGTGCGGCATCGTCACTGCGATCGCGACCGGCAACGTCGTCCCGGTCCTCCTCGAAGGCCTGCGCAAGCTCGAATACCGCGGCTACGACTCGGCCGGGCTGGCGGTGCTCGGCAGCGGATTGAAGCGCCTGCGCTCGACCGGGCGCGTCGCCGAGCTCGCGGCGCTCGCCGAGTCCAACGAACTGCGCGCCAGCCTCGGCATCGCGCACACGCGCTGGGCGACGCACGGCGTGCCGTCGGAGCGCAACGCGCATCCGCACATCTCCGGCGGACTCGCGGTCGTGCATAACGGCATCATCGAGAACTTCGAGGCGATCAAGGAGACGCTCGAAGCGCGCGGCTATCGTTTCGAATCCGAGACCGACACCGAGGCGATTGCCCATCTGGTCCACGCGAAGCTCGAATCGGGGGCGGATCTTTTCGAAGCGGTGCGGCTCGCGACGAACGAGCTCGTCGGGGCCTACGCGATCGGCGTGATCGCCGAAGCCGAGCCCGAGCGCATCATCGTCGCGCGACGCGGCTCGCCGCTGCTGCTCGGCGTCGGCGACGACGGCATGTATGCCGCATCCGACACGGCGGCGCTGCTGCAGGTTACGCGCAACGTGATCTACCTCGAGGACGGCGACCTCGCCGAGCTGCGCGTCGATGCCTACCGCATCGTCCGGCCCGACGGCGTGCCGGTCGAGCGCGACGTGCACGTGTCGAGCCTGTCGGCCGACGCGGTCGAGCTCGGCCAGTATCGCCACTACATGCAGAAGGAAATCTTCGAGCAGCCGCAGGCGCTCGCGAACACGCTCGAGCTGATCGCCGGCGGCGGCTCGATCAGCCCGCAGCTGTTCGGCAGCCAGGCCGCGGACGTGTTCGGCGGCGTGCGCCGCGTGCTGGTGCTCGCGTGCGGCACGAGCTACCACGCCGGTCTCGTCGCGCGCTACTGGCTGGAGTCGGTCGCGAAAGTGCCGTGCACCGTCGAGATCGCGAGCGAATACCGCTACCGCGATTCGGTGCCCGACCCCGACACCCTCGTCGTCGTCATTTCGCAGTCCGGCGAGACTGCCGACACGCTCGCCGCGCTGAAGCACGCGAAGAGCCTCGGCATGGCGCGCACGCTGGCGATCTGCAACGTGCCGGAGTCCGCGATCGTGCGCGAAGCCTGCTTGCGCTTCATCACGCGCGCCGGCCCGGAGATCGGCGTCGCATCGACGAAAGCGTTCACGACCCAGCTCGCCGCGCTCGCGCTGCTGACGCTCGCGCTCGCGAAGCTCGCCGGCCGTCTGCCCGAAGCCGACGAGGCGCGCTACCTCGTCGCGCTGCGCCACCTGCCGGTCGCGGTGCAGAAAGTGCTCGAACTCGAACCGCAGATCGAAGCCTGGGCGCAGCGCTTCGCCGGCAAGCATCACGCGCTGTTCCTCGGCCGCGGCCGCCACTGGCCGATCGCGATGGAAGGCGCGCTGAAGCTCAAGGAAATCTCGTACATCCACGCCGAAGCGTACGCTGCCGGCGAGCTCAAGCACGGCCCGCTCGCGCTCGTCGACCGCGACATGCCGGTCATCGCGATCGCGCCAGCCGACGAGCTGCTCGAAAAGCTCAAGTCGAACCTGCAGGAAGTCCGCGCGCGCGGCGGCGAACTCTACGTCTTCGCCGACGCCGGCAGCGAGATCGCCGAATCCGAAGGCGTGCACATCCTGCCGATGCCCGAGCACTACGGCATGCTGTCGCCGGTGCTGCACGTCGTGTCGCTGCAGCTGCTGTCGTACCACGCGGCACTCGTCAAGGGCACCGACGTCGATAAACCGAGGAACCTCGCGAAGTCGGTGACGGTGGAGTGAGGTCGGGGCCGGGCGCTGTTCCGGCCGCTTGAAGTCGAAAATCCGCAGTGAAGCCGAAAACGCCCCCTCGCAGTGCAGGGGCGGGACCGGATTTTGCAGCGCTCACCTCGGACCGCCTCCGAGCCCTGCGTAACCTGCACAGGGAGGACCGGTCAGATCAAGTACCTTGACAGAGGAGAGTGCCATGAACCCGATCTATCGCAAGTCGCTGATAGCCAGCGCGATTGCTGTATTCGTCGCTTCGCCCGTATGGGCGGAAGGGGATAAAACTTACAAGTCCTCCGAATCAGGCACGTCGCAGCCGATGAACCAGTCGGGCACAACCGGCGCGGCAGCCGGAACCGGAAGCACCGCCGCGGCAACTCAGCTTCAGAACATGACGCCGCGCGAGCTGGAAGGCAAGGAAGTCGTCAGCCAGACCGGCAAAGAGATCGGCTCGGTGAAGGAAGTGGTGCGTAGCCGTGACGAGCGGAACATTCAGGTAGTAATTTCTGCCGGTGGCGTGATGGGGATGGGCGACAAGGAAGTCGCGGTGCCGCTCGACCAACTCAGTTATCGGGACGGCAAGCTGCACGTCAGCGCCACCGAGGATGAGCTGAAGGCGAGGCCGGAATACGAGTCGGAACAGTACGTCGAGCTCGAACCGACCGACCGTCCGATCAGCGAGTTTTCGGCGTTCGAAGCTGACGAATCCAAGTCGCGCAGCGTGACGCCGTCGTCGCCGACAACGACGACGCCGGGCGCCGGCGACACGATGCGCAGCCCGTCGACGCCGGACGCGACGCGTGGACAGGACACCTCTCCGACCGATCGCGAGACGACGACCCGATAAGCGGAGACTTCGAGCTCCCGCGTCCATCTGCAAGCCGGACGAGATCGACGCCCGGCTTGCTCTTGAATCCGCGGCGTGACTTTCGCGAACGGCGGCCGGGCAGAAGTCCGGCCGCCTTTTTTTGCGCTGCACTGGCGCGGACGAGCGAGGGCGGCAGCGCGACAAGGCAGATTTTTCACTTCGATTGTGGGTTTTCCCGGCTCGCGTGGCGGCAGGACGGCGCCCCCTCGCCGCGCAGCGATTCGGCCGCGCTCACGTCAGCGAACTTTTCGACCCGCCGCACTGAACGTTCAACACTGAACGCTTGACGTTCAGAACTGAACGGTCGCGTCATCCGTGCACTATCGTGCATCTCTCGGTTTCTCCAAGCAATATATTGCTAATCAACGGCTTGCGCGTTCTGGCATGTATCTGGCTGTAAGAAACCCGGCAGCTTCCCCTTTCAAGTGACAAACGGAACAACAAGAGATCAGCATGAGAGCATTCCAACCGCGGTCCCGGGCTTTTGCGCTGCTCATCGCCTGTGCGGTCCTGGTCGCGGGCGGATGTTCGAGCGTGCCGCGCAACCCCGACGATCCGCTCGAGCGCTACAACCAGGCGATGTTCAGCTTCAACGAGCGCGTCGACAAGGCAGTGGCCCGGCCGCTGGCGACCATCTACGACACTTTCGCGCCGACGCCGGTGCAGACCGGCGTCGGCAATTTCTTCGGCAATCTCGGCGACCTCTGGATCGGCTTCAACAACTTTCTCCAGGGCAAGGTCGGCGCCGGCTTGTCCGACTGGACGCGTTTTCTCGTGAACTCGACGTTCGGAATCTTCGGACTGCTGGATGTCGCGTCCGAGCTCGAGTTGCAGAAGAACGACGAGGATTTCGGCCAGACGCTCGCCGTGTGGGGCGTGGGCGAAGGGCCGTATGTCGTCGTGCCATTTTTCGGCCCGAGCACGTTGCGCGACGCGGCGGTGCTTCCGCTCGACGGCGCAGGCGACCCGGTGTGGCGAGTGGCTCACGTGCCGACGCGCAATTCGCTGGTCGGGCTGCGCATTGCCGACAAGCGCGCGCGCCTGCTCGGATTCGAGAAGACGCTCGACGAAGGCACGCTGGACAAATACACCTTTACCCGCAATTTCCATCTGCAGCAGCGCCGCGCCAAGGTGCACGACGGCAAGCCGTCGCTGGAATACGAAGACTTCGAACCCGACGAGGAGGCATCGCTCGTGCCTGCCGCGCCGCAATTCGCAAGTGACGCGCGTCCGGCTGCCGGGCGTCTCTGATTGACCCGCATGTCCGGAACGATTCCGCTCCCGGACCTGCTTACGATGAGGTGATCAACATGAAATCGACTTTCTTTGCGCTGTACATCTCGGTTCTCTCGTTCCTGCCGAGCGGCGTTTCGGCGGGCGGCCCCGCTCCCGACCAATTGATCGACAAGCTCTCCGGCGATGTGTTGCAAATCCTGCAGACCAACGAGTCGCTGCGCGCCGGCGAAACGACCCAGGTCGTCGGGCTCGTCGAACAGGTGGTGCTGCCGCACTTCAACTTCCGGCGCATGACGATGCTGGCCGTCGGGCGCGACTGGCGCGAGGCGTCGCCCGAGCAGCAGAAGCGGCTGATGGACGCGTTCTACAACATGCTCGTGCGGACTTATTCGAATGCGCTGACGCAGTATCGCGACCAGACGGTCCAGGTTCGCCCGCTGCGCACGAATCCGTCGGACAAGATCGTCAAGGTCCAGACCGAGATCCGCCAGCCCGGGGGGCAGCCGGTGACCGTCGACTACGTCCTCGAGCAGCGCGCCGACGGATGGAAGATTTTCGACATCGTCGTCACGGGTGTCAGCCTCGTGACGAATTACCGTGGCACGTTCTCGCAGCAGATCCGCCTGGGCGGGATCGATGGCCTGATCCGCTCGCTCGAGGCCAAGGGGCAGGAGTTCACGCCACGAGCCGGGCAGTCCTGACGGCCGCGGTGGAAACTTCGACATTCCCGGGCCCGTGCATTGCTACAAGTTCGACAGGCGACGTTTCCCGTCGCCCCTGTGCATGGAGAAAATCATGGAACAGAAGAACCAGCGTGGTCAGAACCAGGGCGAGCAGCAGCAGGACATCCAGAAGCAGCAGCCCGGCCAGGGCGGTCAGGGTGGTCAAAAGCAGCAAGAGCAAAGCCAGGGTACGCAGAAGCAGCCCGGCCAGGGCCAAGGCGGTCAGGGCGGTCAAAGGCAGCAGGAGCAAAGCCAGGGCACGCAGAAGCAGCCGGGCCAAGGCCAGGGCGGTCAGCAACAACAACACGAGCAGGGCATGGGTACCCAGCGGCAACCCGGCCAGGGACAAGCCGGCCAGGGCGGTCAAAGGCAGGAAGAGCAAAGCCAAGGCACCCAAAGGCAGCCCGGTCAGGGACAGGGCGGATCAAACCGCGGCAACACCTGAACCAGGATGCAGTAGTCGCTGCGAGGCCGCTGTCGCGGCCTCGCTGTTGTATCGCTGCCGCTCGACCGGTTTCGCCGGTCTGGCGGCAGCGACACGTCGGCGGATTCAACAGCCACGTCCGTCCATTCCGTCGCGCTTTGGCGCAGCCGACCCTCCGATCGTGTGCTGCCCATCGTCATCGCCGCCCGATCCTCGGCAGCGCCGATTCCCCCTCGCTGAGAGCGGAATCGGACGCGAACGTCTCCGGAGCGAAGCTCAGGACTGCTCGGCGGTCAGGAGCAGTTTGCGCACCACCGGGTGCTCGACTTTGCGGTGCGCGAGGATCGCATAGAAATGTTCGACGACGTCCGGACAGCGCCCGAGCAGCGTGAGTCCGCGTCCCTGCGGCAGTTCGTCGAACGACCATTCGGGCGCGGGGAACGCGCCGAGCCCGCTTTCGCCAAACGTGGCGAGGAGCGCGCTGTCCTCGAATTCCCCGACGATCCGCGGGCGGATGCCGTGGCGCGCGAGCCAGTCATCGAGCCGCGCCCGCACTGCGGAGTGAGTCGTCGGCAGCAGCAGCGGCAGCTGCGCGAGGCACGCGGGGAACTCGCTTTCGCGTCCGTCGAGCAGTATCGCGGGCGCATACCACGCGAACGAAGCTTTTCCGAGCCGATGGCTGAACACCCGCAGGTTCGGGTTCGTCGGGGCCGGGCGGTCGGCGAGCACGACGTCGAGCCGGTGGCGGGCGAGGTCGGCGAGCAGGTCGTCGAAGCTGCTCTCGTGGCACAGCAGCCGCAGGCCCGGAGTCTGCACCGCCGGCTGCAGCAGGTGCCGCACCGCGAGCTTCGGCAGGCTGTCGGCGATGCCGACGCTGAGCCGCACGCCCGGCTCCGCGGCCGCTTCGCGCACCGCTTCCGGCAGCGCTTCGGCGAGCTGGAAAATCTGTTCGGCGTAGCGCACGGCAGTCGCGCCGGCTTCGGTGAGCTCGACGCCGCGGCCCGCGGAGCGAAAAAGGGCGTGGCCGAGCGAATGCTCGAGCTCCCGCACCTGCGTGCTGACGGTCTGAATCGCCATGTCGAGGCGCTCCGCGGCGCGCGCGATCCCGCCTTCCTTCGAGGCGATCCAGAAATAATAGAGGTGGCGAAAGTTGATGGGGTACATCGTGGACTTCCTTTTTTACGAAGTGAAACTACGCCGAATTAAGCTTCAAAGGAAGTCCGATGTGAACTATCGTCGTCCGGTCATCACTCAACAGGAGGATTGCGATGGAGGTGCAAGTCGAATCCGGCCGCGCTGCCGGCATGCGGTTCAGGAACGCGATCGAGGCCCGGCTGCGTTTTGCGCTGCGCCGCCTGTCCTGGCTCGTTCCCCACGCGACCGTGCGCCTGTCGGACCTCGGCCGCGATGCCGGTCCGGACAAGTGCTGCGAGGTCAGGCTGAAAGTGGTCGGCACGCGCGATGTCGTCGTCAGTGCGATCGCGCGCGACTGGCTGCAGTCGATCGACGACGCATTGAAAGGCGCGGCGCGCCGGCTCGAGCGGCAATATCGGCGCACGTACGCCGCGTGACGTGCGGTCCCTGCGCGACGAAAGTGGTGCGCGACCTACAGTTTTCCCGAATTCAATCGACCGGAGTCCTTGCTACATGAAACGCTTTTTCCTCACCCTTTTCGCCGTCGTGCTGAGTGTAGGCCTGACGCTGCCCGACGCCGAGGCAAAACGTCTCGGCGGCGGAAAATCCTTCGGCGCTCAGCGGGATGCGACGACGCAGGCGCCAGCCGCGCCGATGGCCCGGAGCGCCGATACGGCGCCGAATGCCGCTGCGACGGCGGGGCAGGCCGCGAAGAAGAGCAGCTGGATGGGTCCGCTGGCCGGCCTTGCGGCAGGTCTCGGTCTCGCGGCGCTCGCGTCGCATCTGGGCATGGGCGAAGGACTTGCGAACATCCTGATGATCGCGCTGCTGGCGCTGGCGGCGTTCGCCGTGTTCCGCCTCGTGATGCGCAAACGCTCGACCGCGCCGGCAATCCAGTACGCGGCAGCGGGGGCGGGCGGCGGAACGGTCGCGATGCCGGCCCAGGCTTCCGGGGTTGCGGCGGCGGCTGCGCCTTCCGGCGCAGGCATGCTTCCGGCAGGTTTCGATGAGGGCGCTTTCGTGCGCCAGGCGAAGCTCAACTTCGTGCGCTTGCAGGCGGCGAACGACGCGCGCAACCTCGACGACCTGCGCGAATTCGTCACGCCGGAGATGTTCGCGGAGCTGCAAATGCAGATCCAGGAGCGCGGCGACGCCGTCCAGCGCACTGAAGTGGTCGATCTGCATGCGGAAGTCGTCGGCTACGCCGAAGAGGCGCAGCGTCACCTCGTCAGCGTGCGTTTCCACGGCCTGATCCGTGAAGAAGCGGGGGCGGCACCGGTCGAGTTCGACGAGCGGTGGCATCTCGCGAAAGCGCTCGACGGCAGCTGCGGCTGGGTCGTCGCCGGCATTCAGCAGTCCGATTGACGCGATTCGGGCGGGCGAGCTTCGTTGCCGTCCGCCGAAGCTGTTCAGGCCTTGCGTTTGCGCGACGCGAAAGGACGGCGCCATTGACCGGGGCGCTTGTCCGGACGCTTCGCGTCGTCGTCCGCGCTCTTGGGTTTCGGCACCAGCATGTTCTTGCCTGCGCCCTGTCCGGCGCTGCGGTGCGCGAGGATCGCTTGGGCCAGTTGCTCCTCGGTGAGCACGATCGGAGCGTGTTTCCCCGCCGGCTCGTACGCCGAGAGCTTTTCCCGCACGCTGAAGATGCGTTCTGCGGTTTCGGCTTTCTTCGGCTGGCCGGCCAGGATCTTCTGCGCGTCCGACGTCAGCGTGAAGCGGCCGTCCACCTCATCGATCAGACCGTGTGTCGAGAGGCGGTGAAAGGCGTCGCCCAGTTTCGTTTCGGAAGGAATGGCGCCCTGGATCAGGTCGGCCGCGGCCATGACTTCGGCGAGTTCGGCCGGCCGCCGTTTTGCAGACAGGGCGAGGGCGAGCAGGAGGAGCGCATCAACATCGTGGACGGGGTGCATCGAAAAACCTTTGAAAACCTGCGGAAGAAAAACTGTCCGGCGCACGGCGCCGGACGTGACTGTACGGAGGCGCGAACTGGCCGGCAACGTGGCGAGGCCTTCCCGACGTTGGGAGTGTAAGGGCTGGCGCGGCAATGCCGAGCCCGATTCGCGATTCGACGTCGATCTTCGTCGGCAGCGGGGTTTCGACGCAGCGCCGCACCTCCATGACGGCGGTTCGCGTCTTCAGGCCTCGTCCTTCGGGTTCAGCACCGCCTGGTTGACGATCACGCGCGCGTCGACGATCGCGTACCCGTTTTCGTAGAGGATAACCGGGTTGAGATCGAGTTCGGTGAGCTGCGGATAGGCGGCAACGATGCTCGACACTTTCAGCAGCAGGTCGATGAGCGCTTCCTTGTCGATCGGCGCGTCGCCGCGCGCGCCCTCGAGGATCTTGCGCGCCCTGATCTGCTCGACCATCGACCGCGCGGCGTAACGCGACAGCGGAATCGCGCGGAACGCGACGTCTTCGAGGATCTCGACGAATATGCCGCCGAGGCCGAACATCAGCACCGGGCCGAAGATCGGATCGCGGCTGACGCCGATGATGACTTCGATGCCCTGGCGCGCCATCGGCGTGACCAGCACGCCCTTGATGTCGGCCGAGGGTTTGTACGCATGGCACGAGCCGATGATCTGGTCGAACGCTTCGCGCAGCGCTGCCCGGCCGTGCAGGTTCAGCTTGACGCCGCCCGCGTCGGACTTGTGCAGGATGTCCTTCGACACGACTTTCATCACGAGCGGCCGGTCGCCGAAGCGGACGGCGACTTCGTCGAGTTCGTCGAGATCGCGGACCAGTGCTTCGGCGGGCACATCGACGCCATGCGCCCGCAGCAAGGCCTTGGCTTCGAACTCGAACAGGTCGCGAGCCTCCGCCTGGGCGGTGGCGAAAATCGCCAGCGTGGTGTCGTTCGGCACCATCGCCGGCAGCGGCGCCTGGTTTGCGGCATCCCTGAGATACACGCCGCGTTCGCCGAGCGCCGCGAGGACGCGCACCGCGTATTCGATCGACGAATACACCGGCACGCCCGCTTCGTGCAGGCGGCGCAGCGCCGGAGGCTTGACCGGCGCGTAGAGGCTATACACGACGACCGGCTTGTCGATCCGGTGCGCGAGCTCGATCATCGACTCGGCGCCGCGCATTTCGCCGCCGAGCAGGTCCTCGGCGAAACGGATGTGGTAGCCGCCGAACATGCCGACGAGGAACACCGCGTCGACGTTGTCGTCGTCGGCGACGATCGCCAGGCACTCGGCGAGCAGCGCAGGGTTCGCGTCGCTGCTGCCGGCGACATCCACCGGGTTCACCAGCGAAGCCTGCGGCAGCAGGATCGCGCCGAGGCGCTTTTTCGTCACCTCTCCGAGTTCTGCGAGCTCCAGCCCCGCTTCGACAAGGCGGTCGGACGCGATCGTCGCCTGGCCGCCGCCGTCCGACACCACCACGACGCGCTTGCCCGGCGCGTGCTGCAGCAGGCCCAGCCCTTCGGCGACCGGCAGGATCTCGTTCGAATGCTGCACGACGCTGACGCCGACCTGGCGCAGCAGGTCGACCGTCATCGCGTAGCTGCCGGCGAGTGCGCCGGTATGCGAACTCGCCGCTTTCTTGCCCTGCTCGGTCGCGCCGGATTTGTATACGACGACCGGCTTGACCGCGCTGATTTCGCGCGCGTTGTGCAGAAAGCGCTGGCCGTCGCGGAAGCCTTCGACGTAGAACGTCGCGACCCGGGTGTCGGGATCCTCGCCGAGGTAGCGCAGATAGTCGTTGAAGCCGATGTCGGTCTGGTTGCCCGGGCCGACATAGGTGCTGAAGCCGACATGGCCGTTGTGCTCGGCTTCGAGCACCAGCGACAGCAGCATGTTGCCGGACTGCGAAATGAAGCCGATGTTGCCCGGCTTGACGTTCGTCAGCGCCAGCAGATTGACTTTCCTGTGCAGGTTGAACATGCCTGAAGTGTTCGGCCCGATGAGGCGCACGCCGCCTTCGCGCGCCGCGGCCAGCACCTGCTGTTCGAGCCGCGCGCCGGCCGGCCCGGTCTCGCGGAAACCGCTCGCGAGGATGGCGGCGCCCTTGACGCCTTTGCGGCCGCAATCGGCAACCAGGCCCGGTACCGTCGCGGCCGGCGTGCAGATCAGCGCCAGGTCCACCGCGCCGGGGATGTCGTCGAGCGTCGCGTAGGTCCTGACGCCGAGCACGTTGTCCACTTTCGGGTTGATCGGGTAGATCGCGCCCGGATAGCCATCCTTGATCAGCCCGACCATCGCCTTGTAGCCGCGCTTGGTGGGGTCGGTCGAGGCGCCGATGATCGCGATCGAGCGGGGGGCGAGGAAATCGTGCAGCGGGCTGGTTCTGGGCAACGGCGGGGCGAGCTCCATGTCATTCTCCCCGGAAAACCGGCGCGCGCTTTTCGGCGAAGGCGTCCACGCCCTCCTGCCAGTCGCGCGTCGTGCCGACGAACATCATGCCTTCGAGCTCGGCAGTCAGCGCGGCGTCGAAGGTGCGCTCGGCCGCCATGTTCAGCTGCTCCTTCGCGAGCTGCATCGAAAACGGCGCCTTGCCGGCGATGCGGCGCGCGAAGTCGCGCGCGGCGTCGAGGAAGCTTTCGTCAGGCAGCGCGCGGTTCGCGAGCCCGATGCGCACGGCTTCGGCGGCGCCGATGCGCTCGCCGAGGAATACCAGCTCGCGCGCTTTCGCCAGCCCGACGAGGCGCGGCAGCAGGTAAGTGACGCCGCCGCCGAGGAAGTTGCCGATCGAGATTTCCGGCAAGCCGATCTGCGCGCTTTCGGCCATCAGCACGAAGTCCGAAGCGATCGCCATTTCGGCCCCGGCGCCGAGCGCGAAGCCATTGACCGCGGCGATCACCGGCTTGCCGAGCTGCAACAGCCGCTTGCACACTTTCTGCTCGCCCTGCAGGTACTGGCGGCGCTCGAACGGCGTGCGGCCCGCCTTGTGTTCCTTGAGGTCGGCGCCGACGCAGAACGCGCGGCCTTCTCCGGTGAGCAGCACGACGCGCGCTTCCCGGTCGGCTTCGGCGCGGCTCAGCGCCGCATTGAGTTCGTCATACAGCTGCGCGGTCACGGCATTGAGCCGGTGCGGGCGGTTCAGCCGGATCTCGGCAATGCCGTCCGTCATGTCGTACAGGATTGTCTCGTAATTCATGCTTGTCCCTGGGGCAGAGGTTGGGGCTCGAACGGGGGATTGAGCGCGGTGCGGCGCCGGCCGCGCGCCACGGTCATTATCGGCCGCTGCCGACACGCGCCCAAACGGAAGTCGACAGCGAGCTGCGCTTTTTCGGCCAGCCCGTGCTCGGGTCGAACCTCGCGGGCCGCGATATCCGCGACAGGGCGCGGCAGAGCCGGCACGTGATCAGAGCCTGCGGCAAGCTGCTCGCCAACGCAGGGGCGGCCTGAAGTCACTCCGGCAGCGCGAGGTCCGCGATCACCGCGGCGAGGAACCGCGCCGCTTCGCCGCCGGTCACGACGCGGTGGTCGAACGTCAGGCTCAACGGCAGCACGCGGCGCACGGCCGGTGCCCCGTCGATCGCGAGCACCTGTTGGTGCACGCGGCCGGCGCCGAGGATCGCGACGGTCGGCGGCATGACGATCGGCGCTGCGTACTTGCCGGCGATCATGCCGAAGTTCGACAGCGTGATCGTGTTGCCGCGCAGTTCGTCGGCGGGGATCTTGCGTGCGATGACGTCGGCGCGCATCCGGTCCAGGCCGCGGCGCAGGTCGTTCGCGTCGCGGTTCGCGACGTCGCGCAACACGGGCACGAACAGTCCTTCGGCGAGGTCGATCGCGATGCCGACGTCGATTTTCGCGAGCACGCGGCGTCCCATCGTGTGGCTCTCGTACCACGCGTTGAGCGCCGGCTCGGCCCGGCAGCCCGCGACCAGCGCCCGCACGAGGCGGATCGTGACGTCGCTGTCCGGCAGCCACGCGTCGATGTCGGCGTCGTCGACGACCGTCGCCCCCGCCACTTCGCTTTGCGCGAGCGCCATGTTGCGTGCCATCGCGCGGCGCACGCCGCGCAGGATCTCCGGTGGTCCGACGTCGGCGAGGATCTTCGCGACGCGTTGCACGTCAGCCGTCGTGATCAGGCCGTCCGGCCCCGACGGCGTGACCATTTCGAGCTCGACGTTGAGCTGGCGCGCGAGCGCGCGCACTGCCGGCGTCGCCTTGATCGTCGCCGCGCCGCCGCCGACGGGGGCGGGCGCTTCCGGCGCGAGCTGGTGGCCGACCTGCACTTCACCGACGACGGTGCCGGTGTCGCTGTCTTCGGCGGTGCCGGCAAAACCGACCAGCGGCGCGCCGACATGCACGATCTGTCCCGGCTGGCCGAACAGCTTCTCGATGCGGCCCGAATGCGGCGAAGGGATCTCGACGATCGCCTTGGCCGTCTCGACCGACAGCAGCGGCCGGTCGGCCTCGATCTCGTCGCCGGCCGCGACGTGCCATTCGACGATTTCCGCTTCCTGCAGGCCTTCGCCCAGGTCGGGCAGTTTGAAGATCTTCATGCGCCCTCCAGCGTCTTGTGGACTGCCGCGACGATGCGTTCGACGCTCGGCAGATACTGGTATTCGAGGCGCGCCAGCGGCACCACCGTGTCGTATCCGGTGACGCGCTGCACCGGCGCGAGCAACGTGTAGAGGCCCTCTTCGGCGAGATTGGCGGCGATTTCGGCGCCGAAACCCCCCGTGCGCGCGGCTTCGTGGACGATCACGCAGCGCCCGGTGCGGCCCACCGATTCGAGTATCGTTCCCATGTCGAGCGGCTTGAGCGTCGCCACGTCGATGACTTCGGCCATGATTCCCTGCTGCGCCAGCGTGTCGGCCGCGGTCTGCGTTTCGTGCACCATCGCGCCCCAGCTGACCAGCGTCACGTCGCTGCCCGAGCGCAGCGTGAAGCACACGTCGAGCGGCAGCGCCTCCCCGTCGTCGGCGACTTCCTGCTTGAACAGACGGTACAGCCGCGTCGGTTCGAGAAAAATCACCGGATCGGGGTCGCGGATCGCCGCCAGCAGCAGGCCGTAGGCCCGCGACGGCGACGACGGGATCACGACGCGCAGCCCCGGCACGTGCGCAAACAGCGCCTCCGGGCTTTCCGAGTGGTGCTCCGGCGCGTGGATGCCGGCGCCGCATGGCGAACGCAGCACCAGCGGGCACGACAGCCTGCCGCGGGTGCGGTTTCGCAGGCGCGACGCGTGGTTGATGACGTGATCGAACGTCGGGTAGATGAAGCCCGAAAACTGGATCTCCGCGACCGGCTTCAGCCCCATCGCCGCCATGCCGATCGCGGTGCCGGCGATCGCGGTTTCGGCGAGCGGCGTATCGACGACGCGCGCGGCGCCGAAGCGCTGCTGCAGGCCTGCGGTGGCGCGGAAGACGCCGCCGTTGATGCCGATGTCTTCGCCGAGCAGCACGACCGCCGGGTCTTGGGCCAGCTCGTGCGCCAGCGCGTGGTTGATCGCTTCGATCAGATTGAGCTCAGCCATGGCTGCCTCCCTCGTGCGGTGCGAACCGCAGCGCCATGGCGCGCTGTTCCTGTACGGCCGCCGGCAGCGTGCGGTACAGGTGATCGAACATCGCTGCGGGAGTCGGCGGCGGCGTCGCGAGATACGTCTCGACGGCAGCATTGACCGCTTCGTTGCATTCCCTGACGAGCTGTTCTTCCCGCTGCGGATCCCACGCGTTCAGCTGCACGAGGTAATTGCGCAGGCGCACGACCGGTTCGAACGTCCAGTGCTCCTGCACGACTGCCGGATCGCGGTAACGGCTCGCGTCGTCGGCGGTGGTGTGGTCGCCGAGGCGGTAGCTGAGCGCTTCGATCAGGCTCGGGCCGCCGCCGCTGCGCGCTTTCTCGATCGCTTGCCGCGCTGCGTGGTGGACGGCGACGATGTCGTTGCCGTCCACCTGGCAGCCTTCGATTCCGGCGGCGATCGCCTTTTGCGCCAGCGTCTGCGCGGCGCTCTGCATGCTGCGCGGCACCGAGATCGCCCACTGGTTGTTGTTGACGACCACGACCAGCGGCGCTTTCCATACTGCGCCGAAGTTCAGCGCTTCGTAGAAGTCGCCTTTCGACGTGCCGCCGTCGCCCAGAAAACACACCGCGACGCGCGCTTCCTGGCGCAACTGGAATGCATATGCCGCGCCCGCTGCGTGGCAGACCTGCGTCGCGATCGGCACGCAGATCGGGAAGTCGTCGCGCGGCCCGGCGAAATCGCTGCCGCGCTCGTCGCCGCCCCAGTAGAGCAGGCTTTCGGCCATCGTGACGCCGCGCATCAGCTGCGCCGCGTGGTCGCGGTACGACGGCACGAGCACGTCCTCGGCGCCCATCGCGGCTGCGACCCCGACGCCGATCGCCTCCTGTCCGAGCGCCGACGCGAACGTGCCGAGCTTGCCGGTGCGCTGCAGCGCGATCGCCTTGGTGTCGAAAGTGCGCGTCAGGACCATCGCGCGATACAGCGGAATCAGTTTTTCCGCATTGAGGGCGAAATCCGGCAAAGGTTGGGTCGCTTCGCCCCGCGGATCGAGGAAGCGCGTGTAGTCGATCTGGAACCGACCGATGGTGGTCATCGCAAGCTCCTTGTTTCTGTCAGTCTAGACCACCCCATGCGGGATGCAGACTGACTGACACTCCAACTGCATCGGAATATTCCGGCTGGCGCCGCGAATCGGTGTCTTTGCTTGACCGGCGGAAGCGGCAATGACACATCGCTGCGGCATGCGCTTTATGGACACTGCCGTCCATCCCGCCGTTCCCGAACGCGGCCGAGTCGCCGCCGTTCAAGCGGCCTTGCGACGCAGCCGCAACGCGTTGGTGACCACCGATACCGAGCTCGCGCTCATCGCCAGCGCCGCGACCAGCGGCGACAGCAGCATGCCGGTGAAGGGATACAGCAGGCCGGCGGCGAGCGGCACGCCGAGCGCGTTGTAGATGAACGCGAAGGCGAGGTTCTGGCGCATGTTGCGCACTGTTGCGACCGACACGCGGCGTGCGGCGGCGATGCCGCGCAGGTCTCCCTTGACCAGCGTGAGCTGCGCGCTCGACATCGCGACGTCGGTGCCGGTGCCCATCGCGATGCCGACATCGGCGCGCGCGAGCGCCGGCGCGTCGTTGATGCCGTCGCCGGCCATCGCGACGGTGCGGCCTGCGGCCTGCAGCTTCGCGACCAGATCGTCCTTGTCCTTCGGCTTGACTTCGCCGAACACTTCCCCGATGCCCAGGCGCTTGCCGACCGCGCGCGCGGTCGTCAGGCCGTCGCCGGTCGCCATGACGATGCGCGTGATCCCGTTCGCGCGCAGTTCGTCGAGGGCCTCGGGCGTCGTCTTCTTGACTGGGTCGGCGACCGCGACGAGACCCGCCGCGCGGCCGTCGATGGCGAGCATCATCACGCTCGCGCCTTCGCTGCGCAGCGCTTCAGCCTGTTCGGCGAGGTCCTGCCACGCGACGCCCTCGTCGTCCATCAGCGCGGTGTTGCCGAGTACGATCTTGCGGCCTTCGACGATCCCGCGCACGCCAATGCCGGACGACGATTCGAAGCTGTCCGGTTTCGACAGCGCCAGCCCCTGGCGCCGTGCCTCGTCGACGATCGCGTGCGCGAGCGGATGTTCGCTGCCCTGGTCGAGGCTCGCGGCGATGCGCAGCACTTCGTCCCCGCTCCAGCCGGGAGCGGCGACTGTCGCGTGGAACGCCGGCTTGCCTTCGGTCAGCGTGCCGGTCTTGTCGACGATCAGCGTGTCGACGCGGCGCAGGTTCTCGATCGCCGCCGCATCGCGGAACAGCACGCCCTGGGTCGCGGCGTTGCCGGTCGCGACCATCACCGACATCGGCGTCGCGAGGCCGAGCGCGCACGGACAGGCGATGATCAGCACCGCGACCGCGTTGATCAGGCCGAAGGCCCACGAAGGTTCCGGGCCGAACAGCCCCCAGCCGAACAGCGTCACGAGCGCGATCGCGACGACCACGACGACGAAATACCCCGCGACCTGGTCGGCCATGCGCTGCATCGGCGCGCGCGAGCGCTGCGCCTGCGCGACCATCTGCACGATCTGCGCGAGCACCGTCTGCGAGCCGATCTTCTCGGCCTGCATCACCAGCGCGCCGCTGGTGTTCAGCGTCGCGCCGATCAGCTTGTCGCCGGCGCGCTTGTCGACCGGCAGCGGCTCGCCGGTCAGCATCGATTCATCGACTGCGCTCGCCCCTTCGAGCACGACGCCGTCGACGGGCACTTTTTCGCCCGGCCGCACGCGCAGGCGGTCGCCGGAGTGCACATGGGTCAGCGGGATGTCTTCCTCGCTGCCGTCGGCGTTGAGCCGGCGCGCGGTTTTCGGCGCGAGGCCGAGCAGCGCCTTGATCGCCGCGCCCGTCTCGGAGCGCGCGCGCAGTTCGAGCAGCTGGCCGAGCAGCGTCAGCGACACGATCACCGCGGCGGCCTCGAAATACACTGCGACGTGGCCGCCGATGCGGAAGGACTCGGGGAAGAGGCCCGGCGCGACCGTGGCGACGACGCTGTAGCCATAGGCTGCGCCGACGCCGGTGCCGATCAGCGTCCACATGTTCGGACTGCGGTTCGCGAGCGACTGCGCCCAGCGCACGAAAAACGGCCAGCCGCCCCACAGCACCACGGGGGGCGCGAGCAGCAGTTCGACCCACGGGCGCGCGGCGCCGAGCAGCGGATCGAACAGCCCGCCTGACATGGCGATCAGCGTCACCAGCACGGTCGCCGGCAGCGTCCACCAGAAGCGTCGTCGAAAGTCCGCGAGCTCGGGGTTTTCACCTTCCTCGAGTTCCGGCAGCACCGGCTCGAGCGCCATCCCGCATTTCGGGCAGCTGCCGGGGCCGATCTGGCGGATCTCCGGGTGCATCGGGCAGGTGTATTCGGTCCCGGGAGGCGCGGCAGCTTCGGGTTCGGCCGGCGCCGGGTGCAGATAGCGCGTCGGCTCGGCGCGGAATCTGTCGAGGCACTTCGCGCTGCAGAAACGGTACGTCTGCCCGTCGTGCGTCGCGACGTGCCGCGAATCGGGTTTCACCGTCATGCCGCACACCGGATCGATCGTGGGGGCAGGGGGCGCGGCACGTTCGGGACGGTCGTGGCGATGATGATCGTGTGCCGGGGGAGGACGAATTTCACTCATGAGGATTTTCTCCGCGCGCCCGGCGTGACGCCGCGTAGATCGCCGCCGGCATGCTGCAGCACGCGCTCGCCTTCGCGTTGCGGTGAGCGCGCTCGTTCGCCGACATCCACATCCGTAATCGCAGCAGCAGGTCCTTCAACGTGCCGAGCATCGCGGCCTCCTCCGTTCAGCTCCGTGTGCGGGGCGGCCGAACAACTGCCGTCCCGGATGCAACGACGCTCGCCCGCCCGCTGATGATAATTCCCTGGCGCGTCAGGGCGTCTGTTCCCTTCCCCTCTGTATCCTGTCCAGGCGCTGCTCGATCTGGTGCATGCGCTTCGCGAGAGCCTCGACTGAAGGGCCGCCCGCGCCCGGACCCATCATTCCCATTCCCTGCATCATCCCCATGCCCTGCATCATCGCCGGGTCGCCCATCATCGGGCAGCCCGTCTGGCCCGCCGCCATCTGCCGGCCCAACATCATGTTCTCGCGCATCGTCTGCATGTGCTCCATCAGCAGTTTCTGCCGCTCCTCGGGACTCCTGGCTGCGGCGAGGGCATCGAGTTGCGACTGCATCGTGGTCGTGTTGTCCCGCATTTTCTGCACCGTCGTTTCGGGCGTCGAGGTGGAGACGGCGGGCGCCTGATCCGGGTGGTGCGCATCGTCGGCATAGGCGGGCAATGCGAGGGCCATGGATAGTGCGAGTGCGGACAGGATCGTTTTCATGATTCTTTTCCCAAGTGGATGAAGACCGACGAATTGATCGCCAGCCCATGCAGCGCTTCGCTGCGCGGCCGAGCGCGCGCGCCTTGTGCGTCGAAGGGGTGTGAATCCGCATGATCCGCTCCTGTTGCTGTCCATGAATCCATCATAGGCCGCCGGGGGTGACGAGGGCCTGACGCCGGGATTACATTCCTGTAATCTTGGCCGCGGCGCGTCGAAAAGGCGTTCCGTGGCGGCAGCCGGGCGGGCGGTCGACGGTGCGCCCGCTGGCCTGCCTTACTTGATCGCGAAACGCGCTGTCGCCGGCGCCTTGCCGGCGAGCGTGACGACGGCGACGGCCTTGGTGCCCGGGACGAGCTGGAAGCTGCCCTGGGTTGTGAAGCGGTTGTCGCCGGCAGGCGCGAGGTTCGCTTCGCTCTTGTCGGTGCCGTTGAGCAGCGTGACTTTCGCCGTCGCGCCGGTGGTGTCGATCTTCTTGCCGTGATCGTCGAGGTAGAGGCTCAGTGCGTCGGGGGTCGCGACGAGCTCGTAGACGACTTCCTTCACTTCGACGACCGTTCCGCCATGTTTCGGGGCGAGGTCGTGTCCGGCGCCGGCGAAGGCGGCCGGGGCGGACAGGATCGCGACGGCGGCGAGAAGGGTGGCGAGAGGGGCGGTCAGAGTCTTCATGGTTTCTCCTTCAGGGTGGGGGAGGGGCGTTCACGGGGAACATCAGTACGCGTCCTTGCCGGCCGCGGCGACGAGGCGCTCGATCGGCTCGCGGCCGAACAGCCACACCATCGCCGGCGTCAGGAAAGTGTCGAGCAGCGTCGAGCTGATCAGTCCGGAGAAGATCACGACGGCGACCGGATGCAGGATCTCGGTGCCCGGCTGCTCGGCTTCCAACAGCAGCGGCGCGAGCGCGAACGCCGCGACGAGCGCGGTCATCAGCACCGGCGTCAGGCGCTCGAGCGAGCCGCGCACGAGCATCGTGCGGTCGAATTTCTCGCCTTCGAACGCGCACAGGTTGATGTAATGGCTGATCTTCAGGATGCCGTTGCGCGTCGAGATGCCGGCAAGCGTGATGAAGCCGATCAGCGCCGCAACCGACAGCGGCTGGCCCGAGAGCCACAGGCCGATCACCGCGCCGACCAGCGCGAGCGGGATGTTCGCCATGATCATCAGCGCGAGCGC
Source organism: Azoarcus sp. PA01 (assembly GCA_001274695.2). NCBI lineage: Bacteria > Pseudomonadati > Pseudomonadota > Betaproteobacteria > Rhodocyclales > Zoogloeaceae > Azoarcus > Azoarcus sp. PA01. Next base: position 1,224,736 of record LARU01000002.1, on the reverse strand, counting down.
GGTGCTGCGGTAGCGGCTGTAGAGCACGATGAACACCATCGCCGCCGACACCAGCGACAGCAGGCCGATCAGGCGGCTTGATTCCTCCTGCGCTTCGAACTGCCCGCCGAGCTCGACGAAGTAACCTTCCGGCAGCGGCGTGGCTGCGATCACGCGGCGCACGTCGGCGACGACGTCCGACAGCGGGCGCTGCGACACATTGGCCGACAGCACGATGCGGCGCTTGCCGTCGTCGCGGCTGATCTGGTTCGGGCCGTCCGATTCGTCGATGTGGGCGAGCTTCGCGAGCGGCACGCGTCCGGCGGGCGTGTCGATCAGCACGTTGGCGAGGCCCTCGACCGAGCGCGCGGTGTCGGGCAGGCGCAGCACCAGGTTGAAGCGCCGGTTGCCTTCGATGACCTGCGTGATGCGTTCGCCGTCGACGAGCATCTTCAGCTCGGCGAGCAGCTTCGACGGCGGCAGGCCGTAAGCTTCGGCTGCGTCGAAATCGACGCGCACCTTGATCTGCGGAGTGAGCACCTGCTTCTCGATCTCGAGGTCGGCGAGGCCATCGACGCGCGCGAGGCGGCCTCTGAGCGCGTCGGCCTGCGCGCGCAGCGTGTCGAGGTCGTCGCCGAAGATCTTGATCGCGATCTGCGCGCGCACGCCCGACAGCAGGTGGTCGATGCGGTGGCTGATCGGCTGGCCGATGCCGATGTTCGCCGGCAGGCTCGCGAGCCGCGCGCGGATGTCGGCGTAAGTGTCGTCGAGCGGGCGGTCGCTCGCGGCGAGCTGGATGTCGAGCTCGGACGAATGCACACCTTCGGCGTGCTCGTCCATTTCGGCCCGTCCGGAACGACGCCCGACGTGGACGACCTCGGGGACTTCGACGATCAGCAGCTCGGCCTGCCGGGCGATGCGCACCGACTCGGTCAGCGTCGTGCCGGGGTTCAGGCGCAGGCCGACGAGCACCGTGCCTTCGTTGAACGGCGGCAGGAAAGTCGTCGGGAAGAACGGCACGATCGCGAGCGCGGCGGCGACCGCGAGGCCGGCGGCGCCAAGCAGCATTCGCGCGTGGTCGAAGCTCCACGCCAGCGCCCGCGCGTAGCGCGCCTTGAGCCACTGCACGAGCTTCGGCTCGCCGTGGCCGAGGCTTTTCATCCCGGGCAGCAGGTAGTACGCCATCACCGGCGTCAGCGTCACCGACACCAGCATCGACGCGAGGATCGACGTGATGTACGCGACGCCCAGCGGCATGAAGAGCCGCCCTTCGATGCCCGGCAGCGCAAACAGCGGCACGAACACCAGCACGATGATCAGCGTCGCATAGAGGATCGCCGAGCGCACTTCGAGCGTCGCCTTGCCGATCAGCTCGAGCGGATTGAGCCGCGGATGGCCTTCGGCGCCGCGCTGGCGGTCCTGCTTGAGCCGGCGCAGCACGTTCTCGACGCCGACGACCGCGTCGTCGACGAGCTCGCCGATCGCGATCGCGAGCCCCCCGAGCGTCATCGTGTTGATCGACAGGCCGAAGTAGCGGAACACCAGCACCGTCGTCAGGATCGACGCCGGAATCGCGACGAGCGAGATCAGCGTCGTCCTCAGGTTCGCGAGGAACAGATACAGCACGACCGCGACGATCGCAGATGCAGCAACGAGCTTGCCCTGCAGGTTGCCGATCGACGACTCGATGAAGTTCGCCTGGCGGAAAGTCACGCGCGGCGCCTGCATCCCGGCGGGCAAGGTCTTCTGCAACTCACCGAGCGCGGTCTCGATTTCGCGCGTGAGCTTGACGGTGTCGGCATCGGGCTGCTTCTGCACCGACAGGATCACTGCCGGCTCGCCGTTGAAGCCCGCGTCGCCGCGCTTGATCGCCGGCGCGAAGCTCACCGCGGCGACCTGCTTGAGCAGCAGGCTGCGGCCGTCGCGCGCGGCGACCGGCAGCCGCTCGAGATCGGGGAGCCGCGTCGTGTGGCCGATGTGGCGGATCAGGTATTCGCGCGCGTTCAGTTCGAGGAAGCCGCCGCTGGTGTTCGCCGAAAAGCCTTTGAGGGCGGCAGCGATGTCGTCGACCGTGACGCCGAGCGCGGCCATCCGCGCGGTATCGGGCTGCACCTGATACTGACGCACTTCGCCGCCGATCGGGATCACCTGCGCGATGCCGGGCACCGACAGCAGGCGCGGGCGCAGCACGAAGTCGGCATACTCGCGCGTCGCCATCGGGTCGATTTTCGACGGGTCGATCGGCATCGCGATCAGCAGGATCTCGCCCATGATCGAGCTGATCGGCCCCATCGCTGCGTGCTCGATGCCGGCGGGCAGCTGGTCGCGCACCGTCGTGAAGCGCTCGTTGACGATCTGGCGCGCGCGGTAGATATCGACGCCCCAGTCGAAGCTGACATAGACGAACGCGAGGCCGACCGAGGACACCGAGCGCACCGCGCTCACACCCGGCAGCCCGCTCATCGACACTTCGAGCGGGATCGTGACGAGCTGCTCGACTTCCTCGGGCGCCATGCCGCCGGCTTCGATCTGCAGCGTGACCTGCGGGCGGTTGAGGTCGGGGAAGACGTCGACCGGCGTGCGCGTCAGCGTCAGCCCGCCATAGATCATCATCACTGCCGCGAGTGCGAGCACCAGCAGGCGGTTGCGCAGGGACTGATGGACGAGCCAGTCGAACATGCCGTTCCCTTCAGCGGACCTGGTTCACGAGCGAAGCGCCTTCGACGACGACCCGGTCGCCGGCGGCGAGGCCGTCAGTGACGGTGACCGTTGCGCCGTCGAGTTGCCGGTAGCGCACCGTGCGCGGCACGAAACGCTCCGCGCTCGCATGCACCCACACGATCTCCTGGTTCGCCGGATTCCTGACCAGCGCCGACGACGGCAGCGGGATGCCTTCGATCGTTTCGCGGGTCTGCACGATCACGTGCAGCGGCTGGCCGACCGCGAGCGCCGGCGTGCGGCCGGGGACGGTGCGAAACAGCACCGGCAGCGCCTGATCGCGCAGCGCGCCGCCGGCGCCGACCCATTCGAGCGGGAACGTGCTGCGCCCGCCGTCGGCGGACGCGGACGCCGCGGCGATGCCGTTCGCCTGCGACGCGTCGTGCGCGATCGCTTCGACCTGCAGGCGCTGCGGATCGACGATCTCGAACAGCACTTCGCGCGCATCGACGACCTGGCCGGCGACGACGTGGCGGGCGGCGACGATGCCCGATACCGGCGCGACGAGCGCTTCGGTCGCGGTCAGGCTGCCGCCGACGGCGGCGAGCCGCTCGGCGAGGCTCGTCGCGCGCGCGCGTGCGGCGTCGATTTCCTTCCGCGGCACGCTGCCTTCGAGCGCTTCGAGGCGGGAAAGCTGCGACTTCGCGAGCGCGAGCTCGGCGCGCAGCCCAGCCGCTTCGGCGCCCTGGCTTGCGCGTTCCATCGTCCCGGCTGATGGCTGGACGACGGCGAGCACTTCGCCCTTGCGCACCGCCTGCCCCAACGTCGGCAGTCCACGCGGCCCGGCCTGGACGCGGCCGGCCACCGTCGGCTGCACGACACCACCGGCGTTCGGATCCATGACGACTTTGCCGACCCATTGCCAGGTCTGCGGCAGCGCTTGGGGTGCGGCGGGGCGGGTGCGCACGCCGAGCTGACGCTGCGAGCGCTTGGGCAGGAACACCGAGCCGTCGGGCTGGCGCTTCGGCATGTCGGAACCGACGACGAGCGGCGTCTCGTCGCCGTGGTCGTGGCCGGCGTCGGCAGCGACCGGTCCCGGCACGAGGAGGGCGACGAGCGTGGCCGCCGCGGCGAGCCCGCGCGCAGCGGGTGGACAGTGCCAGGTCTTCATCGAGGATCCGTTCGAAAGTTTCACGCGCCCGTCCGGCGGCGGCGCAGGCCGGCGCGCACGCCGAGGCCGAGCACGACGAGTGCGAGCACGCTGCCTGCGCCCCACAGCACGCGCTCGCCGCGCGACGCGCCGCTGGCCGCCGCCTCGACGGCGGGCTCTGCGACCCCGAAATCGGCCGCGAGCAGGTCGATGTCGCTGCCGGCGCTGACGGTGAGCATCACCGGATAGGTTCCGGGCGCGGCGAACGGTGTGTCGCCGAAGCGGTAAGTGCCCGCATCGAGCGGCTCGCCGAGGCCCTTGTAGTGGCCGGATTCGAGCTCGACGCGCGCTCCGGCGACCGGCGCGTTCGTCGCGTAATCGTCGAGCATCAGCACGAGCTCGCGCCCGTGCAGTGTGCCGACGGCTTCGAACAGCTCGGAATGCGCCTCGAAGCGCGGCAGCGTCGGGCCGCCGCTGTGCGCGGGCGCTTCGTCGTGGTCGTGCCCGCCGTCGTGGCCGGGACCGGCAGCCACCGGCGCGGCGACGGCGGCGCAGAGCACGATTGCGAGTACTGCGCGCGGCAGCATGGAGAATCGGAAGGCGATCATGGCAGCAGTCCGAGAGCTTGTTGGAGGCGGGAGCGCGCGCGGCCGAGCTCGAGGCGGGCACGTTCGACACCGAGCTCGGCGTCGAAGCGTTCGTTGTCGGCGCGTAGCCGCGTCGGCAAGTCGATCTCGCCGAGGTCGAAAGCTTTCGCGAGCAGCTGCTGCGTGTCGACGGCGAGGCGGGCGCGTTCGGCGGCGAAGCGCTCCGCGTCGTGCGCACGCGAAAGTTCCGCTGCGGCGGCGTCGACGGCTGCGACGAGCCGTTCGTGCTCGAGCGCCGCTGCCGTTTCGGCCTCGACGAGTTCCGCGTTCGCCGCGGTGATGCGCGGGCGGTTGTGCGTGTCGGTGCCGAATGGCACGCGCACGCCAATGGTCGTCGTCGTCTCGTAGCGCTCGCCGGCGCGCTCGCGCTCGCGCGTGACGCCGAGGATCAGCTCCGGCGCGTCGCGGGTCTGCGCGCGCGCCTGACCGAGCCGCGCGCGGGCGAGCGCCGCGCTGCGCCGCAGCTCGACGACATCGGGATGGGCGTCGAGCGTCGCCGCGCCCACGACCTCGGGAGCGGCTTCGTCGCCGGCAGGCGCTACGGCGCCGCCGGTCAGCGCGACGTACATCCGTTGCTCGCGCCGCAGCGCGGCCCGCGCCTCGGCCTGACGCGCCAGGGCGCGCTGGACGGCGGACCGGGCGACGTTCGCGTCGATGCGGGCGAGATCGCCGGCGGCGACCCGGCGCTCGACATCGGTTGCGAGCGTTTTGGCCTCGGCAACGCGGCGCTCGGCCGCCGCTGTTTCGCCTGCTGCGAGCCGCAGCGCCCACACCGCTTCGCGCAGCGCGCCGGCGACACGCAGCCGGGCACCTGCGAGCCGCGCGTCGAGCGCCTCGCCCTCCGCGTCGACAAGCGCTCCGGCCGCCGCGCGCGCACCGGGCATCCACAGCGGCAGTTCGAGCTCGGCTTCGAGCTCGCGCTCGCCGGCGTCGCGGTTCAAGCGGTCGGAGCGTTGCGTCACCGTCAGGTTCGGCGGCGCCGGCATCCAGCTCGCCGCAGCGTCGCGTCGCGCCGCCTGCTCGTCGCGCCGCGCCGTGCCGGCGCGTGCCGCGACGCTGCGCTGCCACGCGGCGTCGAACGCGTCGCGAAAGCCGCCGGCCGTCGCATCGTGCGCCGCGAGGGGCTGCGCCGGCAACGGCGAGGCTGCCGCGATACCGACGAGCAGCAGCAGGCGGCGCCACGCGGCGCCGTGCGGAAACTTCATTTTGGGACTCCGCGCGGAAAAGGCCGGCGGTTACGCCGCGTCATGTCGCCGGACCGCCGGCGACCGCTTCGGCGCGTGGCGCGAGGGCGGGACGCCGCCTCTCCCGGCGCAGCTGCCACTGCTTGACGAGCGCATAGAGCGCGGGGATCACGCCGAGCGTCAGCACCGTCGACGAGATCATGCCGCCAACCATCGGCGCGGCGATGCGGCTCATGACTTCGGAGCCGGTGCCGGTGCCCCACATGATCGGCAGCAGGCCCGCCATGATCGCGACGACGGTCATCATTTTCGGCCGCACGCGCTCGACCGCGCCTTCCATGATCGCTTCGTACAGGTCGGCCACCGTCGGCTCCCGGCCGGCCGCGAGGCGCTGCGCGCGGATCGCTTCCCACGCGTGATCGAGGTAGATCAGCATCACGACGCCGGTCTCCGCGGCGACGCCGGCGAGCGCGATGAAGCCGACTGCGACCGCGACGCTCATCTGGTAGCCGAGCCCCCACATCAACCACACGCCGCCGACGAGCGCGAACGGCACCGACAGCATGACGATCAAAGTCTCGGTCAGGCGCCGGAAATTGAGGTACAGCAGCACGAAAATCAGCCCGAGCGTCAGCGGCAGCACGATCTTCATTTTCTCCTTCGCCCGCTCCATGTACTCGAACTGGCCGCTCCACGTCGCGTAAGTGCCCGGCGGGAACGTCACCTGTTCGGCGACGGCCTGCTGCGCGCGCTTGACGAACGCGCCGAGGTCGGCGTCACGGGTGTCGACATACACGTACGCGGCGAGCAGCGCGTTTTCGGTGCGGATGCCGGGCGAGCCGCGCGCGAGGCGCACATCGGCGAGCTGGCCGAGCGGGATCGGGCCGCTCGCGGTCGGCACGTACACTTCGGCTGAGATGCGCTGCGGGTCGTCACGCAGGCCGCGCGGGTAACGCACGGTGACGTTGTAGCGCTCGAGCCCTTCGACCGCGGTCGTCACCATGTCGCCGCCGAGCGCGGTCGCGACGACTTCCTGCAGCGCATTGACCGTCAGGCCGTAGCGCGCGAGCTGGTCGCGGCGCGGCACGATGTCGAGGTAGTAGCCGCCGCTGACGCGCTCGGCGTACGCGCTGGAGGCGCCGGGCACGTTGCGCACCGCGGCTTCGACGTCCTTCGCAACCTGCTCGATCGTCGCCAGATCGTTGCCGAACACCTTGACGCCGATCGGCGTGCGAATGCCGGTCGCGAGCATGTCGAGCCGCGCCTTGATCGGCATCGTCCAGGAGTTCGCGACGCCGGGAAACTTCAGCGCCGCGTCCATCTCGGCGATCAGCTTGTCGGTCGTCATGCCCGGCCGCCAGTCCGCTTGCGGCTTGAGGTTCACGACCGTCTCGAACATCTCGAGCGGGGCCGGGTCGGTCGCCGACAGCGCGCGGCCGGCTTTGCCATACACCGATTCGACTTCGGGGAACGTCTTGATGATGCGGTTCGTCGTCGCCAGGAGGCGCCCGGCTTCGGTCACCGACATGCCGGGCAGCGCTGCCGGCATGTAGAAAAGGGTGCCTTCGTTCAACGTCGGCATGAACTCCGAGCCGAGCTGGCGAGCCGGGAACACCGTCACCGCCATCGCCGCGAGCGCGGCGACGAGCGTCAGCACCTTGTGACGCATCACCCCGCGGATGATCGGCCGGTAGACCCAGATCAGGAAACGGTTCACCGGGTTCTTCGCTTCTGGCAGGATGCGCCCGCGCACGAAGAACAACATCAGCACCGGCACGAGCGTCACCGACAACAGCGCTGCGCCGGCCATCGCGAACGTCTTCGTGAACGCGAGCGGCGAGAACATCCGCCCTTCCTGTCCTTCGAGCGTGAACACCGGCAGGAACGACACCGTGATGATCAACAGCGAAAAGAACAGCGCCGGCCCGACTTCCTTGCACGCGAGGATGATCGTCGCCGAGCGCTCGGCCTGCGTCGCATTGTCGGGGAGGTGTTCGAGCCGCTTGTGCGCGTTCTCGATCATGACGATCGCCGCATCGACCATCGCGCCGATCGCGATCGCGATGCCGCCGAGGCTCATGATGTTCGAGCCCAGATCGAGGGCGCGCATCGCGATGAACGCGATCAGGATGCCGAGCGGCAGCGTGATGATCGCGACGAAGGCGCTGCGGACGTGCAGCAGGAAGATCACGCACACTGCGGCGACAATCAGGCTCTCTTCGAGCAGCGTCCATTTGAGGTTCCCGATCGCGCGCTCGATCAACGTCGAGCGGTCGTAGACCGGCACGATCTCGGCGCCTTCGGGGAGCCCCGGTGCGATCTCGGCGATCTTCGCCTTGACGTTCGCGATGACGTCGAGCGCGTTCTGGCCGAAGCGCGCCATGACGATGCCGGAGGCGACTTCGCCTTCGCCGTTCAATTCGGCGATGCCGCGGCGCTCGGCCGGCACGAGTTCGACGCGGCCGATGTCGGCGACACGCACCGGCGTGCCGCCTTCGCTTTTCAGCACGAGGTTCGCGATGTCGTCGGCGCCACCGAGATAGCCGCGGCCGCGCACCATGTATTCCTTCTCGGCCATCTCGACGACGCGTCCGCCGACGTCGCGGTTCGACTCGCGGATCACGCGGCTGACGTCGTCGAGCGCGAGGCCGAAGGTCGCGAGCCGGTGCGGGTCGACGGTGACCTGGTATTCGCGCACGAAGCCGCCGACGCTCGCGACTTCCGACACGCCGCCGGCTTTCGTCAGCTGGTAGCGGATGTACCAGTCCTGCAGGCTCCTCGTCTCGGCGAGCGACAGGTTCTTGCCGGTGACGGCGTATTGATAGACCCAGCCGACGCCGGTCGCATCCGGCCCGATCTGCGGCGCGACGCCGGCAGGCAGGCGCCCGGCGACCGACGAAAGATATTCGAGCACGCGCGAGCGCGCCCAGTAGATGTCGGTGCCGTCCTCGAAAATCACGTAGACGTAGGATGCGCCGAACATCGAGAAGCCGCGCACGACTTTCGCGCGCGGCACCGCGAGCATCGACGTCGTCAGCGGATACGTGACCTGGTCCTCGACGACCTGCGGCGCCTGGCCGGGGAAGTCGGTGAACACGATCACCTGCACGTCGGAGAGATCCGGCAGCGCGTCGAGCGGCGTGTTCTTGACCGCGTACAGTCCGCCGCCGATGACGAACAGCGTCGCGAGCAGCACGAGGAAGACGTTCTTCGCGGACCAGTCGATGAGGCGGTCGAGCATGTCAGTGGCTCCCGTGCGCCGCCGGTTTCCCGGCTGCGCCTTGCGATGCCTTCTCGATGCGCGTGACGACGAATTCGCCCGGTTCGCCCTGCTCGAACTCGAAGCGGACCGGCGTGCCGGGCGCGAGGCCGGCGACGAGGTCGGGCGACGCCACCGCGAAGTCCATCGTCATCGCCGGCCATTGCAGCGCGGGGATGTCGCCGTGCGTCAGCGTGACGGTGTTCGTCGCCGGATCCACGGCGTCGAACGTCCCTTCGGCTTCGTAGGTTTCCGGCGCCGTGTCCGCTGCCGGCGGGGCGTCAGTCAGGTTCGACAGCGCCGCTTTCAGCTGGCTTTCGGAATCGATGAGGAAGTTCGCCGACGTGACGACGCGGTCGCCGGCTTCGACGCCTTCGAGCACTTCGACGTGCTCGGTGCCGCGCTCGCCGAGGCGCACCGGCTGCGGCCTGAAACGGCCTTCGTCGAGCGCGATCAGCACGACCTGGCGCACGCCGTCATCGATGACCGCGGACGTCGGCACCGTCACGCGCGGCGTCGGCGAGCCGGACGCGAGCTCGACGTGCGCGAACATGCCCGGGCGCAGCAGGCCTTCGCGGTTGTCGAGTTCGACGCGGATGCGCGTGCTGCGCGTCTCGACGTTCAGCGTCGGGTACAGATAGCCGACTTTCGCGTCGAAGCGGCGGTCCGGGAACGCATCGAGCGTCACGCTCGCCGGCTGGCCGACGCGCACGCGCGCGAGATCGCGCTCGAAGATGTCGGCGATGACCCACACTTTCGACAGATCGGCGATGCGATAGACTGCTTCGCCGGGCATGAAGCGCGCGCCCTGCACCGCGTTCTTCTCGAGCACGACGCCGTTCGCCGGTGCATGGAAAGTCTGGCGCTGCGCGCCATCGCCACTTTTGCCGCCGCCCGACGTGGCGACCTGCCAGTTGTGCAGGCGGTCACGCGTCGCGTCGGCGAGTCGGCGCGCCGCTTCCGCTGCGATCGGGTCGGTCGCAGCGCTGTCGCGGGCGAGCCGCTCGGCGATGCGCAGCTCCTCGCTGGCCGATTGCAGCTCCGGGCTGTAGATCGTGAACAGCGGCTGGCCGCGGCGCACCGGGTCGCCGACCGCATTGACGTGCAGGCGCTCGATCCAGCCTTCGAAGCGCGGCGCGACGTCGACGACCGCGCGCTCGTTGAGCTCGAGGCGCCCGACCGCGCGCACTGCGGCATCGACGACGCGCATCTCGGCGACCGCGGTCTTCACGCCGAGCGTCTGCACGCGTGCCGGGCTGACGACGACGGCGCCGCTGTCGTCGGGCTTGTCGTCGGCATAGACCGGGAGGTAGTCCATGCCCATCGAGTCCTTCTTCGGCACCGGTGACGTGTCGGGCAGGCCCATCGGGTTGCGGTAATAGAGGATCTCGCGTTCGCTGCCGGCGCCTGCGGCCGTGTTTTCAGCGACTGTCGTCGTGCCGCCGGCCGCGGGAGCGTCGTCGCTGCGGCTCCCCGCCCAGTAGCCGGCGCCGAGCGCGAGCGCGACGGCGAATGCCGCGAGGGATAGTCGTACGGCGGACTTCACGGCTGTTCTCCTGCAAGTTTTTCGATTTCGGCGAGCGCCATGCGGGTCTCGACGTCAGCCTGCAGCAGCGCCACGCGCGTATCGACGAGCTGGCGCTCGGCTTCGAGCACGGTGTCGAAGTCGACGCGCCCCGTCGAGAACGCCGCACGGGTCGCATCGCGCGTCGCTTCGGCCTGCGGCATCAGCGTGCCGCGCAGGAGCTGCAGCGTCTCGCGCCCGGAAGTGTATGCGGCGTATGCGCTGCCGAGTTCGCCGAGGAGCGTCGCTTCGGCCGCCGCGCGCCGCGCATTGGCTGCGGTCACCATCAGTGCGGCTTCGCGTTCGCGTGCGCGGCGCGCCGACTGCTGCAGCGGGATCATCATTTCGAACATCACGTCCCACGAGTTTTCGCCGCCGCGCGGGCGGTTGTTCGTCAGCCCGACGCTGAAGTCCGGATAGCGGTCGCGCCACGTGCGGTCACGGTCGAGGCGGGCCGCGTCGATGCCGCGCGCTTCGGCCGCGATCGCCGGATGAGTCGCACGGGTGCGTTCGACGAGGGGCGCGAGCGCAATCGCCTGCGGCAGCGGCGCCGGTTCGTGTGGCGCCGCGAGGGCGCTGCCGGGCGCGCGTCCGAGCAGCGCGTTCAGCGCCGACGCCGTGGCGCGGCGACGCTGTTCGACGCCGACGAGCGCGAGCCGCTGCGACGTGATCTCGCGCTGCGCGCGCAGCACCGCCTGCTGCGGCAGCAGGCCGAGGCGGTAGCGCGACAGCGTGATCTCTTCGAGACTCTGCAGCAAGGCCAGCGCGTCGCGGTTGAGCCCCGCTTCGCGGTCGGCCGCGTAATAGCGCAGCCACCCCGCCTTGATCTCGGCAGCCACGTTCGCCCATGCCGCATCGCGCGCCGCCTCTGCCTGGTCCGCGCGCGCGCCCGCCGCACGCTCGGCGAGCTCGCGCTTGCCCCACGCCGGCAGCGGCTGGATGACGCGATAGCGCGTTTCGCCGACTTCGCCCGGCACGAGCGTCGTCGGGCCGCCGCGCATGCGGTTCGTGAAGTCCATCAGCTCGACTTGGAAGCTCGGGTCGGGCAGCGCGCCGGCGGGCTCGACACGTTCGCGCGCGGCGGCCGCTTCGGCGCGGTCGACGGCGAAAGCCGGGTTGTTCATCCGCGCGTATTCGATCAGGCCGGGGAGGTCGGCGCCGAGGGGAGCCGCGGCGGCGGAGAGCGGCGCGGCGTCCTGCGCGTGGGCGAAAGCGCTCGCCGCGAGCACGGCGATGCCCGCGGCCCGACGCAGGGAACGCAGGCCGGCGATAAGCGGTTTCATCGGATGTCCGGAAAAAGTGGGGTGGCCGGAGCCGCTGGGCGGGGCAGGTGGGCGAAGGCGAAACGGCGGGTCGGCCGAGCCGCAGGCGCAAGGTCGCGCGGCTCTCGCGGCGTCGCGCCTGTTTCGCCGTTATTCCTTCGCCCTTATTTGGCGGCCTCCAGCTTCGTCACCGTGAACACCCCGTCGACGCGCTGTGCGGCGAAGCGGATCCTGTCGCCCTCCCGGACCGCGTCGAGCATCGACGGGTCGGTCGCGCGAAAGGTCATCGTCATCGGCGGCATGCCGAGGTTCTCGAGCGGGCCGTGGTTGATCGTGATCTTGCCGGCGGCCTTGTCGACTTTCTTGACGGTGCCTTCCGACAGGGAAGCTTTCGCGTCGGCGACGGGCATCGTGGCGCCGTGAGCGGCATCGTGTCCGTGCCCGTTCATGGCAAACGCCGGACCGGCGCTCGTGAGCGTGGCGAGGAGGGCGAACGTGGCGAGGGGGCGGGTGAGGTCGCGGGTGAGGGGCATCATCGATCCTGTTTTCCGGTGAGTGGAATGAAGTATGAGTTCGTAATACCGACTGGAGGCTGACGCGAAGATTACATTTTTGTCAGCAACGGGCCGGGTCGTGACGCAGCGAGGCGCGGGCCGGCAGGAGGAAATATGCGATATGGGTTAATCGGCGGGCTCCATCCGGGAGCGAATTCTTGTACAGGACGTTCCCGCTGTCGAGCGCAACGGCGCGTTTCCCCGTCCCTTCCCCGACGCTCCGCCCCCCCCCGTGAAAGGGGGCGCGCCGCCGGCGGCCGTGCGGCAGATTGTCGCTGTGGCGCGGCTCGGCCGGAGCGTGCAGGCACGGCGCCGGCATCGCAGCCGCAAGCGCAACGAACGAAGGAGACCTGGCATGCGCATCGTGTGTATCGGCGGCGGACCCGCAGGACTGTATTTCGCGCTCCTGATGAAGAAGCTGAACCCGGCGCACGAGATCGCCGTCGTCGAGCGCAACCGGCCGTACGACACGTTCGGCTGGGGCGTCGTGTTCTCGGACGCGACGATGGACAACATGCGCGAATGGGACCCGGTGACGGCCGACGCGATCCAGGTCGCGTTCAACCACTGGGACGACATCGAACTGCATTTCAAGGGCCGCACGATCCGCAGCGGCGGCCACGGGTTCGTCGGCATCGGGCGCAAGAAGATGCTCAACATCCTGCAGGCGCGCTGCGAGGAACTCGGCGTCGAGCTGGTGTTCGACCGCGATGTCGAGTCGGACAGCGAGTTTCCCGACGCCGATCTCATCATCGCGGCCGACGGCATCAACTCGCGCATCCGCAACAAGTACGCCGAAGTGTTCAAGCCGGACATCGTCACGCGGCCGAACCGCTACATCTGGCTCGGCACGAACCAGCTTTTCGACGCGTTCACGTTCCTCTTCGAGAAGACCGAGCACGGCTGGTTTCAGGCGCACGTCTACAAGTTCGACGACACGACGACGACTTTCATCGTTGAATGCCCGGAGCATGTCTGGAAAGCGCACGGGCTCGACCGCGCGGACCAGGAGCAGTCGATCGCGTTCTGCGAGCAGCTGTTCGCGAAACACCTCGACGGCCACCCGCTGATGACGAACGCGCGCCACCTGCGCGGCTCGGCGTGGCTGAACTTCCAGCGCGTCAAGTGTGAGCAGTGGCACCACGACAACGGCGCGAGCCACGTCGTGCTGATGGGCGACGCCGTGCACACGGCGCATTTCGCGATCGGCTCGGGCACGAAGCTCGCGCTCGAGGACGCGATCGAGCTCACGCGCCTGTTCCGCGACGAAGGCGACACGCCGCAGCACATCCCGGCGGTGCTCGCGCGCTACCAGGCCGCGCGCAACATCGACGTGCTGCGGCTGCAGAACGCCGCGTGGAACGCGATGGAATGGTTCGAAGTGTGCGGTGCGCGCTACTGCGATACGCTCGAGCCCGAGCAGTTCATGTACTCGATGCTGACGCGCTCGCAGCGCATCTCGCACGAGAACCTGCGGCTGCGCGACGCGACGTGGCTCGAAGGTTACGAGCGCTGGTTCGCGAACCACGCGGGGCTGCCGATCGAAGGCGGCGCGGCGCCGCCGCCGATGTTCACGCCGTTCCGGCTGCGCAATCTCACGCTCGCGAACCGCATCGTCGTGTCGCCGATGGCGATGTACTCGGCCGACGACGGCAGCGCGAACGACTTCCACCTCGTGCATTTTGGCGCGCGCGCGCTCGGCGGGGCGGGGCTGCTGTACACGGAAATGACGTGCGTGTCGCCCGACGCGCGCATCACCCCGGGCTGCGCCGGCATGTACAAGCCCGAGCACGTCAATGCATGGAAGCGCGTCGTCGATTTCGTCCACGCGAATTCGGCGGCGAAAATGGGCATCCAGCTCGGCCACGCCGGGCGCAAAGGCGCGACGAAGCTCGCGTGGGAAGGCATCGACGAGCCGCTGGAGTCCGGCGCGTGGCCGCTGATGTCGGCGTCGCCACTGCCGTACCTGGCGCATTCGCAGGTGCCGCGCGCGATGACGCGCGACGACATGGAGCGCGTGCGCGACGACTTCGTCCGCGCAACGAAGATGGCCGCCGAAGCGGGTTTCGACATCCTCGAACTGCACTGCGCGCACGGCTACCTGCTGTCGAGCTTCCTGTCGCCGCTGACGAACCGGCGCAGTGACGAATTCGGCGGCGGACACGAAAACCGCGCACGCTTCCCGCTCGAAGTGTTCCGCGCGATGCGCGCCGTGTGGCCTTCGAACCGTCCGATGTCGGTGCGGCTGTCGTGCCACGACTGGTTCCCCGGCGGCAACACCGCCGACGACGCGGTCGCGTTCGCGCGCCTCTTCAGGGACGCCGGCGCCGACCTCATCGACTGCTCGTCGGGCCAGGTGTGGAAAGGCGACCGGCCGGTCTATGGACGCATGTACCAGACCCCGTTCGCCGACCGCATCCGCAACGAAGCCGGCATCCCGACTGTCGCGGTCGGCGCGCTCTACGAGGCCGACCACGCGAACAGCATCATCGCCGCGGGCCGCGCGGACCTGTGCGCGATCGCGCGGCCGCATCTCGCCGATCCGGCCTGGACGCTGCATGAAGCGGCGAAGATCGGCTTCGACGACGTCGCGTGGCCGAAACAGTATCTGTCCGCGCGCAGCCAGTACGAAACGAATCTGCGGCGCGGGTAGGGAGCCGATCTTGCTTCGGACGTGAGCCCGGGCGCGGCACGAAATGCGGCTGGCCCGGTCTAACCGGACAGTTTTGCGTGCTGTGCCCGATGTAACCCGTTAACGCGGAGGAATTCCGACGTCACATCGGCGGCCGCGGGCAGCCCCGCGGGATTCCTTTGCTCGCACCCGGGGGGTTCATGACATATTGTGTCGCCATGCGGCTGGATGCAGGTCTCGTCTTCCTGTCCGACTCCCGTACCTATGCCGGCGTCGATCACATCAACACTTTCCGCAAAATGCATTTCTTCGAGCGCCACGGCGAACGGGTGCTCGTGCTGATGACCGCGGGAAACCTGTCGATCAGCCAGTCGGTCGTCAACACGCTGCGCGAACGGATCGAGTCGGGCGGGGGGAGGAACCTGTGCAACGTGCCGACGATGTTCGAGGCAGCCAAGCACGTCGGCGACTGCCTGCGCGAAGTTCACGCGCGTGATGCCGAATCGCTGAAGGAGTTCGGCGTCGATTTTTCGGCCGGGCTGCTGCTCGGGGGCCAGATAAGCGGCGAAGAGCCGCGCCTGTTCCAGCTCTATGCGGCCGGCAACTTCACCGAGGCGACGCAGGAGACGCCGTATTTCCAGATCGGCGAATCGAAGTACGGCAAGCCGATCATCGTGCGCATCATCACGCACGCGACGTCGCTCGACGAAGCGGTGAAATGCGCGCTCGTATCGATGGACTCGAGCATCCGCTCGAACCTCTCGGTGGGCCTGCCGCTCGACTTGCTGGTCTATCAGCGCGACGCGCTGCGCGTCGGCCATTACTGCGTCATTCGCGAGGACAACGCCTATTTCGCGCTGATCCGCAAGCTCTGGAGCCAGCAGCTGCGCGAAGTTTTCAGTGCCCTGCCCAACCCGGACTGGGAGAACATCCAGGCCACGGCGGAGGCGCTGCGGCAAAACACCTGCCTCAATGCGCCGCGCAGCGAAAAACGCGAAGGCGAAAACTAGACGGGGCCGGCCGAACGATCATCATCGCTTGGCCGGCCCCCCGCCGCCCGCCAGGCTGGCGGGCGGACGGCAGAGACGCGTCCTAATCTTCCTTGTTCTTGCCGCGGCTCTCGCTCGAGCCCGACTTGCCACTCGATGAACCGGACATGCCGGAGAATCCGCCGGACGATGAGCCGCTCTGGCTGTGCTCACTACCGCTCGCCCCGCGCTGCTGGCCGGACTGCGACTGCTGCGAGGATGACTGCGACTGCGACCGGGATTGCGATTCGGACTGCACGCGGATACGGTTCTCGATATCCTGCACGCCCCAGCACTCATCGACCACATCCTCGATGCGGTGACGCATCTGACGGCTCGGCACAGTGCCTTCCAGTTCCACGCAACCTTCCTTGACGTTGATGCTCACTTCGCTGACGTCCACCCCCGGTTCTTCGACCAGGCGCTCGCATACCATTTCGCGGATGCGCTCGTCCGACCGGGCATAGTTCTTCGGCCCCTTGCGGCCGCGCGACGACAGTCCGGACTGGCCCCACGACGCTTGCATGGCGCCGTAGCCGCCGCCTGTCTGCGACGACGTCTGTGTGCCCATCATCCCCTGCTGCGGCTGCTGGCCCCAGTCCTGCTGACTCCATTCCTGCTGGCCGCGGCTGCCTTGCTGACCGAAACTGCCCTGCTGCCCGTAGCCGCCGAAACCCTGCTGCGACTGCCCGCCGAAGCCTTGCTGAGACTGCTGGCCGTATCCGCGCTGGCCGAACCCCTGCTGCGGTTGATGCTGGCCGAACCCCTGCTGGCCGTAGCCGCCCTGCTGACCATAGCTTTGCTGGCCGTAGCCTTGCTGGCCGAATCCCTGTTCGTGCTGCTGGCCCCACCCCTGCTGGCCGAACCCCTGCTGCGGCTGCTGCTGACCGTAGCCCTGCTGGCCGAAACCCTGTTCGTGTTGCCGACCCCAGCCCTGCTGTCCGTAACCCTGCTCGTGCTGGCCGTAGCCTTGCTGCCCGAACCCCTGTTCATGCTGCTGGCCCCAGTCCTGCTGGCCGAACCCCTGCTGCGGCTGCTGCTGCCTGTAGCCCTGCTGGCCGTAACCCTGGTCATACTGCTGGCCATAACCGTGTTGACCATAGCCCTGGCCGTAGCCTTGCTGCCCGTAGCCCTGCTGATGCTGGCCGTAGCCTTGCTGGCCGAATCCCTGCTGCGGCTGCTGGTGTCCCCAGCCCTGCTGACCGGACCCTTGCTGAGACTGGCGACCGCCGTACTGGCCGTATTCCTCTTCTTCGTAATCCTGCTGTCCGTAGCCCTGTTCACGCTGGCCTTTCTGACGCTGCGATTTCATGTTCTGTCTCCTCAGGTGGCGACAACAAACCGGGTTCCGAGACGCCCCGGCGGAAAAGGGACGGCTCCGGGCCGCCCATCGGTTTCCTCCCCATCCTGAGCAATAGGCGTGCCCCGGCTGCGCACAGCCAGCCGGACAAAGTGAAACGTTCGCTTCGACGGATGCAAGGTATCGGCGCTCGCCGACCGGGCAGATCAGCCGGTGCGGACGTGCGGGTCGTCCGCGCGGCGCTGGCGGGCCGCGACGCGGGCGTACCGGTCGGGAAAAACTTACAAGGACGTGTAAGTTTGCTGCCGGCTGCGCGGCGCGGGCGCTTCGCGCGACTTCTTCGCCGACTGCAGCGGCACGGGCAATGACCTCGCTATCGACCGTTCCTCGGCGACGGAACCGCTGGTCCCGTCGCGGGATGCGCGCTGATCAGCCGAGCAGCGCGCGCAGGTGGTTCGGCAGCGCGAACTGCGCGCAATGGACTGCGCCGTTGTAGTGCTGCAATGCGTGGATGCGCCGCTGCACGACGCGGCGGTCGACTTCTTCGGCATTCAGTGCGGCCGGGTCGAGCGTGTCGGAGGCGGTCGCGAAGCCCCACAGCGTGCCGTACAGCGGGACGTAGAGGAAATACGGGCGGACGATCGCGAACACCTTGCGCAGCTTCGCGACGAGCGCTTGCACGCGCTCGGGCTGGAACGCCGGTGCGCCGATGTGCAGGCTGACCGCGCCACCCGGCGCGAGCAGCGCGCGGCAACCGCGGAAAAAATCTTCCGAATACAGCGCTTCGGCAGGACCGACCGGGTCGGTGAGGTCGAGCACGATCAGGTCGAAGCGCTCGGCCGTGGCCGGAGCGTCTTCCATGACATAGCGCAAGCCGTCGCCGATGCGCAGTTCGACGCGCGGGTCGTCGAGGGCGCCGCGGTGGACGGCCTGCAGGTGCTCGCGCGCGATCTCGATCACTTTCTCGTCGAGCTCGGCGATGACGATTTTCTCCATCGTCGGCTGCTTCAGCAGCTCCTCGGCCGAGCCGCCGTCGCCGCCGCCGAGGATCAACGCCCGCGCCGGCGCCGGATGCGCGATGCACGGCACGTGGATCAGGTTCTCGTGATAATGGAACTCGTCGCGCTCGGACGTCATGAAGCAGCCGTCGAGCCGGAACAGGCGGCCGAACTGCGGGGTTTCCCAGACTTCGTACTCCTGGTAGCGCGAGCGACCTTTTTCGATCAGCTTTGCGCCGCGCGTGAAATAGCCGGCGTTGTCGTTGAGCTGCTCGAAAATCACGCCTTCGACAGCGGGGAGCGGCATTTGGCCGACTTCAGCTTTCTCGGGCAGGCGGCCGCGGACGACCTCGTGCGCGACGATCTGCGCCGGCTGCAACGCGTCGATGACGGCGCGATAGACGACGCGCGCCCGGTCGCTGTTGTCGCGCGAGAAATTGCAGACGTATACGTCGAGCGTCACACTGCCCGACTCCGGCCAGGTGTGGATGGCCACGTGGGATTCGGCCAGCACGACGGTCCCGGTCACGCCCGCCGCGGCGCCGCTTTCGTCGCGAAACTGATAGAAATAGGAGCCGAGCGGCGTCAGCCCGGCATCCCGGCATTGGGTCACGCACAGGGTTTCGAGCGCTTCGCGCTCGGTCAGCGCGGCGGCGGTGGCGCCGCAGCGATACAAGTCGGCAATCAGGTGCAGTCCGTTCATCGGTGGTTCGATATCTCGCCAGAATTTTGGATGAATGACGAAATATTAGCATGCACCAAGTATTTAATATTCCTGCAAAAGTGATCCTCGGCGGCAGCACGCGCCCGCGCCTGTTCGCCCGGAACAGGCGCGCTATTTGGGCGTCAGCTTGTCGAGGGCGCCTTGCAGCAGCCGGCGCACCACCTGCGCGTGGTGTGTCGACTCCCGCTCGCGGTCGCGGAAGTGCTGCTGCATCCCGGCGATCTGCTGCTGTTCGACGCGTTCGGCCATCCGCGCGTTGAGCGCTGCGCGCTCCTCGAGGGCGCGTACTGCGCTCCACAGCGCTTCCTCGATCACCTCGTCCTGTTCCGTGAGCAGCGATTCGAGCGTGTAGGCGTGGCCGACACGGCAGCGGAAGCGGATCAGCGCCTCGTCGCGGATTTCCCACAACGCCCCGTGGCACTCGGGACAGATGTAGGGGGCCGGCGAGGCGATGCGGCGCAGCAACTCTTCGCGGTTGGCGTCGCCCTCGGCGATCTTCGCTTCGACGACATCGATCTCCGTCTTCATGATCTCCGTGCTCGCCATGTTCGTCTCCTGTGAGGGCGGATCCGAGACAGCGGGCAGCGCGGAATGCAGGCCGGCCTGCCCGCCTGCGTTCGGGGGGACGGCGGCCGCGGGAGCAGCGGCCGGCAGGGGCTTTGCCAAGCTCACCAGTACGCGCGGGATCTCGTGCAGCGGCACGCAGTGGTCGATCTCGGTCTCGCGCAGCGCGCTCTGCGGCATCGACGGGAAAAGCGCATCGCGCGGGTCCTGGACGATCGTCGTGCCGCCGCGCAGCTTGATCGATCTCAGGCCGGCGGCGCCGTCGTACAGGTTGCCGGTGAGCACGACGCCGATCACCGCGGTGCCGTAGGCGATCGCCGCGCTGCGAAACAGCGGATCGATTGCCGGGCGCACGTTGTTCTCGCGCGGGCCTCGCGACGTATACATCCGGTCGCGCTTGAGCAGAAGGTGGAAATCCGGTGGCGCGACGTAGATACGCCCGGCGTGGATCGGCTCGCCGTCGACGGCCCTGCCGACCGGCAGCGGGCCGGCCCGCCCCAGGATTTCCGCGAGCATCGACGGGCTGTCGCGCGACAAATGCAGGACGACGAAGACGGCGGCCGGAAGATTTTCCGGCAGCGCGCGCGTGAGGCTGCGCAGCGCCTCGACCCCTCCGGCCGAAGCACCGATGACAATCACGCGAAAATGCGAAGCGTTCGTGCTGGACATGCTCTGCCCCGGTGGCGGTGGCTGGGTGCCGTCGTCGGCTAGCCGACGCGCAGCAGTTCGGCGAGTTTTTCCGGCGGCACCGGCTTGCTGAAGAAGTGCCCCTGGAATTCGTCGCAGCACTGCGCTTGCAGGAAGCTTGCCTGCTGCGCGGTCTCGACGCCTTCGGCGATCACGCGCATGTTCAGGTTCTTCGCCAGCCCGATGATCGCGCCGGTGATCGCGCCCGCGTCGCCGCCGTCGGTGAGGTCGCGCACGAAGGACTGGTCGATCTTCAGCTTGCTGATCGGAAAGCGGCGCAGATAGCTCAGCGACGAGTAGCCGGTGCCGAAGTCGTCGATCGCCATCCGCACGCCCATTTTCTTGAGCTCGCCCATCAGGCTGGAAGTCGCGACGTGATCGTGCATCAGCACGCTTTCGGTCAGCTCCAGCTCCAGCGTACCGGGCTCGATCGCGCTCACGGCGAGCAGCCGACGGATCAGGTCGAGCAGGTTCTTCTGCGAGAACTGCAGCGCCGAGATGTTCACCGACACCGTGATCTTCTTCAGCCCGGCATCGCGCCACGCGCGCGCCTGCTGGCACGCGCGTTCGAGCACCCACGCGCCGATCGGCACGATCAGCCCGGTTTCCTCCGCGACCGGAATGAACTGTGCGGGCGTGACGAGACCGCGTTGAGGATGCTGCCAGCGCAGCAGCGCCTCCGCGCCGACGATGCAGCCGCTGAGGTCGAACTGCGGCTGGAACATGAGCCTGAACTCGCCGCGTTCGATCGCCTGGTGCAGGTCGTTCTCGAGCGCGAGCCGCTCGAGCGCGTGCGCGTTCATGTCGGCAGTGAAGAACTGGAACTGGTTGCGCCCGCTGGCTTTCGAGCGGTACATCGCAATGTCGGCGTTGCGGATCAGCGTGTCCGGGTCCGTCGCGTCGTCGGGGAACACGCTGATGCCGATGCTGAACGTGACGTTCAGCACGTAGCCATTGACGGCGATGCTCTGTTCCATCGCCTCGACGATCTTCCCCGCGACATGCGCCGCCTGTTCGGCCGAGTCGACGTGCGGCAGCATCACGATGAATTCGTCGCCGCCGCGGCGCGCCACCGTGTCGTCGTCGCGCACGCTGGCCTTGAGGCGCTTGGCGACTTCCTGCAGCAGGTGGTCGCCGACGAGGTGGCCGAGCGAATCGTTGATCGTCTTGAAGCGATCGAGGTCGAGGAACAGCACCGCGGCGCGCGTCTCCTCGCGCGCCGCGTGGGTGAGGGCCTGCTGCATGCGGTCCTGCAGCAGCGCGCGGTTCGGCAACAGCGTCAGCGGGTCGTAATGGGCGAGGAACTGGATGCGCGACGCGGCGGCGCGCTGGTCGGTGATTTCAGTGTAGATCGCGATGCAGTTATCGATGCCGCCGGCCTCGTTGCGCACCGCGTGGATCGTCATCCATTCGTTGTAGATCTCGCCGTTCTTGCGGCGATTGCTGATCTCGCCGCTCCACGACCCGTTGCGTTCGATCGCGCTCCACATCTCGCGGTAGAAATCGCGGTCATGGCGGCCCGAGGCGAGCAGTTTCGGGTTGCGGCCGAGCACTTCGTCGGCGGAGTAGCCGGTGACCGAAGTGAAGGCGCGATTGACCGACACGATGCGGTTGAGGCTGTCGGTGATCATGATCGCGTCGGTGCTGCGCTCGAACACCTGGGCGATCAGGTTGAGGCGGTCTTCTTCGCGTTTGCGGTCGCTCAGATCGACGAACGCGGTGCGGCACAGGCGCCCGCTGCCGTACTGCGTAAATGCGATGCTCTCGAGCCGCACGTGGCGGATCGGACTCTCGGACGCCAGCGCCGTGCGCAGCGGCAGGTGGTCGAACACGCGGCCCGACTCCGACATCACGCGGCGCAGGTGGCGAAACAGCTGCGCCACCGCGCCGTCCGGCACCCAGCCGCTCAGCGGCATGCCGATCACCTGCGCGCGGTCGTGCCCGAGCAGGCGCGCGCCGGTCAGGTTGATCTCGAGGATCACGCCGCTCTCGTCGAGCGTCATGTAGCCGACCGGGGCGAAATCGTAGAGGTCGCTGTAGCGGTCGCGCGCGTCCTCGAGCGCCCGCCGCGCCTCGACGAGTTCCGTGTTCTGCGCTTCCAGCTCGATCTGGTGCACCCGCAGCTCCTCGACGAGGGACGACGCGTCCGGGGCGCTGCGCAGCGCTGCGAGGCGGGTTTCGAGCTCGCGGATGCGCGCGACCAGCTCGCTCTGGGACTTGTCGTTTTCGCCATATCCGTCCATGCCTACTCCTTGTGCGCGAGGCCGGCGTCATCGCCGCCGCCCTCGATCTGCATCAGCGCGAGGAATGGCGGCCCCGAGGCCGTGTCGATCGGCCGGCCGCTGATGCGCAAACGGCGCCGACCGATGCTCTCGAAGTCATGCTCGACGACGAAATCCTCGAAGCCCTGGCCGCGCGTGCATACTCCTTCGAGTGCCTGGCGCAGCCGCGGGATCCCCCACTGCCCGTTGCCCAGATGATAAAGAAGGTTGCCGACCGTCTCCGCGGGGGCGACGCGGAACGTGTCGAGAAACGCCGGGTTCGTCGACACGACCTTGAGGTTCCGGTCGACCACCAGCAACGGGTGGCGGATCGCATCGACGATGCCTTGCGCGTAGTCGCGGGCCTCCTGCGCGATCTGCAGCGTGCGCTTGGTGTCGTCGATATCGATGAACGCGACGACCGCGCCTTCGATGCGGCTCTCGAGCGTCTTGTACGGCCGCATGCGCAGCAAATACCAGCGCCCGTCGCGCGCCTGGCTTTCGACCTCCTGCACCGTGGCGGTGTCGATGACCTGTGCGATGAGCTTTGGCAGATCCGGCACCTGGATGCCGAGTTCGATGTCGGCGATCGCCCGTCCGATGTCCGAGTCATCGAGATTGAGGTGCTTGGCGGCCAGCGGCGTGTAGCGGCGGACGCGCAGGTCGGTGCCGAGGATCACGATCGGAACGTTGACACTGCCGAGCAGGTTCGAGAGGTCGTTGTTGAGCTGCGACAGCTCGCGGTTGCGCGTCTCCAGCTCCTCGTTGACGGTGGACAACTCCTCGTTGACCGACTGCAGCTCTTCCTTGGCGGTTTCGAGCTCTTCGTTGGTGCTTTGCAACTCTTCGTTGCTCGACAGGATCTCCTCGTTCGCCGAGCGCAGTTCCTCGTTGATCGTCTCGTCCTGCTCGATCACCGACTGCAGGTATTCCCGAGTCGTCGCCAGCTCGTGTTCGAGCATCGCCAGCCGTTCCTCGTGTTGCGCACCCGGCGCGCTCGCGCTTCCCGCGGCGAGCTGCGCGCCGGGCGTCGCGCGGAAGACGACGAGAAAGAATCCCGGCGCGGCACCGTCGAGCGGCGCGACTTCGATCTCGACGAGCAGCGTCTTGTCGTCGCGCCGCAACGCGAGGCCTTCCTTGCGCGTCGCGGCGCGCGTCCTGAATGCTTCCCCGACGATCTCGCGCAGCTCCATCGCGAGCCCGTCGCGCGCCATGCGCAGCAGGTTGAAACTCGCGTCGCCCGCTGCGGGTTCGAGAAACTCGCCGGTCTGGCCGCGGAACTGCACGATGTCCATCTGCTCGTTGATGACGACGCTCGCCGGACAGTATTTCTTCATCAGCAGCCGGTCGACGGCCTTCGCCAGGTCGCGACCGGCGAGCGGCGCCGCGCGTTCGTGCGCGGGCGGTTCGGCGACGCTGAACGACGCCGACAGTGGTGCGCAGAAATCGAGCTGCAGCGCCGTCGCGATCGCTTTCTTGACGTCGATCTTGTGCTTCGTGTCGATCGCCCGGTACATGTCGGCGTGC
Source organism: Azoarcus sp. PA01 (assembly GCA_001274695.2). Taxonomy (NCBI): domain Bacteria; kingdom Pseudomonadati; phylum Pseudomonadota; class Betaproteobacteria; order Rhodocyclales; family Zoogloeaceae; genus Azoarcus; species Azoarcus sp. PA01. The sequence continues at coordinate 1,200,758 of LARU01000002.1, read as the reverse complement.
TTGCCGATGGTCTCGGCACTGCCGAGCAGCAGGAAGCCGGTCGGCTTGAGCGCGTAGTGGAACAGCGCCAGCACTTTCTTCTGCAGCACCGGCCCGAGGTAGATCAGGAGGTTGCGGCAGCTGATCAGGTCGAGGCGCGAGAACGGCGGATCCTTGACGACGTTCTGTTTCGCGAACAGGCACATGTCGCGGATCTGCTTGCTGATCAGGTAGCCCTGCTCGCTGTGCGTGAAGTGGCGCGCGAGCCGGGTCGGCGGCACGTCGGCGGCGATGCTGTCGGGGAAAACTCCGACGCGCGCAGTGTCGATCGCGTGCGTGTCGATGTCGGTCGCGAAAATCTGGACCGGCAGGTTGACGCCCGCTTCCTCCATGCCTTCGAGCAGCGCGATCGCGATCGAATACGGCTCCTCGCCGGTCGAGCAGCCCGGCACCCAGATGCGCACCGGGTCGCCGCCGTTGGCGCATCGTTCGATGATCCGGGGCAGGATTTCGCGCCTCAGCGCGTCGAACACTCCCGGGTCGCGAAAGAACGCGGTGACGTTGATCAGGATCTCGTTGTAGAGCGTGTCGATCTCGGCCGGGCGCTCGTGCAGCAGCCTGACGTAGTCGGCGAGCCGGTCGAGGCGGTGAACGAGCATGCGGCGCTGGATGCGGCGATGGATCGTCGTGTGCTTGTACTGGACGAAGTCGACGCCGGTGCGCCGGCGCAGCAGGATGAAGAGCTTGTCGAGGTGGCGCTCGTCGTCCGGCGGAACGGC